>NZ_CAXRAZ010000053.1:0-74287 GCF_964229035.1 Nocardioides sp. | reverse complement strand
TGAAGTGCCGCTTCATCACCCGAGAGGCCGGTGAGTTCTGATGGCGAACCTCGCCCACGAGCTCGACGAGCTCAACGACGTCGACCTCGAGGCCAAGCTGCGCGAGGCCAAGGAGGAGCTGTTCAACCTGCGCTTCCAGGCCGCGACCGGCCAGCTCGAGAGCCACGGTCGCCTGCGCACGGTCAAGAAGGACATCGCCCGGATCTACACCGTGGTGCGCGAGCGCGAGCTCGGCATCCGCACGGCCCCGGGTGCCGAGGAGGAGAACTGATGAGCGAGTCCAACCAGACCGTCCAGCGCAACGCCCGCAAGACCCGCGAGGGTCTCGTGGTCAGCGACAAGATGGACAAGACCGTGGTCGTCTCCGTGGAGGACCGCGTCAAGCACGCCCTCTACGGCAAGGTCATGCGTCGCAACACCCGCCTCAAGGCTCACGACGAGCAGAACGAGTGCGGCGTGGGCGACCGCGTCCTCATCATGGAGACCCGCCCGCTCTCGGCCACCAAGCGCTGGCGCGTGGTGGAGATCCTCGAGCGCGCGAAGTAAATCCCGTTCGGCCAGGCTCGCCCACAGTGGGTGAGGCGAGAACCGGCACGACAACCAGGAGAAATCGATGATTCAGCAGGAGTCGCGACTCAAGGTCGCCGACAACACCGGTGCCAAGGAGATCCTCTGCATCCGTGTGCTCGGCGGCTCGGGTCGACGCTACGCCGGGATCGGCGACGTCATCGTCGCCACCGTCCAGGACGCCATTCCCGGCGGCAACGTGAAGAAGGGCGACGTCGTCAAGGCGGTCGTCGTGCGCACGGTCAAGGAGCGCCGTCGTCCCGACGGTTCCTACATCCGCTTCGACGAGAACGCGGCGGTGATCCTCAAGAACGACGGCGAGCCCCGCGGCACCCGCATCTTCGGCCCCGTGGGCCGTGAGCTGCGGGAGAAGAAGTTCATGAAGATCATCTCGCTCGCGCCGGAGGTGCTGTGATGGCTGCCGCTCGTAAGAAGTCCGAGCAGGTCCGCAAGAAGCCGAACCTGCACGTCAAGAAGGGCGACACCGTCAAGGTGATCGCCGGCTCCGACAAGGGTGCCACCGGCAAGGTCATCAAGGTCATCCGCGAGGACGAGCGCGTCATCGTCGAGGGCGTCAACCTGATCAAGCGCCACACCAAGGTCGTCGACCGCGGTGCCGGCAACACCGGCGGCATCATCACCAGCGAGGGCCCCATCCACGTCTCGAACGTGATGCTGGTCGAGGGTGACGGCGTCACCCGCGTGGGCCACAAGCGCGTCGAGGTCACCAAGCGTCGCCCCGACGGCTCGGAGTACTCCTCCACCCGCAGCGTCCGCATCTCGCGCAAGACCGGGAAGGAGATCTGAGCATGAGCGAGTCCACCATCGAGAAGGTGACCCCGCGTCTCAAGACGAAGTACCGCGAGGAGATCCTCCCCGCCCTTCGTGACGAGTTCGAGATCGCCAACGTCATGCAGGTCCCCGGCCTGGTGAAGATCGTGGTCAACATGGGTGTCGGCGAGGCCGCTCGCGACTCCAAGCTGATCGAGGGCGCGATCCGCGACCTCACCGCGATCACCGGCCAGAAGCCGGCCGTCACCAAGGCCCGCAAGTCGATCGCGCAGTTCAAGCTGCGCGAGGGCATGCCGATCGGCACGCACGTCACGCTGCGCGGCGACCGCATGTGGGAGTTCCTCGACCGTCTGCTGTCGCTGGCCCTGCCCCGCATCCGCGACTTCCGCGGCCTGTCGCCGAAGCAGTTCGACGGCCGCGGCAACTACACCTTCGGCCTGACCGAGCAGGTCATGTTCCACGAGATCGACCAGGACAAGGTCGACCGTCAGCGGGGCATGGACATCACCATCGTCACCACGGCCACCAACGACGAGCAGGGGCGCGCGCTGCTGAAGCAGCTCGGCTTCCCGTTCAAGGAGAACTGACATGGCGAAGACCGCTCTGAAGGTCAAGGCTGCTCGCAAGCCGAAGTACGCGGTGCGTGGCTACACGCGCTGCCAGCGCTGCGGCCGTCCGAAGGCCGTGTACCGCAAGTTCGGCCTGTGCCGGATCTGCCTGCGCGAGATGGCTCACCGCGGCGAGCTGCCCGGCGTCACCAAGTCCTCTTGGTGAGCTGATCACCCCGAACCCGTTGCAGGTCCACCCGCCGCTGAGCGGGTGGAAACCACAGCAGAAGGAAACACATCATGACGATGACTGACCCGATCGCAGACATGCTCACGCGTCTGCGCAACGCCAACCAGGCGTACCACGACGCGGTGACCATGCCCTACAGCAAGCTGAAGGAGGGTGTGGCCGAGATCCTCAAGCAGGAGGGCTACATCACCTCGTTCAGCGTGGCCGACAACGAGAACGGCGTCGGCAAGCTGCTCACGATCACCCTGAAGTACGGCCGCAACCGTGAGCGCTCGATCGCCGGCGTGCGCCGCATCAGCAAGCCCGGTCTGCGGGTCTACGCCAAGCACACGGGCCTGCCCAAGGTGCTCGGCGGCCTCGGCGTGGCGATCATCTCCACCAGCCAGGGCCTGCTGACCGACCGCCAGGCGAACCAGAAGGGCGTGGGTGGGGAAGTCCTCGCCTACGTCTGGTGACCCGGAACCGCTAGGAAGGAGAGAGAAGAACATGTCGCGAATCGGCAAGCTCCCCGTCCCGGTCCCGGCCGGTGTCGACGTCTCGATCGACGGCGCCACCGTCACCGTCAAGGGCCCCAAGGGCACCCTGTCGCACACGGTCGTCCCCCCGATCACGGTCGAGCAGAACGATGGCGTCCTCGACGTCAAGCGTCCCGACGACGAGCGCGTCTCGAAGTCGCTCCACGGCCTCAGCCGCACCCTGATCAACAACATGGTCGTGGGTGTCACCGAGGGCTACGAGAAGAAGCTCGAGATCGTGGGCGTCGGTTACCGCGTGCTGCCCAAGGGCCCCACGCAGCTGGAGTTCCAGCTCGGCTACTCGCACCCGATCATCTTCGACGCGCCGGAGGGCATCACCTTCACCGTCGAGGGTCCGACCAAGCTCGGTGTCGTCGGCATCGACAAGCAGCTGGTCGGCGAGGTCGCCGCCAACATCCGCAAGCTCCGCAAGCCCGAGCCGTACAAGGGCAAGGGTGTTCGCTACGCCGGCGAGCACGTCCGTCGCAAGGTCGGAAAGGCTGGTAAGTGACCATGGCGATCACTCTCAAGTACCAGCGGAACCTCTCCCAGCGCGCCAGCTCCAAGCTGCGCCGCCAGGTCCGGGGCCGCAAGAAGATCTCCGGCACCGCCGAGCGTCCGCGCCTGGTGGTCACCCGGTCGAGCAAGCACATCACCGCGCAGGTCGTCGACGACCTCGTGGGCAAGACCCTGGTGTCGGCCTCGACGCTCGAAGGCGACCTGCGCGCCCTCGACGGCGACAAGACGGCCAAGGCCAAGAAGGTCGGCGAGCTCGTCGCCGCCCGCGCCAAGGAGCACGGCGTGGAGGCGGTCGTCTTCGACCGCGCTGGCAACAAGTATCACGGTCGCATCGCGGCCCTGGCGGACGGCGCCCGCGAGGGCGGCCTGACCTTCTGACGCGAACAGGACTGAGGAGAAATCATGAGCGGACCCCAGCGCGGACAGCGTTCGGGCGGCGACCGTGGCGGCCGTGGCGGTCGTGACGGCGGCCGTGGCGGCGCCGACAAGAACCAGTACGTCGAGCGCGTCGTCGCGATCAACCGCGTCGCCAAGGTCGTGAAGGGCGGTCGTCGCTTCAGCTTCACCGCCCTCGTCATCGTCGGTGACGGCGACGGCCTGGTCGGCGTCGGCTACGGCAAGGCCAAGGAGGTGCCCGCGGCGATCGCCAAGGGTGTGGAGGAGGCGAAGAAGAACTTCTTCCGCGTCCCCCGCGTCCAGGGCACGATCCCGCACCCCGTCCAGGGTGAGAAGGCCGCCGGTGTGGTCTTCCTGCGCCCCGCCGCCCCCGGTACCGGTGTGATCGCCGGCGGCCCGGTGCGCGCGGTGCTCGAGTGCGCCGGCATCCACGACGTCCTCAGCAAGTCGCTGGGCTCGTCGAACCAGATCAACATCGTGCACGCGACCGTCGCCGCGCTCCAGCTGCTCGAGCAGCCGGAGTCGGTGGCCGCGCGCCGCGGTCTCCCGGTCGAGGACGTCGCCCCGGCGGCGCTGCTCAAGGCCAAGGCCGAGGGCGAGGCCGAGCGCGCTGCCGCGAAGTCGGCCGCCGCCGAGGCGGTGACCGTCTGATGGCACAGCTGAAGGTCCAGCAGACCAAGTCGAAGATCGGCGCCAAGGCCAACCAGCGCGAGACGCTGCGCAGCCTCGGCCTCAAGCGGATCGGCGACGTCGTGATCAAGGAGGACCGTCCCGAGATCCGGGGCATGGTCCAGACCGTCCGTCACCTGGTGACGGTCGAGGTCGTCGGAGGCGAGTGACAATGACGCTCAAGCTGCACCACCTGCGCCCGGCACCGGGTGCGAAGACCGCCAAGACCCGCGTGGGTCGAGGTGAGGGCTCCAAGGGCAAGACCGCCGGCCGCGGTACGAAGGGCACGAAGGCCCGCTACCAGGTCCCGGTCGCGTTCGAGGGTGGCCAGATGCCGCTGCACATGCGGCTGCCGAAGCTCAAGGGCTTCAAGAACCCCTTCAAGGTGACCTTCCAGGTCGTCAACCTCGACAAGATCAGCGCGCTGGTCCCCGAGGGTGGCGACGTCACCCCGGAGACGCTGGTCGCCAAGGGCGCGGTCCGCAAGGGCCACCCGGTCAAGGTGCTCGGCCAGGGTGACCTGACCGTCAAGGTCGCCGTGAGCGCGGAGGCCTTCTCGGCCTCGGCCAAGGAGAAGATCGAGGGGGCCGGCGGGACCGTCACGGTCCTGTGAGGCTCAGTCAGATCCCATGACGCAGTGAGGGGCGCCGACGCCGGTCCGACCGGCCGTCGGTGCCCCTTCTGCGTCCCCCCGGGTCGTGGTCACGGCCCCCGCGCGGCGGGGGAGAGGCCCTGATCCTGTTAGGCTTCCCGCGGCTTCTCGGCCGTCATCCAGCGGTGCTCCCTGCCCCGCCTTCCGACGCCACGCCAGGCAGCCAGGACTAGAAAGAGGACCTTCGGATGCTCAGCGCGTTCGTGAACGCCTTCCGGACCCCGGACCTGCGGCGCAAGCTGCTGTTCGTCGTCGGCATCATCGTGATCTTCCGCGCCGGGTCCCAGATCCCCGCGCCGGGCGTCAACGTCGCCAACGTCGAGCGCTGCCTCCAGGCGGCCCAGGAGGGCAGCAACGCGGGGCTCTACAGCCTCGTCAACCTCTTCTCCGGCGGCGCGCTGCTGCAGCTCACGATCTTCGCGCTCGGGATCATGCCGTACATCACGGCGAGCATCATCCTGCAGCTGCTGGTCGTGGTGATCCCGCGCCTCGAGGCCCTCAAGAAGGAGGGCCAGTCGGGGCAGACCAAGATCACGCAGTACACCCGCTACCTGACCCTCGGCCTCGCGCTGCTCCAGGCCACCGGCATCGTGGCGCTCGCGCGCTCGGGCCAGCTGCTGCAGGGCTGCGACCAGGACCTCCTGCACAGCAACGGCACCCAGACCTTCCTCGTCATGGTCGTCACCATGACCGCCGGCACGGCCGTCATCATGTGGCTCGGCGAGCTCATCACCGAGCGCGGCGTCGGCAACGGCATGTCGATCCTGATCTTCACCCAGGTCGTCGCCACCTTCCCGGCGCTGCTGTGGCAGCTCAAGATCGCCAAGGGGTGGTGGACCTTCGGCGGCGTGATCGTCGTCGGGCTGGTGATCATGGCGGCCGTCATCTTCATCGAGCAGGCCCAGCGCCGCATCCCGGTGCAGTACGCGCGTCGCATGGTCGGGCGCAAGATGTTCGGCGGCTCCTCGACCTACATCCCGCTGAAGGTCAACCAGGCGGGCATCATCCCGGTCATCGTCGCCTCGTCGCTGCTGTACCTGCCGGCGCTCGTGGTGCAGTTCAACCAGAACAACCCCGACCCGAGCCCGATCATCCGGTTCGTCAACAACTACCTGGTCGACCAGGGCAACCCGCTGCACATGGCGGCCTACTTCCTGCTCATCATCTTCTTCACCTACTTCTACGTCTCGATCACCTTCAACCCTGAAGAGGTGGCGGACAACATGAAGAAGTACGGCGGCTTCATCCCCGGGATCCGGGCGGGCAAGCCGACCCAGGACTATCTGTCCTACGTCCTGTCCCGCATCACGCTGCCGGGCTCGCTCTACCTGGGTCTCATCGCGCTCGTCCCACTCCTCGCGCTCGTGCTGATCGACGCCAACCAGAACTTCCCGTTCGGCGGTACCTCCATCCTGATCATGGTGGGTGTCGCCCTCGACACGGTGAAGCAGATCGAGAGCCAGCTGCAGCAGCGCAACTACGAAGGATTCCTCCGTTGAGGCTTCTCATCATGGGCCCCCCCGGCGCCGGCAAGGGCACGCAGGCCTCTGCCGTCGCCGCCCACTTCGGCGTCCCGGCGATCTCGACCGGCGACATCTTCCGCGCCAACGTCGCACAGGGCACTCCGCTCGGCGTCGAGGCCAAGCGCTACATGGACGCCGGCGAGTACGTGCCGGACGAGGTCACCAACAACATGGTGCGCAACCGCATCGCCGAGCCGGACGCCCAGCCCGGGTTCCTGCTCGACGGCTACCCGCGCACCCTGGCCCAGGTCACCGAGCTCGACGGCATGATCGACGCCACCGGCCACAAGCTGGACGCCGTCCTCGTGCTCACCGTCGACCAGGACGCCCTCGTCGGCCGGCTGCTCAAGCGGGCCGAGACCGAGGGTCGCGCCGACGACACCGAGGAGGTCATCCGCCGGCGCCAGGAGGTCTACCGCGAGGAGACCGAGCCGCTGATCGCGGTGTACGGCGAGCGCGGGCTCGTCGTGGAGGTCGACGGCATGGGCGAGATCGCCGACGTCCAGCAGCGGATCTTCGCCGCGCTCGACGAGCTCGACCAGAGCTGATCCCGGCACCGGTGTTCGACCGCCGCATCGAGGTCAAGACCCCCGACCAGATCGTCGCCATGCGCGCGGCGGGTCTGGTCGTGGCCGAGGCGCTCGAGGCGACCCGTCGTGCCGTGCGGCCCGGCGTGAGCACTGCTGATCTCGACGCGGTCGCCGAGGCCACGATCCGTGGCCTCGGCGCGATCCCGTCCGTCGTCGGCTACGGCGACCCGCCGTTCCCGGCCAGCATCTGCGCCTCGGTCAACGACGAGGTCGTCCACGGCATCCCCGGGGCACGCACCCTGGTCGAGGGCGACGTCGTGTCGATCGACTGCGGTGCGATCGTCGACGGCTGGCACGGCGACGCCGCGATCACGGTGCCCGTCGGTGCGATCCGCCCCGAGGTCCAGCGGCTGCTCGAGATCACCGAGGCGGCCCTCTGGCAGGGGCTGGCGGCCGCGATCGTCGGTCAGCGCGTGGGCGACATCTCCCACGCCGTCGAGTCGTCGGTGCGTGGCTCAGGCACCTACGGCATCGTCGAGGACTACACAGGCCACGGCATCGGCACCGCCCTGCACATGGACCCCGACGTCCCCAACACCGGCCGGGCCCGCCGCGGCGCCCGTCTGCGCGCCGGCATGGCGCTGGCGGTGGAGCCGATGGTCACGCTCGGTCTGCGCCACACTCTGCTGGCGCCCGACGAGTGGACCGTGGTCACCGCCGACGGCACCTGGGCCGCGCACTTCGAGCACACCGTCGCGCTCACCGACGACGGCCCCTGGGTGCTCACCGCTCCCGACGGCGGCCGCGCTCGACTCGACGCGCTCGGCGTGCCGTGCGGCGCGCCGGCGTGACGCCGGGCGTCGTCCACGACGTGACCTGCGCCCTAACGACGCCGGACTACCCTTGAGGCATGGCGCGTGAAGCGATCACGCCCGCTGCTCTAGCCGCGCGGCCCCTGCTGTTCGCCTCCGGGGAGGAGGCGTTCGTGGCCTCGCGCGTGCGCACCACGCTGATCACGCCCGATGGCTCCGACCCGACGTGGGCGCGCGAGGTCGTGGCCTCGCTCGAGCCGGGGGAGCGGGCCCTGTGCGCGCTGTCGTTCGCCGCCGGCGCGCCCGGCCTCGCGCACGTGGTCGAGGGCAGCGAGCGGGCGCTGCGTCGTCCTGACCGCGACGAGGAGGTGCAGCGCAGCTTCGAGGTCACCGAGTTCCCCACCGCCGAGGAGTACGCCGGCATGGTGGAGCGGGCGCTCGACCTCATCGCCGACGGCACCCTCGACAAGGTCGTGCTCGGGCGGTGCCTCGACGCCGTCAGCACACCAGCCATGGTGCCGGCCGAGATCATCGACCGGCTGCTGACCACGCGACCCGGCCGCTACGTGTTCAGCCTGCCGCTCGACGAGCTGCACGACGTCCGCGAGCTGGAGGAGCCGGGTGCGGTGCTGCTGGGCGCCAGCCCCGAGCTGCTGGTGCGCCGACAGGGGCGCGAGATCACCTGCACGCCGCTGGCCGGCTCCGCCCCGCGCTCGGTCGACGCCGCGGAGGACGCCGCAGGGGCGGCGCGGCTGCGCGACTCGGCCAAGGACCTCGCCGAGCACGCCTTCGTCGTGGAGGCGATCGTGCACGCTCTCAAGGCCGTCTGTGTCGAGATCGAGTGGCCCGCGCAGCCCGAGCTGCTGGCCACCGACACGGTCTGGCACCTCGCCACCCCGATCACCGCCCGCCTCGCCGGCGACGAGGGCGGGCCGAGCGCGCTCGACCTGGCCCAGCTGCTGCACCCGACCCCGGCCGTCGGGGGAGTGCCCGCGGCCGCCGCGAGCGCCACGATCGCCGCGCTCGAGGGCGACCTGCGCGACTGGTTCGCCGGCTGCGTGGGCTGGGTCGACGCCGCCGGCGACGGCGAGTTCGCCGTCACCATCCGCGCCGCCGTCGTGGACGACGACCACCTGCGCCTCTTCGCCGGCGCCGGCATCGTGGCCGGCTCGGTGCCGGAGGCCGAGGTGCGCGAGACCGGCGCGAAGTTGGCCACGATGGCTCGTGTGACAGGATTCGAACCGCCCCACGGCGTCGCGTCGTCCTGACGCCTGCCGGGGCCCGACCACCTCCCGCCGCCCCGAAAGGCCCCCTCCCATGGATGTCACCACTCTCGAGTGGGCAGTCACGATCGCCGTCACCGTGGGGGTGCTGCTCTTCGACGTCGTGGTCATCGCTCGCGACCCCCACGAGCCCACCCTGCGCGAGTGCGCCACCGCCCTGGCCGTCTACATCGGCGGCGCCGTCGCGTTCGGTGCGTTCATCTGGCTGCGGCACGGCCAGACCTACGGCATCGAGTTCTACACCGGCTGGCTGACCGAGTACTCGCTCTCGATCGACAACCTCTTCGTCTTCATCATCTTGATGGCCGCGCTGGGCGTGCCGCGCAAGTACCAGCAGGAAGCCCTGATGGTGGGCATCATCCTCGCCCTCATCTTCCGCGGCATCTTCATCGCGCTGGGCTACGCCCTCATCGAGAACTTCAGCTGGGTCTTCTACCTCTTCGGTGCGTTCCTGGTCTACACCGCCGTCACCCTCGTGCGCTCCTACCGCAGCGGTGAGGACGACGAGCACCCCGAGGACAACGCGGTGGTCAAGTTCGCCCGCCGCCGCCTCAACGTCGGCGAGAGCTTCCACGGCCTCAAGCTCTGGTACACCGAGAACGGCACCCGCTTCGTCTCGCCGATGCTCATCGTGATCCTGGCTCTCGGCGTCACCGACCTGCTGTTCGCGCTCGACTCCATCCCGGCGATCTTCGGCATCACCCAGGAGCCCTACCTCGTCTTCGCGGCCAATGTCTTCGCGCTGATGGGTCTGCGCCAGCTCTACTTCCTGCTCGGCGGCCTGCTGCAGAAGCTCGTCTACCTCTCGCTGGGCCTGGCCTTCATCCTGGCCTTCATCGGCGTCAAGCTCGTGCTGCACGCCCTGCACGAGAACGAGCTGCCCTTCCTCAACGGCGGCGAGCACATCACCGCCGTGCCCGAGATCTCCTCGCTGGCCAGCCTCGGCGTCATCGTCGTCACGCTGATCATCACCGCGGCGGCGAGCATCGCGAAGTCGCGCGGCGAGGACACCGAGCACGCCGGTGTGGGCGCGGCCGGCGGCAACGAGGACGTCGACGACACCCCCGGGCCCGACTGGCGCTGACGGCGCGGCCGCCGGGGCAGGAATGCTCGAGGCGCACGCGGCCTTGTACCGGGTGATGCCTGCTGAACTTCCCGCCCTGTCGGTCCTCGACCTCGTCCCCGTCCGCAGCGACCAGACCAGCGCCGACGCCCTCGCCGCGGCCCGCGAGCTGGCCCGCACGGCCGACCGTGCCGGCTACCGCCGCTACTGGGTGGCCGAGCACCACAACATGCCGGCCGTCGCCGCCACCAACCCGCCGGTGCTGATCGGCATGCTGGCGGCCGCCACCGAGCGCATCCGCCTCGGCTCGGGCGGCGTCATGCTGCCCAACCACGCCCCGCTGGTGGTGGCCGAGCAGTTCGCGCTGCTCGAGGCGGCCTTCCCCGGGCGAATCGACCTCGGCATCGGCCGCGCCCCGGGCAGCGACCCCGTCACCTCGTGGGCGCTGCGCCACGGCGCCGGCGGCGTGGACGACGACGCCGTCTCCCGCTTCCCCGAGTACGTCGAGCAGGTCGAGGCGATGATGTCGCCGGCCGGCGTGGCCGTCGCAGTGCGCGGCGGCGAGCACCCGCTGCGCGCGACCCCGTCGGCGTCCTCGACCCCGACGATCTGGCTGCTGGGCTCCTCCGACTACTCAGCGCGGCTGGCCGCCGCCCGCGGTCTGCCGTACGTGTTCGCCCACCACTTCTCCGGTGAGGGCACCGCGCAGGCGCTGGCGCTCTACCGCGACGGGTTCCGGGCGTCGTCCACGCTGGGGGAGCCGCGCACCCTGCTCACCGTGAACGTGGCGGTCGCCCCCACGGCCGAGGAGGCCGAGCGTCGCGCGCTGCCGCAGCTGCTGCAGATGCTGGGGCTGCGCACCGGCGCGCCGATGGTGGCCCAGCGCACCGTCGAGGACGCCGAGACGATCGTGGCCGCCGGCCTGCCCGAGTCGCACGCGAGCCTGCTCGAGGCGATGCGCCGCCGCTGGGTGATCGGCGACCCCGAGTCCGCCCGCGCCCAGCTCGCCGAGCTCGCCGCCACGCACGGCGTCGACGAGGTGATGGTGCACCCGGTGGCGGGCGCCCTGCGCGGCGAGGACCCCCAGCGGGCCGTCGGGCGCGAGCAGACGCTGAGCCTGCTTGCCGCGTGAGCCCTCGATTGGGCGATCTGTCAAGGCCACGCCTAGACTGGCGTGTCGGTCCAACGTGGGTGCGTGCGGTGGTGCACGTGCTCGACGAGGTCCACCGAGCAGGCGTGCCTGCGCGGAGGTTCCCGGACCGCCGGTAGTAGCCGTCAGGCACCGAACCCCGTCCCCGAACAGATTGTGAGACATGGCGAAGAAAGAAGGCGTCATCGAGATGGAGGGCGCCGTCGTCGAGGCCCTCCCGAACGCGATGTTCCGCGTGGAGCTGAGCAACGGCCACAAGGTCCTTGCCCACATCAGCGGGAAGATGCGCCAGCACTACATCCGGATCCTCCCCGAGGACCGGGTCGTGGTCGAGCTCTCGCCGTACGACCTCTCGCGCGGACGGATCGTCTACCGGTACAAGTGAGCCGCCGGCTCGCTTGCCCCGCCACTAGCAAGGAAGGGCTGACATGAAGGTCAACCCGAGCGTCAAGCCGATCTGTGACAAGTGCAAGGTGATCCGTCGCCACGGCCGCGTCATGGTGATCTGCGAGAACCCGCGCCACAAGCAGCGCCAGGGCTGAGGTCCTCGCCCGCGACCGGCCCGTCCGGTCGCCACAACTGAACACATCCACCACGTGATCGCTACTCGCCGCCCACCGCGGTGAAACACCTCCGGAGCGGATGGCCGGAGCCGGTGACGAAAAAGCCGGACGCATCACGACCACACCGCCGCACATCGAAAGGGACGCCACTCATGGCACGCCTCGTCGGAGTCGACCTGCCGCGCGACAAGCGCATCGAGGTCGCTCTCACCTACATCTACGGCATCGGCCGTACCCGCGCCCAGCAGCTGCTGGAGGCCACCGGCGTCAGCCCGGACCTCCGCGTTCACCAGCTGGGCGACGAGGAGCTGGTCAAGCTCCGCGACGAGATCGAAGCGAACTTCAAGATCGAGGGTGACCTCCGTCGTGAGGTCCAGGCCGACATCCGTCGCAAGATCGAGATCGGCAGCTACCAGGGTCGCCGTCACCGCCAGGGCCTCCCGGTCCGCGGTCAGCGCACCAAGACCAACGCTCGTACCCGCAAGGGCCCGAAGCGCACGGTTGCCGGCAAGAAGAAGGCCAAGTGATCTCGAGCCCTCCGGCTCGATCACTGCCTCACCGACCAGCTTTCTCAAGGAGTTAATGCATGCCTCCCAAGGCTCGCGCGGCCGCCAAGAAGGTGCGCCGCAAGGAGAAGAAGAACGTCGCTCAGGGCGAGGCCCACATCAAGAGCACGTTCAACAACACCATCGTCACGATCACCGACCCCACCGGTGCGGTGATCTCGTGGGCCTCCGCCGGCACCGTCGGCTTCAAGGGCTCCCGCAAGTCCACCCCGTACGCCGCGCAGATGGCCGCTGAGGCCGCCGGACGTCGGGCGATGGAGCACGGCATGAAGAAGATCGACGTCTTCGTCAAGGGCCCGGGTTCGGGCCGCGAGACGGCGATCCGCTCGCTGGGTGCGATCGGCCTCGAGGTCGGCACCATCCAGGACGTGACCCCCGCCCCGCACAACGGCTGCCGCCCGCCGAAGCGTCGCCGCGTCTGACGCGCGCAGGACTTGAAGGAGAACTGACATGGCCCGTTACACCGGACCTCTGACCAAGAAGTCGCGCCGTCTCGGCGTCGACCTCGTCGGTGGCGACGCCGCCTTCGAGAAGCGCCCCTACCCGCCGGGCCAGCACGGCCGCGCGCGGATCAAGGAGAGCGAGTACCGCAACCAGTTGCAGGAGAAGCAGAAGGCCCGCTTCACCTACGGCGTCCTCGAGAAGCAGTTCCACCGCTACTACGAGGAGGCCGCGCGTCGCCAGGGCAAGACCGGCGACAACCTGCTCCAGCTGCTCGAGTGCCGCCTCGACAACGTGGTCTACCGTGCCGGCTTCGCCCGCACCCGCCGCCACGCCCGCCAGCTCGTGACCCACGGTCACTTCCTGGTCAACGGCCACAAGGTCGACATCCCCTCGTTCCAGGTGTCGCAGTACGACATCATCGACGTGCGCCAGAAGTCGCTCGAGATGACGCCGTTCATCGTCGCCCGCGAGACCCACGGCGAGCGCATCGTCCCGGCGTGGCTCGAGGCCGTGCCGACCCGCATGCGCATCCTGGTGCACCAGCTGCCCGTGCGCGAGCAGATCGACCTGCCCATCCAGGAGCAGCTCATCGTGGAGTACTACTCCAAGAAGTGACCCCCGGGGGCCCCGGCCCCCGGCGAGCCATCGCCGTGGCCCCGCGTCGTCCGCAAGGATGGGCGCGGGGCCCGCGGTGGCCCCACGTACCTCGCCATCTTCCGCACCACGTCTGGGTCCTCATATAGCGGTCGGCCCGGAAAGGAACGAAACAAGTGCTCATCGCACAGCGCCCCACCCTGTCGGAGGAGGTCGTCGACCAGTTCCGGTCGCGCTTCGTCATCGAGCCGCTCGAGCCCGGCTTCGGCTACACGCTCGGCAACTCGCTGCGTCGCACCCTCCTCTCCTCGATCCCCGGTGCCTCGGTCACGAGCATCAAGGTCGACGGAGTCCTCCACGAGTTCTCCACGATCGACGGTGTCAAGGAGGACGTCACCGAGATCATCCTCAACCTCAAGGGCCTGGTCGTCTCCTCCGAGCACGACGAGCCCGTGACGATGTACCTGCGCAAGTCGGGTGCCGGCGACGTCACCGGCGCCGACATCGCGCCGCCGGCCGGCGTCGAGGTGCACAACCCCGACCTGAAGATCGCCACCCTGTCCGACACCGGCAAGCTCGAGCTCGAGCTCGTCGTCGAGCGTGGCCGCGGCTACGTCTCGGCCGTGCAGAACAAGGGCGCCGACAACGAGATCGGCCGCATCCCGGTCGACTCCATCTACAGCCCCGTGCTGAAGGTGACCTACAAGGTCGAGGCCACCCGAGTCGAGCAGCGCACCGACTTCGACAAGCTCGTCATCGACGTCGAGACCAAGCCCTCGATCCTGCCCCGCGACGCCATCGCCTCGGCCGGCAAGACCCTCGTCGAGCTGTTCGGCCTCGCCCGCGAGCTCAACGTCGAGGCCGAGGGCATCGACATCGGCCCCTCGCCGGTCGACGAGCAGCTGGCCGCGGACCTCGCCCTTCCGGTCGAGGACCTCCAGCTCACCGTCCGCTCCTACAACTGCCTCAAGCGCGAGGGCATCCACACCGTGGGTGAGCTCATCAGCCGCTCGGAGCAGGACCTCCTCGACATCCGCAACTTCGGTGCGAAGTCGATCGACGAGGTCAAGGCCAAGCTGCACGAGATGGGTCTCTCGCTCAAGGACAGCGCGCCGGGCTTCGACCCGTCCGCCGCCCTGGCGAACTACTCCGACGACGACGAGGACGACGCGTCGTTCGTCGAGGACGAGCAGTTCTGATTCATCTGGCGTGAGCGTGTCGTCGGCGGCTTCGCCGCGGACGACACGCTGCCACGCCCGGGGTCGACGTCGCCTCCGGTCCCTCGCCGCTGGCGACCAGACGAAGATCCACGGCTCCACCCCTGCCCGCCGATCGGCGGGACGGATCCCACCCCCGGTACCTGACACGGCCGGGGCCTGATGCCCGGTACCTCGCACGGCCGGGAAGAGAAGAGAGAGCAATGCCCAAGCCCAAGAAGGGCCCCCGCCTCGGCGGGTCGGCCGCCCACCAGCGCCTGATCCTGTCGAACCTGGCCACCGCCCTGTTCGAGCACGGTCGCATCACGACCACCGAGGCCAAGGCGCGCCAGCTGCGCCCCTACGCCGAGAAGCTCGTCACCAAGGCCAAGAAGGCCCACCTCGGCGAAAACCCGCTGCACCAGCGCCGCGAGGTCCTCAAGGTCATCCGCGACAAGGGCGTCGTCCACACGCTCTTCACCGAGATCGCCCCGACCGTGGCCGAGCGTCCCGGCGGCTACACCCGCATCACCAAGATCGGCAACCGCGCCGGTGACAACGCCCCCATGGCCGTCATCGAGCTCGTGACCGAGGCCTTCACCCCGGCCCCGGCCAAGGCCGCCCCCGCCAAGGCCGCCCCGGTCGAGGAGGAGCCCGTCAAGGACGAGCCCGCCGCCGAGGAGACCCCGGCCGAGGAGACCGCTGAGGCTCCCGAGGCCGCCGAGAGCACCGACGAGGCGCCCGCCGAGGACGCCGAGAAGGACGCCGACAAGGCCTGAGCCTCCGGCTCCACCTGCTCCACCCGACGACCCGTCGCCTGCACCCGCAGGCGGCGGGTCGTCGTCGTCCCTCCCTGGGCAGAGGGATTCGGGGTGGTCCCACGGCGGCTCGTAGGATGGAGGCATGAGCATCGATCTGGGGACGCCGCGCCTGCTCGACGACGCCGAGCGCCAGGTGCTGTTGGCCGACCCGCGTGGCTACTGCGCCGGCGTCGACCGCGCGGTGATCACCGTGGAGCAGGCGCTCGACCTCTACGGCGCGCCGGTGTACGTGCGCAAGCAGATCGTGCACAACAAGCACGTCGTCCAGGACCTCGAGGCGCGGGGGGCGATCTTCGTCGAGGAGCTCGACGAGGTGCCGATGGGCGCGACGGTCGTGTTCTCGGCCCACGGCGTCTCGCCGATGGTGCACCGTGAGGCCGCGGAGCGCCAGCTCAAGACGATCGACGCCACCTGCCCGCTCGTCACCAAGGTGCACCGCGAGGCCGTGCGCTTCGCACGCGAGGGCTACACGATCCTGCTCATCGGCCACGCCGGCCACGAGGAGGTCGAGGGCACGGCGGGGGAGGCCCCCGAGGTCACCATCCTCGTCGAGACCCCTGAGGACGCCGACCGCCTCGAGCTGCCCGCCGACGCCAAGCTCGTCTGGCTCTCGCAGACCACGCTG
Organism: Nocardioides sp.; assembly: GCF_964229035.1. GTDB lineage: Bacteria > Actinomycetota > Actinomycetes > Propionibacteriales > Nocardioidaceae > Nocardioides. Next base: position 58,209 of record NZ_CAXRAZ010000053.1, on the reverse strand, counting down.
AGCGTCGACGAGACGATGGAGACGGTGCGTCGTCTGCGGGCTCGCTTCCCCCAGCTGGAGGACCCGCCCAGCGACGACATCTGCTACGCCACTCAGAACCGCCAGGTCGCGGTGAAGGCGATCGGCGCCAGCGCCGACCTCGTGATCGTGGTGGGCTCGGCGAACTCCTCCAACTCGGTGCGCCTGGTCGAGGTCGCCCTCGAGGCCGGTGCCAAGGCGTCGTACCGCATCGACGACGTCACCGAGCTCGACGAGGCCTGGCTCGACGGGGTGGCCACCGTCAGCGTCACCTCCGGTGCCTCCGTGCCCGACCACCTCGTCCAGGAGGTGCTGGCCCACCTGGCCGAGCGCGGCTACCCCGACGCTCGTCCGGTGCAGACCGCCGAGGAGACGCTCGCGTTCTCGCTGCCCAAGGAGCTGCACCGCGACCTCAAGGCGGCCGGCCGCGTCTGAGCGGTCGGACTCCCATGGCGCGCTACCTCGACGTCCACCCCGACAACCCGCAGCCGCGGCTGGTGCAGCAGGTCGTCGACGCCCTCAACGATGACGCCCTCATCGCCTACCCCACCGACTCCGGCTACGCACTGGGGTGCCGGGTGGGCAACCGCGAGGGTCGCGACCGGATCCTCAAGATCCGCGGCCTCGACGAGCGCCACCACTTCACGCTCGTGTGCCGCGACTTCAGCCAGCTCGGCCAGCTGGTGCACGTCGACAACGCCGCGTTCCGTGCCATCCGCGCGGCCACGCCCGGGCCCTACACCTTCATCCTCCCGGCGATGCCGGAGGTGCCGCGTCGCCTCATGCACCCGAAGAAGAAGACCGTGGGCGTGCGCATCCCCGATCACGTCTTCGTGCGCGAGCTGCTCGATGCCCTCGGCGAGCCGCTGCTATCGAGCTCGCTGATCCTGCCCGGTGAGGAGGAGCCCCGGACGATGGGCTGGGACATCAAGGAGGACCTCGACCACGAGGTCGACATCGTCATCGAGGCGGGCGAGACCCCGGCGCAACCCACCACGGTGGTGGACTGGTCCGAGGGCGAGCCCCAGGTGACGCGTCGCGGTGCGGGCGATCCCGACCGCTTCTGAGGCGGCCCGTCACTCCTGCGGACGACGCAGCACCATGAGCGCGGCACACGCGCCGTAGCCCAGCGCCAGCACCGCGCCATGCCCCGAGAGTCCGGTGGCCGTCGCCTGGACGACGCCGTCGCCGGCGTCGGCGATCGCGTCGGGGCGGCTGATCGCGAGCAGCAGCACGACGCCGGCCATCGACAGCGGCGGGAGCAGCGCGATGCCGAGCCGTTCGCTGTAGCGGACGACGAGCGCCCCACCGACGCACAGGCTCACGAAGACGAGGTCGAACAGCAGGCTCAGCCGCTCGGTGAGCAGCAGGTCGAGCACCGCGGCCGTGAGCAGCAGCGCCACCGTGAGCCGGGTGACCTCCCGCGCCGAGCGTTGCGGCAGCCCGTCGCCCATCGCGGGGCGCGGAGCTGTCGGCGAGGTCATGGCAGCACGGTAGAACGGGGGTCCGACACTTCCGCGTCGGCGCGCGGACGCGATGCGAGTGTGCGGTGCCAGGCTGCCGTGCGGGACTCAGGGGCTCAGCGTGCGCGCCGCTCGATGCGTCGGCGCGCCACGGCTCCGAGCGATTGGAGCGGGACGACGAACAAGCCGAGAAGGGCGAGGAGCCCTGCTGCCAGGCCAGCCGCGGCAGCGACGTCGGCGGTGCTGCGGGCAGGCTCCTGGACGACGCGGATACCGGCGCCGCGCTCGCCGTCGTCCACGGGTACGCGCACCACGGTGAGGCGGTCACCCACCTCGGTGGCCAGAGCGTCGCACCTGCTCCGATCAGTGAAGGTCGTCGGCATCCCCGCAGGGGCGTTCGTCGAGCGGTAGGTGACGGCCAGACGATCGCTGTACCCCTTGCATGCGAATCCGGGCACCACCTCGACCGCGATCACCTCCACCTCCTCGCGAGGGAGGTCCTGCGCGGCGCGCCGGTCGCGTTCGAAGAAGAAGCCGACGCTCATACCGCCGACAACCGCCATGGCCACCGCCCAGGCCAGGCAGCGCAATGCGTAGCGGGTGGCGGGCGTCATCGCCGTCGCCGGTGCGCCCGGCGCGCGCGCCGCTGACTCTGGCGTCGTGTCGAGCGCCTGAGCTCGCGGCGCTCGCGCGGCGCGCGGGCCGTGCGTCGGCGCAGGCCGAGCCGCTCGGCCTTCAGGAGGTCACGGTGCTCGGCCAGCCCGGCCGCGCCCCCGAGAACGGAGCCGATCACGGCGCCCGCGAGCGCCTCTCCGGCCACGTCCAGCGCGCCGGACGGTGGGTCCTGGTAGACGGTGACGCTGCCGTCGTCCTCGACTGCGCGGGCGACCTCGACCACATCGCCGACCGATGCGCCGTTGTCGCACGTCTCGGGGTCGGTGAAGTCGGAGGGTAGGCCGCTCGGCGGGTCTTGCGAGACGTAGTCGACGCGTTCGGCGTCGGAGAACCTCCCGCAGCCGTAGCCGAGATCCTCCACCGCGACGACGCGGGCGCGCTCGCGCGGCAAGCCCTCGGCGTCGATCTCGTCCAGCGCCGACGTCGCGGCGAAGCCCATCGCGAAGATCGTTCCGCCACCGATCGCCCAGAGCGCGATCTTGGCCCGCGCTGACCTCGGGCGCTCCGCCACCGCGTGCTCAGTCGGCGAGGTCGACGACCACGGGCGCGTGGTCCGAGGGGGCGCCGGCGAAGACCGAGGGGTCGCGCTCCTCGCGGTCGACGAACGCGCCGGTGACGCGGGCAGCGAGGCTGGGGGAGGAGACGACGAAGTCGATCTTCAGGCCGCGGTCGCGCTCGAAACGCTGGCGGTAGTAGTCCCAGTAGGTGTAGCCCGGCGCGTGGGCGCGGGTGACCTCCTGCCAGCCGTCGTCCGCGAAGGCGGCGAACGCCGCGCGCTCGGCCGGGGTGACGTGGGTGGAGTTCTTGAACTGCGCCGGGTCGAAGACGTCGTCGTCGGTGGGGCAGATGTTCCAGTCGCCGACGAGGGCCGTGGGGGTGTCGAGCCAGGAGCCGGCGGCCTGACGCAGCGCCTCGAGCCAGCGCAGCTTGTAGGCGTAGTGCGGGTCGTCGGGCTTGCGGCCGTTGGGGATGTAGAGGCTCCACACCCGCACGCCGCCGCAGGTGGCTCCCAGGGCTCGGGCCTCGACCACCTCGTTCTCGCCCCAGCCGGGCTGGCCGGGGAAGCCGACCTCGACGTCCTCGATGCCGACGCGGCTGATGAGGGCGACGCCGTTCCACTGGTCGAGGCCGTGGGCGACGACGTCGTAGCCGCGGGCCTGCAGGCCCATCAGCGGCAGCTGCTCCTCGCGCGCCTTCGTCTCCTGGAGGGCGAGGACGTCGACGTCGTGGCGCTCGAGGAAGGCCTCCACGCGGTCGATGCGCGTGCGCAGTGAGTTGACGTTCCAGGTCGCGATCCGCACGCAGCGAGGCTAGGCCATGAGGCCGACGCCCCTCGGCGGGGGCGGGGAGGTGGACGACGGCGCATGAGCACGCGGGCTCACATTCCTGCAGCGAGCAGAGTCTGCGCCTTTCTGAGGCGCGCGATCTCTTGTCGGCACGGGGGTCGAGCGACTTGCATGAGCACACCTACTCGGAGGAAAGGTCTCACCCCATGTCGACTTCCCGGTTCAAGAGGTTCTCGCTCGGCGCTGCCTGCCTGTCGGCCGCCTTCACCGCCGCCGCCGTCAGCGCGTCGGCGGAGACGGCGCCCAGCACGACGTCGTCCGTGCCCAGCTACAGCCAGTTCGAGGCCTCCACCTACCGCGACGTCGACGGTGCCTACGTGGTCAACGGCGACGAGGCGATCGCCAACAAGACCAAGCTGAAGCTCTACTACCAGTCGATGCTCGGCACCACGAAGCAGAAGTCGGGCACCACCGACCTCATCGTCAACCGCGTGAACGGCGTGGACGACAAGTGGTCCTCCACCCAGGTGCGCAACCTGACCTACTGCGTCAGCACCAAGTTCGGCACCCGCCAGGCCGACATCGTCAACGCCATGGCGCAGGGCGCTGCCCTGTGGGAGTCGGCCTCCTCGGCGGTGAACTTCGTCTACGTGTCGTCGCAGAACTCCAACTGCACCGTGTCGAACAGCAACGTGGTCTTCTCCGTCGAGCCGGTGCAGACCACCCAGTACATCGCCCGCGCCTTCTTCCCGAGCTCGCCGAAGAGCCAGCGCAACGTGCTGGTCGACGACTCGATCTGGACCTCGGGCAGCTGGACCCCGGGCAACGTGCTGGGCCACGAGCTGGGCCACGTGCTCGGCTTCCGCCACGAGCACACCCGTCCCGAGTCCGGCACCTGCTTCGAGGACAACAACTGGCGTCCGCTCACCGCCTACGACAGCGCCTCGATCATGCACTACCCCCAGTGCAACGGCACGTCGAGCAACCTGAGCTTCCAGGCCTCCGACGCCACCGGTGTGCGCGCCCTCTACGGCAGCTGATCCACCGCACCAACCACGAGCGCCGTCCGGCTCCCTGCCGGGCGGCGCTCGTTCGTCGTCCACGTGCTGTGTGGGGCGTGGGCGGGGCGGGCCCGGCGGTGATGCGGAGACGCCGCGCCGCCGGGCCTAGACTCGCCCCCCGTGGCACTCACCATCGGCATCGTCGGTCTCCCCAACGCGGGCAAGTCGACGCTCTTCAACGCACTGACCAAGAACGACGTCCTCGCGGCGAACTACCCGTTCGCCACCATCGAGCCGAACGTCGGCGTGGTGGGCGTGCCCGACTCGCGACTGCCGGTGCTCGCCGAGATCTTCGGCTCCGAGCGCGTGCTGCCCGCCACCGTGGAGTTCGTCGACATCGCTGGCATCGTGCGCGGCGCCTCGCAGGGTGAGGGTCTGGGCAACAAGTTCCTCGCCCACATCCGCGAGTCGGCTGCGATCTGCCAGGTCACCCGCGTCTTCCGCGACGACGACGTCACCCACGTGGACGGCGAGGTCAACCCCGCCAACGACATCTCCACCATCCAGACCGAGCTGATCCTCGCCGACCTCGAGACGGTCGAGCGGGCCGTCGTCCGGCTCGAGAAGGAGTCGCGCAAGGTCAAGGAGCTCACTGCCAACCTGGAGGCCGCGAAGGCCGCCAAGGAGGCGCTCGAGGCCGGTACGCCGATCATCGCCACCTCGATCGACCGCTCGCTGCTGCGCGAGCTCTCGCTGCTCACCGCCAAGCCCTTCATCTACGTCTTCAACTGCGACGCCGACGAGCTCGCCGACGAGGAGCTCAAGGCGAAGATGCGCGAGATCGTCGCGCCCGCCGAGGCGATCTTCCTCGACGCCAAGTTCGAGTCCGAGCTGATCGAGCTCGACGAGGAGGAGGCGGTGGAGTTCCTCGCCGAGGCCGGCGTGACCGAGCCCGGCCTCGAGGTGCTCGCCCGGGTCGGCTTCGCGACCCTCGGCCTGCAGACCTACCTCACCGCCGGCCCCAAGGAGACCCGCGCCTGGACGATCCCGCAGGGCGCGACCGCCCCCGAGGCCGCCGGCGTGATCCACACCGACTTCCAGAAGGGGTTCATCAAGGCCGAGATCGTCGGCTTCGACGACCTCGTCGCCGCGGGCTCCATGGCCAAGGCCAAGGAGGCCGGCAAGGTGCGCATGGAGGGCAAGGACTACGTGATGGCCGACGGCGACGTGGTGGAGTTCCGCTTCAACGTCTGACTCCGGTCCAACATATGAGGCCGGTCGCCACGCGACTCGGCCTCGATCTGGCCAGTCCTGATGAGCCGCTCTGATGTGATGGCGGCGTGCGCTCACTCTTCGTCCTTCCCGCTCTGGAACGTCGCGAGGCACTACGGAGGTTGGCAGTCGCCAACGTGAGAACGAAACATCCCGTCGGAGTCAGCGAGCCCGACCAGCACATCATCATCTGGGCCGAGGTCGTCGAGGATCTTCAAGCGTCCGACTTCACCCCCGAAAGACATCGTCGAGATAGAGCGCGTTGCGGGCTTCCGTCCAGGCTGGGGGATCGAGATCGCGATCTCAGGGAGCTTCGAGGACTGGCGCCAGCGTGACCTGAGAACCCTCACGACCTGGCTTCTCTCGGATGGCGGGTGCGCAACCTCCATCGAAGTGGACGAGTTCAAGACGGCAGAACAGTGCCAGGCTCCTATGCCGCGCGGCGCGGGGAGTTCCGCGTGATCTACACGATCCACGAGGACCGGATCGCCGTCCGGGTCATCAGCATCCGTCACCGGCGAGACGCCTACGCGTGACGCGACGCGGTGGGAGCTCAGGGGTTCAAGGTCTGAGCAGCCGGGGCCGGCGTCCTGCGACGCCAGCCCCGGTTGCGATCAGGCGGGCGCGCCGAAGAAGCGCCGCAGTCGCGGCGTCCTGCGGATCACGAACTTGTCGACGCCGAGCACGATCAGCGCGGTGACGCCCCACAGCGGGTAGATCACCATGAGCGCCACGGAGACACCGATGATCGACGCCGTGAAGGCTGGCGTGGCGGGTCGCTTCGGCAGGCCGAGGCCCCCGCTCGGCCGGCGCTTCCACCACATGACGAACGACGAGTAGATCGCGAACAGCAGCAGCACGCAGCTGGCGGTGATCCAGATCTTGTTGATCAGGCCGAACTGGGTGCCCATGTGGGTGACGATGCCCGCCTCGGTGGCGCCCTGCAGCGCGCCGTAGTCGTCCGACGTGCTCACCACGAGGGTCTTCGCGCTGAACTGGTCGAGCACCAGGGTGCGCTCGTTCGAGAGCGTCGAGGGCCAGTAGTTCATCAGCGTGTAGCTGCCGTAGGTGGTCGTGCCGTCCTCGGCGGTCTCGTTGCTGGGCAGGTAGACGGTGTAGCCGGCGTCCATCCCCTCCTCCCTCGCCGCCTTCTCGACGACGTCGAGCCCGGCCGGGGCCGCCATGCGGCCGTCGGCGTCCATCGCGCCCGGCGCCATGCCGTCCATGCCCTCCATCGAGGAGTCGCCCTCGCTGTGGCCCTCGTGGCCGCTGCCGCTGGAAGGCACGGGGGCCTCCTGCATCGCCCACGGGATGAGGGTGCCGTAGCGGTCGAGCTCACCCACGGTGGCGGGCGTGGACGACGCGCCGGCGGCGAACGGGCCGGCGCCCTCGGTGATCTTGCCGGCCGCAGCGCTCCACGTGGGACCCCAGTAGCCCGACCAGGGCAGGCCGGTCACGAGGAACAGCAGGAGTGCACCGACGGCGAGGATGCCGCTCGCAGCGTGCAGGTCGCGCCAGCGAAGCAGCCCCTTCTTGCCCTTGCGGGGCACCAGCAGCGCCTTGCCCTTCTGGGTCTTGCGCGGCCACCACAGGAACAGGCCGGCGATGGTCAGCGCGAGCGTCCAACCGGCGGCGATCTCGAGCACGAGGTCGCCCACCACGTAGTCCTGGATGAACTCACCCGAGTCGGGATCGATCAGGTGCGCCAGCGACGGGAGCTTGATGGTGACGTTCTCGGCGTTGAGGTAGCCGTGCAGACGGTTGGCCAGGCCGACGAGGTCCTGACCGTTGACGTGCGTGCCGGTGACCTCGCCGGTGTAGGGATTCACGAAGACGTCGAGCGTCTTCCCGTCGGCCCGGGGGTACTGGAATGCCGTGGCGTCGCCGCGCTCGAGCGGGGTGACGACGGAGGCCAGCGTGCTGCCCTCGGGTGCGGCTGCATCGGCCGCCTCGCGCTGAGCCTGCAGCGACACGGTCGCCCCCTGCGCGTCGACGCGCATCACGTCGCCATGCATCACGCTCTGGATGGGGTGGCCGTACATGATGACCAGGCCGGTGAGGATCTGCAGCAGCAGGAACGGCACGGCGATGAAGGCCGCGTAGAAGTGGATGCGCCACACGGTGCGCAGCACGCGGGCCGAGCGGGCCCGATCCGACTTCTCGGTGGTGGTGGCGCCGTCGGGTGCGGCGTCGGGTGCATCGATGGGTGCGTCGAGGTTGTCCTCGGGCACGGTGGACGTGCTCATGGGTGGTCTTCTCCTGACAGGCGAGTCACGCGCCGCCGGTCGGCGACGCGGTGAGAGGCGCTCGCCGAGGGCCGTCGCGGCCATCGGCCGCGACGGGGTCAGCGAGTCAGGAGGACGACGGGTGGTCCGCGACGGACCGGGCCGCGGGACCAGATCGGCCGCTGGGGCAGCGGCCGGAGAGCAGTGTCCGCCGGGCGTGGACGACGCACTGGCACCGCGATCGCCCCCGCGGCGCCGAGGCCGAGAAGGGCTGCGGCCGTCAGGCGCTGCACCTGGCTGCCGGCGATGGAGAGCAGGCTCCACAGCGCCTGCTCGCCCACGGCCAGCCAGCAGCCGACGGCCACCGCGGCCACGAGGTGGGCCACGGCCATGCCTGGGCGCTCGAGGAACTCCCCAGGGCCGTGGGTCCACCAGGCCGGGGCGGCGCCCGAGGGCATGGCGGGCATCGACGACGACATCGGTGGGACGGAGGCGGACAACGCGTGACCCGCATGACCCGCGGGGCCGTGACCGGCCAACGTGCCCATCGCCGTGTGCACAGCCAGCTGCCCGCCGACGGTGAGCGCGACCACGCCGCCGCCCGTTCGCTGGACCCCGAGCAGGGCGGCGCAGGCCACCACGCAGACCAGGCCGACGCTGGCGATCTCGAAGGCTCCGGGCAGGGCGCCTCCGGCAGTGCGGTGGGCGAGGGCTCCGGCGGTCAGGACGACGCCGGCGAGCACGAGGGCGCGCGACCAGCGCAGCGCTCCGGTGGCTCGTCGTCCTCGCACGGGAGAATTGTCGCGGATCCCGACTCCCGCCGTGCACATGACCGGTGGCTTCGGGACGTCGATCGCGTCACGTGGGGTCCGCTCCGAGCGTCCGGCCGGGGTCAGTTGATGATCTCCGCGTTGCTCGCGCTGAGCGCGTCGAGTCGGGCGCGCCACGCGTCCAGCTCCTCCGGGGTCAGCCTGGTCCACTCATCGATCTCCTCGAGCACGACGAGGGGATCCCTCGTGCGGTACGACCGCGTCGGATTGCCCGGGAACTTCTTGTCGGTCACGTTCGGGTCGTCCTCGAAGGGGCCTGTCGGGGCCACCCGATAGACGTGTGGGTGCCATCCGCCCCCCGCGAGCAGGACGGCGAGCTCGGCCGCCAGCCCGGCCCCGTCCTTCCGCGAGGTGAAGTAGACGTGGTTCATGAGCACCTCGGGCTGGTAGTTCGACGGCCTCCCTGCGGTGATCTCGTCTCCCGCCGCCAGGGCCGCTTTCGTGCCGTGGAAGAACGGGCCCCGGTCAGCCGGTGGCGACTGCGTCATCAGCGGATCGTCTCATGCGGTGCGGAGTCGACCGGGTCGGCGCGGGCTGTCGGCCAGATGCACGACCTCGCCACCAAGAGCAAAATTGCTTCTCATTCCATACACATGACCACGCATGTCTATAATGAGAAACATGCCAGCCGCCAGTCCCGCTACAGCATCCGAGCAGCAGGCAGATCTCCAGCAGCTCGGTGCGCGATTGCGGGACCGCCGGAAGGCCCTCGGTGTCACGGCGGTCGCCTGTGCCGAGGCCGCCGGGGTCTCCCGCGTCACCCTGCACCGGATCGAGATGGGCAACCCCTCGGTCACGATCGGCGCCTACGTCAATGTGGCTGCCGCACTCGGGCTCCACCTGGTCGTTCCGGTCCTCGATCTGCCGGCGGCGGAGCCCGTGACCATCGCTGTCGGCGACTACCCCGGTCTGCGCTCACTGGCGTGGCAGACCGACGCGGGCACCACGATCACCGAGACCGAGGCCCTGAACCTCTACGAACGCGGCTGGCGACACCTCGACCACGAGACGTTGACCGATCACGAGAAGGCGTTCATCCAGCACCTGGCCGACGCCTACAGCAACGGGCGACTGCTTGTTTAGGCGAGCCCATCACCAGCGGGTCGCTGAGGTGTTGTCGATGCTCGATGCGGCGCAGCTCGCGGAGCACGACTGCTGGTTCGGAGGCGGCACCGCGATCGTCCTGGCGAACGGCGAGTACAGGGAGTCGGTCGACATCGACTTCCTGGTCTCCGATCGGCAGTCCTATCGGAGGTTGCGCGAGATCGTCAGGGATCGGGGGCTCGACGCCCTGGCCACCCGTACCTTGACGGTGGGCCGGGAGCCGTCGATCGACGGGTACGGCATCAGGGCGGCATTGCTCGTCGCAGGGGTCGCCATCAAGTTCGAGATCATCCACGAGGGGCGGATCGATCTCGACGTACCTTCGCCCGGCGATGCAATCTGTGGTCTGCGCACGCTGACGCAAGCCGACCAGGTCGCCACGAAGCTGCTGGCCAACGACGACCGCTGGGCGGACACCTCGACCTTCAGCCGTGACCTGATCGACCTGGCGATGATGAGGCCCGACCCGACCACCCTGCGCGTCGGCGCGCGCAAGGCGGTCGACGCCTACGGGACGACGGTCGGCGAGAGCCTTGAGAAAGCGACGGACCTTCTCCGAGGCCGTCCGCAGCGCCTCGACGAGTGCCTGCGAGCGCTCAAGATCGAGGAGCCCCGCGCCGTCGTGTGGCAGCGCATCCGTGATCTCTCCGCTCGCTGCGCCAAGGTCGAGGATCTGGGTCGGCAGCGCTCGCCCTAGCCTCATCGTTCAGCTGTCCGCGCGCGACGATCGACATGCCTGCCCGTCAGGCTCGCGGCTCGTCGATGACGTCCTCGAAGGTGACGCCGCCGAGTCTCGCGCCTTCCCACCTCGCGCCGGTGAGATCGGTCCTGCCGACGTCGGCCCGGTGGGTGAGGACGCGGGTGAACCTCGCCCCTCGCAGATCGGCCCAGCGGAAGTCGGCGCCTCGGAGGTCGCACCCGGCGAAGTGGGCGTTGCGGAGCGAGGCGCTCTGGAAGTTCGCGCCCCCGAGGTCGCACCTCGTGAAGGAATGGTCGTCGAGCGACCCGTGCCGGAAGTCGGCGCCCGTCAGGTCCAGCCGCTTCGTCATGGCCGGAGCCTAACGACGGCCTCCTCGTCGGGGCAGGCGCTTTCGCGTCAGACCTCTCGCCCGCTGGCCCAACTCGGGATCGGGGGGGGCGATGATCGCGACGTCCAGCACGGCGGGGTGGAGGGGCGAGGGCGTTCTCGATCTCCTGCGGGGAGATGTTCACGCCGTCGACGGTGACGCTGGGCTGCTCAACACGCCAGGCGATGCGGACGACGGATCCTGGCGTGGTGCGTCAGCGCTTCCCGGCGCGCACCAGCCGCTCGAGCAGGTCGACGCCGAGCGGCAGCGCGGCCTCGTCGATGTCGAAGGCGCGGGTGTGGTGGCCGGACGCCAGCGTCGAACCCAGCCCGACGTAGGTGGCCACGCCGCCGTGCGCCTGAACGCGGCGCATGAGCGCGGTCGCGTCGTCGCTCGCGACCGAGGAGCCGGCGCTGGCGGCGATGGTCAGCCCACTCGCCTCCGCGGCCGCGACGACCGCAGCGACGGCGGCGGGGTCCGCCGTGGCCGTGGTGACCGATCCGATGCGCTCGATGTCGACCTCGAGGCCGTGCATCCGCGCCGCCCCCTCGAGCATCGCCCGGGCGCGCTGCTCGAGATCGGCGTTCACCTCACCGTCGTCGGCGCGCACCTCGAGGAGCATCTCAGCCGTGTCGGGCACGATGTTGCTCGACGTCCCGCCGCTGATGCGCCCCACCGACACCCGGGTGGCGTGCCCGGCCACCCTGGTCAGTCCCTGCAGGGCGAGCGTCGCCGACGCCGCGCCCAGCAGCGCGTTGCGCCCCTCCTGCGGGTCGAGGGCGGCATGCGCGGCCCGGCCCCGGAAGACCGCACGGATCTTGGAGTTGGCCAGCAGTCCGTCGTTGGCCGGTAGCACCGCGCCCGTGGGCAGGTCCAGGCCGAGGTGGAGGGCCACGAGGAGGTCGACGTCGTCCAACAGCCCGGACGCAGCCACGGCCGCGCCGCCGCGACCTCCCTCCTCGGCGGGCTGGAACACCAGCGACACCCGGCCCGCGGGCGGGTCGGCGCTGAGGCGTTCGGCCAGCTCCATCGCGATGCCCACGTGCCCGTCGTGACCGCAGGCGTGCATCACGCCCGGACGACGTGAGGCGAACCCGGCGGCGACGGGAGGATGCGCGGCGTCCTCGGTCTCGGCGATCGGCAGCGCGTCGATGTCGGCGCGCACCGCCACGTGCCGTCCGCCCGACCCGAGCGTGGCGACCACGGCCGTGTGCCCGCCCCGCATGGCGGGGAGGAATCGCGGGTCGCCTCCGTCGTCCACGGCTCGGGCGTAGGTGGCCTCGAGCTCGTCGGCGTCGGGCACGCCGAGACGTGCCTGCGGCGGCATCGCGGCCGGGCCGGTGACCACCTGCCAGCCGAGGTCGGTGAGCCGACCGGCGATGCGACTGGCCGTGCGGAACTCGGTGAACCCGACCTCCGGGTGGGCATGCAGGTCGCGGCGCCAGGTGACGGCCGTCGAGGGCACACGCTGCTCGGGGGCGCTCACAGGCGCACCGGGGCGCCGGGGCCGGTCGGGATGCCGAGGGCGTAGAACACGATCAGGATGATCACCCAGAACACCGCGACGGGCAGCACGAACAGCGACATGCGGGCGAAGACCTTGCCGATGTCGAAGTCGGGGTCGTAGCGGCGCGCGTTGTCCTGCAGCACGTAGAGGTAAGGGTTGAGCGGCGACACGGGGTTCGCGATGGAGTCGCCGATGCGATACGTGGCCTGGATGGTGGCCGGGTGCAGGCCGAGGCCGACGAAGATCGGCACGAACACCGGCGAGAGCACCGCCCACAGCGACGATCCGGAGAACACGACCAGCCCGAGCAGCGAGGTCACCAGCAGCGCGAGGAGCAGCGCTCCGAGACCGCCCACGTCGGCGTCGCGGAGCACGCCCGCGCCCTCGACGGCGATCCAGTCGCCCACCCCACTCCAGGCGAACATCGCGATGAACTGGCCGGCCGAGAAGGCGACGACGATGAAGAAGCGCATGTCGAGCACCGACTCGGCCATCAGCCGAGGCACGTCGTCGGCGGTGGTGATGGTGCCGGCCGCCCGGCCGTAGGCGATGCCGGCCACGAGGAAGGCGATCGTCACCAGCGGCACGATGCCGTCGAAGAAGGGCGAGTCGATGAGGGCGCCGCCCTCGCCCTGGAGGGGGCCGCCCGGCACCAGCCAGGCCGCCACGACGACCGCGAGGTACGCCAGCAGGGCGATGCCCGCGAGGCGGAGGGCCCGGCGCTGCTGCGCGGAGACGGCGGCGAGGTCCTCGGTGTCCTCGCCGTCGTCGACGCCGGGGCGCGCGTCGGGGTCGTAGGGGGCCAGCCCCGGCTCGACCCAGCGCACGAGCACCGCGGCGACCACGACCGGCAGGACGAGCCCCGCGGCGGCCTGGAACCAGTAGTTCATCAGCACCGAGGTGCTTGCGTCGGTGCCCGCGGGCACCGCGGCCGTCGTGAGCGCCGAGAGGTTGGCGTCGAGCGCGCCGATGAGCAGCCCCGAACCGTAGCCCGCCGAGAGACCCGCGAACGCGCCGAGCATGCCCGCCACCGGGTGGCGTCCGACGGCGCGGAACGCCAGCGCGGCCAGCGGCGGCAGCACGATGAATCCGGCATCGCCCATCACGTGCCCCTGGCCGGCGACGAAGCACACGGCGAGCGGCATCCAGCGGGCCGGCACCCGCGACAGGGAGGCCGCCACGGCCGTGCGGAGCAGGCCGGTGCGCTCGGCCACGCCGACGCCGAGCAGCACCGTGAGCACGACCCCGAGCGGCGGGAAGCCGATGAAGTTGGGCACCAGCGTGGTGAGCAGGTGCTGGAGGCCCTCGATCGAGAGGATGTTGCGCACGACGGTGGGTTTCTCGGCGCCCGGCAGCTGCACGGTGACGTCGTTGGCCGCGAGCACGGCCGACAGCACGCCCGTCGCGAGCAGGAGGTACCAGAAGAGGTAGAAGGGGTGCGGCACGAGCCGCCCCACCCGCTCGATCGTGCCGAAGACCCGGCCGGGTGCTCGGGTCTGGCGCGTGTGCGTCATCGCGCGCCCGGTCCGCCGAGGTCGCCGCCCCCCGCGCGCGGCGGCGGGATGGCGCCGTCCTTCGCCAGCACGGGGATGTCGACGGAGACGGTGTCGGGGTAGATCAACCCGCTCCCGGTGTTGAGGACGACGACCTCCTCCTCGCCGCTCAACCAACCGGCCTCCCGCAGCCGCCCCACGGCGGCGAAGCAGGCCGCCCCCTCGGGGCAGATCCAGGTGCCCTCCTCGCGGGCCAGCGTGTGCTCCGCGGCGAGCAGCTCGTCGTCGTCCACGGCGACGGCGGTGCCGCCGGTGTCGTAGACGGCGTCGAGCACGAGGAAGTCGCCCAGAGCCTTGGGCACCGTGATCCCGAACGCGACGGTGCGCGGTTCGGCGGGCGCCACGCTCTCGCGAGCGCCCCGCTCGAAGGCGTCGACGATGGGGGCGCACCCCGAGGACTGCACGGCCACCAGGCGCGGCAGGTCGCCGGTAACCCAGCCGAGCTGCTGGAGCTCGCGCATGGCCTTGTGGATCGCGATGATCCCGACGCCGCCGCCGGTGGGGTAGAGCAGCACGTCGGGGAAGCGCCAGCCGAGCTGCTCGGCGATCTCGTAGCCCATCGTCTTCTTGCCCTCGATGCGATAGGGCTCCTTGAGGGTGGAGGTCTCCTGGTAGCCGGGCCGGTCGGCCACGGCCGCGGCGACCAGGCGGCCGGCGTCCCCGATGAGACCGTCGACGAGGAACAGCTCCGCGCCCGCGACCACGCACTCGCGGCGGGTTATCTCCGGCGCATCGACCGGCATGGCCACGAGGGCGCCGAGACCGGCCCGGGCGGCGTAGGCGGCCCACGCGGCACCGGCGTTGCCATTGGTGGGCATCGCGACCCCGCGCACGCCGAGCTCGGCCGCGCGCGAGACGCCGACGGCAGCACCGCGGGCCTTGAAGGCTCCGGTGGGCACGAGGCCCTCGTCCTTCATCAGCAGGCGGGGGACGCCGAGACGGGCGCCCGCGCGCGGCATCGGCAGCAGCGGGGTCATGCCCTCGCCGAGGGTGACGACGTGCGCGGGGTCCCGCACCGGCAGCACCTCGTGGTAGCGCCACAGGTCGGGCGGCCGGGAGGCGATGTCGGCCGGCGTGACCGCCTCGGCGACCCGTTCGAGGTCGTAGCGCGCCAGCAACGGCGCGCCGACCGGCGAGGTGACCTGGACGACGTCCGCGTCGTGCCGGGTGCCCTCGCGCGAGCACTCGAGGTGGCTGAGGTGGGAGAAGGGCGAGTGGGTCGTCGGCGGCAAGGAGGTTCCCGAGATAGACATCCTTTCCTTACTAGCATTGTCGTGTTCGTCGGCGGGCCGGTGGGTCGGTCGGGTTCGGTGACTCCGGGGGCGTGCGCGCTCGGAGGGCGAGGCCCTAGCCTGAGCGGTCAGCGCTCCGCACCCTGGGAGGACCCCCGTGCTGACCCTCGACGCCTTCGACCTGGACGAGCTGGCCTCCGCGCTCGCCGAGCAGGACTCCTTCGACCACCACTGGCTGCTCAACACGGCCACCGGTGCACTCGAGTACTGGTCGCTCGACGACGGTGGCGACACCGAGGACGAGATCGCCGGGCCGGACCTGGTCGAGATCGAGCCGATCCCCTCCCGCGAGTGGCACGCCGACATGGCCGACTACGCCGATCGGGTGAGCGACGTCGGCATGCGGCGACTGCTCGCCGCCGCGCTCGAGAGCCCGGGACCCTTCCGCCGCTTCCGCGACGCACTCTGGGGCACGCCCCACGAGACGGCCTGGAATGACTGGCGCGACGTCCGCTCGCGTCGGCGGGCGGTGCAGTGGCTGATCGATGAGGAGCTCGTGGACGCCGAGTCGGCGCGCGCCTACATCGCCCAGCACCCTGATCCGGCTGTGCCCTGATCCGGCTGCGCCCTGATCCGGCCGTTCCTGATCCGGCCGTGCCCGACTGGGCGTACGAAACTGGCGCTGGTCGGCTGAAACTTCATACGACCAGCGCCAGTTTCACCGGCCGGCCGGTGAAACTGCCCCCGGCGGCCGTCAGGCGGCGATGCGCGCGTGCATCTCCCAGACGAGGATCTCGGCGGCCTCGGTGGCGGTGACCTTCTGGCCACCGGTGGCGGTGAAGCGCACGGCGTCGCCGGTGGCGAGCGGGCCGGCGCCCTCGAGGGTGACCGAGCCGACGGGGACGAACAGGTGCAGGAACGGCGCCTCGGGCAGCTCGACGCTCTGGCCGGCCTCGAGGCGGGCGACCTTCAGAGCGGCGTACTTGTTCTTGATGCGGATGGCGGTGTCGTCGGCATGCTCGGCCATGCCGGAGGCGACCGGCACCAGGCCCTCGCTGAGGCGCGCGTGATCGATCTCGAGCTGCTCGTAGCCGGGCGTGATGCCCTGCTCGTCGGGCACGACCCACATCTGCACGAAGTGCACGGGCTCCTCGTGGGGCTGGCCCGAGAGGCGCCAGGAGTCGTTCTTCTCCGAGTGCAGGATGCCGGTGCCGGCGCTCATCCGCTGGGCCAGGCCGGGGTAGATGATCCCGTTGTGGCCCTCGGAGTCCTGGTGCACGAGCGAGCCGCGCAGCACCCAGGTGACGATCTCCATGTCGCGGTGCGGGTGGGTGTCGAAGCCGGTGCCGGCGTCGACGATGTCGTCGTTGTTCACGAGCAGCAGGCCGTGGTGGGTGTTGCGGGGGTCGTGGTGGCCGCCGAAGGAGAAGGAGTGCTTGGAGTCGAGCCAGCCGTAGTTCGAGGCGAAGCGGTCGGCGCTGCGGCGGATGTCGATGGTCGGGCTCATGGCGTTCATCGTGACTCCCTGCTGGTGAGGTGCCGGGTGCTCGCGGTGGCGGGCCCGGCGCGGCGCCGGTCGGCGTGGCGTCGTCCTCAATGTAGTTGACGTGTCATCTATTCCGCAAGCAGCTGCTCGCGCAGGATGTCGCCGTGGCCGGCGTGACGCGCCAGCTCCGCGATGAGGTGCACGTGGATCTCGCGCAGGGTGATGGTGGCGCCGTTCCAGGTGAAGACCTCGTCGAGGTCGGGGTGCTCGGCCGCGATCGCGCGGGAGCGCTCGCAGGCAGCCAGGTGGGCGGTGCGCACGGAGTCGACGGTCGCGGCGTCGTCCAGGGTGAAGGACTCCTCGACCGTCGCCGGGATGCTGAGGGCCGAGCGGCGCACGCCCGCCACGCGGTGGTGGAACCACACCCGCTCGACGAAGGTCGCGTGGGCGACGAGGCCGAGCAGGGTGGTCAGCGAGGGGACGAGCCGGGCCCGCGCCTGGGCCTCGCCGAGGTCGTCGAGGAGGGCGGTGATCTCCGCGCGCTGGATGTCGAGCCACCGCTCGAGGGCGGCGCGTTCGGCGGGGCGTTCGGCTTGGCGGCCGCTTGGTTCGGGGTGCGTCACCCGCCCGAGGCTAGGCGCTGCGCACGGTCGTGGACGACGCCCGCTCGGCGTGGTTGAGCCACAGCACGAGGCTCAGCGCGCCGATCGAGCCCGTGGCGAGCAGCAGCACCAGCCAGGGCCAGCGGGTGGCGCCGAGGGCGCGCAGCCGCCGCTGTGCCAGCGCCCAGACGAGGGTGGCCATGATGAGCAGGTCGAGCCAGATCTGGGTCTCCCAGGGGGTGCCGACGTGCTCCTGCCAGAGGTCGAGCGGCCCGTCGACGACGGCGTAGATCGACCAGGCGGTGAAGGCGGCGAGGGGGAGGGCCGGCAGCCACCAGGCGCCGACGCGCTCGCCCGGGGCGAGCAGGATCGCGACGCAGGCGCCGACGGCCACGACGGCGCCGGCGAGGGAGACGATCTCGGTGAACTCTGCGGTGGTCATGGCCCCAGCCTGCGAGAGCCAGGTCGTCGTCTCAACTACCTGTCAGGTAGTTGTCACCGCGCCCCGGAGGCGCTTCGATCGCCGGGTGAGCCTGACGACGACGACCCCGTCCGACCCGGTCAGGGGTGTCGGTGAGCTCGTCGCGCTCCTGCGCGAGGCCCGTGCCCGGCGGCGGATCAGCCAGCTCGACCTGTCCCTCGAGCTCGGGATCAGCCAGCGCCACCTGTCCTTCGTCGAGCTGGGCCGTGCTCGGCCGAGTCGTGACCTGCTGCTGCGCTGGCTCGGCCAGCTCGACGTGCCACTGCCGGAGCGCAACCGCGCCCTCGTGGCCGCCGGTCACGCGCCGGCCTACGACGACAGTCCGCTCGGGGCGCCGGAGCTCGCCGAGCAGCGGGCGGCCCTCGCCCATCTGCTCGCCTCCCACGACCCCTGGCCGGCGTTCGTCATCGATGCCGCGTGGAACCTGGTGGCGGCGAACGCGGGCGCGGCGCGGCTGTTCGCCGTCCTCGGGGTGGAGGTGGCGGAGGAGGCGAACCTGCTCGACCTCGCGCTCGGCCCGTTGGCCGGGCTGATCGTGAACCTCCCGGAGGTCGCGGCCTCGCTGCTCGAGCAGCTGCGGGCCGAAGCCGTGCACGAGCCGAGCCTGCGCGAGCGGCTGGCGCTGGTGGAGGCCGCGGTGGCCGATCTTCCTGCGCCGACCGGGCCTCGTTTCCCGCCCACGCTCGTGACCCGTTACGCGAGCACGGCGGGTGAGCTGGCGTTCCTCAGCATGTTCACCACGTTCGGCACCCCGCACAGCGTCACGCTGGCCTCGCTGCGCGCCGAGCTGATGTTCCCCGCGGACGACGCCACGCGCGCCGTCCTCGCGGCCGAACCCTCGCCTCAGTCGAGCGGTTCGTAGTCGGACCCGCTGGCCCACTGGCTGCGGTCGATCGCGGTGAGCATGTGGTCGATGATGGCCGTGGCGACCTCGTCGGGGACCTTCTGCAGCGGGCCCTCGAGCAGCAGCATCGACATGCCGTGCACCGCGGCCCAGCACGCGAACTCCGCGCCCGCTCGGGCATCGGGGGAGAGGTAGCCGACGCGCACGAGGTCGTCGAGGCAGTCGTTGAGCTGGCCGAACGGGCCCGCGTGCTCGCTGTCGGCCAGGTCCATCGCCGGCGCCGACTCGAGGGAGGGGTAGCCGGCGAACGCGACGCGGAACAGGCCGCGCTCGCGGCGAGCGAAGTCGATGTAGCCGCGGCCGAGCTCGCGCAGCCGCAGGCGGGCGCGCCGGACGGGGTCCGGGTCGCTCACGGCGGCCAGCCGGGCGGCCCCGGACTCGGTGAGCGCGGTCATGCCGACGTCCGCGATGGCGGCGAGCAGCTCGTCGCGGTCGCTGAAGTGGCGGTAGGCGGCGTTGTGGCTCACGCCCACGCGGCGGGCGAGATCGCGCAGCGCGACGCCGTCGGGTCCGAGCTCGCGCACGGCGTCCACGCCCGCCTCGACGAGGGCGGTGCGCAGGTTGCCGTGGTGGTAGCTCGTGCCGGCCGACGCGGTGCTCACGGAAGGAACCCTAACCCGTTCGGGCGGGAATGTTGACACCGGTAACGCGCATCGGCCATGCTCGTGCCCTCGGATGTTGACACCGCCAACACTTGGAATCGCATCCCACCGCGGTCCGCCCGCCGACCGCAGTCCTCCCGATGACCCTGCACGCCCCGAACGGAGTCCGCCGATGTCCCGTCCCGCCAGCCCGAGGGTGGTCCGCAAGCCGCTCGTGCTCCTCACCGTCTGCCTCGCGGCGCTCAGCATCAACCTCGACACCACGATCGTGAACGTCGCGATCCCCGAGCTCGGCACCGAGCTCGAGGCCGGAACCCGCCAGTTGCTGTGGATCGTCGACGGCTACAACCTCGCCTTCGCCGCGCTCGTGCTAGCGATGGGCAGCCTCTCCGACCGCTTCGGACGACGCCCGGCGCTCGTGCTGGGCCTCGTCGGCTTCGCCGCGGCGAGCGGCATCGCCGCACTGGCCACCTCGGCCGGCCAGCTGGTGCTGCTGCGCTTCGTGATGGGCTTCTTCGCTGCGCTGATCTTCCCGACGACGCTGTCGATCATCTCCAACACCTTCACCGAGCGCCGCGAGCGCGCTGCGGCCCTGGGGGCCTGGGGTGCGGCCACCGGCCTCGGCGTCGCGCTCGGCCCGGTCACCGGGGGCTGGCTGCTCGAGCACTTCACCTGGCACGCGGTGTTCTGGGCGCTCACCCCCGTCGCCCTGCTCGCCACCGCGATGACGCTGGCCTTCGTGCCGGAGTCGCGCGACCCCTCGGTGCCGCGCCTCGACTTCGCCGGCCTCGGCATCTCGGTCGCCGCCCTCGGTCTGCTGACCTACACCATCATCGAGGGCCCCGAGCACGGCTGGTCGAGCCCGGAGACGCTGCTCGGCTTCGCCGGTGCCGCCGCCCTGATCGCGGTGTTCGTGGTGGTCGAGCGCCGTGTGGCCCACCCCATGCTCGACGTCACCCTCTTCGCCGACCCCCGATTCAGTGCCGCATCGGGCGCCGTCACCGTGGCCTTCTTCGCGCTCTTCGGCTTCATCTTCCTCATCACGCAGTTCTTCCAGTTCGTGCGCGAGTACTCGCCGCTCGACGCCGGCGCCCGCACGATCCCGGTGGCGCTCTCGATCGCCATCGCCTCGGTCGTGGGCGGGTTCATCGCCCCGAAGCTCGGCAGCAAGATCGTCGTGACGGCCGGGCTGACGCTGCTCGGCTCGTCGTTCCTGTGGATCTCGACCAGCGGCGTCGACGTCGACTACCCCAGCACGATCGTGCCCCAGATGGTGCTCATGGGTCTGGGCCTCGGTCTGGTCAGCACCACGGCGACGGAGTCGATCCTCCAGGTGCTGCCGCCGGCCCGCGCCGGCGTCGGCGCGGCGGTCAACGACGCCACCCGCGAGCTGGGCGGCACGCTGGGTGTCGCCGTGATCGGCTCGGTGTTCTCCAGCGTCTACGCCGACCGCCTCGCCGAGCTGCTCTCCGGCCGGCTCCCTGCCGAGCAGCTGGCCTCGGCGCAGGAGAGCGTCGCCGTCGCCTCCGGCATCGGGCGCCAGGTCGCCGAGGTGCAGGACGCCGTGGGTCTGGCCTTCATGGACGGCCTCTCCGTGGGCTGCATCGTCATCGGCTCGCTGTGCCTGCTCGGTGCGCTCGGAGCGCTGCTGGCGCTGCCGGGCCGGGGCTACGCGGCGCCGGCGTCCGTCGTCCACGAGGACGACGGGGAGGCCGCGCTCGCGACCGCCTGACCGCCGTCCTCGGCCCACCGGTCCGGGCCGACTGCTTCAGTAGGCGGTGCGGTCGTCGTCGGCGAGCCAGGTGTCGAAGGGGGTGGGGGCGGTGGGGAGGGGGAGGTGGTCGATGCGGACCTCCCACTGCTCGCGCGGGGTGGCGAAGAGGTCGTAGAAGGCGAGGTCGTCGAAGCCGCCGCGGGCGGCGTCGTGGCGGTCGGCGGCGAAGACGACCCGGTCGACACGGGCCCAGAGCGCGGCCGAGAGGCACAGCGGGCACGGCTCGCAACTGGTGTAGAGCACGCAGCCCGCGAGGCTGAAGTCGCCGACCGCCTGGCAGGCGCCGCGGATCGCCATCACCTCGGCGTGGGCGGTGGGGTCGAGGTCGCGGGTGACGCGGTTCTGGCCCTCGGCGAGCAGCTCGTCGCCGCGCACGATCACGGCACCGAAGGGGCCGCCGCCGGCCCCGACGTTGGCGGTGGCGAGGTCGACGGCGTGCTGCAACCAGCGGGCATCGACACCGGCGGAGTGGTGGGCGGGGGCGGATGCGGTCATTCGACTTCTCCCAGTCGTTCGTAGGTCTCGCTGATCGCCCGCACGCGAGCGGTGCCGCGGCGCCGTGCGGCCGACAGCACGGCGTCGGCGAGCACGCTCACCAGCGCCATGGGGGCGGCGTAGCTGTCGAAGGCGAGCTCGTGGGTGAGCGGGCACTCGAGCCAGTGCTCGGCCCCCGCCGCGTGGACGACGGCCGTCGGGTCGCCCACCAGCACGACCCGCGCGCCGGTGGCGCGGGCGGCGTCCAGGAAGTCTCCGAGGTGCGCGGGGCGGCGGCGGAAGCCGATCACGACCACCGCGTCGCCGCGGCCCAGGCCGACGAGCTCCTCGCCGGTGGTCTGGCCCGGCACCGGCGCCAGGCGGACGTCGTCGCGGGCCTGGGCGAGCTGCTCGCGCAGGTGCAGCGCCACGGGATAGCTGTTGCGCCAGCCGACCACCAGCACCCGCGAGGCGCGGGCCAGGAGGGTGGCGACCTCGGCCACGGCCGGGTGCTCGACGGCGCGCAGGATCGCCGCCTGCTCGTGAGCGGCGAGCGCCGCGGGGTCGGGGCGGCCGTCGCTGCGCCGCGGCTCGCCGCTGCCGCCAGGGCCGCGCAGGCCGCGCAGGTGGTCGCGCACCTGGTCGAAGTCCTCGAAGCCGAGGCTGCGGAACAGTCGGCTCATGGTGGCCCGCGAGACGCCCGCCATCGCCGCCAGCTCGGCGGCACGGTAGGTGGCGAGGTCGTCGAGGTGCTCGAGCAGGGTCGCCGCAGCACGACGCTCCTGCGGCGTGAGGTCGGCGTGCCGGGCCGCGATGCGCTGGTCGATGCGCTGCTCGCCCTCGGACGGGGCCGCCGGCGGCCCGACCCGTGCCACGGCCTCGCTCATCGCCGGGCTCCGGCGTGGGCCTCGGCCACCGCCAGCACGGCGTGCTCGAAGGCGTCGAGGCCGAGCGCCACGTCGTCCTCGCGCACGCCCTCGTCGGGGTGGTGGCTGATGCCGTCGTGGCAGCGCAGGAAGAGCATGCCGATGTCGGTGATGTCGGCGATCGCCATGGCGTCGTGGCCGGCGGGGCTCCACAGCCCGAGCGGGTCGGGGTGGTCGGTGGCGCGGATGCCGGCGACCACGGCGTCCTGCAGCCAGGGCGCGCAGGGGGCGGCGGGAGCGACATGGGTGTCGACGACGTCGAGGCGCAGGCGGCGGGCGTCGCAGATCGCGCGCATCTCGGTGAGGATCTTCTGCCAGGCGCCGTCGCGTGCGGCGTCGGTGGTGGCACGCAGGTCGAGGCTGAGGTCGGCGCGCCCGGGCACGATGTTCACCCCGCCCGGCTGCACCGCGATGCGCCCCACCGTGCCCAATGCACCGGCGTCGCGGGCGATCCGCTCGACGGCCACGACGATCTCACTCGCCCCGACCAGCGCGTCTCGGCGTCGCTCGTAGGGGGTGCCGCCGGCGTGGCGGGCCTCGCCCGTGATGGAGATGCGGAAGCGGCGGGCGGCCGCGATCGTGGTGACGAAGCCCAGCGCGTGGTCGGCCGCCTCGAGCCGTGGGCCCTGCTCGATGTGGGCCTCGAGGTAGCCCACCAGCTCGTCCGGACGACGCGCCGCATCGCCGACGCGGCGCGGGTCGAGCCCGAAGTCGAGGAAGGCCTGGTGCAGGCTGACGCCCTCCCGGTCGCGCAGGTCCCACCAGTCGTCGTTCCAGCTGCCGGCGACCGCACGACTGCCCATGAGAGCCGTGCCGAAGCGCGCCCCCTCCTCGTCGCTGAAGCCGATCACCTCGAGCGCGAAGGGGAGGGGGGCGAGCTCGCCGGCGTCGATGCGCGCTCCCAGGCGCTCGGCGACGGCCACGGCCATCACCACGCCGAGCATGCCGTCGAAGCTGCCGGCGTCCGGCACGGTGTCGAGGTGGGAGCCCAGCAGCAGCGCCGGCAGTCCGGGGGCGGCGCCCTCGCGTCGTCCGCAGATGTTGCCGGCGGCGTCCTGCCACACGCGCAGTCCGGCGCGGCGCATCCAGCCGGCCACGGGGGCGTTGGCGGCGCGGTGCTGCGGGGTGAGGTGGGTGCGCTCGAGATGGGTGGGGGAGGCGGTGAAGGCGTCGAGCTCGCTGCAGCGCAGCATCACCTCGGCGGCGCTCGTCATGCGGCCGCTCGTGCGTAGACGGCGAGCGCGGCCGCCGTGCCCTCGCCCGAGGGCACGGGCACTCCGGCGGTGCGCAGGGCCTGCTCGAGCGCGGCCAGGGTGACGAGGACGGCGTCCTTGCGGGCGTTGTAGCCCATCGTGCCGACGCGCCACACCCGCCCGTGGAGCGGGCCGAAGGACGTGCCGATCTCGATGCCGTAGTCCTCCAGCAGCCGGGTGCGCACGGCGTCGCCTCCGGCCGCGCCGAGCCGCTCGGGGATCTCGACGGCCACGACGTTGGTCATCTTGTGGGTCTGGTCGCCGAAGAGCGCGAGGCCGGTGGCGGCCAGGCCCGCGGCCATCGCGTCGCCGTGCAGCCGGTGCCGGGCGACGACGTTCTCGACGCCCTCCTCCAGCAGCAGGCGCGCGCACTCGCGGGCCGCGTAGAGCATCGAGGTGGCCTCGGTGTGGTGGTTGAGACGCCGCGGGCCCCAGTAGTCCATGACCATCGCGAGGTCGAAGTAGTTGCTGGCGATCACCGAGCCGGTGCGCACGTCGTCCTCGTCGTCGTCGCGGGCGTCGCGGATGCCGGCCTCGACGCGCTTGCGCGAGCGGATGAGCGCCGCCGCCTCGTCGCTGACGGAGATGGGTGCCGCACCCGACGGGCCGCCCAGGCACTTCTGCAGGCCGGCGGTGACCACCGAGACGCCCCAGGCGTCGGTCTCGAACGGGTTGCCGCCGAGGGAGGCGGTGCAGTCGACGTAGAGCAGCACGCCCTGCTCGCGGCAGATGCGGCCGATGTCGTCGAGCGGCTGGCAGATCGTGGTGGAGGTGTCGCCCTGCACGCACGCCACGAGCTTCGGGCGCACCCGCACGATCGCCTCCTCGACCATCTCGGGCGGCACGGCCTGGCCCCATGGCACCTCGACGGTGTGCACCTCGGCGCCGCAGCGGCTCGCGATCTCGGTGAGCAGGTGCCCGAAGCGGCCGAACACCGGCACGAGCACGCGATCGCCCGGCTCCAGCAGCGACACCAGCGCCGCCTCGATCCCGGCTCGAGCGGTGCCGTCGACCACGAAGGTCTGCTCGTTCGCGGTGGCGAACACGCCGCGGTAGAGCGCCATCGTCTCGTTCATCGTCGCGGTCATGAACGGGTCGTACTGCCCCACCAGCTGGGTGCCCATCGCCCGCAGCACGCGCGGGTCGCAGGTGATGGGGCCGGGCCCCATCAGCAGGCGCGGCGGCGGGGCGATCTCGCTGGTCATCGGTGCTCCTGGGTGCTGACGGGACGTGTGAGCAGGCGGCCCGACGGTCGCGATCCGCCGGGGGAGTCGAGGTCGAGCTGCCGGCCGGCGAGGACGGTGTGGGTGACCCGCGCGTCGTAGCGCCGACCGTCGTAGGCGCTGATCGGGTTGCGGTGGGCGAGGCGGGCGGCGTCCACCTCGAAGGGAGCGGCCTCGTCGAGCACGATGAGGTCGGCGGTCGCGCCCGCCTCGATGCGGCCGCGATCGACCAGCCCGACGAGGCCGGCGGTGCCGCGCGACATCCACCGGCTCACCTCGGCGAGGCCGACACCCCGCCGCCCCGCCTCGTGGACGACGGCCGCGAACCCCACCTGCAGCCCCGCGACGCCGCCCCACGCCTGCTGCAGGTCGCCGTCGCCGGCGAGCTTCACCTCGGCGGTGGCCGGCGAGTGGTCGCTCACGACCACGTCGATGAGGCCGCTGCGCAGGGCGTCCCACAGCGCGTCGCGATTGCCGCGGTCGCGGATCGGCGGGCAGCACTTGAACGCGGGTGAGGCGTCGGGCACCTCCTCGGCGGTGAGGCACAGGTAGTGCGGGCAGGTCTCCACCGTGATCGGCAGCCCCTCCTCGCGGGCGGCGGCGAGCAGGTCGAGGGCGCGTGCGCTGGAGAGGTGCAGCACGTGGGTGCGGCAGCCGGTGCTGCGCGCGACGTCGATCACCCGCGCGATGGCGGCGGTCTCGGCGGCGTCGGGGCGACTGAGCAGGAAGTCGGCGTAGGCGCGGCTGGGGCGCTGGGGTGCGGCGGCGAGCACGTCGGGGTCCTCGGCGTGCACGATCAGCAGCCCGCCGTCCCGGGCGGAGCCGGCGGGGGAGGGGAGCGCGGCGATGGCCTTCGCGGCCGCCGCGAACTCCTCGGGCGCCAGCGGCGGGAACTCCTCGACCCCCGAGGGCGACAGGAAGCACTTGAAGCCGAACACGCCGGCCTCCCACAGCCCCGGCAGGTCGGCGAGGTTGCCCGGGACGGCGCCGCCCCAGAAGCCGACGTCCACCTGCACCTGCGGCACGGCGGCGGCGCGCTTGAGGTCGAGCGCAGCGGCGTCGGTGGTGGGCGGCAGCGAGTTGAGCGGCATGTCGATGATCGTCGTGACGCCGCCGAGCGCCGCGGCCCGGGTGGCGGTGGCGAAGCCCTCCCACTCGGTGCGCCCGGGCTCGTTGACGTGCACGTGGGTGTCGACCACCCCCGGCAGGACGACGGCCGTGTCGGGCACGTCGAGCACCTCGCCGCCCGCGACGCCGCCGGCGAGGCCGCCCGCGAGGCCGCCGGCGTCGAGCGGCTGCACGGCCGTGATCCGCCCGTCGGCCAGGTGGACGACGGCGGGCACGAGGGCGTCGTCCACGAGCACGCGGCGGGCGCGGACGGCCGCGATCGCGGTGCTCACGCGAGGGTCCCGGGCAGACCTACCCAGGCCTGCGGCACCGGCTCGCCGCTGCGCGCGACGCTGGCCGAGATGAGGCCGTAGGGGCGGTCGGCCGCTACGAACACCTCGCCGGGGTTGTCGAGCCCGAAGGGCGCGAGGTCGACGAGGACGTGGTGCGTGTTGGGGCAGCTGAGCCGGATCTCCTCGACCTCGGGGCAGGCGTCGAGGGCCGCGGTCGCCATGGCGTGGATGGTCTGCTGCAGCGCCAGGCTGTGGGTGGTGGCGAAGGCGTCGGTGAGCGCGGCCGTGATCGTGGCGTGCACGTCGTCCCAGGGGAGGTCGGTGGCGCCGGGGGCGTAGCGCCAGGTGGCGCTCACGCTCGTGGCGAGGATGCGGTCGTCGGTCTCGCCCAGGGTCGTGTAGCGATCGCGCGGGAAGCCGTGGAACTCGCTGCCCGTGCTCTTGAGCACGACGAGGTCGCGCAACCCGGCGAGCACGTGGGTCTGCTCGCCCCAGGTCTGCACCCAGGCCGTGCGCACCCCCGCACCGCCCCGCACGAACGAGTGGCCGTTCGCGGGCAGGCGCTCCCAGCCGTAGGACTCCGCGTGCAGCCAGGTGCCGCTGACCCACGGCTGCGCGCGCCAGTGCTCGGCCAGCACGAGCAGGAAGGCCTCCGGGCCCGCCACGCCGTGCTCGCGGGCGAGCGCGAACACCGTGTTCTTCTGGGTGTCGGTGGCGTGCACGTGGGCGTTGTCGCCCTCGGTGTAGGCGATCTCGAAGTCGCCGCGCAGCTGGGTGGTGACGTTGAGGTCGCGCAGCGTGTGGCGCCCGCCCTCGCCACGATCCACCGTGACGAGGCGGCACTCGGCCTTGCCGTGCTGCAGGTCGGAGAGCACGTAGTCGCTCATGGGGGCTCCTCAGCTGCCGCGGTAGGTCGTGTAGGAGTAGGGCCCGAGCAGCAGCGCCACGTGGTAGTGCTCCTGCGTGGCGTCAGGGCCGTCGTCGACCGTGAATGCCACGGTGATCTCGGGGTGCAGGTGGTCGCGGCCCTGCGCGTCGAACCACGCCCCGGTGGCGAAGACGAGCCGGTGGACGCCGCCCGCCAGCTGCTCGGCGAAGCGCACCCGCCCGTCGTCGTCGGTGGTGGCGCTCACCGCGATCCCGTCGCCCTCGAGCACCACGTCGAGACCCGCCGCCGGTCGGCCGAGCACCGAGTCGAGCACGTGCGTCGACAGGGTGCTCATGCCATCGCCCCGGTGTCGATGCCGACGAGCTCGCCCAGGCGGAGCAGCGCGATCTCGGCCAGCTGCTCGCGGGTGACCTCGAGCTCGGTGACCGGATCGTTGGCCAACCGCTGCTCCAGCAGGTCCAGCAGCTCCGCGCCGGAGCGACCCTTGGCGCGCACCAGGTAGATGCGACCGAAGCGCTCCTCGTAGCGCGCGTTGCCCTCGGCCAGGCGCCGCGCCAGGTCGGCGTCGCCGGCATCCACCCCGGCCTGCTCGCGACGCGAGTGGGCCGACGACGCGCCCTCCCCGCGCGGTCGTTCGCCGATGCGCGGGTGGTCGGCCAGGGCGGCCTCCACCTGCTCCGGCGACCAGGCGGCGGCGAGCGCGCGGGCGTCGTCCACGAGGGCGGTGGGGGAGCCGTAGGGGCGGGCGCCCGCCAGCCGTTCCGCCCAGTCGTCGACGGCGGCGCAGGCCAGCAGCGCGGCGCGCGCCTCCGCGTCGTCCAGCGCGTTGAAGTCCTCGATGTGCACCGATCCTCGCTTCCCTCGTCGCTGAAACTAGAGCCTCCATGTGAAGGCGGCGCGAAACAATCGTTTCAGCGGCGTTTCGGCGTTTCGGCGGCTCGCGCGGATCCGGACCGGTCGGCATCGGCCCGGACCGGTGTCGCAGTCAGCCTCCGAAGTCGGCCTTGCGGATGCGCGCGTGCGCGCCCTTGACGCGGTCGACGACCTGGGAGATGTCGATGTCGGTGGCGGCGCTGAGGTAGGCGTACGCCAGGTGCGGCGCCATGCCGTAGCGCGCGCCGAGCAGGGCGATCGCGTTGCGCACGCAGTTCGCCACCGCGACGTCGAGGTCGGGGTCGAGGCCGGTGGGCACCAGGTGCTCAGCGGTCTCGACCAGCGGCCCGGCGAGCTCGCCGAAGTGCGCCAGCGCGTCCTCATGGGCGATCACCTCGAAGCGCACGGTCGCGCGCAGCGAGGCCTCCAGCGCGGTGAGCGCCACCTCGCCGTCACCCTGCGCGAAGTGCGGGTCGCCCACGTAGGCCAGCGCGCCGTCGACCTGCACCGGCAGGTAGAGCGTCGAGCCGACGGTGAGCAGGTTGATGTCGATGTTGCCGCCGAACGCGCCGGGCGGCACCGAGTGCGGCCGCTCCGGCTCGGCGGTGGCCACGCCCATGATGCCGAGGAACGGGGCGATCGGGAACGACACGGTCGGCGGGGCGTCGTCCACGAGGGGGAGGAGGGCGCGGCTGCCGGTCTCGTCCAGCCGGGTGAACACCGACACCGTGCGACCGTCGAGCGGATACTCGCCCGGCAGCGCTCCACGACCGTGCCGGTTGGAGATGACGCCGTACGGCACCCGGGGCAACGCCTCGACCACGTGGACGGCGAGCAGGTCGCCGCGGCGCGCCCCCTCGACCCGCACCGGCCGCGACACCACGTGCGGGCCGTCGAGCTCGGCGTCGCGCTCGATCGCGGACGCCGCCAGCGTGATCGCGTCGGCGAGCACGCCGTCGCCGTCGACACCGTGGCGGGCGAAGAAGGCGAGCGGGTCACGACCCTGGTCCTCCAGGATCCCCTCGTGGCTCACGGTGTCGAAGGTAACCTCGGCGCCCGGGTCGACGCTCAGCACGGGTGCGTCGCCCGCGCACGGCAACCGGCCCCACAGCACGGTGTCGGGCTCCACCGGCAGGTAGGACGACGAGCGGATCGGCCCGGAGTTCGGCTGCAGCACCACGCGCCGCAGGCTAGGGCGCGGATGTCTCGTCGATGTTTCGTGCCGCTGCCGCGCCCGGTGGCTCCTCGATCAGACCGCCGGCGCCGTGAAGCCGACGTGATCCTCGTGCAGGGCTCCCGGATTGGCCCGCCACCACCGCACCGCCTCGCGCACCGCCGGCGCGGCGGTGGCGTCGGGCATGAGGTCCATCCGGCGGTGCATGCCCAGGCACGTGACGGCGGCCGGCGCCATCCCCGGGATGTCGCTCACGGCTGCGGTGGCCACGCGGGTGGCGAGCGCCTCCTCGAGCGGACGGCGCGTCTGCGCCAGGGCGGCCATCACCGCCATCTGGGCGGCAGGTCGCCGCTCCTCCAGCGCGGCCGCGAAGAGGTCAGCGTCGTCGGTGGCTCCGGCCAGGCGCGCGGTGAGCGACCAGGCCGCGCAGGCGACCTCCGGGGCCTCGTGGGTGGTGTGCCCCAGGGTGGCTGCCGCGACGGCCCGCGAGTAGGGGCTGGCGATGATGAGGCCCGTGGCGATGATGCGCCGGTCGCGGTGCACGTGGAAGAGGGCCTCGCGCAGCAGTTGGCGCAGCATCAGGTCAGGGTCATGGCTCTGGCGGTCGAGCGCGGCCTCGGCCTGGGTCGCGATGCGGTCGCTGATCTGGCGCGCGGTGGAGGCGGACACGAGCTCGCGAGTCTCTCGGGCGCGCAGGAGCCTCGCCTGCTCCGAGCGACTGGTCACCGCCTGCAGCGCCCGGGTGAAGTGCTCCTCGGGCAGCCGGCAGGTGAGGTCCAGCGTCACGGTGGTGAGCGTGCTGCGGGCCGACGTGCGATGCGTGCGCAACAGGTCGACCACGAAGGGCTGCACGCTGTCAGGATCCGGCTCCTCGGTGTCGCCAAGGGGATCGCGTCGTCCGAGCCAGGTGGACGACGCGGCTCGGGACGCCGCCGCGCGCACCTGCGCGTCCTGGTTCTGCACCATGTGCACCAGCAGGTCGCCCGCGCCGGTGCCGAGGAGCCCGAGCGCCGGGAGCACCCGTGCGGTCAGCTGAGCCCCCGGCTCGAGGGCGAACCGGGCGATGCCCGCGCTGAGGTGCGGCTGGGCGATCGGCAGGCGCAGCATCGAGATCGCTGCCTCGCAGCGGCGCAGGTACGCCAGGCCGATCGAGCGCGCCAGCTCGCTGACGAGCAGGTCCGCCATCGAGCGCCACGACCGCACCGGCAGGTACACGTGCTCGAAGGACGACAGCAGCTCGGAGAGCTGGAGCCATTCCGCCCCGGTCATGGAATGGCGCTGCACCTGGTCGAGCAGGCCGTCCAGCTCGGCGGCGGTGTGCACGGCCGTCGACGGGCGCAGCTCGAGCCGGTCCGGGAGGTGGCCGCCCCGGTAGAGCAGTCGGCGGGCCGCGGTGAGCAGCATGTGCGGCACGCCTGCGGCGCACTCGTAGGCCCCCACGAGGTGCGGCGGCAGCGGCTCGAGCCCCGATTCCCAGCGCGAGATCCGGCTGGAGTCGGCCCGGATGCCGGCCGCACGGAGCTTCTCGACGAAGTCGACGCGGTTGGGGGTCGCGCCCATCACGCGCGCGGTGGTCAACAGCCAGGCCAGACGCTTCTGACCGTCGAGCGCGGTGTCGGTGGCTGCGACGTCGTCGAAGGGGAGTCGCTGGGGGCGACCGCGGGGTCGCTGGCCTCGGTCTGGCACGTCGGGAGCTCCGAGATGAAAGGGGTACCACCAGTGACCCGCACTGGCCTGACGGGTCGATGTGCGCGCTGTGCACCGACCTCGGAGCGAGGCCGGTGTCCCCACCTGCGCGGTCTCGACGAAGCGCAGCCTGCCTGCGTGAACGAGACGTGAACAGATTGGTTCACAAAGTTGCAGGAATTGAAACAAACGAACCCCGTCTCCGCCATTTCCCCGGCTGCCGGCGGGGCGGGATAAGTGGGATCCGCTGCTGCTCCTGAAAGAAAACTGAGATGTGGCCTCGGTCACGGGCAGTGTTCGCCCGGCGTCGGGCTCCAGGGCCGGCGCTCGGCTCCCTCAGGTGGGGAGCGCGCCTCGGGCAGCGCTGTGCGAGGTGTGTGGGGATATCGAAAGGAACATCGATGAACAGCAGCGGCATCAAGCGCGGACTGGCGGTCTCGGCCGTCGCCGCCATGGCGGCAGTGGGACTCCCGCTCTCGGCGAACGCCACCACCGTGGTCGACCAGTTCGACGCCGACTTCAGCGGCCCGGCGGTCACCCTCTACTCGCAGGCCCTCACGTCGGTCGTCACGACCCGCAACGACGGCTCCAACACCACCGTGCGCCTGCAGGCCGGCGCCACGAGCGACATCAGCAGCGTGCGCTTCGAGTACTCCGCCGACGGTGGTGCGACCTGGAACTTCATCGGTGCCCCCGGCCGCAACGACAGCGGCACCTTCAGCCTCGAGTGGGCCCCGCCGGCCACCCTCGTCAACTCGGTGACCGCGCAGGTGCGCGCCATCGGCGAGGTCGGCAACTCCACCGTCGACGACGCCAAGCCGATCCTCGTGCAGGACGCCAACGGCCTGAGCTCGGCCGTCTCGATCACCGACGCCGACGAGCTCGGCGTCTACCGCTCGCGCATCAACGGCGAGGCCAGCGTCATCGTGTCGGGCACCGCCACCGCCAACAGCCTCCCCGGCGTCTCCCGCCTCGACACCGAGGGCGACCCGGTGTCCCTGCCGGCCGGTGCCGTGAAGACCGGCGCCCCGAGCACCGGCATCGACAGCTGGTCGGCCCTGGTCGACATCAACCCCTACCAGTTCGACACCGTCGACCAGGCCGTCTTCAACGCCACCAACGGCTCCGACGACACCGAGGCCGTCACCCTCTACCGCCAGGTGCTCACCAAGGTCGAGGCGAAGGTCGGCTCGCTCCCCTCGACGCCGAGCCAGACCAGCGACGTCACCGTGACCGTCACCGACCAGCGTGGCAAGCCCGTCGGTGGCGCCTTCGTGATCAACAGCCTCGGCACCCAGGCCCAGATCACCGACGCGCGCGGCCAGGCCACCTTCAGTCAGTCGGTCAACAACGGCAACGTGCAGTACATCGCCAAGGAGATCAACACCTCCAAGGCGTACCAGCCCGAGCTCGGCGACAAGCAGACCGCCGACGTCCTGGTCGGGCTGGCCCAGGCCAGCAAGCTCGTGGCCGCCTCGGCCGACGGTGCCGCCTTCGACCGAGACGAGTTCGCCAACGGCGACCTGACCATCGAGGTGCAGGACCAGGGCGGCGACCCGTTCACGGCCACCGGCCAGACCCTCAGCTTCAACTGGGTCATCACCCCCTTCGACGGCTCGGCGGCCATCACCACCCCCACGCAGACGATCACCGACCCCGCCACGGAGTCGATCGCGCTGCCGAGCTCGAAGTCGGGCACCTACGACCTCTTCGCCTCGCTGAGCGACAGCGGCACCAACAACCCGATCGCCAAGTCGAAGATCGGCTCCTACAAGGTGGGCGAGGCGGCGGTGACCTTCTCGCAGGGTCCGATCTCGGCCGCACCGGGCACCACCGTCGACATCGCCGGCAAGCTGCTGCTCGAGGACGGCACCCCGCTCGCCGGTCGCACCATCGACCTGGCGTACGCCCAGGGTGACGAGTTCGACGCCCAGGGTGGGCAGACCGTGGCCGACGCGGCCCTCGCGAGCCCCACCGCGGTGAAGACCGGCGCCGACGGCGGGTTCACCGCCAAGGTGCGCGACTTCGCCGAGACGCCGCCGCGCGTCGAGGTCGGTGGCGTGCTCACAGCCACCTCGGCCTCGACCGGCGCCGTCGAGACCCAGCGTGTCGACTTCACCACCGACGCGGCGCCCGCCGACGCCAAGGTCACCGTCGACCCCAGCTCGACCACCGGCAAGGCCGGTCGCGCCGTTAGCTCGACGATCACCGTCACCAGCGCCACCGGCACCCCGCTGCCCGGCGTCACGGTCGCGCTGTCGCTCGACCACGGCCAGTTCGTGGCCGGCGCCAAGGCCCCCGCGGCCGGCGCCTTCGACCCCACCCCGAACGCCATCGGCGCCACCATCACCCGCACCACGGACACGAAGGGCGAGATCACCGTCGACTCCACGGTGCTGCGCGACGCCGGCTTCGACGACGACGGGCTGCAGAAGGCGACCCTCACGGCGAAGGCGGGCACGGTGTCCGGCACCTCGACGGTCGAGTTCAGCAGCCGCGACGCCGAGAACCTGAGCAGCGTGGCCCTCGTGCCGACGTCCTCGCCCACGGGTCCGGTGCGTCTCGGCGAGTCGGTCAGCTACGAGGTCGTGGCCAAGGACCAGTTCGGCAACCGGACCTCCACCACGGGCGACAGCGTCGAGATCCAGAACGTCACCACCGACAACGTGGTCGACACGACCGACGCCGACTTCGACGACACCGACGGCGACGTCGCGCTCGACTCGAACAAGGCGGGCACCGTGGTGTTCCGCGCGGTCGTGCCGGACGGCGCCGACAAGTTCGACGCCAAGCTCGTCTCGCAGTCGATCGACGTCACCTCCGAGCCGGTCTCGATCGAGTTCTACGCCGCCCAGCCGACGACGTTCACCATCAGCGGGCCGACCGGTTCGCTCCAGCCGGGTGACGCGGCGACCGTGACGGTCAAGGTCGTCGACCAGAAGGGCAACCCGGTGAGCGGGCTCGAGGTGCAGTTCGTGCGCGACGGCGACCCGTCGCAGCGTTCGATCTTCACCGGCCCGAGCGGCGAGGCGACCTACGTCTTCAACCGCACCACCGAGGGCACCGAGAAGGTCACCGCCGTCGTCCGCGACAACAGCCAGACCGTGCTCAAGCAGCTGTCGACCACGATCGTCTACAAGGCCGAGGCCCCGGCGCAGCAGCCCGTGTCGGCCCGGGTGATCGGCTACAGCAAGGGTTCGCTCGACGTCATCGCCATCAACGCCCAGAGCGACGCTGCGGGCGCGGTCGTCAACGTCTACAAGGTGGTCGGCGGCAAGCTCGTGCGCCAGAAGGCGGGCAAGCTCAACGCCAGCGGCGACACCACGGTCTCCGTGGCCGACACCAACGGCTCGAGCCGCCTGACCGGTTACAAGGTCATCGTGTCCCCGACCTCGAAGACGCTGAAGTTCACCAGCGCCCAGATCAACGTCAAGTGACCGAGTGACGAGGGACTGACGCTCGGGCAGCCCCCCCAGCGACCGATCCGGGAGCGCGTCTCCCGGGTCGGTCGCCGTCGGTGCACCGGCTCGCCCAACGAGCGGCGGGGCCTCCGAGACCCTTCGCACGGAGCCGGTGAGGCGCCATCGGCGGCAGCACCATGAAGGGCGCGACCCGGGCCAGGAGCCATTTCGCTGCGGGACCTGACCCGGGTCGCGTCCCCGATTCCACCACAGTCGCCCGATCAGGAGCGGCATCCGACCTCAGGCCGGGTGCCGCTCCTCGTCGTCTCCGGCAGTTCCGTCCACTCCGTCCGCTCCGGGCGCCGTGGCTCAGGCGGGCAGGCCGGAGCGGCGCATCGCGTAGACCCAGCGCCGTCGCGGGTGCTCGGACACCGACCACAGCGACTGCGTCTGCGGCCACCACACGACGTCCTCGGGGCCGATGGGGGTGGCGCGGCGGTGCTCGCGGAAGCTGCCGGGCGTGCCGACGTACACCGAGCCCCGTGTCGCCGGCCCGCGCGAGCGGGTGACGTAGCAGGTGCCCTCGACCACGACGACGCCCTGCATGCGCGCCTCGCCTCGATCGTCGATCTCGGCGGCCGACCGGCCGCTGTCGCCCACTGCCGGCAGCAGTGTGGTGGCGTCGAGAGGGAAACGGGCCACGCGGCGGCTCTGCTGCGGGCTGCCGTACTCACCGACCACCAGGGCCGGCTCGCGGCCCGAGCGGTCGAGGCTGAGGAACGAGAAGCGCAGCCGGTCCTCCTTGCGCGGCGCGTGCCCGCGATGGGTCGAGCGCGCAGGCAGCACGTAGCGGTGGCCGAAGGTCGGCACCGCGGCATCCGCGCCCGACGAGAGGCTCTCGGGCACCAGCAGCAGGTCGTCGACGTCGAAGCTCACGAACCCGCGGGCGGTGGCCGCGACGTGCAGGTGCCGCCCGTGCCACACCAGCCCGCCCGCGTGCACCTTCACAGGCTTCACCTCGAGGCCCTGCTCGGTGAGCACCGGCTCGACCAGCAGCACGTGCGCGTAGCGGCGATGCTCCAGGTCGACCACGCTCACGCGGGCGCCCTCGCCGTTCTTGGAGTACCAGGACGTCACGAGCACGTCGTGGCCGTGGACGTCGGCGAAGCCGGTGAGGGCCGAGGTGGTGATGCCCTGCGGCCACCAGGTGCGATCGCGTCGGTCGAGGGCCTCCCAGGTGAAGGCCGCGGTGACCTTGCGGCCCAGCAGGCGCGGAGTGGGAGCGAAGGTGCGGCGCAGGCGGCGGCCGTCGTCCACGAGGCGGGCGGCGAGGCCGTGGACGCCGATGCGCCCGCCACCGCGCGCCTGCACCAGCTCGCGCAGGGCGTCGATCGCCGCCGCGTCGTGGTCGGTCCGCTCCAGCTCGATGCCTGCGTGCTGCCCCGCCATGGCCGCCACGGTAGCCAGGCGAGGGGGAGGGCCACGACCCGGCACAATGACGCCGTGCGCGGGATCTTCTTCGAGGAGGACCACGCCAGGGCGGCCGCCCTGGCGCTGGTGCAGGCGGGTTTCGCCGCCGAGGTCGTGCGCGAGCGGCTCGCCGGCGAGGACGACGACGAGGACCACCCCTGGGCGGTGCTGACCGACGCTCCCGAGATCCAGCTCGAGATGCTCGTGGAGACCTACGACGGGTGGCTCGATCCGGACGACCCTGCGCCGCCGCCCGTGCGCCCGACCATCCTCCCGCCCCTGCCCGGGCGCCCGCGCGGCACCGGCGACTGAGCACCCGGCTGGCGGTGTCGGTGGCGCCACTAGGCTCGCCAGCATGAGCGATCAGCCGTCCCGCCGTCTGCTGCTGGTGCACGCCCACCCCGACGACGAGTCGATCGGCCAGGGCGCCACGATGGCCAAGTACGTCGACGAGGGCGTGGGCGTCACCCTCGTCACCTGCACCGCCGGCGAGATGGGCGAGATCCTCGTCCCCGAGCTCGAGCACCTCGCCGCCGACAAGGAGGACGGCCTCGGCGAGCACCGCCGCGGCGAGCTCGCCGACGCGATGGCGGCGCTCGGCGTCACCGACCACCGCTTCCTCGGCGGCTTCGGACGCTTCCGCGACTCCGGCATGAAGTGGCACGAGCAGGGCTATGCGATCCCCGCCGACGACGTGAGCCCGAACGCCTTCTGGAACGCCGACCTCACCGAGGCGGCCACCCTCCTGGTCGAGGTGATCCGCGAGGTCCGCCCGCAGGTGCTCGTGACCTACGACGAGTTCGGCGGCTACGGCCACCCCGACCACATCCAGGCCCACCGGGTGGCGATGTACGCCGCCGTGCTGGCCGCCGCGCCGTCGTACCGGCGCGACCTCGGTGAGGCCTGGGAGATCGACAAGATCTACTGGGGCGCCATCTCCGAGACCCGTATCCGCCAGGGCCTGCGCTCCCTGCGCGCCGCGGGGGACACGACGACCTTCGAGGGCATGGATCCCGACGGCCCGCTGCCCCCGATGTTCCGCCCCGACGAGGACATCAGCTGCGAGGTCGACGCCAGCAGCCACATCGACCGCAAGATGGCCGCGCTGCGCGCCCACGCCACCCAGATCACCGCCGAGCACGGCTTCTTCGCGCTCTCCAACAACATGGGCTCCCAGGCGCTCGGCACCGAGCAGTACCGCCTGGTCAAGGGCACGCCCGGGCCGCTCGGCGAGCACGGCTGGGAGACCGACCTCTTCGCCGGTCTGTCGGTCTGAGCCGCGCCGACAGGCCCGTACCCGTGAGCCCGACCGGATCCGAGGCGGCGCCCGTGCGTCGTCCACGCGTCGCCCGCATCGTCGGAGGGCTCGCGCTGGCGGTGCTCGGCGTCGCCGTCGGTGTGAGCAGCGTGGCGGTGCATGCCCTCGCGTGGGGCCTGCCGCTGGGCATCGCCACGGTGGCCGCGGTGCTCGTCGCGCTGCCGGCCGGTCTCTCCGGGCGGTTCGCCTTCGCCGTGGGCTGGGTGGGCGTGCTCGTGGTGGCGATGGTCAGGCGCCCCGAGGGCGACTTCCTCATCGCCAGCGACCTGCTCGGCTACCTGCTGCTGGCGCAGGGGCTCGTCGTCCTCGCGGTCGGCACGGCGGGCGTGGTGCCGCGCCGCGGCGCTCGCTCTCGCGGCGAGGGCGTCGAACCCGACGCTGCCCGTGGGAGCGGCGACGCCGGCGACGTCGGAGGCGTTACTTAAGATTCTCGGGTGAGCATCTTCGACCCCGACCCCAGCGGCCAGACGGTCGACGACCGACCCGAGCGGGCCGGCGGCCGCGTGGTCGTGGTGCTCGTGGTCGTGCTGGTGCTCCTCGTGGCCGGCGGCTACGCCGCAGCGCGCGTGGTCGCAGGAGACCGGGTGCCGCGCGGTGCCTCCATCTCGGGGGTCGAGGTCGGCGGCCTCACGCGGGCGGCCGCCATCGAGAAGCTGCGTGACGCCTTCGAGCCGCGCATCGCCCGCTCCATCGACGTCTCGGTGCGCCACTCCACCGACGGCGCCACCGAGGCCGGCACGAAGGGCACCGACCAGGTCGCGGCCGACGACCTCGGTCTGCGCGTCGACTACGCCGCCTCCGTGGACGACGCCGGCGCCCGCGCGAGCTGGGCGCCCGGCCGCCAGTGGGACTTCTTCACCGGTGGCCGCGACGTCGACGCGGTGGTCGACATCGACGAGCAGCGGCTCGACGCCACCCTCGACGAGCTCGCCTCTGGCCTCGGCACGCCGCCGCGTGACGGCCAGATCCGCTTCACCGCCGACGGCGTCGAGACCGTCGCCCCGGCGGCCGGCGAGGAGATCGACCGCGAGGCCGCGAAGGAGGCGCTCACCGAGGCCTTCCTGCAGCGCGAGGCGTCCGTCGTCCTCGAGGTGGAGCCGGCGCAGCCCGACATCGACGCCTCCGACCTCAGCGAGGCCGAGGAGAACTTCGCCAACCCCGCGATGTCGGCGCCCGTCACGCTGGTGTTCGGCAAGAGCCAGGTGCGCCTCGAGCCGGCGCGCTTCGCCTCCGCGCTGTCGATGAAGGCCCAGAACGGCGCGCTCGTGCCGCAGGTCGACACCACCAGGCTCACCGCTTTGGTCAAGCGCGCCACCACCGACGGTGCACCGGTCGACGCCACCGTGCGCGTCGTCGGCGGCAAGCCGCAGGTCGTGCCGGCCAAGCCCGGCGTCTCGTTCGAGCCCGAGCAGGTGGCCGCGGTGTTCACCGGGCTGCTCACCAAGCCCGAGGGCCAGCGCCGCGCGAGCGTCACCGCGAAGGTGGTCGAGGCCGACTTCACCACCGCGGACGCCCGCAAGCTCAAGA
The DNA here is from genome assembly GCF_964229035.1 of Nocardioides sp. Classification (GTDB taxonomy): domain Bacteria; phylum Actinomycetota; class Actinomycetes; order Propionibacteriales; family Nocardioidaceae; genus Nocardioides. The sequence continues at coordinate 19,513 of NZ_CAXRAZ010000053.1, read as the reverse complement.
TCGTCGAGCGCGTCTCGCGCTTCCAGACCTTCTACCCCCACGCCGACTACCGCAACGTCAACCTCGGCCGCGCCGCCGAGATCATCGACGGCACCCTGCTCAAGCCCGGCGAGACCTTCTCGCTCAACGGCATCGTGGGCGAGCGCACGAAGGCCAACGGCTTCACTGAGGGCTACATCATCAGCGACGGCATCCTGCGCAAGGACCTCGGCGGCGGCGTCTCGCAGATGGCCACCACCGTCTTCAACGCGATGTTCTTCGCCGGCCTCCAAGACGTCGAGCACAAGCCGCACTCCTTCTACATCGACCGCTACCCGGTGGGCCGCGAGGCCACGGTGGCGTGGCCCAGCGTCGACCTGCGCTTCCGCAACAACACGCCCTACGGCGTCCTCGTGAAGGCGGCCGTCGACCCGAGCTCGCCGGGCGGCCAGGGCACGGTGACCGTGTCGATGTACTCCACGAAGATCTGGGACATCGACTCGGCCACTTCGCAGCGCTACGCCTTCGTGCCGCCGCGCACCCGCACCCTCACGACGCCCGACTGCGAGGCCTTCACCGGCTACTCCGGCTTCCAGGTCGACGTCACCCGCATCTTCCGCAAGGTCGGCTCCTCGGCGGTGGCCAAGCGCGAGAGGTTCCACACCGTCTACACCCCGGCCGACAGCGTGCGCTGCGCGAAGCCGGGCGCTCCAGCGCCGGCGGGCACCGGCACCGACTGAACCGTCTCGTGGCAGGGCGTCGCGGGCACGGCGCGGCGTTGCTAGGGTGGAACACGTTCTAGTTTCGCCCCGTGTCGCTCCCGCGGCCGCCCGACCGGAGACGCCCATGACCGCCACCCCCGTCATCGAGGGCTGGTTCACCACCGGCGCGGAGCCGCACCTCCTCGCCACCCGCTGCGCGCAGTGCAGCAACCTGGTGTTCCCGCCCGTCCCCGTGGACGACGCCCGCGCACCGCTCTTCTGCCGCAACCCCGCGTGCGACGGCACCGAGCACACCACCGTGCCGCTGAGCCGCCGCGGCACGGTGTGGAGCTACACCGACGCGCAGTACCAGCCGCCCGCGCCCTACTTGCCGGCGAGCGATCCCTATCGCCCCTTCGCGCTGGCGGCGGTCGAGCTGGCCGACGGCATCGTCGTCCTCGGGCAAGTGGCCGAGGGCTACGGCACGAGCGACCTGCGGGTGGGCGCCGAGGTCGAGCTCGTCGTCGAGACGCTGCACGCCGACGACTCGGGCGACCGGCTGATCTACCGCTGGAAGCCGGTCGCCGCCGACGGAGGCGAGCGATGAGCGCGCGTGGATCGGTGGTGGTGGCCGGTGCCGGCATGCACCCGTGGGGCAAGTGGGGCCGCAACTTCACCGAGTACGGCGTGCACGCGGCACGCGCTGCGATGGCCGACGCCGGGGTGGCGTGGAGCGACGTCGACCTGGTGGTGGGCGGTGAGACCGTGCGCAACGGCTACGCCGGCTACGTGGCGGGCTCGACCTTCGCCCAGGCGCTCGGCTGGAACGGCGCTCGCATCGCCACCTCGTACGCCGCCTGCGCCACCGGTGCCCAAGCCATCGACACCGCGCGCGCCCGCATCCTCGCCGGGCTGAGCGAGGTGGCGCTCGTGGTGGGCGCCGACACCACGCCCAAGGGCTTCCTCGCCCCCAACGCCGGCGAGCGCTGGGAGGACCCCGACTGGCTGCGCTTCCGCCTGCTCGGCATGACCAACCCCGCCTACTTCGCCCTCTACGCCCGCCGCCGGATGGACCTCTACGGCGCCACGAGCGAGGACTTCGCGCAGGTGAAGGTGAAGAACGCCCGCCACGGCCTCGCCAATCCCAACGCCCGCTACCGCAAGGAGGTCGCGGTGGAGGACGTGCTGGCCTCCGCGGTGGTCTCCGACCCCCTGCACCTGCTCGACATCTGCGCGACCTCCGACGGCGCGGCGGCCGTCGTCCTCGTGGGGGAGGAGTACGCCCAGCGCCACGGTCTCGTCGACCCTGTGCGGGTGGCGGCGGTCTCGACCGTCACGCCGACCTTCCCGAACACCGTGATCGACATGCCGCTGCTGGCCACCGACTGCTCGGCGGCCACCGGCACGCCGGAGCGCACCTTTAAGGAGTCGATCGCCCACGCCGCCTACGAGGAAGCCGGCATCGCCCCCGAGGACGTCGACGTGGCCGAGGTCTACGACCTGTCCACCGCCCTCGAGCTCGACTGGATCGAGGACCTCGCGCTCTGCGGCCGCGGCGAGGCCGAGGCCCTGCTACGTGCTGGCGAGACCACTATCGGCGGCCGCATCCCGGTGAACCCGTCGGGCGGGCTGGCCTGCTTCGGTGAGGCCGTGCCGGCCCAGGCGATCGCGCAGGTCTGCGAGCTCACCTGGCAGCTGCGCGGTCAGGCCACGGGGCGCCAGGTCGAGGGCGCCCGGGTGGGCATCACCGCCAACCAGGGGCTGTTCGGGCACGGGTCGTCGGTGCTGCTGGTGCGCTGAGCGCTCAGCGCATGAGCAGCACCGGTGCCCGCGCGTCTGGAAAGGTGGGCCCATGAACGCCGTCACGATCGACGACCTGCCCGACTCCTGGACGGCGCGCCCGCCCGAGCCCGGCGACGTCGCCGAGGTGACGCGGTTGCTCGCCGCGCACCAGGAGGCGGCCAAGGGATCGGGCAGCGCCGAGGAGGCGGCGGTCGAGGCCGTGCTCGTGGGCCCCGGCTCGTGGACGCGCCGCCAGGCGCTCGTGCACGACGCCGACGAGCGCCTGCTCGCCTGGCTCTCGGTGCACGACCGCGCCGCCGGGCGCACCCTCATCGAGGTCACCGTCGACCCGGCGCTCGACGACACCCGGGCCGATCGGTTGGCTGAGGCGCTGTTCGCCGCCGCCCGCGTGCAGGCCGACGACATCGCCCGCATGCGCGAGCTCCCCTCGACCCTGCTCGACTCCGGTGCCTACGCCGACGACCCCCGCCAGCAGCGCTGGCTCGCGGCGGCCGGCTACGAGCACACCCGCACCTGGCTGCAGATGTCGCGCCCCGTCGACCCGGAGGAGAAGGCCAGCCTGCCGGGGCCGCGCGAGGGCGTCGTCGTCCGCCCGGTGGAGCGCCACGAGGACGGCCTGCCACTCGCCGCCGACCTGCAGGCGGTGCACCAGGTGCTCGAGGAGTCCTTCCAGGACCACTTCAGCTCCTACCGCGAGAGCTTCCCCGAGTTCGTGATGCGTCTGCGCGAGGACCCCGGCCACCGCTGGGACCACTGGTGGCTGGCCACCGTCGAGGGCGGCGAGGCCGGCGACGAGCCGCTGCTGGCCGGGGCGGTGGTGTCGTCGGTGCTCACGCCGAGCGCGCCGGGCGGTGCCGAGGGCAGCTACGTCGACTACATCGGCGTCCACCGCCGGGCGCGCGGGCGCGGGGTGGCCAAGGCGCTGCTGCACCAGGTGATCGCCGACGCCGCCGAGCGGGGTCGCGACCGCGTGGGCCTCGAGGTGGACGCCGACAGCCCCACCGGCGCCGACGGCCTTTACACCTCCCTCGGGTGGACGACGAGCTACCGCACGCAGAGCTGGCACCTCACCACCTGAGGCCCGCCGCGGCGCCGGGGTTGCGCCGTCAGGGCTCGAGCCGCAGCAGCTGGTGCTCGCCGCTGAGGCCCTTGAGCTCGACGACGTCGACCTCGCTCATCCGCAGCCGCCCCGGCGCGCCGATGGCCTCGCGCACGGAGGAGGTCAGGAGGATCTCGCCGCCGCCGGCGAGGTCGGCCACCCGGGCGGCCATCGCGACGTTGCGTCCGAAGTAGTCGCCGTCGCGGGCCACCACCTGGCCGCTGTGGATGCCGATGCGCACCTGGATGGGGCCGTGGCGGCGCAGGGTGCCGTCGCGGGAGAGGTCGCGCTGGATGGCGAGTGCGGCGTAGCAGGCGGCCTCGGGGTCGCGGAAGGCCACCATGAAGCCGTCGCCGGCGGTCTTGACCACCTGGCCGCGGTGCTTCTCGATCTGCGCGCGCAGCAGCCGGTCGTGCACGGCGAGCACCTTGACCCAGCGGCGGTCCCCGAGGCGGTCGTTGAGCCGCGTGGAGTCCTCGATGTCGGAGAAGAACAGGGTGACCGTGCCGTCGGGGGAGGCCATGTTGAGGATGTCGGCGCGGGCCTCGTCGCTCGCCCAGGCCTGCAGGTCCTCCACCGTCGAGGCGATGAGGCCGCTGATGCCGTGCGAGCGCACCTTCACCGCGCGCCGCAGCAGGCCGCGCACGGCACGTTCGGCGGACGACGTGCCGAGGGTCGGGCGCAGGGCCGTGTCGAGGTCGGACTCCAGCTGCTCGATGCGCCGCTGCTGCTCGGCCAGACGCTCCTGCAGCAGCGCCCGGTCGCGCGCGAAGGCCACCACGAGCACGGTGAGCACCAGGATCGCCGCGCAGGCGAGGGCCAGGAGCACCACCAGGAGCGTCACGTCGTCAATGTAGTGAGCGGTCATGGGCCCGCGCGGGCGTTGGCCCGCGGCAGTAGCGTGAGATACGTGACGAACGCTGCTGCTTCCCACGCCCCTGCCGCTCCCGCTATCGCCACCGTCGGAGAGCTGCGCGCCTCCGGTCACGAGCAGCGGACGCTGCGCGAGGAGCTGCGCACCAACCTCCTCGCCCGCCTGGCCGCCGGCGAGGACCCCTGGCCCGGCCTCCACGGCCTGGAGGACACCGTCATCCCGCAGCTCGAGCGGGCGCTGATCGCCGGCCACGACGTCGTCCTGCTGGGGGAGCGGGGCCAGGGCAAGACCCGCCTGCTGCGCACCCTCATCGGGCTGCTCGACGAGTGGTCGCCGGTGATCGAGGGTTCCGAGCTCGGCGAGCACCCCTACGAGCCCATCACCGTGGCGTCCATCCGTCGCGCCGCCGAGCTGGGCGACGACCTGCCGATCGCCTGGCGCCACCGCAGCGAGCGGTATGCCGAGAAGCTCGCCACGCCCGACACCTCGGTGGCCGACCTCATCGGCGACGTCGACCCGATGAAGGTGGCCGAGGGCCGCTCGCTGGGGGACCCCGAGACGATCCACTTCGGGCTCATCCCGCGCAGCCACCGCGGCATCGTCGCGATCAACGAGCTGCCCGACCTCGCCGAGCGCATCCAGGTGGCGATGCTCAACGTGATGGAGGAGCGCGACATCCAGATCCGCGGCTACGTGCTGCGGCTCCCGCTCGACGTGCTCGTGGTGGCCAGCGCCAACCCGGAGGACTACACCAACCGCGGGCGCATCATCACCCCGCTCAAGGACCGCTTCGGTGCCGAGATCCGCACGCACTACCCGCGTGAGCTCGCCGCGGAGGTCGCGGTGATCCGCCAGGAGGCCGACCTGCTCGCCGAGCACGTCGACGTGCCCGACTTCCTCGTCGAGATCCTCGCCCGCTTCACGCGCAACCTGCGCTCCTCCAGCGCCGTCGACCAGCGATCGGGTGTCTCGGCCCGCTTCGCCATCGCCGGCGCCGAGACCATCGCCGCCGCGGCCCTGCGCCGCGCCACCATCCTCGGCGAGGACCGCGCCGTCGCCCGCGTGGTCGACCTCGAGACGGCCGTGGAGGTGCTCGGCGGCAAGATCGAGTTCGAGTCCGGCGAGGAGGGCCGCGAGGACGAGATCCTCACCCACCTCCTGCGCACCGCCACCGCCGAGACCGTGCGCGAGCGCTTCCGCGGCCTCGACCTCGCCCTCCTCGTGGACGCCGTCGAGGGCGGCGCCACCGTCACCACCGGTGGATCGGTGGGCGCTCGCGACGTCCTCACCGGCCTGCCGGTGCTGGGGGAGTCCGACCTCTACGACCGCATCAGCGAGCGCGTCAACGGCGAGGGCGGCGGCCGCACGGACGGCGAGCAGGCCGCCGCGATCGAGCTGGCCCTCGAGGGCCTCTTCCTGGCCCGCAAGATCGGCAAGGACACCCAGGTCAGCGACCGAGGCACCGAGACCGTCTATGGCTGAGCCGATCGCAGGGGGCGGATCGACCGGGGCGAGCCGCTACCGCCGCTACGACGGCGGCGACCCCCTCGCGCCGCCCGTCGACATCGCCGAGGCGCTCGACGCCATCGGCGAGGACGTCATGGCCGGCTACAGCCCCGAGCGCGCCATGCGCGAGTTCCTGCGCCGCGGCGGGCAGGACCAGGCTGGCCTCGACGACCTCGCTCGGCGGGTGGCCGAGCGGCGGCGCGAGCTGCTGCAGAAGAACAACCTCGACGGCACGCTCAACGAGGTGCGTGAGCTGCTGGAGAAGGCCGTGCTCGAGGAGCGCAAGCAGCTCGCCCGCGACGCCATGATGGACGACGGCGAGCGCGCCTTCCGCGAGATGCGGATGCAGAACCTGCCCGACTCCCCGGCCGCCGCCGTCACCGAGCTCGGCGACTACGACTGGACCTCGCGTGAGGCCCGCGAGGCCTTCGAGCAGATCAAGGACCTGCTCGGGCGCGAGCTGCTCGACCAGCGCGTCGCCGGCATGAAGCAGGCGCTGGAGAACGCGACCGACGAGGACCGGGCCGCGATCAACGAGATGCTCTCCGACCTCAACGACCTGCTCGAGAAGCACGCGGCCGGCGACGACACGCAGCAGGACTTCGACGACTTCATGGCCAAGCACGGCCAGCACTTCCCCGAGAACCCGCAGAACATCGACGAGCTGCTCGACGCCATGGCGCAGCGCGCGGCCGCAGCCCAGCGGATGCTGAACTCGATGAGTGCCGAGCAGCGCGCCGAGCTCATGCAGCTCTCGGCGCAGGCCTTCGGCTCGCCCGCGCTCATGGAGCAGCTCGACCGGCTCGACATGAACCTCATGAACCTGCGCCCGGGCGAGGACTGGGACGGCTCGGAGAACTTCGGCGAGGGCGGCCAGGGCATGGGGCTGGGCGACGGCACCGGGGTGCTGCAGGACATCGCCGACCTCGACGCCCTCGCCGAGCAGCTCGCGCAGAGCTACGGCGGTGCCCGCCTCGACGACATCGACCTCGACAAGCTGGCTCAGCAGCTCGGCCCGGAGGCGGCGGTAGACGCGCGCACCCTGCAGGAGCTGGAGAAGGCGCTGCGCGACTCCGGTGCGATGGAGCGCGGCTTCGACGGCGAGCTGCGGCTCACCCCCAAGGCGATGCGCCAGCTGGGCAAGGCGCTGCTGCGCGACGTCGCACAGAAGCTCTCGGGCCGCCAGGGCCAGCGCGACCTGCGCCAGGCCGGTGCCGCCGGCGACCTCTCCGGCGCCACCCGCTCGTGGGAGTTCGGCGACACCGAGCCGTGGGACCTCCCGCGCACCATCCTCAACGGCGTCACCCGCCGCTCGGCCGGAGGCGACGACCGTCTGCTGGCCATCGACGACGTCGAGGTCGCCGAGACCGAGGCTCGCACGCAGGCCGCGGTGGCGCTGTGCGTCGACACCTCGTTCTCGATGGCGATGGACGGCCGCTGGGTGCCGATGAAGCAGACGGCGCTGGCGCTGCACACCCTCATCGGCTCGCGCTTCCGGGGCGACGACCTCGAGCTCATCGGCTTCGGTCGCCACGCGCAGACCATGCGCATCGAGGAGCTCACCGCCCTCGACGCCCGCTGGGCCAAGGGCACCAACCTCCACCACGCGCTGCTGCTGGCCAACCGGCACTTCCGCAAGCACCCGAACGCCCAGCCGGTGCTGCTCATCGTCACCGACGGCGAGCCCACCTCTCACCTGGAGTCGAGCGGCGAGGTGTACTTCAACTACCCGCCGCACCCGGCCACCATCGCGCTGGCCGTGCGCGAGCTCGACAACGCGCGGCGACTCGGCGCGCAGACCACCTTCTTCCGCCTCGGCGAGGACCCCGGTCTGGCCCGGTTCATCGACTCGATGGCCCGTCGCGTCGACGGCTCCGTCATCGCCCCCGAGGCCGGCGACCTCGGAGCCGCCGTCGTCGGGTCCTACCTCGGCTCGCGTCGCGGCGGCCGTCCCGGGGCCGGCGGCTCCTACGGCGACTTCTTCGGCTCGCGCGGATTCTGGGCGGGCTGAGATGACCTACCGACTCCGACAGCCCCGCGGTGGACGACGCGCGGGCGCCGTCCACGCCGTCCACGCCGTCGTCGCCCCGATCGCCTCGGTCGTGGGTGTGCTCGCACTGAGTGCCTGCTCGCAGCAGGGCGGGCTGAGCCCGGCCGTTCTCGAGCAGGGGCAGTCCACGCCCGTGACGCTGGCGCAGGAGCAGGCCGACGGCGTCGTCGACGGTGTGCTCCACACGATCGCCGACGACCTCGGCGCCGAGTTCGACTCCGCCGGGCGCACCTACGTGGCCTGCAGCGGTGCCGACGCGACACCCGGTGGCGTGGTCGTGCGCACCGTCGTCACCCTCTCCACCGACGCCGCGGCTGGCGCCGGTGCCGGCGAGCAGGTGCGTGGCGCACTCGACGAGGACGGCTGGGACGTGCCCGGCGGTGCGTCGTCGGCGAAGGTCGTGGCCACCAAGGACGACCAGACCCTCTCCGTGGCCTCTGAGGGCGGCAGCGTGTCGGCCACCCTCGACAGCGCCTGCATCACGACCTCCACGAACGAGGCCCTCGCCCTGCAGCAGCGGGCCACCGAGCCGGTCGCCTGGCGGTGAACGGCCTAGGCTGGGCTGCGTGAGCATCCCCGTCGACCCCGCCGACCTGCACACCGCCCTCGCCGACTTCGACAGCGGCTACCTGCTGAGCACGGCGTCGGCGCGGATCAAGGTCGTCACCGTCGACCCCGTGGTGGACGACGCCGGGCGCCTGCGCATCACCGGGCCCGGCCGCGGCACCCTCGCCAACCTCGCCGAGAACCCCGTCGTCACCGTCGTGTTCGCGCCGCGCGAGCGCTACGGCTACACGCTGCTCGTCGACGGCACCGCCGAGGTCGAGGGCGAGGACGTCGTCGTCCACGCCACCGCTGGGGTGCTCCACCGTCCGGCTTCGCACGCCGAGGCCCAGGGAGGCAGCGTCGCTGCCGACGGGTGCGGCCACGACTGCGCGCCGGTCACCTCCGACGGCGACTAGCCGCCGCGCGCCGGGCTCAGCCGGCCACCGGCTCCTTCGGCGGGTGGAACCCGGGGAGGTACTCCTCCATGAGGTCGCGGAAGGGTGCGCGCGCCTCGAGCTGGCTGAGGACGCCGATCGCGCCGAGCCACGTGCGGTGGATGAGCACGTAGGAGGGCGGCAGGTTGAGCTTGATGGCCACCGAGTACGACGGGTCCTTCGGGTTGTTGACCCGCTGGAACTGCTCGCGCATCCAGGCCCGGCTGAACTGGAAGCTCGGCTCGATGGAGCAGTCGACGAAGGGGGAGAGGTAGTCCATGACGAGCTGGGGCTCGATCTTGATCCGGTCCTTCACGAAGCCCTCCTCGCGCAGGCCGGCCACCAAGCCCTCGGCGTCGCGGGCGGCGCACAGCGTGATGAGGCGGCCCATCGGCTCCGGCAGGCCGGGCTGCGGCAGGCGGGCGACCGAGCCGTAGTCGAGCACGCCGAGCTTGCCGGGCTCGCCGTTCGGGCCGGGCAGGATGCGGAAGTTGCCGGGGTGCGGGTCGGCGTGCAGCAGGCCGGTCATCGCGGGGCCGGCGAACAGGAAGCGGGCGTAGATCTCGCCGTAGTGGTCGCGCTCGGCCTGCGTGCCGTCGGCGATGATCCGCGCCAGCGACCCCTCGGAGTCGAGCCACTCGGTGATGAGCACGCGAGGGCCGACGGCCACCACGTCGGGGACGACGATGGAGTCGTGGTCGCGGAACTTCTCGGCGTAGGTGCGCTGCGCCTCGGCCTCGAGCTCGTAGTCGAGCTCCTCGAGGGCGCGGGCCTGCACCTCCTCGATGAGGGGCTTGATGTCGACGCCCGGGATGAGCGGGCCGATCGCGCGCGCGGCGCGGGAGAGGGTCTTGAGGTCGGCCTCGATCGCCTGGCCCGCCTCGGGGTACTGCACCTTGACCGCCACGAGGCGCTCGGTGCCGTCGTCCGCGCGCCAGCGGCCCTGGTGCACCTGGCCGATGGACGCCGCAGCCGTGGGGGCGCCGTCGAGCCACACCAGCTTCTCGGGCCAGGTGGCGCCGAGGTCCTCGGTGAGCAGGCGGCGCACGGTGGCGGTGGGCATCGGGGGCGCGGAGTCCTGCAGCTTGGTGAGCTGCTCGCGGTAGGGCGCTGCCATCTCCTCGGGCAGCGCCGACTCCAGCACCGACAGCGCCTGGCCGAACTTCATGGCGCCGCCCTTGAGCTCGCCGAGGGTCTTGAACAGCTGCTCGGCGGTGCGCTGCTGGATCTCGCTCATCACCGCCTCGGCGGGCGCTCCGCCCAGACGCTTGCCGAGTCCGACCGCCTGACGTCCGGCGTAGCCGAGGGGGAGGGCGGCCAGGCGGGCCGCGCGGCGTCCGGCCTTGCTGGGGAGGTCAGCCATGTCCTCCAGTGTCGCCGATCGCTCCAACCGCCGCGAGGGGCCGCTGGTCCGCTGCCTCCCGGGGTGCCGAGGGCTCGGGACGCGTGCGGCGGGGTACCGGCGCGCCATGGACGATGAGAACCGACTGACCGCGATCCAGGCCGTCGCCGACCGGGTCACCTCCTGGCAGGACGGCGCCACCGAGGGCACCGTGCTCGACGAGCTGCGCAACGGTGCCGGTGAGGTGGGGGTGGAGATGTCGGACGACGAGCTCACCCGTCTCGTCGCTGCCATCGAGGAGCGTCACGCCGCCGTCGACGTGCGCGAGGTGCTGGCCGGCTGACCGCCGATCCGCTCGTCGGGGTGTTCGCCGCTCAGAAGGCGGGCACCTCGTCGAACCCGATGCCCCGCAGTCCGGTCGCCTTGCACCGCGCCCGAGGCGTGAGGATCGGTAGCGACACGTTGCCCTCGGCGGACCCCGACTGGTTGACCGCGACGATGAAGCGGTCGGCACGGCCCAGCCGACCGGCTCGGACCTCGGCGGCCCCCGAGTTCCAGTCGGCCGTCCCCTGCGGGGGGTAGGCGACGAGCGTGTTGTCGGGAGCGTAGGCGGCCGCCTGGGTCGTGAGCGTCTCGTCGCGCCCGCTCGTGGCGTACTCGGAGTCGCGCAGCCCCGTGCCGTAGACGACGTCGGTGCAGCGCCGGTCGAGGGCCCACATCGTCAGCGCCTGCCGCGCGCCGTAGCTGTACAGCGAGCGGGGGAACGCCTGCTCGTTGACCGTGAGAGTGACGCCGCTGGCCGATCCGATGCTGGTGGCGAACGGCTGCCGGCTGAGGTCCAGCCACTGGTAGACGTCGACCGGGCGCGTCGCGCTCGCCGCCGTGCCCACGACCGCGCGCACCGCGGACGTGCCGCCGGTCGCGAAGCGCACACGGGCCGACCACGCGCCCTTGGTCGACGCCTTCGCGGTGGCGATCGTCGTCCACGAGGTGCCGCGACGCTGCTGCACCTTCACGGCCGCGCTCTTCGGAGCGGTTCCCTTGACGACCACGGTGGTGCCGGCGTCCACCGAGGCGGGGAGCGCCGCGAGGGTGACCGTTGCGCGCCGTTGCGGCGTGCCGGTGGCCGAGGCGGGGCCAGCGAGCGCGACGGTGAGGGTGACGAGCAGCGTGGCGGCGACGACGCGGATCGCTGCGGTGCGGGGGACGTCCATGGGGGCTCCTCGGGGGCGGGCCGAGACGGGGGTCCGGCGAGCCTGACCCATCACCGCCGCTGCGCGCAGCGATTTCACCGATCAGGACGCCCCGACGGCGGAGCGGTGAGCGCCCTCAGGGCACGCGTGCAGGGGAGAGGGGTGCCAGCGCGGCGGCCCGGCACCGGATGCGGGCCGAGACCACCGTCATCGAGAGCGTGGCAGCTGCGGCCCGACTGCCGCTGATGGCGCCGTCGGCGATGATCCGCGTGGTCAGGTTCAACCGATCGGCCGCGGCCAGCCCGGTCTGGGTCCACGTCGACACCCGGTTCTGCTTCCAGTCGGCAGCGAAGGCCGGCCCTACCACCGCGAGGCCGCCGTCGGGTCGCAGCCCGTAGACCTTCGACGCGCCGAGCTCAGTGCCGGTGGCCCGGGCGCGTTCGCTGTCCAGCAGCCCGATCGAGTAACGCAGGTCGGTGCACCGGCGGTCCAGCGCCCAGTACGTGCTGGCGGCGTTCGAGGCGTCGGTGAGGCTCAGTGCGGCCGGATAGCGGCGACCGCCCACGACCACCGGCCCCACGCGCGAGCGCTGCGCTCTCGTGACGAAGGGCTGCGCGCTCAGGCGCAGCCACTGGTACACGTCGACCGCTCGGATCCCGCTGGGCCGACCCGCCGCGACCGCGCGCACCCGCACCGTGCCACCGCTCGTGAAGCGCACCGTCGCCTTCCACGTCCCCCGGGACGACGCGCGGCTGGTGCCCAGCGTCGTCCACGTGGTGCTGCGGCGGGCCTGGAGTGTGACGACCGCCCCTCGCGGCGCCGTGCCGCTCAGACGCACGTCGGCGCCGGAGTCGACCGAGCCCGGCAGGGCAGCCAGCGTGGGTGCTGCCGCGACGCGCGCCGGCGCGGCGGTGGCTGCGGCGGTGCTCGCGACGATGGCGGTGAGGGCGACGGCGAGCGCGGCGATGCGGTGGCGTCGGGGGCGAGGCGGGGGCACGGTCATGGGGGCTCCTCGGTCCGGAGGGCACCAGCATGCCGTGGCTGGCCCGCCCGCGGCGACACCACGGCCGAGCAGCGGGCCCGGTCGGAGGACCTGCCCGAGCAGCGGAGCAGGGGCTGATGACCGAGAAGACGGAGGACGGCGGCGGCCGGGGGGCCACCGCCGTCCTCGACGAGCGCGAGCCTCAGACCGTCTCGGGGAAGGGGATCCCGGTGTTGGCGTGGCAGCGGTAGCCGTGCGGCACCTTCTTGAGGTACTGCTGGTGGTGCGGCTCGGCGTAGTAGTAGGCGCCGGCCGGGGCGATCTCGGTGGTGATCTCGCCGTAGCCGCGGCGGGCGATCTCGTCGCCGTAGACCTTGGTGAGTTCGCGGGCGGTCTGCTCCTGCTCGGGGGAGTGGTAGTAGATCGCGGAGCGGTACTGGGTGCCGATGTCGTTGCCCTGGCGCATGCCCTGGGTGGGGTCGTGCACCACGAAGAACTGCTTGACGAGGTCGGCGTAGCTGACTTGGGCGGGGTCGAACACGATGCGCACGGCCTCGGTGTGGCCGGTGCGACCCGAGCAGACCTCCTCGTAGGTGGGGTTCGGGGTGAAGCCGCCGGCGTAACCCACGGAGGTCGACCACACGCCGGGGACCTGCCAGTAGATCTCCTCCGCACCCCAGAAGCAGCCGAGGCCGAACTCGGCGACCTCGAGGCCGTCGGGCACCTCGTCGGTGACGATCGGTGCGTCGAGCACCTCGTGCTTGGCCGGCAGCGTGAAGGTGGGGGTCGGGCGGCCGGGCAGGGCCGCAGAGGGGTCGATCATCTCTGACTTGCGGCGGGAGAACATGCCTCCATCATCGCTCGGCAGGCAAGGGCTGCCTCACTCGGCCGGGTGCGCCGGGGGCGGGCGGCACGAGTAACGTCGCCCGGGTGAGCGACCACGACCTCGAGCACGACCACGAGCACGACCTGTCGGACGCCGGCTTCGAGACCCGCGCCATCCACGCCGGGTACCGGCCGGACCCCACCACGGGCGCGGTGATCCCGCCGATCTACGCCACCTCCACCTACGCCCAGGACGGCGTGGGCGGGCTGCGCAACGGCTACGAGTACAGCCGCTCGGCGAACCCCACGCGCACCGCGCTCGAGAGCACCCTCGCCGCGCTCGAGGGCGGCGCCCACGGCTTCGCGTTCGCCTCCGGCCTCGCGGCCGAGGACACCCTGATCCGCGCGCTGTGCCGCCCGGGCGACCACGTCGTCCTACCGAACGACGCCTACGGCGGCACCTTCCGGCTCTTCGACAAGGTGGCGCGCAACTGGGGCCTCGAGCACAGCCCCGCCCCGGTCACCGACGTGGACGCCGTGCGCGCCGCGATCCGCCCCGGAGCGACGAAGCTGGTGTGGCTCGAGACCCCCACCAACCCGCTGCTGTCGGTGGGTGACATCGAGGCGATCGCCGCCGTGGCCCACGAGGTGGGGGCCCGGCTCGTGGTCGACAACACGTTCGCCTCCTCCTACCTGCAGCAGCCGCTGAGCCTCGGCGCCGACATCGTCGTCCACTCGACCACCAAGTACGCCGGCGGTCACTCCGACGTCGTTGGCGGCGCCCTCGTCGTGGACGACGCCGAGCTCGCCGAGGCCATCGGGTTCCACCAGAACTCCATCGGCGGCGTCGCCGGGCCCTTCGACTCCTGGCTGGTGCTGCGCGGGCTCAAGACCCTCGCGCTGCGCATGGAGCGCCACAGCGACAACGCCGAGCGCGTCGCGGCGTTCCTGCTCGAACACCCGGCGGTGAGCGAGGTGATCTACCCCGGTCTGCCCGAGCACCCCGGCCACGCGGTCGCGGCCAAGCAGATGCGCCGCTTCGGCGGCATGGTGTCGTTCCGCGTCGCGGGCGGGGAGGAGCAGGCGCTGGCGGTGTGCGCCGGCACCCGCGTCTTCACCCTGGGCGAATCGCTCGGCGGGGTCGAGAGCCTCATCGAGCACCCCGGTCGGATGACCCACGCCAGCGTGGCGGGCACCGAGCTCGAGGTGCCCGCCGACCTCGTGCGCCTCAGCGTCGGCATCGAGAGCATCGACGACCTCCTCGCCGACCTCGATCGCTCACTCGGGTGAGCCGCCGCCCGGCGCACGCGACTAGCCTGACGTCGTGACGAGCGACGGAACGCCCGAGCAGCAGCCCTCCGAGAAGGAACCTGCCGCCGACGGCACTCCGGAGGAACAGGCCCGCCTGCGCCGGCGCCGACTGCTGCGGGGGCACGCCGTCGAGGACCCGTCCGAGGAGACCTCCGAGGAGCGCGAGCGGCGCCTGCGCGACGAGACGCTGCTGCGGCGCTTCGCCCAGCAGTGGGCCTCGGTGCGCGAGGAGCGCCACCAGCCGCTCACCGTGGGTGGCGGCCCCACCAACTTCCGCCGCGCCGAGGTGCCCTTCGGTCTCGACCTCGCCGCCAGCTGGTCGTGGCGCCTGCTGCTCATCGCGGCGGCGGGCTACGGCGTCCTGTGGTTGGTCGGCTACTTCGCGGTGGTCACCATCCCGCTCGCGGTGGCGCTGCTCGTGGGCGCCCTCGCCTCGCCGTTCGTGCGCGGCCTCGTGCGCTTCGGCGTGCCCCGCGGTCTGGCCGCCCTCGTGGTGGTGGTCACCGGCTTCGCCGTGGTGGGCCTGCTGCTCACCTTCGCCGGGCAGCAGGTCGCCTCGGGTGCCACCGACCTGGCCGATTCGACGGTGAAGGGCCTGCAGGAGATCCGCGACTGGTTGAAGAACGGGCCGCTGCAGGCCAGCGACTCGCAGATCAACGACTACATCAAGCAGGCGCAGGACCTGATCACCGAGAACTCCCGCGACGGGGAGTTCCTCACCCGTGTCACCGAGTTCGGCGCGGCGCTCGGCCACGTCGTGGCCGGCTTCTTCATCTCCCTCTTCGCCACCTACTTCTTCCTCGCCGACGGCGACCGCATCTGGGCGTGGATCGTGCGCCTGGCCCCGCGCGCCGCTCGCGAGCGGGTCGACAGCTCGGGTCGCGTCGCCTGGATCTCGCTCGTGCAGTTCGTGCGCGCCACCGTCGTGGTGGCCCTCGTGGACGCGACGGGCATCGCGATCGGCGCCGCCGTCCTCGACGTGCCGTTCGTGCTGGCCATCGGCGTCCTGGTGTTCCTGGGAGCGTTCGTCCCGGTGATCGGTGCGACGATCGCGGGCAGCGTGGCGGTGCTGGTCGCACTCGTCGACCAGGGGCCGGTGACGGCGCTGCTGATGGGCGCGGTGGTCATCGGCATCCAGCAGCTCGAGGGTCACGTGCTGCAGCCGTTCCTGCTCGGCCGGTGGGTGGCGATCCACCCCCTCGGCGTGATCATGGCCATCGCCGCCGGCGTGCTCGTGGCCGGCGTGATCGGGGCTCTGGTGGCCGTGCCGATCGCCGCGGCCGCCAATGCGGTCGTGCTGCACCTGGCGGACCTGGCCGAGCCGCCCGTCCCGGCGGGGACGGACGGCTCGGAGGAGGGGGTCGAACCCCAGCCGGCGTGAGCCGGCGCAGTTCTCGGTGGACGGCTCAGCCGGTGAAGGGCTCAGCCCGTGAAAGGCTTGGCGTCGAGGATGACGACCGTCTGCGTGCGGCCGTTGACCTCGTACGACACCGTCTCGCCGCGGCTGCGGCCGTTGATGGCCTGGCCGAGCGGCGACTGGGGCGAGTAGACGGTGAGGCCCTCGGGCTCGATCTCGCGGGCGCCGAGCAGGAAGCTCTCGGCCTCGTCGTCGTCATCGCCCTCGAACTTGTAGGTGACGACCATGCCGGGCTCGACGATGCCGTCGTCGGGAGGGGTCTCGCCGATCTCGGCGCGGCGGAGCATGTCCTCGAGCTGGGCGATCTTCGCCTCGTTCTTGCCCTGCTCCTCGCGCGCGGCGTGGTAGCCGCCGTTCTCCTTGAGGTCGCCCTCGTCGCGCGCGGCGCTGATCTCGGCGACGATCTCGGCACGGCGGGGGCCCTTGAGGTGCTCCAGCTCCGCCTGGAGCTTGTCGTAGGCCTCCTGCGTCAACCACACGGTGCTGTCGCCGGGCTGGTCGGTCTGGGTCATCTCGAGCAACTCCTGTACTGCGTTCGTCGTCCATGGTCGCGGTGGTCGGGCACACCTGCCTCGCGGCGACCGGCGGGGCCGGAGGCTGGCGAGGGCGCGGGCCCACCGCGCTCGTCGGGCGCCCGCTCGGGGCGCAGGGAATGTTCGATGCTAGCGGGCTCGTGCCCGGTACCCGTCCTCGGCACGCTCAGCGGCAGTGCCGGGCCCGGCCGGGCCTGGCGGGAGGATGGCCGGGGGAGGGCCGGGTCAGCGGAAGCGGGGCTGGCCGTCGGCCTTGCAGCCGATCCACTCCACGGTCGTCGCGCGACGCTCGGTGCGCACCTCGATCGTGTAGACCTTGCGCTGCCCCGCCTCGGGTGCGAAGGCGGTCTCGCCGACGACCGCCTTGTCGGCCGACAGCGCCCGCAGCGAGCAGGTCAGGCCGGTGAGACCGGCGTCGGCGTCGATGCGTACCCGGGTGCTCGCGCGGTAGTCGTCGAGGATCGAGTAGCCGATCTCCTCCGAGGAGACCTCCGGGTCGGAGTGGAAGACCGTGGCCCACGCCAACCACCCGAGGAAGAGGGCGGAGACGGCGACGCCCGCGACCACGGGGAGCGTGCGTCGTCCACGGCGCTGTAGGCCGTAGCGCTGGTCGAGCCGATCGGACGACGCCTCGGCGTGCGGGTCCGGATCGGCAGGTCGGGCGGGTCCGGTGGTCACCCCTTCATGGTGGCATGTCGGTCTTACCTACGATGGTGCGCATGGCCACCTCGCACCCTCCGGCGACCGACCGCCCCGACCGCTCGGGGCTGCGGCTGATGCACGTGCACGCCCACCCCGACGACGAGTCGAGCAAGGGCGCGGCGTCCACCGCGAGGTACGTGGCCGAGGGCGCCGCGGTGCGGGTGGTCACCTGCACCGGCGGGGAGCGTGGATCGATCCTCAACCCGCGCATGGACCGGCCCGACATCCTGGCCAACATCAGCGAGGTCCGGCGCCAGGAGATGGACCGCGCCCGCGACATCCTCGGCATCACCCAGACCTGGCTCGGCTTCGTCGACTCCGGCTGGCCCGAGGGCGACCCCAAGCCGCCGCTGCCCGAGGGGTGCTTCGCCCTCGAGGCGCTGGAGGAGGCCACCGAGCGGCTGGTGCGCGAGGTGCGCGAGTTCCGCCCGCACGTGATGACCACCTACGACGAACGCGGCGGCTACCCCCACCCTGACCACATCCGCTGCCACGAGGTGTCGGTGGCGGCCTTCGAGGCGGCCGGCGACCCCGAGCGCTTCCCCGACGCCGGCGAGCCCTGGCAGCCGCGCAAGCTGTACTACCACCACTCCTTCAACCGTCCCCGCATGCAGGCGCTGCACGACGCGATGGTCGAGCACGGCCTGGAGTCGCCCTGGGAGCAGCGCCTCAAGGACTGGGAGCCCGAGCCCGAGTGGGACGCTCGCATCACCACGCGGGTGCCGTGCGGCGACTACTTCGGCGTGCGCGACCAGGCGCTGCTGGCCCACGCCACGCAGATCGACCCTGACGGCTTCTGGTTCGCCGTGCCGCGCGAGCTGCAGGAGCGGGTCTGGCCCACCGAGGACTTCGAGCTCGTGGTCAGCTTCGTGCCCTACGCCGTGCCCGAGGACGACCTGTTCGCGGGCATCGACCCCGACGCTGACCTCGAGCTCGGTGAGCCGGTGGAGGTGTCGCAGGCCTGAACGCCGCCCGGGCCGGGTGCCGTCGGGTGCCGTCGGGTGCTGCCGGGTGCTGCCGGGTGCTGCCGGGTGACCCCGGTGCTGTCGGGTGGGGCGTGTGCTGGTGGGTGGGGCCGACGCGCCTGCCACACTGGAGGGTATGCACGGTCTCACCGCCCACGTCGTCACCTCCCTGCTGCCGCTCGTCGCGGGCGGTCAGGACGGCCAGGCGCCGCCGGACGACGAGGTGGTCGCCGGGTGGACCGGGTTCGCCGTCTTCATCTCGCTGGTGATCGCCGTCGGCGTGCTCGGCTGGAGTCTCGGTCGCCAGCTCAAGCGCGCCGAGCGGGCCAAGGCCGAGGGCGTGTACGGCGACGCTCCCGAGGAGAAGGTCCTCCCGGACGACGGCCCCGGCACCGATGTGCCCGAGAGCCCCGAGGTCGCCGAGCACTCGCGCCGCTCCGGCGACCCCGGCGCGGAGTAGCGGCGCTGGCCGGGCAGCCACCGATGGCGGGCGTCACCTCCTCGGGCAGGGGCGGGCAGGGGCTCTCGAGGTGATCGGGCTCGACCAGCTGCTGGGCTTCGGACTGGCGGCGCTGGTGGTCATCGTCATCCCGGGCCCGAGCGTGGTCTTCGTCATCGGACGCGCCCTGTCGTACGGCCAGCGGGTGGCGCTGGCGAGCGTCGTCGGCAACACCGGCGGCCTGTTCGTCGTGATGGCCCTCGTCTGCGCTGGCCTCGGCGCCCTGGTCGCCCGCTCGGACCTGATCTTCCTCAGCGTCAAGCTGGTCGGTGCCGCCTACCTGGTCTGGCTCGGCGTCCAGGCGTGGCGCCACCGCGGCGCGCTGGTGATGAGCGAGGACGCCGGTGCCCCGCTCACCGTCGCCACCGCGGTGCGCCAGGGCTTCGTCGTCGGGGTCAGCAACCCCAAGGGCTTCGTCATCTTCGCGGCGATGCTCCCGCCCTTCGTCGACCGCACCGGCTCCACCCCGGTGCCGCTGCAGATGCTGCAGCTCGGCGCAGTGGCCGTCGTCCTCGGACTGGTGTGCGACGGCACCTGGGCCGCCGTCGCGGGCCGCGCCCGCGACTGGTTCGTGGCCTCCGAGAGCCGCGGCCGCGCGCTCGGCGCCGTCGGCGGCACCTCGATGATCGCCCTCGGAGTCGCGATGGCGCTCTCGGGTGGCGTGCACTGACGGCTCAGCGTCCGGCGAGTTTCCGGGGTCGGGGGTTGCGGTGTGGCGCCAAACCGCAAGCTTTGGCGGGCGTTTGGTGCGG
>NZ_CAXRAZ010000052.1:0-74165 GCF_964229035.1 Nocardioides sp. | reverse complement strand
GCGGGCCGCTGGACGGTGCGCTGAAGGGGCGCGGTCGAGGCTCAGGCCTCGGTCGACTCGCCCTCGGTGTCGCTCTCCGCAGCCTCGGCGGACGGGGCGTCGTCCTCGACGACGGGCTCGCCGATGGTGCCGTCGGCCTGGAGGAGCTTGAGCTCGACGGCGTTGCCGGAGGCGTCCTTGACCTCGGAGCCCTCGACGAGGATCTGCAGCGCCTTGCCGCGGCGGATCTCCTGCACCAGCTCGGGCACGTGGTTGTGCTCGAACATGTGGTTGACGAACTCCTGCGGCTCCTGGCCCGACTGCTGCGCGCGACGGATCATGTGCTGGGTGAGCTCGGCCTGGTCGACGCCGATCTCCTCGGAGTCCGCGATCTCGTCGAGCAGGAACTGCGCGGCCACGGCGTCGCGGACCCGGCGCTCGAGGTCGGCCTCGAACTCCTCCTGGGTCTGCTTCTCCTCCTCGAGGAACTTCTCCAGCGTCATGCCGGCCATCTGCAGCTGCTGCTCCAGATTGGCGCGACGCGCGTTGAGCTCCTCGGTGACCATGGTCTCGGGCAGCGGCACCTCGACCTTCTCCAGCAGCGCCTCGAGGACGGCGTCGCGGGCGGCAGCGGCCTGCTCGAGGCGCTTGCCGCGGGTCAGGCGCTCGCGGACGTCGGCCTTGAGCTCGTCGAGGGTGTCGAACTCGCTCGCCTCCTGGGCGAAGTCGTCGTCGAGCTCGGGCAGCTCCTGCTCCTGCACCTGCTTGAGCACGACCTTCACGTCGACGTCCTGGCCGACGAGGTCGCCGCTGACGAGCTGGGTGACGAAGATCTTCTCGGCGCCGATCTCGAGGCCGACGAGGGCCTCGTCGAGGCCGTCGATCATGCCGCCGGAGCCGACCTTGTAGGAGAAGTCGGAGATCTCGGCGCCGTTGACGACCTCGCCGTCCTGGGTGGCGACGAGGTCGATGACCACGAAGTCGCCGTCGGCGGCGGCGCGCTCGACGTCGCTGAGGGTGCCGAAGCGCTCACGCAGCGCCTCGACCTGCTCGGCGACGTCGTCGTCGGAGACCACGAGGTCCTCGACCTCGGCGGTGAGGCCGTCGTAGGCCGGCAGGTCGATCGCGGGCTTGATGTCGACCTCGGCGGTGAACTCCAGGCCCTCGTTGTCCTCGAACTTGGTGACCTCGATCTCCGGCTGCGCCAGCGGGGTCAGCGAGTTCTCCTGCAGCGCCTCGACGTAGGCCTTCGGCAGCACCTCGTTGACGGCCTCGTCGAGGACGACGCCGCGGCCGACCTGGCGGTCGATGACCTGCGGCGGGACCTTGCCGCGGCGGAAGCCGGGGACGTTGATCTGCTTCGCGATCTTCTGGTACGCCGCGTCGAGGCTCGGCTTGAGCTCCTCGAAGGGCACCTCGACGGTCAGCTTGGCCCGGGTCGGGCTCAAGGTCTCGACGGCGCTCTTCACAGGTGTTCTCCTACTGGTCGGTGGGTGGTGCGCGGACGCGGGTCGCCCGCCCGTGATCGGTCTGATCACCATGCTCGGCCGCGCGCCTCGGTCGCGCCCCGAGGGCGCGACACATCAGCGTGCCGGATCCGACCGGCCAACGGTACCCGTGCGGAGCGCCCGAGCGGGCATCGGGCCGTACGCGCGAACAGGCCACCCACGCCGACCGGCGCCCACCGCCGAAGCGGTGGACGCCGGTGCGCAGCGCAGCGCCGCCGAGGCGCCCCGAGGTCGTTCAGCCCAGCCGGACGATCTGCAGGTAGGTGAGACCCTCGGTCGAGGTGTAGGCGTCCATCGAGCTGGAGGCCGCGACGGCCTGGATCTGCACGGTGTCGCCGGCCTTGAGGTAGACGGTCCGGGCCACGACGCTGTGCCCGCGGTAGGCGGTGTGCGACAGCACCGAGTCGTACGTCCCGATAGCGGCCGCGCCCGTGTTGGTGTTGCCCATCGCGTCGTTGACGTCGAGGTACAGGATCGGGAAGTTGCTGGAAAGCCCGCCGCTGGAGGTGACGCCGCGCGACTCGGCGCGGACCTCGTACCAACCCGCACCGCCGTTGCCGACCTTGAAGGTGGTGCCGTTGAAGGTGTTGCCGTTCGTGAGGGAGGCCCGCTGGTCGTTGGCCGCGCCGAAGCTCACCAGCGTCGAGGTGCTGCCGTCCACCCTGCTCGAGATCGGCTGGTTCGTGCTGGGCTTGGCATCGACCTGGACGCTCGGAGCACCCGCGGCGGCGGGCGTGTAGATCGCAGCCCAGGCGGTGCCGTCGGCCTTGTACACCGCGCCGCTGGTGGTGTCGAGGTACAGCGCCCCCAGCACGGGGTTCGTGCTCTGCGGGCTGGGCGCACCAGCACCGGTCACCCACGTCGTGCCACCGCCAGCCGAGGTGCCGTCGGCGCCCTTCGGACCCGCCGGACCGGTCAGGTTCGCGATCGGCGCACCCCACGCACCGGCAGCCTTCTTGAACACATCACCGTTCGACGTGCGCAGGTACAGATCACCGTCCACACCCTGCGAAGCCTCCGGCGCACCCGCACCGGTCAACCACACCGCACCGTCCGCACCGTTGGTCCCGTTAGTGCCGTTGGTCCCGTTGGTGCCGTTCGCGCCCTTCTCGCCGTTCTTGCCGTCGACACCGTCCTTGCCCGGGTCACCCTTCAGACCACGGATGTTGGTCAGCTTCGACCACAGACCCTTGCGCTTGAACACATCACCGGTCTCGGTGTCCAGGTAGAGGTCACCATCGGCACCCAGCGCCTCCGCCGGCGCACCCGCACCGGTGAACCACGACGCACCGTCGATACCCGCAACACCCTGCTCGCCGGTCGCGCCCTTCTCGCCCTTCTCGCCCTTGGCGCCACGCAGGTTCACCCGCTTGGTCCAGGCGTCGGGGGCGGTCTTCTGGTAGGCGTCGGCGGTCTCGGAGTCGAGGTACCAGTCACCCACCGCACCCAGGCTCGGCGACGGCGCACCCGCACCCGAGGACCAGACGGTGCCGTCCTTGCCGTCCCGACCGTCCTTGCCGGCGGCGCCCGTGTCGCCCTTCAGGCCCTGGTCGCCCTTCTCACCCTGGATGCCCTGAGCGCCGGTCTCACCCTTCTCACCCTGGATGCCCTGGATGCCCTGCACACCCTGGATGCCCTGGGCGCCGGTCAGGTCCACCACGAACCCCCAAGCACCCCCGACACGGGTGTAGACCTGAGAGGTCTCGGTGTCGAAGTACCAGTCACCATCGTTGGCATCCACCGACGTCGGCGCACCCGCACCCGAGAACCACGCACTGCCCGGAGCACCCGGAGCCGGCGTCGCCGGCGTCAGCGCCCGCAGGGTCGCACGGCTCAGGTCACGCGCCTCCAGGCTGCCGTCCACCACGATGCGGGAATTGACCGCGTTCGTCGCCAGATCACGGTTCGAGATCGACCGGTTCTTGATGTCCTCACCCGTGATCAACCGACCCGCCACCGCACCCGAGGAACCGGACACCAGCGCGAACACGATCACTCCCGCCGCCAGCGGCACCGGGCCGCCGCGCAGCATCTTGCGACGCAGGGCAGCGGCGCGACCCACCGAAGGGCTCTCGACGGACGACGACTCGACGGACTCAACAGGCTCGATGGGCATGCAACAACTCCTGGGAGGAAGAGGGAAGGACAGCGCGAGAAGACGGCACCTCGCCGTCCGCGCATCGCAGGGCCGCCGTTCCCGAGTCCGTCACGCGCTGCCGATGCCTTGACAACGCCCTCACCAAATCGGCGTTACGTCACCGAAACGAAATGAGCCCCTGGTCCCATCAGTTCAGGACCCCCGCCCGCTCACACCACTGAACGAATGTTCAGCCGATGGGGACGACGATGCCGCCCGCAGCGCCTCCCCGAGCCGCCGACAATTCCTCGGCCTCAGGTGCAGCACGACCGGGCCGGGCGGACGGGCGAGGGGCCGCGGCCGGAGCGACCGCGAGAGAGGTGGTCGGGGCGACAGGACTCGAACCTGCGGTCTCCTGCTCCCAAAGCAGGCGCGCTAGCCACTACGCTACGCCCCGTCGCGCGGCGAGTGGGCGAGCCCGCGCACCGCGCGTGGAGGGGATGACGGGAATCGAACCCGCGTAATCAGTTTGGAAGACTGAGGCTCTACCATTGAGCTACATCCCCGGCGTTCCGGCAGCCGATCTGGCCCGCCGAACCGGAGTCATCGTGCCACAGCGAGGCGGCCGCATCGCAACCCGGGGCCACCGCTCCCGCGACTCACGGCCGTCGAGGCCGCCAGTCACCCCCGCCGGTGGACGACGAGCAGCGCGCGGTCGTCGTCCGGGGAGCCGACGGCCGCCACCAGCCGCGCGGCCAGGCCGTCCCACGAGCCGCGGAGCAACGACTCGGCCTCCCCCATCATCTGGTCGATGCCGAGCTCGATGTCGCGACGCGGCTCCTCGACCATGCCGTCGGTGTAGAGCAGCAGCGCGTCGCCCGGCGCCAGGCGGCCTCGCAGCGGCTCGAAGTCGGCGTCCTCGAGCACACCGAGCACCTGGCCCTCGGCGCGCAGCACCTGCCACCGACCCGAGCCGGCGTGGCGCTGGACGGCGGGCGGGTGGCCGGCCGACCGGAGCTCGAAGGAACCGTCGGCGAGGTCGACCGAGAGGTGCACCGCGCTGGCGAACCCCTCCTCCCAGGAGCGCTGGAGCAGGTAGTCGTTGGCGGCGGGGAGGAACCCGCTCGGCGGCAGAGCGCCCACGAGACCGCCCATCGCACCCGAGAGCTGCAGAGCGCGGGTGCCCGCGGCCTCCCCCTTGCCGGAGACGTCGACGACGACGAGGTCGATGCGTCGTCCACGCTCGCCCAGGTTGGCCACGATGAAGTCGCCGGCGAACCCGGTGCCGCCGGCGGAGGCGATGGCCGACTCGACGGCCCATCCCTCGGGCAGGGGTGGGATCTGGCCCTGGGCCAGGATGCGGTCGCGCAGGTCGACGAGCATCGACTCCCCGCGCAGCCGGCTGACCGCGAGCCGGCCCGGCCCGCGGCCGACGCCGATGACGGTGAGGGTGAGCAGGTACATCGCCACGATCGCCGAGCCGGTGCGGGCGGTGATGTCGTCCTGCAGCAGGGTCGCGGCGGTGATGACGAGGAGCATGTAGAAGGCGTACGCCACCATCAGCCGGTTGCTGAGCAGCAGCACCGCGAGCACCAGCGGCACGAAGGCGCCGACCACCGGCACGGCCTCCGGATTGATGGCGATGCCCACCACGACGGCTGCCGAGAGCACCACGAGGCCCAGCGCGATGCCGCGATCTCCGCTCAGGCGGCGGCGCAGGTCCAGACTGCTGACCGCACTCACCGCGGTCACCGCCCCGCCCGGGAGCGGAACGCGGGCTGGCAGCGTGGGCACCAGAACAGATTGCGCCCACCGAGCACCTGCGTGCGCACCGACGCGCCGCAGACGAAGCACGGCCTCGACGCGCGGCGGTAGACGTAGACGTCGCCCGCGCAGTCGTGGGCGCCGCCGCGGTGCTCCTCACGGTCGTGCGCGTGCTCGGGACGCACCGTGTCGATGCGGTTCGCCGCGACGCCGTCGGCCATCAAACCGGCGAGGTCGTCCCACATCGCCTGCCACTGCGAGGCGCGCAGGGTGCGCCCGGGGCGGAGGGGGTCCAGGTGGTGACGGAACAGGACCTCGGCGCGGTAGACGTTGCCGACGCCAGCGAGCACCGACTGGTCCATCAGCAGCGTGCCGATGGGGGCGCTGCTGCGTGAGATCCGCGCCCAGGCACGATCCGGGTCGGCGTCCTCGCGCAGCGGGTCCGGGCCGAGCCGTGCGACGACCTCGTCGCGCTCGCCGGGCGTCGCGAGCGCGCAGCGCGCCGGACCGCGCAGGTCGGCCCACGCCGCCGTCCTCGTGGACGACGCGGGGCGCTCGAGCCGCAGGCGGACCTGCCCGACGGGGGCGGGCACCTCGTCGTCCACGGTGGGTGCGACGTCGATGGCGAACGTGCCGTACAGGCCGAGGTGCACGTGCACGAACCGCTCGTCCTCGAAGGCGATGAACAGCTGCTTGCCCCACGCCTCCGCGCCGAGCAGCAGATGGCGGTCGAGACCCGCGGCGGCCACGGCGAAGCGGCCCTGCGGGCTCGAGGCCCGCACGTGTCCGCCGGCGAACGTCGAGCTCAGGTCGTCGGCGAGGCGGTGGAGGGCATGGCCCTCAGGCATGAGCCTCAGGCATCGTCCCGGGCGGCTGCAGCACCGCCGAGCGCGGACTCCGGCAGCGGCGGAAGCTCGCCGGTGCGCTCGTAGTCGCCCATCTGGCCGATGCGGCGCACGTGGCGCTCGTCGCCGGGGAACGGGGTGGCCAGGAAGACCTCGACCAGGCGGGTCATCTCCTCGAGGGTGTGCATGCGACCGCCGACGGCCACCACCCACGCGTCGTTGTGCTCGCGGGCGAGGACCGCGGTCTCCTCCGACCACGCGAGCGCGGCGCGGATGCCGGGCACCTTGTTGGCCGCGATCTGCTCACCGTTGCCCGAGCCGCCGATGACGACACCGAGGCTCTGCTGACCCGCGTCGCGGTCGGCCTTCACGCCCTCAGCGGCCCGGAGGCAGAAGACCGGGTAGTCGTCGAGGGCGTCATAGACGAACGGGCCGTGGTCGACCGGCTCGTGGCCCAGCTCCGCGAGCCGCTCGATGAGGTGGGACTTGAGCTCGAGGCCGGCGTGGTCGCAGCCGAGGTGGACGCGCATGCCACCCATCCTTCCAGAGGTCAGGCCCGGTGCAGGCGGCGGGCGGCCTCGGCGATCGAGCCGCTGATCGAGGGGTAGACGGTGAAGGTCTGGGCGACCTGGTCGGCGGTGAGGCGCTCGGTGACGGCGATCGCGACCGGGTGGATGAGCTCGGAGGCGCGAGGGCCGACCACCACGCCGCCGAGGACGCTGCCCGAGCCGGGGGCGACGAAGAGCTTCACGAAGCCGTCGACGATGCCTTGCATCTTGGCGCGGGCGTTGGTGGCGAGCGGCTGGGTGATGACCTCGGCGAGCACCTCGCCGGCGTCCACCTGGCGCTGGGTCACGCCGACCGTGGCGATCTCGGGCGAGGTGAAGACGTTGGAGGCCACGACCGAGAGGTCGAGCGGTGCCACGGCGTCACCGAGCACGTGCGCCATGGCGATGCGCCCCTGCTGGGCGGCCACCGAGGCGAGCATGAGGACGCCGGTGCAGTCGCCGGCCGCGTAGACCCCCGGCACCGAGGTGCGCGAGACCCGGTCGACCTCGATGAAGCCGCCCTCGTTCAGCCGCACCCCCGCCTCCTCGAGGCCGATGCCGGCGGTGTTGGGCACCGACCCGAGGGCGAGGATGCAGTGCGAGCCGGCGACCTCGCGGCCGTCGGCGAGGGTGACGGTGACGACGTCGCCGTCGCGGGCCACCGAGGCCATCCGCGAGCGGCTGAGCACCGTCATGCCGCGACGGGTGAGGACGTCCTCCAGCACCTGGGCGGCGTCCTGGTCCTCGCCGGGCAGCACGCGGTCGCGCGAGGAGACGAGGCTCACCGGGATGCCCAGCGACTGGTAGGCGCTGGCGAACTCCGCACCGGTGACGCCCGAGCCGACGACGATGAGGTGGCTCGGCATCTCGTCGAGGTCGTAGACCTGCTCCCACGTCAGGATCCGCTCGCCGTCGGGCTGCGCGGTGGGCAGCGTGCGCGGCGCGGCGCCGGTGGCGATGAGCACGGCGTCGGCGTCGAAGGTCTCGGTGCCGCCGTCGGCGAGCTCGGCCACGACGCGGCCGGGGCCGTCGAGGCGGGCACGACCGGTGACCAGCCGCACGCCCTCGCGGGTGAGGCGGGTGGCGATGTCGTGCGACTGGGCAAGCGCCAGCAGCTTGACGCGATGGTTGACCTGCGCGAGCTCGACGGTGGGCGGGGCGACCGCGATGCCGAGGTCGGCGGCGCCCGCGAGGTCGGTCATCACCTCGGCGGTGGCGATGAGGGTCTTGCTGGGCACGCAGTCGGTGAGCACCGCGGAGCCGCCGAGGCCGTCGGTGTCGATCACGATCACCTCGGCGCCCAGCTGAGCCGCCACCAGGGCCGACTCGTAGCCGCCCGGACCACCACCGACGATCACGACGCGTGCCATGACCGCCATTCTTGCAGCCGAACGCCGCGCTCCCCGAACCGCCGGAGCAGTCGCCGTCGCTCAGCGCACGCGGTGGTCGACGAGCGCCCTGAGCGCCCGGTCGAGCACCTCGGACGACGTGGTGCCGCGCTCGCGGGCGACCCTCTCGAGCAGGAGCAGCTGGGCCTCGCTCAGGCTCACGGCGTCGCCCGACCCGGCGCCACCGCCCCCGGCCGCGGCCCGCTGACGTGCCCGGCCGAACGCCCCGAGCGCGATGAGCACGACCGAGCCGAGTGCGTCGAGGATGGCGACGATGCCGAGGACGCGCCAGTAGTCGTCGCCGGGGTCGGACCCGGTGAGGACCGGGCCGATGGTCATCGCGGCCACCAGCGAGGCGGCCAGGGCGCTCGCTCCGAGCAGCGCGCGGAGGCCCTCCGACACCTCGGGCCGCAGCACCCGCGAGATGAGCAGGGCCAGCTGCGCTGCGGTGAGGGCGAGGATCGCGGTGACCCCGAAGGTCTTCTCCACCGCTTCGAAGAGCGGATCGGAGCCGAAGTCCGCCCAGGTGAACAGCAGCGCGCATCCGGTGGCGATCGCGGACGAGACCCCGCCGACCACGCCGATCGGCGCGAACCGGTGGCCGGTCAGGCTGAGCAGGCACAGCACCACGGTGGCCTCGACGCCGGCGATGACGGTGGTGAGCAGTACCTGCAGCTCGGTCTCCCCGAAGGCCCCGGGGCTGAGCAAGGTGACGATCCCGAGCAGGGCGGCGAGGGAGAACGAGCCGACGACGACAGCGACGATGAGTCTGCGCAGATCCTTCATGGGGCCCAGCCTGGCGACGGCAGCACTCGCCGAGGTGTGCCCAGGTACTCAGACCGGGTGGTCCCTTCGGGCCGGTCGGCCGACGGCGCGTGGTCGCCGGACGAAGGCGACGGCCCCGCCGACCATGAGGTCGACGGGGCCGGCGATCGGGCGCGAGCGCGCGATCAGAGGTTGATCATGTGCCCCGCGATGCCGTGGACGGCCTCCTTCACGGCCTCCGACAGCGTGGGGTGCGCGAACACGTTGCGGCCGACCTCGTCGGCGGTGAGGTCCCACTTCTGGGCCAGCGTCAGCACCGGCAGCATCTCGGTGACGTCGGGGCCGATGAGGTGGGCGCCGAGGATCTCGTTGTGCTCGGCGTCCGCGACGACCTTCACGAAGCCGACGGCCTCGCCGAGGCCCTGCGCCTTGCCGTTGGCCGAGAACGGGAAGGACGCGGTCTTGACGTCGTAGCCCTTCTCCTTGGCCTGGGCCTCGGTGTAGCCGAAGGAGCCGATCTGCGGCTGGCAGTAGGTGGCGCGCGGCACGAAGTCGTACTCCACCGGCATGGTCTCGGCGCCGGCGATGGTCTCGGCGGCGACGATGCCCATGGCCTCGGCGACGTGGGCGAGCATCAGCTTGGAGGTGACGTCGCCGATGGCGTAGACGCCGTCGACGTTGGTGCGGCAGAAGTCGTCGATCTCGATGGCGCCCCGCTCGGTGAGCTTCACGCCGATGTTCTCCAGGCCGTAGCCCTGGGTGCGCGGGGCGAAGCCGAAGGCGGCCATGAACTTGTCGGCCTCGAGCACCTGCTCGTCGCCGCCGCCGGCCGGGGCGACGGTGACCTTCACGCCCGAGCCGGTGTCCTCGACGCCCTTGACCGCGGTGGAGGTGAGCACCTTCACGCCGAGCTTCTTGTAGTGCTTGGCAAGCTCCTTCGACACGTCGGCGTCCTCGGTGGGGACCATGCGGTCGAGGAACTCGACGATGGTGACGTCGACGCCGAAGTTCTTCATCACGTAGGCGAACTCGACACCGATCGCGCCCGAGCCGCCGATGATGATCGAGCCCGGCAGGTTCTCGTCGAGGATCTGCTCCTCGTAGGTGACGATGTTCTTGCCGTTGACCTCCACGCCCGGCACGGTGCGCACGGTGGCTCCGGTGGCGATGATGAGGTTGTCGCAGGTGTGCTCGACGGTGGAGCCGTCCTCGAGGGCCACCGACACCGTCTTCGGGCCGGTGAGGGTGCCCCAGCCGTCGACCTCGGTGATCTTGTTCTTCTTCATCAGGTAGTGGACGCCCTTGACGATGCCCGCCGACACCTGGCGCGAGCGCTTGTGCGTGGGCGCGAACGACATCGTGGCGTCGCCCTCGATGCCGAACTTCGCCTTCTCGTGGGTGAGCGTGTGCGCGAGCTCGGCGTTCTTCAGCAGCGCCTTGGAGGGGATGCAGCCGACGTTGAGGCACACGCCGCCCCAGTACTGCTTCTCGATCACGGCGACGGACTTGCCGAGCTGCGAGGCGCGGATCGCGGCGACGTACCCACCGGGGCCGGCACCGAGGACGAGGACATCGAAGTGGGTCACATCGCCAGCCTAGTGCGGCGCGAGGCCGCGGCCCCAAGCCGGTGGCACGGCGGCTGTGCAGGCAGGCGAGCAGGCGGGCGAGCGGGCAGGCAGCCGAGCGGGCAGCGAGGGCCCAGGCACTAACCTGCAGTCCGTGACCGCCTACGCCGCCTACGGCACCAACCTCGACCCGGCGCGGATGAGCGAGCGGTGCCCCCACTCGCCGCTGCGCAGCACCGGGTGGTTGACGGGCTGGCGCCTCACCTTCGGCGGCGAGGAGCACGGCTGGGACGGTTCCCTGGCCACGATCGTCCAGGACCCGTTCGAGCAGGTCTTCGTGGCGATCTACGACGTGAGCCCCGCCGACGAGCCGAACCTCGACCAGTGGGAGTCGGCCGACTCCGGCCTCTACCGTCGCACGAAGGTGCGGGTGTCGACGATGCTCGGCGAAGTGGTGGCCTGGACCTACGTGCTCGACGCCTACGAGGGCGGCCTGCCGTCGGCGTCCTACCTCGGGGTGATCGCCGACGCGGCCGAGGCCGCGGATGCCCCGCACGACTACGTGCACGCGCTCCGCACCAGGCCGTGCCGCTCGATCGAGCACTGACCACGACCCTGACCTAGGGTGAGCGGGTGACCGAGACCCCCGCTCCCACGCCGTACGCCCTGGCCGAGCAGGCCGCCGCCCGCCTCGCCGAGCTCACCGGCGTCGAGCGCCACGACGTCGCACTCGTGCTGGGGTCCGGCTGGCTGCCCGCGGCCGACGCCCTCGACGGCGCCGGCGGCGCGAACACCACCGAGCTCGACGTCACCGACCTGCCGGGCTTCTCCGCCGCGGCCGTGGCCGGCCACTCCGGCAAGGTCCGCTCGATCCGTCTCGAGGGCCAGGGCGACGCCCCCGAGCGCCACCTGCTCGTCTTCCTCAGCCGCACCCACTACTACGAGGGCAAGGGCGTGGACGCCGTGGTGCACGGCGTGCGCACCGCGGCCGCGGCCGGCTGCCGCGCGATCGTGCTCACCAACGGCTGCGGCGGCCTCAACCCCGCGTGGATGCCGGGCACCCCCGTGCTGATCAGCGACCACATCAACCTCACCGGCCGCTCCCCCATCGTCGGCGCCCGCTTCGTCGACCTCACCGACCTCTACGCCGCCCGACTGCGCGAGCTGTGCCGCACGGTCGACCCCGATCTCGACGAGGGCGTCTACGTGCAGTTCCCCGGGCCCCACTACGAGACCCCGGCCGAGGTGCGCATGGCCGGCATCCTCGGCGGCAACCTCGTCGGCATGAGCACCACGCTGGAGGCGATCGCTGCGCGCGAGGCCGGCCTCGAGGTGCTCGGCATCAGCCTCGTCACCAACCTCGCCGCCGGCATCAGCGACGCGCCCCTCGACCACAGCGAGGTGCTCGAGGCCGGTCGCGCCGCCGCCAGCCGCATGGGCGACCTCCTCGCCCGCATCGTCCCCAGGATCTGAGCCCCTTGCCACTCCCCCTGTCCGCCGCCCTGCGCGAGGGCTCGGCCGCCGAACACCGCGACGCCGAGTCCGCGCCGTTCATCACCGCCCTCCTGGCCGGTGAGCTCACGGCGCGGGCGCACACCGACTTGCTGCTGCGGCTGCGACCGGTCTACGCAACGCTCGAGCGCGCGCTGCACGAGCATCGCGACCACCCGGTGGTGAGCGTCGTCCACGACCCCGGGCTGGCGCGGCTGGGTGCGATCGACGCCGACCTCGAGCACTGGGCGCCCGGGGAGTCGCGCGAGGTCCGCTCCCCCGCCGCCGAGGCCTACGTGCAGCGCATCGAGCGCGACGCCGACGACCCCGCCGCGCTGCTCGCCCACCACTACACGCGCTACCTGGGCGACCTGTCGGGCGGACGCATCATCGGCACGCTGCTGCGGCGCATCTACGACCTGCCGGCCGGGGCGGGCGCGACCTTCTACGAGTTCGCCTCGATCCCCCACCCGCGCCGCTACAAGGACGCCTACCGCGAGCGCCTCGACGCCCTCGACCTGCCGGCGCCCCGCATCACCGCCCTCGTGGACGACGTCCGCGCGGCCTTCGCGCTCAACCGCGCGCTCTTCGACGAGCTGGGCGCCGACCTGCCGCGCTACCGGCTCGGCGCGGCGTAGGCGGACTGCTCGACCCGCACCCGCTCCTCGGGGCGCAGCACGTGCGCCGCGACGAAGTCGACCGCGTGCCGCGCGGCGGCCTCGTGGCAGGGCTTGCCCGCGAACAGGTCGAAGTGGTCGCCGGCGTAGTGGCGCACGTGGGCGCGGCCGGCGAAGGCTGCCTTCATCGCCGCCTGCGGAGGCGCGGAGCGGTCGAAGTCGGCCACCTGCACCAGCCAGGGTGTGCCGGCCAGGGCCGCCGCCGCCTTGAGCGGCGCCCGGGTGCCGAGCTCCATCACGACCTCGGCGGCGATCTCGTTGCGCCAGGTGGAGCCGGCGATGGCGAGGTAGTCGTCGTAGGCGCCCTCGAGCGTGAGGGCTCCGACCTCGCCCGGCCGGGCCACCACCGGGATCATCCGCGGGCCGCGACCGAGGCGGCGTCCGAGCGTGCTGGCCACACCCCGGCCGGTCGAGGCCGCCAGGGCGGCCGGGCGGTGGTGGCGCGCGGCGAGGCGCGCGGCGGCGAGACCGTCGACGAGCGGCACGACCGAGACGACCGCGGCGACGTCGCTGCGCTCGGTGGCCACGCGCACCACGTGCCCGCCGGCGAGCGAGACACCCCAGAGCACCAGCCGGTCGGCGTCCACGCCGGGGAGGCGCTTGGCCGCGTCGGCGGCGGCGTGGAGGTCGGCGACCTGGGCGTCGATCGACACCACCTGCCGCGCGGACCCGGGCGCGGCGTCGCTGGCGCCGAAGCCGCGGTAGTCGATGGTCACCGCGTGCAGTCCGGCGGCGGCGAAGGCGGCGGCGAAGGGCGCGAGCCCGGAGTCCTGCGTGCCCGCGAGCCCGTGGGCGAGGACGACGACCGGCCGGCCCCCCGCGGCAGCCGGCCCGGGGGTCGGCGCGTGGTGGGTGGCGGCGCAGCGCGTGCCGGCGGAGCGGTAGTCGAAGGCGGTGACGGTCATGCCGGGCTCCCGTAGATGCCGGCCACCCAGAGGTGGACGAGGGTGTCGATGTGGCGCTCGCGCGGCGGCCCCGCCCCGAGGGCGTAGCGCTCGAGTGCGTGGTCGTTGAGGTCGAGCAGCACCGCGGCGAGGGCGGAGGCGTCGGGGGCGGCGTCGTCGTCGGGTGCGCGGGCGCCGATCCGCTCGCGCACGCTCATCTCGGCCACCAGCGCGGCGAACTCGGCGCGACCGGCGTCCCAGAGCTCGCCGACGGCGGGGTGGGCGGCGCGCGCCTGCAGCAGGGCGCGGTAGGTGTGCGGCGTGCGGTCGACGGAGTCGAAGAGGGTCTCGATCACTCCGCGGATCCGCTGGCGCGGGTCGCCCTCGGCCTTCACGAGCCGATCGGTGGCCTCGGACGCGTCGTCGTAGAGCTGGGCCATGAGCGCCAGCACGGCGGTGGCCTTGGACTCGAAGTAGAAGTAGAAGGCCGAGCGGCTCACACCGGCGCGGGCGGAGATCTCGGCGACGTTGACCTGCTCGAGCGTCTGCTCGCGCAGGAGGTCGTCGAGCGCACCCAGGAGGGCCGCGCGGCGCCGGTCGCCGCGGTTGACGCTGCGCCGGTCGACCAGACGCGCCCAGGGGCGCTCGTCGCCCGCGGCCCCGGGGGCGAGGCCGGTCACGAGACCACCGACAGCTGCGGGCGGGCGGACGAGGCCCGCTCCGGGCGCTGGGCGCGGGCGACGCCCGCCGGCAGCTCGCGCGTGCGCAGGTCGTGCTCGTAGAGGAAGTAGTCGAGCTGCTGGGTGTGGCGCGGGCGCTGCACCATGTGCGCGGTGTACTTGGCCTGGTCGGCGTCGATCACCCGCTCCATCTCCTCGCGGCTCGGCGGCGCGTAGCGGCCGATCGCCCAGGCGGCCACGAGTCGCGACTGCGCCTCCACGAACGGGAAGAGCGTGGGCGTGGCCTGCGCGAAGCCCACGAAGGCGAGGTCGTCGACGTCCGGCTTGAAGATGCGCTTGAACAGCCGGATCTCGTTGTCGGGCGCGCTGATGAAGGCGGGGTCGAAGAACGGGAAGGTGATGTTGTAGCCCGTCGCGTGCACCACGACGTCGAAGTCGGCCGAGGTGCCGTCGACGAAGTGCACGGTCGAGCCGTCGAAGCGCTCGATGTCGCCCGTGGCCCGCAGGTCGCCCGAACCGAGCCGCAGCGGCAGCTCCACCGACTGCGTCGGGTGGGCCTCGAAGAAGCGGTGGTTGGGCTCCGGCAGGCCGTAGTCGGTGGGTCGCCCGGCGGTGAGCGGCTGCATGATCTGGACGAACCGCCGCTGCCAGGCGAACGGGATGTGGGGCGAGGTGCGGTAGTACTTGTCGGCCGGCGTGCCCGCGAAGTACTTCGGCACGATCCAGGCACTCGAGCGCGTCGAGATCACGACCTCGTTGTCGAGCGTGCGACTGGAGAGCTCGACCGCGATGTCGGCGGCGCTGTTGCCCAGGCCGATGATGAGGATGCGCCGACCCGTCAGGTCGTGCGGCGTGTGCGGGTCGATGTAGGCGTGCGAGTGCATCGTGAGGCCGGTGAACTCCCCCGGCTTGTCGGCGAAGCGGGGGTCCCAGTGGTGGCCGTTGGCCACCACCAGCAGGTCGAAGCGGCGCGTGCCGGTGCGCTCGGTGTCGAGCTCCCATCCGCCGTCGTCGAGCCGGCGCGCCTGCAGGACGCCGTTCTCGAACTCGATGTGGCGGCGCACGTCGAAGGCGTCGGCGTAGGCGTCGAGGTAGGCCTTGACCTGCGTGTGGTGGGGGAAGTCCGGGTACTCCTCCGGCATCGGGAAGTCCTTGAACGACAGCTGGTGCTTCGAGGTGTCGATGTGCAGCGAGCGGTAGGCGCTGCTGTGGCCGTTGGGGTTGCCGAAGGCCCAGTTGCCGCCCACCCGGTCGGAGGACTCGAAGCACGTCGCCTCGACCCCGTAGTCGAGCAGCATCTTGGTGCTGGTGAGTCCGCTGATGCCGGCGCCGATCACGGCGACGCGGGGCGAGGTGCTCCTCATGCGATCCCTCCTCGGGACGACGCACATCCGAGGCCGGCGGATGTGACCGGGGTCACGCTAATCCGCGGACCTGACACGCGTCAATGGCCACGGACGCGCGTCAGGGGATGGTGACCACCGCCGTGGTCACCTGGACTACATGAGCATCCCCACCCGCACCCTCGGAACCGCCTCCCCCCTCACCGTCTCCGCCCAGGGCCTCGGCTGCATGGGCATGTCGGAGTTCTACGGCACACCCGACGAGGACAGCGGCATCGCCACCATCCACCGCGCCCTCGACCTCGGAGTGACCTTCCTCGACACCGCCGACATGTACGGCCCCTTCACCAACGAGCGCCTGGTCGGCCGCGCGATCGCCGATCGTCGCGACGAGGTGCAGCTGGCCACCAAGTTCGGCAACGAGCGCCTGCCCGACGGCACCCGGGTGGGCATCAACGGCAGCCCCGACTACGTGCGCCGCGCCTGCGACGCCTCGCTCGAGCGCCTCGGCGTCGACCACATCGACCTCTACTACCAGCACCGCGTCGACAAGTCGGTGCCGATCGAGGAGACCGTCGGCGCCATGAAGGAGCTCGTCGAGGCCGGCAAGGTGCGCCACCTCGGCCTCTCCGAGGCCTCGGCCGAGACCATCCGCCGCGCCCACGCCGTCCACCCGATCACGGCGCTGCAGACGGAGTACTCGCTGTTCACCCGCGACCTCGAGGACGACGTGCTGCCCGTGCTGCGCGAGCTCGGCATCGGTCTGGTGCCCTACTCCCCGCTCGGCCGAGGCCTGCTGACGGGGGCGGTCGGCGCCGAGGGCTTCGCCGAGGGCGACAGCCGCGGCTCGGCCTACTTCCCGCGCAGCAACGGCGAGAACCTCGCCCACAACCTCACGCTCGTCGACGCCATCGCCGCGATCGCCGCCACCAAGGGGTGCACGCCCGGGCAGCTCGCGCTGGCCTGGGTGCAGGCGCAGGGCGAGGACGTCGCCCCGATCCCCGGCACCAAGCGGGTGCGCTACCTGGAGGAGAACGTCGGCGCCCTCGACCTCGAGCTCAGCGCCGACGACCTCGCGAGCATCGAGCGCGCGGTGCCGCGCGACGCCGTGGCCGGCGACCGCTACGGCGACATGAGCCACATCGACGCCTGAGCCGGTGCCCCCGCCCGGTGAGCGGCGCGGGCGAGCGGGACCGGCGAGGGGGCCGGCGAGCGATGAGCGGGCGTGGTCATGCCCTAGCGTCGGGACCATGACCACGCCCGACGTCGACGTGCTGCTCACTCGTGCCCGCGACTGGCTCGCCGAGGACCCCGACCAGCGCACCCGGACCGAGCTCGCCGCACTCCTCGCCCGCGTCGAGGACGGCGACGCCGACGCGGCGTCCGACCTGGCCGACCGCTTCCACGGCACGCTCCAGTTCGGCACCGCCGGCCTGCGGGGCGCGCTGGGCGCCGGCCCCAACCGGATGAACCGCATCGTGGTCATCCGGGCCGCCGCGGGGCTGTGCGCCTACCTGCGCGACCAGGGCGCCGCCGACGGCGCGAGCGTCGTGATCGGCTACGACGCGCGGCACGACTCCGACGTGTTCGCCCGCGACACCGCCGAGGTCGTCGCCGGCGCCGGCCTCACCCCTCTGCTGCTTCCGCGACCGCTGCCCACGCCCCTACTGGCCTTCGCGATCCGCGAGCTCGGCTGCGTGGCCGGGGTGATGGTGACCGCCAGCCACAACCCGCCGCAGGACAACGGCTACAAGGTCTACCTCGGCGACGGCTGCCAGATCGTGCCGCCCGCCGACGCCGGCATCGCGGAGCGGATCGCGGCCGTCGGGCACCTCGCGGGCGTCGTCCGCGTGCGGGTGGAGGAGAGCGGGGGGCGGGTGCTCGGCGAGGACGTCGTGGACTCCTACCTCGACACCGTCGCGGCCCTGGCCACCGACGGCCCGCGCGACCTGGAGATCGTCTACACCCCGATGCACGGGGTGGGCGGCGCCGCGCTGCCCGCCGTCCTCGAGACGGCCGGGTTCACGTCGGTGACCGTCGTGCCGGAGCAGGAGGCACCCGACCCCGACTTCCCGACCGTGGCCTTCCCGAACCCCGAGGAGCCCGGCGCGATGGACCTCGCGCTCGCGCTGGCGGCCCGCAACGGCGCCGACCTGGTCATCGCCAACGACCCCGACGCCGACCGCTGCGCCGCCGCCGTGGAGGGCCCCGACGGGTGGCGGATGCTGCGCGGCGACGAGGTCGGCGCGCTGCTCGCCGACCACCTGCTGCGCGCGGGCCAGGAGGGGGTGTACGCCACCTCGATCGTGTCGTCCTCGCTGCTCGCCCGCCTCGCCGCCGCCCACGGCGCCCCGCACGCCGAGACCCTCACCGGCTTCAAGTGGATCGGCCGCATCCCCGGCCTCGCCTTCGGCTACGAGGAGGCGCTGGGCTACTGCGTCGACCCGGCCCGCGTCTCCGACAAGGACGGCGTCTCGGCGGCCCTGCTGCTGTGCCAGATCGCCGCGCAGGCCAAGGCCGACGGTCGCACGCTGCTCGACCTCCTCGACGACCTCGCCCGCACCCACGGGCTGCACGCCACCGACCAGCTCTCGGTGCGCGTCGACGACCTGGCCCGCATCGGCGAGGTGATGTCGACCCTGCGCACCAGCCCGCCCGCACGGCTCGGCGGCTCGGAGGTCGCCCAGGTCGACGACCTCGCCTCCCCCGGTGACGACGCCGACGCGCTGCCGCCCACCGAGGGCCTGCGCTACCGCACCGCCGACGGCAGCCGCGTGATCGTGCGGCCGAGCGGCACCGAGCCCAAGCTCAAGTGCTACCTCGAGGTCGTCGTGCCCGTGGCCGAGGACGCCGACGCCGACGCGCTCGCCACCGCCCGCGCCGAGGCCAGCGCGCGACTGCTCGCCCTGCGCACCGACATCGCCGCCGCCGCCGGCCTCTGACGCGGCCCGCCGTCGTCCGCCGGTGGCGCTGGGGCGCCGCCAGGGCGGTGGGGCGCCGCCAGGGCGCTGGGGATGGTTGGTGCCGCCGGGAATGGTTGGCGCCGCCGGGGCCGGCCGCCGGGGCCGGCCGCCGGGATGTAACACGCCGTCCACCCGACTACCTGACACTTCTCAGTCGTTCTGAGCCCGGATCCGGACCCGAAGCGACCGACAACCGGCGGGCAGTCGGGTGGACGGCGTGTTACATCGCGGCCCCGCGCGAGCGGGGCCCAGCGACGCAGGTCGGCGCGGGGGTGGTGCGTCAGAGCAGGGCGAGGACGACGGTCAGGCCGGTCAGCGCGGGCAGCGTCACGAGCAGCCAGGTGGTGCGCTCGACCTCCACGGGGCGGGGGTCGTCGGCGAGGCGACGAGCGTCCTTAGCCCGGCGGGCGATGCGGTCCTCGACGAGGGCGGCGAGCGAGACCCGGTCGACGCGCTGGGGGCCGGCAGCGTCACGGCGCATCCGGGAGCGGCTGCGGCCGAGACCGTTGCAGGTGAGCGCGAGCGAGGCGTCGTCCGCGGTGCCGCCGGGCGGGTCGACCTCGACGACGGTGAACTGCTGCACCGCGATGCGGCGGATCCTGGCGTAGGGGACGGTGGCGACCGACAGGCTGTTGCGCAGCACGATGTCGTCGGGCCCCACCACGATCGCCGGGCGCAGGAGCACGATCCAGATGAGCAGCAGCGCGAGCGCCGCGGCCGTGACGCCCCACGCGGGCGGCGCATCGCCCTGCAGGAGGGGCCCGGCCAGGAACACGAGGACGACGCCCGCCCCGGCCACCGCGCTCGCCGTCCCGCCCGACCGGTGGGTCTGGGTGGCGCTGACGGACTCGGGGCCGGTGGAGCCACCTCGGAGGAACCTCATGGGATTCGAGCCTAGTCAGCGCCGCTCACGCGCAGCGGAAGCGGCTCCCGGGCGGTCGGCTGCCTATGCTGGATCGGTGAGTGCACCCACCCCGAACACCGCGATCGACACCATCGCGCGCGACGACCTCGCGGCGATGATCGACCACACCCTGCTCAAGCCCGAGGCCACCCGCGCCGACGTCGAGGCCCTCGTGGCCGAGGCCGTCGAGCTCGGCACGTTCTCGGTGTGCGTGTCGCCCTCCATGCTGGCCACGGCCCGCGCAGCGCTGCCGGAGGGCACACAGGTGAAGCTCGCGGTCGTGTGCGGGTTCCCGAGCGGCAAGCACGGCAGCGCGATCAAGGCGGCCGAGGCCGCTGAGTCGGTGGCCGGCGGCACCGACGAGATCGACATGGTCATCGACATCGGCGCCGCCCTCGAGGGCCGCTTCGACGACGTGCGCGACGACATCGCGGCCGTGCGCGCGGCGGCGCCGGCGCCCGTCGTCCTCAAGGTGATCATCGAGTCGGCCGCCCTCACCGACGACGCGATCGTCGGCGCCTGCCGCGCCGCAGCCGACGCCGGCGCGGACTTCGTGAAGACCTCCACCGGCTTCCACCCCGCGGGCGGCGCCACCGAGCACGCCGTGCGCCTGATGGCCGAGACCGTGCCGCAGCTGCAGGTGAAGGCCTCGGGCGGCGTCCGCTCCGCCGAGCAGGCCCGCGCGATGATCGCCGCGGGTGCCACCCGGCTGGGCGTGTCCGGCTCGCGCGCCCTCCTCGAGGACGCCGCCGGCACCGCTGCCGCCCCGTCCTCCGACGGCGGGTACTGAGCGCCGATGCTCGACCGCGGACCGGGTGATCGCTGGGGCTCCGGCGGGTCGGGCGGCCCCGAGCCGGACCCCGACGACGCCGAGGGCTTCGAGCCCGAGCGCACCGGACCCCGCGGGGTCGACCGCCAGCGCGCCTACTTCTGGATCATGGGCACCTGCGCGGTGCTCGTCGTCCTGGCGTGGAACGTCGTGCGGCTCTTCTCGGTCCCGCTGGCGATCGCGATGAGCGCGGTGGCGGCCGTGCTGCCGCCGGTCGCGGTCGTGGTCGCGAACTGGCGCCGCCGCCCGCGCGACTGATCGCTCCCCCGCCGCCCACCGAAGACGGTGACGCACCTGCCTATCCTGGGTCTCGTGCGGGGATGGCGAGGACTCATGAGGAGCGTGGTGGCGCTGCTCGCGGTCTCCGGCGTGCTCGCGATGCACGGCCTCGCCCTGCACGGATCGGCCACGGCGGCGCCGTCCGCCTCGGCGGTGGTGATGGGCGAGCCGGCGAGCCCGTCCTCGCCGACAGCGACCCACGCCGGAACGCAGCACGATCACCACGCGAGCGCGCCGCCGCGG
Organism: Nocardioides sp.; assembly: GCF_964229035.1. Classification (GTDB taxonomy): domain Bacteria; phylum Actinomycetota; class Actinomycetes; order Propionibacteriales; family Nocardioidaceae; genus Nocardioides. The sequence continues at coordinate 53,433 of NZ_CAXRAZ010000052.1, read as the reverse complement.
TCGCAGGCCCAGACCATGCTCGCGAGCCCCGCCTACGACTCAGACTCCGACTTCGCCTCCGCCTCCGCCTCCGCCTCCGCCTCCGCCTCCGGTGGCGAGGGTCACCTGCACCACGGGATGCACGACGCCATGGCGGCGATGTGCCTGGCGGTGCTGCTGCTGGCGCTGGCCCTGCTGCTGCCCGCCGGCGGACGCGGCCTCCTCGTCGGGCTCGATGCTCGACGTCCGCCGCGGTTCGTGCCGCCGAGCCTGCGGCTCGCGCGCGATCCACCCGACCTGCACGCCCTCTCGATCCTGCGCTGCTGACAGGCACCCGGACGACGCCGCGGACGACACCCGTCCGTCGGCGCCTCCGACCGCGCCCGCCCCAGCAGCGCCACTCGACCGAGAAGGAACACCGACATGACCAGCACGACCAGCACCAACGCGACCACCGCCGCCCCCTCCGCCCGCCGACGCCTCGGCCGCGTCGGCGCGCTGGCGCTCACCGCCGTCCTCGCGCTGAGCACCGCCGCCTGCGGCGGCCACGACGGCTCTCACTCGCCGGCGAAGGGCGAGGGCGCCTCGTCCTCCTCCGTCCCGGCCTCCGAGCCGTTCAACACCGCCGATATCACCTTCGCCACCGACATGATCCAGCACCACGCGCAGGCGCTGGTGATGGTCGACCTCACGCAGGGACGCACCCTCAGCGCGGCCACCTCGAGGCTGGTGGAGGCGATCCGCGAGGCCCAGACGCCCGAGATCGAGACCATGACCGGCTGGCTGCGGACGTGGGATCGCCCGGTGCCCGCCACCGTGCGCGACCACGTCAACGGCGGGCACAGCATGGAGGGCATGGACGGCATGGACGGCATGGATCACGGCGGCGCCCACGACTCGATGCCCTCGATGCCCGGCATGATGAGCCAGCAGCAGATGGACGACCTCGCCGCCAGCTCGGACGCCGACTTCGAGCGCCTCTGGCTGCAGATGATGCTCGAGCACCACGAGGGCGCGGTGACGATGGCGCGCACCGAGGTGAAGCAGGGCGAGGACGCCGACGCGGTGGCCCTCGCGCGCAGCATCATCGCCTCGCAGTCGGCCGAGATCGACCAGATGAGGAAGCTGCTGGACGCGTGACGCCGCGGGCCGTGCGGCCGACCGGACTCCGCGGCCGCACGACCTCCGGCTCCGGCCGCGCTCGCGCGGTTTGGCAGACTACGACCCCATGAGGGCCCGCGTGATCGTTCTGGCAGGCCCCTCCGGCTCCGGCAAGTCGCGCCTGGCCGAGCGTCTCGGGCGCAGCCGCGGCTGGCCGACGCTGCGCCTCGACGACTTCTACCGCGACGGCGACGAGCCCGACCTGCCCCGCATCGCGGACGGCGCCAACGCCGGCCTGGTCGACTGGGACCACCCCGGTAGCTGGCACTGCGACGACGCGGTGGCCGCGATCCGCGCCCTGTGCGAGCAGGGGCGCACCGAGGTGCCCGAGTACTCGATCGCGCAGAGCCGTCGCACCGGCACGCAGAGCCTCGACCTGGGCGGGGCTCGGGTGTTCTGCGCCGAGGGCATCTTCGCCGACGAGGTCGTCGAGCGGTGTCGCGCCGAGGGGCTCCTCGAGGCCGCCTACTGCATCACCCAGCACCCGCTGGTCACCTTCGTGCGTCGGCTCACCCGCGACCTGCGCGAGCGGCGCAAGCCCCCGCTCGTGCTGGTGCGCCGCGGGTGGGCGCTGCTGCGGGCGCAGCGGCGCGTCGTCCGCCGTGCCGTGCAGGTGGGGTGCCGCGTGGCCACCGGCGACCGCGCGCACGCCGAGCTCACCGGCCGGGCGGGCGGAGGGAGCAGCCATGTTCTGGCCGGCTGACCTCGACCCCGCCGTGCTGCGTCAGCCCGACGCCCTCAGCTGCGGGGCCTCGAGCGTGGCGGCCGCGCACGTGCTGGTGGCCGGCTGGCGCCCCATCGACGCCCCCGCGCAGATCGCCGCCCTGCACCGCGAGCTGACCTCCACCCGCAGCGCCCGCGACCGCTTCCAGACGCCGTGGCCGAGGTCGCTCGGCACGCCGCCGTGGGCGGTGGCGAACGCGCTCAACGCCCTCACGGAGCGGCGCATCGCCACGGTGAACGTGCGCCCCCGCCCGCAGGTCGGCTTCGAGGTGCTCGCCGAGCAGGTGGCGCTGCGACCGACCGCCGCCTACATCGGCAGCCGGTGGCTGCCACGCCACGTGGTGCTGGCGGTGCGGCGCATCGGCGATGCGATCGAGGTCTTCGACCCCGCCGCCGGCGCGCTCGTGCGCGTCGAGGAGGAGCGGTGGAGCACCCACACCGTCGGCGTGGCCGGGTGGAGCCACTTCTGGTTCGTGGTCTGACCCCGGGGCCGGGCGCCCGCGGCCGTGACCGACCGCGGGGCGCAGGTCAGCGACCGAGGCGCTCGGCGTACCAGGGCTTGATGGTCTCGGTGATCATCCGGTAGCGCTCGTCGTAGGGCAGGAAGGCCGACTTCATGGCGTTGACGGTGAGCCACTCGACCTCCTTCCAGCCGTAGCCGAAGGCGTCGCTCACCAGCGCGAACTCGTCACTGAGCGTGGTGCGGCTCATCAGCCGGTTGTCGGGGTTCACCGTGACGCGGAAGCGCAGCGAGGCCAGCAGGCGCAGGGGGTGCTCGGCCAGCGAGGACGCCGCACCGGTCTGCACGTTGGACGACGGGCACATCTCCAGCGGGATGCGCTTGTCGCGCACGTAGGAGGCCAGGCGTCCCAGCCGCGGCGTGCCGTCGGGTGCCACCGTGATGTCGTCGACGATGCGCACGCCGTGGCCGAGGCGGTCGGCGCCGCACCACTGCACGGCCTCCCAGATCGACGGCAGGCCGAAGCCCTCGCCGGCGTGGATGGTGAAGTGGAAGTTCTCGCGACGCAGGTACTCGAAGGCGTCGAGGAAGCGGGTGGGCGGGAAGCCGTCCTCGGGGCCGGCGATGTCGAAGCCGACCACACCCCGGTCGCGCCACGCGATGGCGAGCTCGGCGATCTGGGGGCCGCTGGCCGCCTGGCGCATCGCGGTGAGCAGGTGGCGCACGACGATGCGGCCGCCGCTGGCCGCCTCCCCCTGCTCGAACCCGGCGGCGACCGCCGCCACGACCTCCTCGAGGGAGAGGCCACGCTGCAGGTGGAGCTCGGGGGCGTAGCGGATCTCGGCGTACACGACGCCGTCGGCGGCGAGGTCCTCGGCGCACTCGCGCGCGACCCGGGTGAGGGCCTCGGCGGTCTGCATGACGCCCACGGTGTGGGCGAAGGTCTCGAGGTAGCGCTCGAGCGATCCCGAGTCGGCCGACTCGGCGAACCAGCGGGCCAGCGCATCGACCTCGGTGGCGGGCAGCTCGTGGCCGACCGCCGCGGCGAGGTCGATGATCGTGGCCGGGCGCAGTCCGCCGTCCAGGTGGTCGTGGAGCATGACCTTCGGCGCCGGTCGCAGCTGCTCGACGCTCAGCGGGGTCGGGTTCGCGGCGTGGACGCCGTGGGATGCCGGGGTCATGTCAGCCTCCGATGCTGATGCGGTCGAGGACGAGCGGACGCGGAGTGAACGGCTCGCCGGCAGGTGCGATGTCGTAGCCGCCCTCGAGCGCGGCCAGGGCCCGGGCGAAGCGCTCGGGCGTGTCGGTGTGCAGCGTGAGCAGCGGCTCCCCCGCGCGGACGACGTCACCGGGGCGTGCGTGCCAGACGACGCCGGCGCCGGCCTGCACGGGATCCTCCTTGCGCTCGCGTCCGGCACCGAGGCGCCAGGCGGCGACGCCGACGGCGAGGGCGTCGAGGCGGGTGAGAACGCCGTCGGCGGGCGCGGCGACGACGTGGGTCTCGCGCGCGGTGGGCAGCGGGGCGTCCGGGTCGCCGCCCTGGGCGCTGATCATGCGGCGCCAGGCGTCCATCGCGGAGCCGTCGGCCAGCTTGTCGGCGGGGTCGACGTCGCCGCGGCCGGCGGCGGCGAGCATCTCGCGCGCCAGGGCGAGGGTCAGCTCGACGACGTCGGCCGGGCCGCCGCCGGCGAGCACCTCGACCGACTCGGCCACCTCGAGGGCGTTGCCGGCGGTGAGGCCGAGCGGCGTCTCCATGTCGGTGAGGAGCGCGACGGTGGTGACACCGGCGTCGGTGCCCAGGGCCACCATCACCTCGGCGAGCTCGCGCGCCTTCTCGACCGACTTCATGAAGGCGCCGCTGCCGACCTTGACGTCGAGCACCAGGGAGCCCGTGCCCTCGGCGATCTTCTTGCTCATGATCGAGGAGGCGATGAGCGGGATCGCCTCGACCGTGCCGGTGACGTCGCGCAGGGCGTAGAGCTTCTTGTCGGCCGGAGCCAGGCCGTCGCCGGCGGCGCAGATGACGGCGCCCACGTCGTCCAGCTGGGCGAGCATCTCGGCGTTCGACAGCAGGGCGCGCCAGCCGGGGATCGACTCGAGCTTGTCGAGGGTGCCGCCGGTGTGGCCGAGTCCGCGGCCCGACAGCTGCGGGACGGCGACACCGCACGCCGCCACGAGAGGCGCCAGTGGCAGGGTGATCTTGTCGCCCACACCGCCGGTGGAGTGCTTGTCGGCGGTGGGTCGGCTGAGCGAGGAGAAGTCCATGCGCTCGCCGGAGGCGATCATCGCGGCGGTCCAGTCGGCGATCTCGCGGCGGTCCATGCCGTTGAGCAGGATCGCCATCGCGAGGGACGACATCTGCTCGTCGGCCACTGCGCCCCGCGTGTAGGCGTCGATCATCCAGTCGATCTGCGAGGTCGAGAGCTCGCCGCCGTCGCGCTTGGCGTGGATGACCTCCACGGCGTCGTGGTCGGACACGGGTGCTCCTTCGTGCGGTTCGGGTTCGGGTACGGGAGGTGCCGCGGCGCTCAGCCGGCGGCGACGGGAACGGCGGTGTGCCCGCGCAGCACGAAGGTGCCGCGGGAGCGGGGTTCGCCGGCCAGGTGCAGCGAGGGGAATCGGCCGAGCAGGGCGGTGAGCGACTCGGCCAGCTCCATGCGGGCCAGGGGCGCGCCGAGGCAGAAGTGCACCCCGACGCCGAAGGCCAGGTGGGGGTTGCTCGCCCGTTCGGGGTCGAAGGTGTCGGGGTCGTCGAAGACCGCCGCGTCGCGGTTGGCCGAGCCGAGCAGCACGGCCACCTTCTGCCCCGGTTCGATCACCACGCCGGCGAGGTCGACCGGCTCGGTCGCCGTGCGCTCGAAGAGCTGGAGGGCCGAGTCGTAGCGCAGCATCTCCTCGACGCAGCGAGCCGCGGCTCCCCCGTCGTCCTCCCCCGCGGCGGGCAGCTGCGGCAGGCGCCCGGCGCGCAGCATCGCCACCGCGCCGTTGCCGAAGACGTTGACCGAGGCCTCGTGACCGGCGTTGAGCAGCAGGACGACGGCGGCGACGACCTCGTCGTCGCTGAGCTCGGTGGCCACGAGGTCGGTGATGAGGTCGGCGGCCGGGGCGCGGCGGCGGGCCGCGGCGAGATCGCGCACGAGGGCGGCGAACTCCGACGACGCGCGCACGGCGTCGTCCACGACGGCGGCGGAGGGGGCGGGCTCGTACATGCGCACGATCGCCTGCGACCAGCGGCGCAGGTCGTCGGCGTGCGTCGCGGGCACGCCCAGCAGCTCGGCGATCACGAGCACCGGCAGGGGCTCGGCGAAGTCGTGCACGAGGTCGAACCCGGCGGGATCGACGGCGTCGAGCAGCTCGGCGGCCAGCGCACGCACCCGCGGACGCAGGCGCTCGACGTGGCCGCGGGCGAAGGCACCGGCCACCGGACGACGCAGCCGCGTGTGCTCGGGCGGCTCGTTCTCCATCATCTGGTGGCGGTGCAGCAGGTTGAACGGCGCGAGCTGCTCGGCCGGCTCCCGGTCGCTCCAGAGCCGCCCGAGACGCCGGTCGCGCTGCACTGCGCTCACCGCCGCGTGGCTGAACACCAGGTAGGACGACGACGCCTCGTGCCAGGCCACCGCGTGCGCAGCCCGCTCCCGCGCGAGGTGCGGGTAGGGGTCGGCGACGAGTGCGGGGTCGGTGAGGTCAAGCGAGGTCGTCGGCACCGAAGGCATCGGGCAGGACCTCCTCCATGCGGCGCACGCCGGAGCGGGTCATCACCTCGAGCGTCGGCCCGCCGTTCTCCCACAGCAGCTGGCGGCAGCGCCCGCAGGGCATGAGCACCGCGCCGTCGCCGTCCACGCAGACGAAGTGGGTCAGGCGCCCGCCGCCGGTGAGGTGCAGCTGGCTCACCAGGCCGCACTCGGCGCACAGCGCCACGCCGTAAGCGGCGTTCTCGACGTTGCAGCCCGCCACCACGCGGCCGTCGTCCACGAGGGCGGCGGCGCCGACGCGGTAGCGCGAGTAGGGCGCGTAGGCGTGCTGCATCGCCTCGGTGGCGCTCTGCTGCAGCGCGGCCCAGTCGACCGCGCCGACAGCGCCGTCGGGCTCGCTCACCCCGCACTCCCCTTGCGGTAGATCTGCCCGTCGGCCGCCGGCATGCGTAGTCGTTGCGAGGCGAAGGCCAGCACCAGCAGGGTGATCACGTAGGGCGTCATCGAGGTGAAGTCGCCGGGCACCTCGTCGATCGCGAGGTACAGCCCGAGCAGGGCCACGCCCACCACCCCGAGGACGACGCCCAGGCGCGCCTGGCGCCGGTAGACCTGGTAGGCGGCCAGTGCCAGCGCGAGCACCGCCACCGCGAGCAGCAGCGCGTGCACCGACGAGCCGCCCTGGCGCAGGCCGAGGGTCTGGGTGTAGCCGAACAGGCCCGAGCCGGTGAGCAGGCCGCTGGGGCGCCAGTTGCCGAAGATCATCGCCGCGAGACCGATGTAGCCGCGCCCACCGGTCTGCCCGTCGCGGAAATTCGAGGAGGCCACCATCGCCAGGAACCCGCCAGCGAGTCCGGCGAGACCGCCGGAGATGAGCACGGCGGCGAACTTGTAGCGCAGCACCGCCACACCCACCGACTCCGCGGCGGCGGGGCTCTCGCCCACCGAGCGCAGGCGCAGGCCGAAGGAGGTGCGCCACAGCACCACGTAGGTGACCACGAGCAGCAGCAGCGACAGCACGACGAGCAGCGAGAGGTCGGTGACGAGCGCGCGGAGCACGGCCGCGATCTCGGAGACGAGGAAGACGTCCTTGCCCTCGAGGTCGCCCAGTGCGTCGCTGAGCGGCCCGATCGTGATGGCCTGGACGTCGGGCAGGGTCGGCGACTGGGTCTGACCACCACCCGGCAGGCCGACGAAGGTGCGCGAGGCGAGGTACTGCACGGCACCGACCGCGATGATGTTGATCGCGACGCCGGAGATGATGTGGTCGACTCCGAAGATGACGGTGGCGATCGCGTGCACCAGGCCGCCGACCATGCCGAGCACGATCGCGCCGACCACACCGGCCCACGCACCGTAGTGGTAGCCGAAGTAGCCCGCGCCGTAGGTGCCGAGGATCATCATGCCCTCGAGTCCGATGTTGACCACGCCGGCCCGCTCCGACCACAGGCCGCCGAGGCCGGCGAGCATGATCGGCACGAGGGCGATGAGCGTGGCGCGCACGGTGCCGCTCGAGAGCAGGTCGTCGGCGCCGGTGACCAGGCGCAGCACGGAGAGGCCGAGCAGGATCACGGCGGCCAGCACGAGCGGCCACCAGCGCGGGAGCCGGCGGCGGCCGACCGCGGCGCCGGGCTTGGGACGCGAGACGGTCTGGGTCACGCTCATGCGGAGACCTCCTTCGACGACTCGGTGGGACCGGAGGGGTCGACCGGGGCGGCGGCGCGCAGCTGCGCGGCCACCCGGGCCTGCTCGAGGCGCAGGCCGTAGCGGCGCACGACCTCGTAGCTGATGACGACGGTGAGCACGATGACGCCCTGGGTGATCGCGACGATGTCGGGCGAGACGTCGGCGATGATCTGGAGCGGGTTCGACTGCTCGTCGAGGAAGGCGAACAGCAGCGCGCCGAGCGCGATGCCGATCGGGTGGTTGCGCCCGAGCAGCGCGATCGCGATGCCGGCGAAGCCCAGGCCCGACTGGAAGGTCGAGCCGTAGCTGTAGGCGTCGCCGAAGAGGATCGGCAGGCCGACGAGGGCGGCCACTCCGCCGGAGATCATCATGGCGCCCACCGTCATCCGACCGACCGAGATGCCGCTGGCCACGGCCGCGGAGTTCGAGCGACCGGTGGCGCGCAGGTCGAAGCCGAAGCGCGTGCGGTTGAGCAGGAACCAGTAGCCGGCGCCGACGAGCACGGCCACGAACAGGAACCCGTAGACCTCGGTGGCCGCGCCGTCGCCGATCTGGAAGCCCGGGATGCGGCTGCCCTCGGGGATCTGCTTGGTGCCGAGGCTGTTGCTGCCCTCGCTGCGCACCGCGACCTTGCGCAGCAGGTAGGCCACGAGACCGGTCGCGATGAAGTTCAGCATGATCGTGGCGATCACCTCGCTCACGCCGCGGGTGGCGCGGAGCAGGCCCGCGATGCCGGCCCAGGCGGCGCCCACGAGCACGGCGGCGGCGATCGCGAGCAGGGTGTTGAGGTAGCCCGGCAGCCACGCCTCGCCGGCCACGGCGGCCGCGGCGAAGGCGGCCACACGGTACTGGCCGTCGACACCGATGTTGAACAGGTTCATGCGGAACCCGATGGCCACCGCGATGCCCGAGAGGTAGAGCACGGTGGCGTTGTTGATGATGTTGGCCTGGTTGCGCGGCTGCGGCCAGCTGAGGATCGTGCTCCACACCTCGCCGACCGGGTCGCCGGCGACGATGAGCACCAGGCTGGTGATGGCGAAGGCCAGCACGATGGCGAGCACCGGGGCGGCGATACCGAGCCCCAGGCGCACCAGGCGCGGGTCGAGACGGTCGATCACTCGGCACCTCCAGCACCGGTCATGGCGGACCCGAGCGTCTCGGGCGTGACGTCGTCGGGGTCGAAGGAGGCCACCAGGCGACCGCGCAGGATGATCTCGATGCGGTCGGACAGACCGATGAGCTCGTCGAGGTCGGCCGAGATCAGCAGCACCGCGAGGCCGTTGCGTCGGGCCGTGCGGATCTGGTCCCAGATCGCGGCCTGGGCGCCGACGTCGACACCGCGGGTGGGGTGCGAGGCGATGAGCACGAGCGGGTCACCGCTCATCTCGCGGCCCACGATCAGCTTCTGCTGGTTGCCTCCCGAGAGCGCGCGGGCCAGCACGCCCACGCCGGGGGTGCGCACGTCGTACTCCTCGACGATGCGCTCGGTGTCGCGACGCGCGGCGCCGCGGTCGATGAGGCCGCGCCTGACCAGCGGTGCGCGGGTCTGGTGGCCGAGCACGCGGTTCTCCCACAGCGGCGCGTCGAGCAGCAGGCCGTGGCGGTGCCGGTCCTCGGGCACGTAGCCGATGCCGGACTCGCGGCGCACCCGCGTGGACGCCGCACTGAGGTCCTCGCCGGCCAGCACGACCGAGCCGGTGACGCCCGCGCGCATGCCGAGGATGGACTCCACGAGCTCGGCCTGCCCGTTGCCCTCGACACCGGCGATGCCGAGGATCTCGCCGGCGTGGATGGTGAGCGAGACGTCGTCCACGAGGGGGCGGTTCTCACCGGCCAGGGTGAGGTCGCGGACCTCGAGCACCACGCGGTCGGTGACGGTGGAGGCCTCGGTGGACGGCGTGGGCAGCTCGGAGCCGACCATGAGCTCGGCCAGCTGGCGCGAGGTGACCTCGGCGGGGCTGACGCTCGCCACGGTGGTGCCGCGGCGCACCACGGTGATGGTGTCGGCCACCGAGCGCACCTCGTCGAGCTTGTGGCTGATGAAGATCACGGCGAGGCCCTCGGCCTTCAACTCGCGCAGGTTGGCGAAGAGCTCGTCGACCTCCTGCGGCACGAGGACGGCGGTGGGCTCGTCGAGCACGATCACCCGCGCGCCGCGGTAGAGGACCTTGAGGATCTCGACCCGCTGGCGGGCACCGACACCGAGGTCCTCGACGAGTCGGTCGGGCTCGATGCCCAGGCCGTAGGCGGTGGAGAGGCGCTCGATCTCGGCGCGCGCCTTGGCCCCGATGCCGTGCAGCGACTCCGCACCCAGCACGACGTTCTCGAGCACGGTGAGGTTGTCGGCCAGCATGAAGTGCTGGAAGACCATGCCGATGCCGCTCTTGATCGCATCGGCCGGGGAGCTGAAGGAGACCGTCTGGCCGTCGACCTCGATGGTGCCCGAATCGGGCGGCTGGACCCCGTAGAGGATCTTCATCAGCGTCGACTTGCCGGCGCCGTTCTCACCGACGATGGCGTGGATGGTGCCGCGGTCGATGGTGATGTTGATGTCGTCGTTGGCGATGACGCCCGGGAATCGCTTCCCGATGCCGCGCAGGCGCACCACGGGCACGCCGGACGCCTGCGGCACGGCTGAGGTGTCGACCACCTCGGACCTCCTTGTCGATAGCGGCGGCGGGGCCTCGTCGGCCCCGCCTCAGCACCCTATGCGGGGCAGCAGGCGCTGGTGCAACCGGACGGGGCCACGTGCCGGATGCACCGGCACGTGGCCCCGTCACAGGGTTTCGTCGGTCGATCAGGGGGCGGTGGGCACCGTGATCTTGCCGTCGATGATCTGCTGCTTGTAGTCGTCGAGCTTCGACTTGATGTCGTCGACCTTGCCACCGCTGGTGGAGTAGCCGACGCCGTCGACCTTGAGGTCGTAGGAGGTGATGCCCGTGGGCACATCGCCGTCGACGACCTTCTGCAGGTAGTTGTAGACCGCCACGTCGACGTTCTTGAGCATCGAGGTGAGGATGACGTCCTTCACCGACGGGTCGGCGGTGTTGTACTGGTCGGAGTCGACGCCGATGGCCAGCTTGTTCGCGGCCTTGGCAGCCTCGAACACACCGGCGCCGGAGCCGCCGGCGGCGTGGTAGACGATGTCGGCGCCGCCGTCGAACATGCCCTCGGCAGCGGTCTTGCCCTTGGCGGGGTCACCGAAGCCGGAGAAGTCGGGGGCCTGGGTCAGGTAGGTGACGTCGACCTTGATGCTGGGGTTGACGGCCTTGGCGCCCGCCTCGTAGCCCGCCTGGAACTTCTGGATGAGCGGGGTCTCGACGCCGCCGACGAAGCCGACCTCGCCGGACTTCGACTTGAGCGCTGCGGCCGCGCCGACCAGGAACGAGCCCTGCTCCTCGGCGAAGACGAGGCTGGCCACGTTGGCGACCTTCTCGTTGGCGCTGTCGTCGATGATGGCGAAGTTGACGTCGGGGTACTCGGCCGCGACCTTGCCCACGGCCGCCGAGTAGGCGAATCCGACGGCGATGATCGGGTTGTAGCCGGCGTCGGCGAAGGTGCGCAGGCGCTCCTCGCGGGCCGACTCCGACTCGCCGTCCTCGGCCTCGGACTCCTGCGAGTCGAGGCCGAACTCCTCCTTGGCCTTGTCGAGGCCGGCGGCGGCGGAGTCGTTGAACGACTGGTCGCCACGGCCGCCGACGTCGTAGGCCATACCGACCTTGACGTCGCTCTTGGCGGCGCCGCCGCCGTCGCTGCCGCCGTCACCGTTGTCGGAGCCGCAGCCCGACAGGGCCAGCATCGCCACCATGGCGGCTGCTGCGAAACGAGCCGTCTTCTTCACGGCCGACCTCCATCTGCTCTGAGTACGCCCGACAGGCTCGCGGGCACTGGCGCTCACCCTAGGGTTCGCAGCGGCGCGTGGGGCGTCCGGCGAGAAGTTTTATCGCGTCGTTACCGGATAGTGACCCGCGAGCGGCCGGATCGGGGCGCCGCGCCGTACGTCGTCCGTTCACCGCGTCGTCACCCACTGGTCGTCACAGGACGACGCAGCGCCGGCTGAGCGGGCCGGCTCAGTCGGCCAGGGTGCGCAGCGCAGCGCCGGCGAGCATGCGCGCGCCGTGACCGATGGCGGACTCGTCGACCTCGAGGTCGCCCTGGTGCAGGTCGTAGCGCGGGCCACCGGGGGCGCGGGTGCCGAGCCGGAACAGCGCCCCGGGCACCTGCTCGAGGTACCACCCGAAGTCCTCGCCGCCGAGGCTCTGCTCGGCCTCGGTGCGGTGCAGCGGGCCGAGCACGCGGTCGGCGGTGGCGGCGAGGATCGCCACGCTGGAAGCGTCGTTGACCACCGGCGGCACGCCCTGCAGGTAGTCGACCGTGGCGGTGACGCCGTAGGGCCGCACGATGTCGAGCACCGCCTCGCGCACCACCGCCTCGCACGACGCCCACGCGCCGGCCTCGAGGATGCGCACGGTGCCGCTCGCCACGCCGTGGTCGGGGATGACGTTGGCGGCCGCGCCCGCGCGGATGACCCCCCACACCACGCTCACGCCGGCGCGGGGGTCCATGCGGCGGCTCAGCACCGACGGCAACTCGGAGATGATCTTGGCGAGGGCGAAGGTGAGGTCCTCGGTGAGGTGCGGGCGCGAGGTGTGCCCGCCGCTGCCCTCGAGCCGCACGTCGACGCGGTCGGCGGCGCTGGTGATCGGACCGCTGCGCAGCGCGACGGCGCCGACGTCGACCGACGGGTCGCAGTGCAGGGCGAAGATGCGGTCGACGCCCTCGAGGGCGCCGTGGCTGATGAGGTGCTTGGCGCCGCCGGGCATGACCTCCTCGGCCGGCTGGAACAGCAGCCGCACGCGTCCGGGCAGCAGCCCGGCGCGGTGCACGTCGGCCAGGGCGAGGCCCGCGCCCACCAGCGCCGAGGTGTGGACGTCGTGCCCGCAGGCGTGCGCGACGCCCGCCACCGAGCTGCGCCACGGGTCGTCGGTGAGGTCGGCGACCGGGAGGGCGTCGAGGTCGGCGCGCAGGGCCACGCGTCGTCCACCCTCGCCGAGGTCGGCCACCACGCCCGATCGCGGGGTGCGGGTGATGGACCACCCGGCCGGCTCGAGCTGCTCGATCACGCGGGCGACGGTGCGCTGCTCGTGCCAGGCGAGCTCGGGGTGGCGGTGGAGGTCGCGGCGCAGCTCCACGAGGTCGTGCTCGTGCTTCTCCACGACGGCAGCGGCGAGTGCCGTCGACTCCTCGACTCCGGTGGGCTCCACCCGCTCAATCTACGCCTGCCACGAGGAGCCGGCGCAGGCGCCGCTCAGCCCTCGTCGTAGGCGGCGAGCAGGCGGTCGGCAGCCAACGGCGCGGTGAGGTCGCCGCCGAGCACCGCCGCGCGCACCTCGGCCTGCACCGCGCGGACGCCGGGGTGGTGGCGCAGCCGCTGGTCGAGCTCGTCGCGCACGAGGGCCCAGGTGAAGTCGAGCTGCTGCTCGGCGCGCTTGCGGGCCAGACCGGCGTGGCCCAGGTGCTCGCGGTGCGTGCCGATCTGCTCCCACACCTCGTCGACGCGCGCTCCGGTGAGGCCCGAGCAGGTGACGACGGGCGGCGCCCACTCGGCGTGGCCGCGCACGAGGCGCAGGGCGCCGGCCAGCTCGCGGGCGGCGCCGCGGGCCTCCATCTCGCGGGCGGGGTCCTCGGGGTCGGCCTTGTTGACCGCGATCACGTCGGCGATCTCGAGGATGCCCTTCTTGATGCCCTGCAGCTGGTCGCCGGTGCGGGCGAGGGTGAGGAACAGGAAGGTGTCGACCATGCCCGCCACGGTCACCTCGCTCTGGCCGACGCCGACGGTCTCGACGAGGACGACGTCGAAGCCGGCCGCCTCGAGCACGGTCATCGCCTGCGCGGTGGCGCGGGCGACGCCGCCGAGGGTGCCGGCCGACGGCGAGGGACGGATGAAGGCACCCGGGTGGGTCGAGAGCGTGGCCATGCGCGTCTTGTCGCCCAGCACCGAGCCGCCGGTGCGCACGCTCGAGGGGTCGACCGCGAGCACGCCGACGCGGTGCCCCGCCTCGACCAGCTGCGTGCCGAGGGACTCGATGAAGGTCGACTTGCCGACGCCCGGCACACCCGAGATGCCGACCCGCGTGGCCAGGGGCGCGGATGCGTCCGTGCCCTCGGCCAGCGTGGTCAGCAGCTCCCGAGCAGCCTCACGGTGTCGGGGTGCGGTGGACTCGACGAGGGTGATGGCACGCGCCACCTGGGCCCTGCGGCCCTCCCGGATCCCCTCGACGAGCGCAGCGACGTCCACGCCCGCGCGCTCAGTGACCGAGCTCGGCGCGGAGCTTGGCCAGCAGGTCGAGCGCCGACTCGGCGATGACCGTGCCGGGCAGGAACACCGCGGCGGCGCCCATCTGCTTCAACGTCGGCACGTCGTCGGGCGGGATGACGCCACCGATGACGACCATGATGTCGTCACGGCCCTGCTCGGCCAGCGCCTGCTTGAGCGCCGGGAGCAGGGTGAGGTGGCCGGCGGCCAGCGAGCTGACACCGACGATGTGCACGTCGGCGTCGATCGCCTGCTGCGCGACCTCCTCGGGCGTCGAGAACAGCGGGCCCACGTCGACGTCGAAGCCCATGTCGGCGAAGGCCGACACGACGACCTTCTGGCCGCGGTCGTGGCCGTCCTGGCCCATCTTGGCCACGAGGATGCGCGGGCGGCGTCCCTCGGCCTCGGCGAACTCGTCGGTGGCGTCGCGCACCTGGCCCAGCAGGGTGTCTCCGGCTTCGTTGGCCTCGTCGCGGTACACGCCCGAGATCGTACGGATCACCGCCTGGTGGCGGCCGTAGACCTTCTCGAGCGCGAGCGAGATCTCACCCACGGTGGCCTTGGCGCGCGCGGCGTCGACGGCCAGGGCGAGCAGGTTGCCGTCGAGCGATCCGCCGCCGGCACCGCCGCGCTCGGCGGAGTTGGTGAGCGCCTCGAGTGCGGCGTCCACCTGGTTCTGGTCGCGCTCGGCGCGCAGGCGCTCGAGCTTGGCGATCTGCTGGCGGTAGACCTCGTCGTTGTCGACCTTGAGGACGTCGAGCTTGTCCTCGGCGGCGAGGCGGAAGGTGTTGACGCCGATGACCTTCTGGGCGCCGGAGTCGATGCGCGCCTGGGTGCGGGCGGCCGCCTCCTCGATGCGCATCTTCGGGATGCCCTGCTCGATGGCGGCGGCCATGCCGCCGGCGGCCTCGGCCTCGGTGATGTGCGCCCACGCGCGCTCGGCGAGGTCGTGGGTGAGCTTCTCGACGTAGTAGGAGCCGGCCCACGGGTCGATCGAGTAGGTGGTGCCGCTCTCCTGCTGCAGCAGCAGCTGGGTGTTGCGGGCGATGCGGGCCGAGAAGTCGGTGGGCAGCGCGATCGCCTCGTCGAGGGCGTTGGTGTGCAGCGACTGGGTGTGGCCCTGGGTGGCGGCCATCGCCTCGATGCAGGTGCGGCCGACGTTGTTGAAGACGTCCTGCGCGGTGAGCGACCAGCCGGAGGTCTGGCTGTGGGTGCGCAGCGAGAGCGACTTCGGGTTCTGCGGGTCGAACTGGCGCACCAGCCGGCTCCACAGCGCCCGGGCCGCGCGCATCTTCGCGACCTCCCTGTAGAAGTTCATGCCGATCGCCCAGAAGAACGACAGGCGCGGCGCGAACTGGTCGATCGTGAGGCCCGACTCGAGGCCCGCGCGGATGTACTCCACGCCGTCGGCCAGGGTGTAGGCGAGCTCGAGGTCCGCGGTCGCGCCGGCCTCCTGCATGTGGTAACCGGAGATCGAGATCGAGTTGAAGCGCGGCATCCGCTGGCTGGTGAAGGCGAAGATGTCGGAGATGATCCGCATCGACGGCGCCGGCGGGTAGATGTAGGTGTTGCGGACCATGAACTCCTTGAGGATGTCGTTCTGGATGGTCCCCGACAGCTGCTCCGGCGTCACCCCCTGCTCCTCGGCAGCGGCGATGTAGAGCGCGAGCACCGGCAGTACGGCGCCGTTCATGGTCATCGACACCGACATCTGGTCGAGCGGGATGCCGTCGAACAGGGTGCGGGTGTCGTAGATCGAGTCGATCGCCACGCCGGCCATGCCGACGTCGCCGCGCACGCGCGGGTGGTCGGAGTCGTAGCCGCGGTGGGTGGCGAGGTCGAAGGCCACCGAGAGGCCCTTCTGACCGGCCGCGAGGTTGCGGCGGTAGAAGGCGTTGGACTCCTCCGCGGTGGAGAAACCGGCGTACTGCCGGATCGTCCACGGCTGGGTCGTGTACATCGTGGGGTACGGCCCGCGCAGGAACGGGCTCAGGCCCGGCAGCGTGTCGAGACCGTCCAGGCCGGCGAGGTCGTCGGGGCCGTAACCGCCCTTGACCTCGATGCCCTCGGGGCTGCGCCAGGTCTCGCCGCCGGCCGGCGTGGACGCCGTGCGGGCACTCTCGCCGATCAGCGGCAGGCCGGAGAAACTCTTCGGAACGCTCATGCCAGGGCCTCCCGGGTGCGGTTGAGGAACGCGAGGGCGTCGACGCCCATCGCGGCACTGTCGTCGACGTAGTCGCTCGCCTTGCCGGCCACGATCACGCGGGTCGCGCCCGCCTCGCGGAGGGCGGAGGCGACCTCGGCGCCCCGCTCCTCGTAGGCGGCGTCGGTGCCCGCCAGGCACACCACGGGCGGCGCGCCGGCGGCGGTGTAGGCCGCCACGACGTCGTCCACGGCCGAGGTGGGGCCGGCCTGCTCGACGGCGATGCCGCCGGCAGCGAACAGGTTGGAGATGAACGTGGCGCGGGCCGTGTGCTGGGCGATCGTGCCGAGCGTGGCGAGGAACACCGGTCGCTCGGCGGGGGCGTCGCGCAGGGCCTCGAAGGCGGCGCCGTAGCGGCGGACGCGGTCGTTGAGCGGGTCGGCGGCGCGCTCGGGCAGCGTCTCGGCGAGGTTCGGGAACTCGCTGACGCCGGTGAGGGGGCGCTTGCGCTTCGCGATGTCGGCGTCGCGGCGGGCCACGACGTCGGCGATGCGGGCCAGGAACGGCGCGAGGTCGCGCGAGCCGTCGGCCCACTCCTCCTCGAGCCGGCCGAACTCCGCCCAGCCGGCCTCCGCGAGGTCTCCGGTGAGCTGCTCGACGGCGTAGGAGCCGCCGGCGGGGTCGGCGACGACGGCCACGTGCGACTCGTCGATGAGCAGGTGGCTCACGTTGCGGGCGATGCGGCGACCGAAGCCCTCGGGGCGGCCGTTGGCGCTGTCGAAGGGCAGCACGGTGACGGCGTCCGCGCCTCCGACGCCGGCGGCGAAGGCCGCCACGGTGCCGCGGAGCATGTTCACGTAGGGGTCGTACTTGCTGAGCATCGGGCGGCTCGTCGTGGCGTGCTGGCGCTGGGCCGGCGCGTCGTCCAGACCGCTGAGCTCGAGCACCCGCGCCCACAGCACGCGCGCGGCACGCAGCTTGGCGATCGTCGGGAACTGCTCGTCGGTGGCGGCGTAGCGGAACTCGATGAGCCCGGCCGCCTCGGCCACCGAGAAGCCGGCGTCCACGAGCTCGCGCAGGTAGCTCACGCCCGCGGCGATGGACCAGCCGAGCTCCTGGGCGTCGCTGGCGCCGAGGTCGTGGGCGGCGGTGGCGTCGACCACGATCGCGCGGACGTCCTGCTGGCGGGCGGTGCGGGCCAGGGCGACGAGGTCGAGCGCAGGAGCGCTGATCTCGCGCAGCGCAGCGCCGAGCGGGTCGGCGCCGAGGTTGGAGTCGGGGTGCTTGGCACCCGGGAGGGCCAGGAAGGCCTCGGCCACCGCCGCCGTGGCCGTGGGCGCCTCGAGGACGACGGGGGCCAGGTCGAGCAGCACGCTAGCGAGCGTGGCAGCCAGATCGGTGTCGGCGTCGGCCGCGACCCACAGGCTGGTGACGCCGCCCTCGAGGTCGACGAGCGCCTCCTCGTTGGCCGTCTTCTCGCTGCCCGCCGGGTGGGCGACGAGCGCGCGGATGTCCCACGCGCCCTCGCGCGCCGGGCGCACCGGGGCGGCCTCACCGCCGGGCAGGCCGAGCGGGGTGATGCCGATGCCGTCGAGCGTGGTGCGGGTCAGCTTGTCCCACACGGCGTCGTCGGGGTCGGTCTCGCCGAGACGGCGCGACTTGCGCAGGACGGCGGCGGTGGCGGCCTCCCAGTCGGCGCGCGTGTGCGCGTCCTCGGGTTGCGCCAGCGTGAGGGGCGAGTCGGTCACGAGAGCAAAGGGTAACCGTGACACCACTGGTGTCACCGGCGCGCGCCCACTCTCCGAGCCGACGACACGCAAGCGATCTAGTCTGCGGCCGTGAAGGTGCGCGATCCCGAGGGTCAGGTGTGGCGGGTCACCCGCCGCTGGGTGCCGTGGCGCTGGCGGCGGCGCCGCCCCGGCATCGACCTGGCCGATCTCAGCCTGGGCGAGGACCTCTTCTCCTTCGTGATCTTCCTCGTGCTGGCGATCCTCGTGGTGCCCCTGCTGGGCGCACTGATCATCGGCGTCCTCGAGGGGCTGCTGCTGCTGGCCCTCGTGCCGGTGCTCGCCGTGGTGCGCATCGTCTTCGGGCGCCACTGGTGGGTCGAGGCACGTCGCGGCTTCCGCCCCTACTGGGAGACCGAGGCCGGAGCGTGGGTCGAGTCGAAGACCGTCATCCGCGACACCGCCCACCGCATCGAGCGCGGGGACCCGCCCCCGCATACCCTCGGGCTGCCGCCGGCGGAGGGCGGGACGGGCGCCGAGGGCGAGGCGGACGACCCCGACGCGAAGGCTCGCTAGTCCGTCTCGGGGCGCGAGCGCCACGCGCGGTTCGCCCGTTCGTCACCTCGACCATGCACACGCGCAACATCGGCCCACCAGGCTCGGGCCATGCGCATCGTCCTGGTCACCGAAAGCTTCTACCCGGCCGTCGACAGCACCACCACCACGCTCAAGGCGGTGGTCGACCGCCTCGTCGACCTCGGGCACGACGTCCGCATCATCGCTCCCGGGCCGGGTCTGGCCACCTACCGCGGCTGCGACGTCGTGCGGGTGCGACCGCTCGAGCCCACGGGCGCCCAGGTGCGCGAGGCGATCGCCTCCTTCTCCCCCGACCTCGTGCAGGCCCACTCGCCGCGCGCGGTCGGCCGCAAGGCCCTCAAGCACGCTCGCCGGCTCGGGGTGCGCACGCTCGTGGTGGAGCAGTCGCCGGTGCTCGACCTCGCTGCGGACTACTGGCGCGCCAAGGTCGCCGAGCGCGCGGACGACGTGCTCGTCACCGCTCCCTGGATGGTCGAGCGGGCCGCCGAGTTGGGCGTGCGCGCCTCCCTGTGGGCTCCCGGCGTCGACACCGACGCCTTCACCCCCGCCCTGCGCGACCAGTGGCTGCACGGGTCGTGGTCGCGCAAGGGCGAGCAGGTGGTCGTCGGCTACCTCGGCGGACTCCACCGCTCGGCCAACGTGCGGCGCCTCGCCGAGCTCACCGCGGTGGACGGCGCCCGCCTCGTCGTCATCGGAGCCGGACCCGAGCGCGAGTGGCTGGCCCGACGCATGCCCGGCGCCCGCTTCACCGGCCCGCTGAGCACCGGCGACCTCACCGTCGCGCTGCCCACCCTCGACGTCCTCGTGCACCCGGGCGAGCACGAGACCGACTGCCACGCGCTGCGCGAGGCGGCCGCAGCGGGCGTGCCGGTGGTGGCCCCGCGCGCCGGCGGCGCGCGCGACGTCGTCCGCCACCTCGAGACGGGCGTGCTCTACGACCCCGCCGACCAGCGCGACCTCGTGCGCGCGGTCGGTGCGGTGGTGGCCGACCGACACCGCCGACTGCTCGGCGAGGCCGCCCGCGAGCACGCGCTCACCCGCACGTGGGACGACGCCGTGGCCGAGCTGCTCGAGCGCCACCTGTCGCCGCTGGCCTCCGCCCGCGCCTGAGCCCGCGCCGGGCGCGTCTCGCGGGCCGTCCGGCAGCCGTCGCCGGCGGGGCAGCGAGGTGATATCCATGCACCATGATGCTGCGCCAGCTGGAGTACCTCGTGGCGCTCGCCCAGGAGGGGCACTTCGGGCGTGCGGCGCAGGCCTGTCACGTCACGCAGCCGGCCCTCTCGGCGGGCATCCGCAAGCTCGAGTCCGAGCTCGGGGTGCGCGTCGTGCGACGCGGGCAGCGCTTCGAGGGGTTCACCCCCGAGGGTGCGGAGGTGCTCACCTGGGCCCAGCGGATGCTCGCCGAGCGCACCTCCCTCACGCAGACGCTCGACTCGATGCGCGACGGCCTCTCCGGCACCCTGCGCATCGGCGCCATCCCCACCGCGCTGAGCATGTCCGCGCTGTTGACCGGGAGGGTGCGCCAGGAGCACCCGCTCGTCCGCTTCCGCATCGAGTCGTCGACCTCGCGCGAGATCGTGCGCCGCGTCAACGACTACGAGATCGACGCCGGGCTCACCTACATCGACGGTGAGCCGCTCGGCACCGTCCGCACGGTGCCGCTCTACCGCGAGCGCTACCTCCTGCTCTCCCCCGCCCCGGAGGGTGCAGCCGAGGCCGACGCCGCACCCGGCGTCGACGACGAGCCCGCCACGTGGGAGGAGGCCGCGGCCTCGCCGCTGTGCCTGCTCACCCCCGACATGCAGAACCGCCGCATCCTCGAGGGCCACCTCACCGAGGCGGGCGGGCCCGTCGACGTGATCGTCGAGGCCGACACCATCTCCGCCATCTACGCCCACGTCGTGGCGATGGGCCTCAGCAGCGTCGTGGCGCACACCTGGGTGGCCACCCTCGGGATCCCTGCAGGCATGAGGGTGCGCCGCCTGCCCGACCCTAAGCGCGGGGTGCACGTCGGCATCGTGCTCGCCGGCCAGGGGCCCGAGCCGCTGCTGGCCCGCGCACTCGTGGACGCCGTCCGCGATCTCGACCTCGACGGGCTGCTGAAGCCGGCGGTGGATCCCCTCGGCGCACCGCTGGGGTGACACCCTCCTCGGCAGTCACCCTGCTCGGCCGGCACCCGAGTTGGAGGACCGCGCGACGATAGATGCCGGTGATGGCGGCATGAGCAGCACTTCTTTGACCGACGTCACACCGGCTGCCTACGTTGGCAGGCGATCTCGGGCGCCATGGCGCCTCTCGGAGCACTGGCGAAAGGTGGGCGCATGGCCGCGCTGTCATTCCTCGATCGGGGACGCTCGGTGGCGAAGCCGGGCCACAGCAGGTGGCTCGTGCCACCCGCAGCCCTGGCGATCCACCTGTGCATCGGCCAGGTGTACGCCACCAGCGTCTACAAGGACGCACTGGTCGACCACTTCGACACCAGCCTCACCGCGGTCGGCCTGATCTTCTCGATCGCCATCGTCGCGCTCGGCCTCTCGGCGGCGGTGTTCGGCACGTGGGTCGACCGGGTCGGCCCACGCCGCACGATGTTCGCCTCGGCCTGCTGCTGGGGCGCCGGCTTCCTCGTGGCCGCCGCCGGCATCGGACTCGAGCAGATCTGGCTGGTGTACCTCGGCTACGGCGTGATCGGCGGCATCGGCCTCGGCCTCGGCTACATCTCGCCGGTCTCCACCCTCATCAAGTGGTTCCCCGACCGCCCCGGCCTGGCCACCGGCATGGCGATCATGGGCTTCGGCGGCGGCGCGATGGTCGCCGCACCGCTCTCGCGCGAGCTGCTCGCCCGCTTCGGCGGCGCCGCCCCCGACGGCGACGCCGTGATGAAGCTTTTCCTCACCCTCGGCGTCGCCTACTTCATCGTGATGATGTTCGGCGTCTTCACCGTGCGGGTGCCCGCCCCCGGGTGGACGCCGGCCGGTTTCGACCCCTCCACGGTGGCGGCGAAGCCGATGGTCACCACCGCCAACGTGTCGGCGGCCAACGCCATTCGCACGCCGCAGTTCTGGCTGCTGTGGGTGGTGCTGCTGTGCAACGTCACCGCCGGCATCGGCATCCTCGAGCAGTCGGCCGAAATGATCCAGGACTTCTTCCGCAGCGCCGCCGACCCCGCGAACTCGGGCGTCACCGCGGCGGTGGCCGCCGGCTTCGTCGGCCTGCTGTCGCTGGCCAACATGGGCGGGCGCATCGTGTGGTCGAGCACCTCGGACCGCATCGGGCGTCGCAACACCTACGTGATGTACCTCGGCGTCGGCATCGTCCTCTACGTGCTGCTCGCCACCGTCGGCTCCAGCTCCACCGCGCTCTTCGTCGTGCTGTGCGCCGTCATCATCAGCTACTACGGCGGCGGCTTCGCCACCGTGCCGGCCTACCTGCGCGACCTGTTCGGCACCTACCAGGTGGGCGCCATCCACGGTCGCCTGCTGACCGCCTGGTCGACCGCCGGCGTGCTCGGGCCCCTCATCGTCAACGGCGTGCTCGACTCCCGCACCGGCGTCGAGATCCCGGACGCCGAGACCGGCGGCACCGCCCGCGTCCTGCTCGCCGACGACTACCGCGTCGCGCTGCTCATCATGGTCGGCGTGCTCGCGGTGGGCTTCGTGGCCAACCTGCTCATCCGCCCCGTCGACGCCCGCTTCCACGAGACCTCGCCGGTCACCGACGCCGCCGACGGCGCCACCGCCCCGGCCACCCGCTGAAGGAGCCGCATCATGAGCACCTCCCCCACGCCCTCGCACGACGCCCAGCACACGACGACCACCCCCGCCCGCAACCAGGCCCCGCTCGTCGCGGGCGCCTGGGCGGTCGTCGCCGTCCCGCTCGCCTACGGGCTCTACAACGCGGTCAAGGCCGCCACCCAGCTCTTCACCGGCTGAGCGAGCGAGGGACGCACGCCCCGCGGGACTAGCCGCGAGGGGCCTCGCGCCGCTCCTGCAGGCGCGCCTGCGCCTCGGGCAGGTACGCCAGGCAGGGCGCCTCCGCCTCGGGGTGGCGGGCGGTGAGGTGCAGGATCCAGCGGTCCATCGCCGCCAGGTACCCGTTGTCCTCACCGCGCCGTTTCGTGCTCCACGCACGGGTGCCCGTGCCGGGCCTCGGGACCTCGCACTCGGTGCAGGAGATCGTGTAGACGAACGAGTCGTCGGCATCGACGTCGATGCGCACGCTCGCCAGCCCGCCGGCGTCGACGCCGGCCTTCCTCTGACGGGCGGAGCGGCTGGCGGGCACGGGTGAACCTCTCGGGCGGGCGGACGACGGGTCCTCAGCCTAGGCGGCCGATCCGCCCGTACCCCCACGCCCGTCGAACGGGGCTGCTCAGGACGGCTCGGAGCGGATCAGGACAGGTCGATGCGCTGCGCGCCCGCGTAGACGTTCATCGACTCACCGCGCAGGAAGCCCACGAGCGTGAGCCCGAGCTCCTCGGCCAGCTCGACGGCGAGCGAGGAGGGCGCCGACACCGCCGCGAGTGCCGGGATGCCGGCCAGCGCCGCCTTCTGCACCAGCTCGAAGGACGCTCGCGAGCTCACCATGAGCACCGTCTCGCGCAGTGGCAGCAGCCCCGAGCGGGCGGCGTGGCCGATCACCTTGTCGACGGCGTTGTGGCGACCGACGTCCTCGCGGGCGGCGATGAGGCGGCCCTCGGAGTCGAACAGGCCGGCGGCGTGGATGCCTCCGGTGCGGTCGAACACCTGCTGCGCGCGCCGCAGGGCGGTCGGCAGCACGGCGAGTCGCTCGGGGGTCAGGCGCAGCGGGTCGTCGTCCACGGCCCACGTGGTGGTGGCGCGCACGGCGTCGAGGCTGGCCTTGCCGCACAGCCCGCACGAGGAGGTCGTGTAGAAATTGCGCTCCACCGACGCATCGGGCGGGGTCACGTGGGGGGCGAGGGTGACGTCGACGACGTTGTAGGTGTTCGTGCCGTCGGCCGTGGCTCCGGCGCAGTAGCGGGCGGCCAGCACGTCGTCCGCGCTGCGCACCACGCCCTCCCCCACCAGGAAGCCGACGGCGAGGTCGAAGTCGTCGCCGGGGGTGCGCATGGTGATCGTGAGCGGGCGTCCGCCCACCCGGATCTCCATGGGCTCCTCCACCGCTAGGGTGTCGGGACGCCGGTCGACACCGCCCTCGCGGATGCGGAGCACCGGACGCCGAGCCGTCACGCGCCCCATCGCTCAGCCCGCCCGCTTCTCGAGCCGCACGATGACGCCCTTGGAGGTGGGCGTGTTGCTGACGTCGGCAACGCTGTCGAGCGGCACGAGCACGTTGGTCTCGGGGTAGTAGGACGCCGCCGAGCCCCGCGCCGCCGGGTAGGCGACCACGCGGAAGCCCTCCGCGCGACGCTCGCGGCCGTCGGTCCACACGCTGACGAGGTCGACCAGGTCGCGGTCGGCGAGGCCGAGCTGCGCGAGGTCGTCGGGGTTGACCAACACCACGTGCCGCCCGCCGTGGATGCCGCGGTAGCGGTCGTCGAGGGCGTAGGGGATGGTGTTCCACTGGTCGTGCGAGCGCAGGCTCTGCAGCACCAGGTGGCCCTCGGGCGCCTCGATGGTCTCCATCGGGTTGCAGGTGAGCACGGCCTTGCCCTGCGGGGTGGTCCAGCGGCGCTCGTCCACCGGGCTCGGCAGGCGGAAGCCGCCGGGCTCGGCCAGGCGCTCGTTGAACCGCTCGAACCCGGGGACGACGCGCGCCACGCTCTCGCGGATGCGTCCGTAGTCGCGGGTGAAGTCCTCCCACGGCACCGGGTGCTCGGGGCCGAGCACGAGGCGCGCGAGGCGGCACAGGATCGCGACCTCGCTCAGCAGGTGCTCGGACGCCGGCTCCAGGCGCCCGCGCGAGGCGTGCACCTGGCTCATGGAGTCCTCGACCGTGACCTCCTGCTCGCCGCTCTCCTGCACGTCGCGGTCGCTGCGGCCGAGCGTGGGCAGGATCAGCGCGGTGGTGCCGGTGACGGTGTGCGAGCGGTTGAGTTTGGTGGAGATCTGCACGGTGAGGTCGAGCTTGCGCAGGGCCTCCTCGGTGACGTCGCTGTCGCTCATGGCGCGCACGAAGTTGCCGGCCACGCCGACGAAGATCCTGGCCCTGCCGTCGGCCATGGCGCGGACGGCGTCCACGGAGTCGACGCCGTGCTCCCGCGGCACGTCGATGGCGAACTCGTGCTCGAGGGCCGAGAGGAACCACTCGGGCATCTGCTCCCAGATGCCCATCGTGCGGTCGCCCTGCACGTTGCTGTGGCCGCGCACCGGACACACGCCCGCACCGGGCCGGCCGATGTTGCCGCGCAGGAGCAGGAAGTTGACGATCTCGCGGATCGTGGGCACGCCGTGCTTGTGCTGGGTCAGGCCCATCGCCCAGCACACGATGATCTTCTTCGACTCCAGCACCATGGCCAGGGTCTGCTCGATCTCCTCGCGGGTCAGGCCGGTGGCGGCGAGCACGTCGTCCCACTCCACCTCGCGCAGATGCGCCTGGAGCTCGGCGAGGCCGATCGTGTGCTCGTCGAGGAACTGGCGGTCGAGCACGGTGCCGGGGGCGGCGTCCTCGGCCTCGAGGAGCAGCCGGTTGAGCATCTGGAAGAGCGCCAGGTCGCCACCCGGGCGGATCTTGAGGAAGTGGTCGGCGATCGCGGTGCCGCGACCGATGACCCCGCGCGGCTTCTGCGGGTTCTTGAATCGCTTGAGGCCGGCCTCGGGCAGCGGGTTGACCGCCACGATGCGCCCGCCGTTGCGCTTGGTGTGCTCGAGCGCGGTGAGCATGCGGGGGTGGTTGGTGCCGGGGTTCTGCCCCACGACGAAGATGAGGTCGGCCTCGTAGATGTCGTCGAGGGTCACCGTGCCCTTGCCGACGCCGAGCGTCTCGCCCAGGCCCGCACCGCTGGACTCGTGGCACATGTTCGAGCAGTCGGGCAGGTTGTTGGTGCCGAAGGACCGGGCGAGCAGTTGGAGCACGAACGCGCCCTCGTTGCTCAGGCGCCCCGAGGTGTAGAAGATCGCCTCGTCCGGGCTGGCCAGTCCCCGCATCTCGTCGGCCAGGAGGCCGAGGGCCTCGTCCCAGCCGAGCGGCTCGTAGTGGGTGGCGCCCGGGCGCAGCACCATCGGCTCGGTGAGGCGCCCCTGCTGGTTGAGCCACATGTCGCTCTGCGTGGCGAGCTCGGCCACCGAGTGGCGGGCGAAGAACTCGCGCGTCACGCGCTTGGTGGTGGCCTCGTCGCTGACGTGCTTGGCGCCGTTCTCGCAGTACTCGTTGGTGGTGCGGTGGCCCGGCTCCGGCCAGGCGCACCCGGGGCAGTCGATGCCGTCGACCTGGTTGAGGTTGAGCAGCGTGAGCGCCGTGCGCTTGGGCCCGGCGGTGGGCAGCGCGTACTCCATCGCATGCGCGACCGCGGGCACGCCGGCGGCCCACTCCTTCGGCTCACCGACCTTCAGCTTCTCCTCGAGGGCGGGCAGCGGTGCCTCGGCGGGTGAGGAGGCATCGGGCGAGGCGTCGGGGGTGGCCATGCTTCGAGACTGCCTCGCCCCTGGTGAGGCGTCAAAGAACCTTCGCGGATGGGTCGATAGGCGGCCGCGATCGCAGCAGGCCGAAACCGGTCCTACGAACGGGCTGCACCTAAGGTTCCCCTAACGGACATATGTCACATGATCCGCGTCACCTACTCCTCGGTAGCGCAGGTACCGTTGGTCCTTGTGGCAACGACGACGCGTCCCGAACTGATCAAGGGCTCCCGAGCAGCCCGCTCCACCATCGCCTTGAAGCTCACGATGGCGGTCAGCGGCCTGCTGTTCATCGGCTTCGTGCTGGGGCACATGTACGGCAACCTCAAGGCCTTCGGCGGCGAGGAGAAGTTCAACGAGTACGCCGAGCACCTGCGCACCCTCGGCGAGCCGCTGCTCCCCTACTCCGGCCTGCTGTGGATCATCCGCGTCGGCCTGATCGCGGCCCTCGTCGTCCACGTCACCAGCGCGGTGCTCCTCACCCGCCGCGCTGCCGCCGCGCGCCCGGTGAAGTACGCCGTCAAGCGCAACGTCGGCACCTCGCTCTCCTCGCGCACCATGCGCTGGGGCGGACTGACCCTGCTGGTCTTCATCGTCTGGCACCTGCTCAACTTCACGATCACCAAGATCGACGTGAGCAACGGCGCGACGGGCGTGGACAACCCCTACCAGCTGATGGTGTCCAACTTCGAGGTCTGGTGGCTCACCGTCATCTACCTCGTGGCGATGCTCGCGCTCGCCTTCCACCTGCACCACGGCACGTTCAGCTCCCTGCAGACGCTCGGGCTGACCAACTCCGCGACCGCACGAGCCCGAGCCCGCGCTGCCGGCTGGGTCGTGGCCATCGTCGTCGCGGGCGGGTTCTCGCTCATCCCGCTCTCCGTCCTCACCGGCATCATCGAGAAGTAAGGAGCACCCCTCATGGCAGGCAGCACCCTCCACGACGGACTCACCCCGCTGAACCAGGCGCCGGAGCAGAAGTCCGACGACGCCCGCGGCTACTACACCCCCGGTGAGAAGATCGTCGACGCCGCAGCCCCCACCGGCCCGATCGCCGACCGCTGGACGACGCGCAAGTTCGAGAACCGCCTGGTCAACCCGGCCAACCGTCGCAAGCTCGACATCATCATCGTCGGCACCGGCCTGGCCGGCGGCGCCGCCGCCGCCACGCTCGGCGAGGCCGGCTACAACGTGAAGTCCTTCTGTTACCAGGACTCGCCCCGCCGCGCCCACTCGATCGCCGCCCAGGGCGGCATCAACGCGGCCAAGAACTACAAGGAGGACGGCGACTCCGTCTTCCGCCTCTTCTACGACACCGTCAAGGGCGGCGACTACCGCAGCCGCGAGTCGAACGTGTACCGCCTCGCCGAGGTCAGCACGAACATCATCGACCAGTGCGTGGCCCAGGGCGTGCCCTTCGCCCGCGAGTACGGCGGCCTGCTCGACAACCGCTCGTTCGGCGGCGTGCAGGTCTCGCGCACCTTCTACGCCCGCGGCCAGACGGGCCAGCAGCTGCTGCTCGGCGCCTACCAGGCCATGGAGCGCCAGGTGGCGGCCGGCACGGTGCAGCAGTTCACCCGCCACGAGATGCTCGAGCTGATCGTCGTCGACGGCAAGGCCCGCGGCATCATCGCCCGCGACCTCGTCAGCGGCGAGATCGAGACTCACCTGGCCGACGTCGTCGTCCTCGCCTCGGGCGGCTACGGCAACGTGTTCTACCTCTCGACCAACGCGATGGGCTCCAACGTCACCGCCGCGTGGCGCGCGCACCGCAAGGGCGCCTACATGGCCAACCCCTGCTACACGCAGATCCACCCCACCTGCATCCCGGTCTCCGGCGAGCACCAGTCGAAGCTCACGCTCATGTCCGAGTCGCTGCGCAACGACGGTCGCATCTGGGTGCCGAAGAACAAGGAGGACTGCACCAAGGACCCCCGCGACATCCCCGAGGAGGACCGCGACTACTACCTGGAGCGGATCTACCCCTCCTTCGGCAACCTGGTGCCCCGCGACATCGCCTCGCGCCAGGCGAAGAACGTCTGCGACGAGGGTCGCGGCGTGGGCCCGATGGTCGGCGACTTCCGTCGCGGCGTCTACCTCGACTTCTCCGACGCCATCAAGCGTCTGGGCGAGGACGCCGTGCGCGAGAAGTACGACAACCTCTTCGACATGTACGAGCGCATCACGGGTGAGAACCCCTACGAGGTGCCGATGCGCATCTACCCCGCCGTGCACTACGTGATGGGCGGCCTGTGGGTCGACTACCACCTGCAGTCGAACATCCCCGGCCTGTTCGTCACCGGCGAGGCCAACTTCTCCGACCACGGCGCGAACCGCCTCGGCGCCTCGGCCCTCATGCAGGGTCTGGCCGACGGCTACTTCGTGCTTCCGAACACCATCCGCGACTACCTCGCCGACGGCCCGTTCGAGAAGGTCGACGAGGGCCACCCGGCCGTCGTCGAGGCCCAGCAGGCGGTGCAGAACCGCGTGGAGAAGTTCCTGTCGATCAACGGCACCCGCTCGGTCGACTCCTACCACCGCGAGCTCGGCCACATCATGTGGGAGTACTGCGGCATGGAGCGCACCGAGGCCGGCCTGCGCAAGGCGATCGACATGATCCGCGAGCTCAAGGCCGACTTCTGGACCAACGTGCGCGTGCTCGGCGCGGCCGACACCCTCAACCAGAGCCTCGAGAAGGCCGGCCGCGTGGCCGACTTCATCGAGCTGGGCGAGCTCATGTGCATCGACGCCCTGAACCGGCGCGAGTCCTGCGGCGGCCACTTCCGCGCCGAGTCGCAGACCGACGACGGCGAGGCGCTGCGCCACGACGACGAGTTCGCCTATGTGGCGGCCTGGGAGTGGGGCGGCGACGAGGGCCAGCCCGTCCTCCACAAGGAGGATCTGATCTACACCGCCATCGAGATGAAGCAGAGGTCGTACAAGTGAGCGCCGGCAGCATGAACCTGACCCTCAAGATCTGGCGTCAGGCCGGTCCGGAGGCCCAGGGCGGCCTGCACACCTACCAGGTGTCCGGGATCTCCGAGGACATGAGCTTCCTGGAGATGCTCGACATCCTCAACGAGCAGCTCAACGAGCAGGGCGAGGAGCCCGTCGCCTTCGAGCACGACTGTCGCGAGGGCATCTGCGGCTCGTGCTCGCTGATGATCAACGGCCAGGCCCACGGTCCCGAGGTCACCACCACCTGCCAGCTGCACATGCGCTCGTTCAAGGACGGCGACACCATCACCGTCGAGCCGTGGCGCGCGGCCCCGTTCCCGGTGGTCAAGGACCTCGTGGTCGACCGCTCGGCGTTCGACCGCATCATCCAGGCCGGCGGCTTCATCTCCGCCAACACCGGCTCGGCGCCCGAGGCCAACTCGGTGCCGGCGCCGCGTGACAAGGCGATGCGCTCGTTCAACATGGCCACCTGCATCGGCTGCGGCGCCTGCGTGGCGTCGTGCCCCAACGGCTCGGCCTCGCTGTTCCTCGGCGCGAAGATCACCCACCTCGGTGAGCTGCCGCAGGGCCAGCCCGAGCGTTACTCGCGCGTGGTCGACATGGTCGGCCAGCACGACCACGAGGGCTTCGGCGGTTGCACCAACATCGGCGCCTGCGCGCAGGCGTGCCCGAAGGGCATCCCGCTCGACGTCATCTCGCAGCTCAACAAGGACCTGCGCACCGCGCTGAAGCAGGGTCTCTGACCCCGCTCCCGTCCGCACGCCGCGGCCCGGTTCGTCTCCACGAGCCGGGCCGCGGCGCTTTTCGAACGCCCGACGGCGCCCCGGCCGAGGTCTGGCAGCATGACCTCCCGTGGCGGTGGTGACGGGCTTCAGGTCGGCGGCGACCTGGGTGCAGGAGCAGCACCACCAGCTGCACATGCAGCGCTGGATGCTCGACTTCGACGAGGCCGAGGCGGAGGAGGACTTCCGCGCCTACGACGACCTCATGGGGCTCGCCCAGGCGTGGTTCGCCCTCGCCATCGCGCTGCTCCTCGACGTCGGCTACGGCGTGGTCGACGTCCTCCTCCTGGACGACGGCCTGGCGGAGGCCCTGCTCGTGCGCGCCGGCGCGGCGGCCCTGATCGTGGTCTCCGGCCTCGTGATGGCCCGCTCCACGACCGTGAGCCGACACCCCCAGTTCGCGAGCTTCCTGCTCCTCACGTTCCTGCTGCTCTGGCTCGGCACCGGGCTCGGGCTGGCCGCCGACTTCCCACTGGAGTACCTGCGCACCTCCTGCACGATCACCCTGCTCGGTGCCGTCGGCCTGCTGCGCCTGCGCATGCACGCCGCCCTCGGCATGGCCGGCGCCTACGTGGTGGTGTGCCTGACCCTGCCGGGCACCGGCGGACTGGGCCGCGACCCCGGCGTGATCGCCGCCGAGGTGACGCCGGTGCTGGGCCTGGCGGCGATCGCCGTCCTCGTGGCCTACGCGCTCGAGCGGGTGCGGCGCACCGAGTTCGAGCGCCAGCGCGAGGTCGAGATCGAGCAGGCGCGCAGCGACGAGCTGCTCCACAACGTGCTGCCCGTGGCGATCGCGAGCCGGCTGCGCACCGCGCAGGGCACGATCGCGGAGTCGGCCGAGGAGGTGAGCGTGCTGTTCTCCGACATCGTCGGCTTCACCGCGATCGCCGAGCACCTGCCCGCCGAACGTCTCGTCGGGCTGCTCGACACGATGTTCCGCGAGTTCGACGCCCTGTGCGATCGGCGGGGCGTGGAGAAGATCAAGACCGTCGGCGACGCCTACATGGCCGTCGCCGGCCTCCCGACCCCGGACGCCGACCACGCGTCGTCCTTGGCCGAGCTCGCACTCGACATGCAGCGCGCCTCCGCCCGCCTCGCGCGCGACTGGCCGGGCCCGATCGCGATGCGCATCGGCATCGCGAGCGGTCCGGTGGTCGCCGGCGTGATCGGGCGGCGCAAGTTCACCTACGACCTGTGGGGCGACACGGTCAACACCGCCAGCCGCATGGAGTCGCACGGGCGCCCGCACCGCATCCAGGTGTCCGAGCGCACCCACGAGCTGCTGGCCGACCGCTACGCCTTCAGCGACCCCCAGCAGGTCGAGGTCAAGGGCAAGGGACCGATGACGACCTACTTCCTGCTCGGCCGCATGCCCCTGTGAACCCCGGTCGGGCCGTCCCTACCGCTCCTGGTAGCCGCGCCCGCTGTGGACGTCGGCCTTGCCCTCGGCGATCTGACCGAGCATCGCGTTGTAGGCGTTGAGCTCGGCGTCGCCGTCGCGGTCGGCGGCACGGTCGCGGCGACGGGCCTCGCGCTGGTCCGAGCGCCACCACTGCAGCAGCAGCACGATGATGACCATCACCATCGGCACCTCGCCGAGCGCCCAGTTCATCGCCCCGGCGAGATTCTGGTCGTCGAGCAGGCTGTCGATCCACGGCACGTCGAGCAGGCGGTAGTACTGCTCGCCGATGATGCGGTCCGAGCCCATCACCGTGACCGAGAAGAAGGCGTGGAACGGCATGCTCACGAGCAGCATCAGCAGGCGCCCGACGTAGGTGAGCCGGTGGCCCGGTCCCTCGCCGATCAGCACCTCGAAGAACAGCAGCCCGGCGAGCAGGAAGTGCACCTCCATCGCCACGTGGCCGAGGTGGTTGCGCATGAGGGCGTCGAATAGGCCGTCGCTCAGGTAGACCACCCACAGGCTGCCGATGAGCAGCAGCGAGGCCGTGACGGGGTTCATGAACACCTTGGCCACGCGGGAGTCGAGCACCCCGGCGAGGAGCTGACGCGGCCCGGTGCCGCCCGGCACGTCGCTGCCTGGCAGCGCCCGCAGGGCCAGCTGGATCGGGCGTCCGCTCACCAGGAAGATCGGCGCGACCATCGACAGCGCCATGTGGCTGGCCATGTGGGCGCTGAAGGCGACCTTGGCGTAGACACCGAGGCCGCCCATCGTGGCGTAGGCGACCACGAGGATGCCGGCGAACCACAGCACCGTGCGCCCGACCGGCCACGCGTCGCCACGGCGCCGCAGGGTGCGCAGCCCGGCGATGTAGGCGGCAGAGCCCAGCAGCACCACGAGCATCCCGAGCCCGGAGGGGGTGAAGGAGAACAGCAGGCGTCCGAGCGTCGGCTCGGGGGGCACCGCGCCGCCGATCAGGCTCTGCGCGGCTGTGGGGTAGAGCGAGTCGGGCACGGGCGGGGGCGTGCGGCTCAGCGCCACGCCGAGCCCGATGGCCGTGGCCATCACGATCACCTCGAGGCCGGTGAGGCGCAGGAGGAGGGCGGCGTCCTGCACGGGCGCGGCGATGACGCGCCGGCGCAGCTGCAGGGCGACCAGGCCGACGAGCGTGACCAGGACCAGCTTCACGCCCGCTGCCGCGCCGTAGGCCGAGGCGAGGCCGTCGACGCCGCCGGTGCGCACGAGGGTGCCGATGACGCCGGAGATCACCACGGCGGCCAGGCACCAGCTGGCGATGCCGGAGAAGCGGTGGAGCGCACGCTCGCGCATCTTGCGCGACAGCGCCAGGTGCCACCACAGCGCCACCACGCCGCCGACCCAGATGACCGCGGCGATCACGTGCACCACGACGCCGATGACGGCCGTGTCGTGGTTGCCGGCGCCCGCGGCGTGGCCGGTGAGCAGGGGCGGCACGACCGCGGCCAGGGCGAGCACCAGCAGCGCCAGCACCGACCGGGTGAGCAGCACCCAGCGCGAGACGACGACGAGCGCGAGCACCAGCCCCGCCTGGACGAGCAGGGACTTCGCCTGGTCAGCGGTGGTGAGGAAGCCCCGCAGCTCGGTCCAGCCGACCTGGCTCAGCGGCACGGCGAACTGGTCGGAGTAGGTGAGCACGATCTGCGCGAGCACCGCCACGAACCAGCCGAGGGCCAGCAGCCGCACGCTGCGCAGACCGCGGAAGGCCGAGGCGCCGACCTCGTCGCCGATGCGTCGCATGGTGAGCGGGGTGACCAGGAGTCCGCCGATCACGGCCACGGCCAGGAGGTCGGCGGCCAGCCGTACGGCGGGGAGCCCCCACCCGACGACCGGGCCGGGGTCGGGCAGGCCCGCGATGGGCTCCTGGGGGCCCCCACCGCCGAGCGCCAGCAGCAGGACGGCGGCCGCCGCCGAGGTCGCGACGGCGACCAGCGCGACCACGGGGTCGCGACGCACCCCCGCACCGGCGGGCTCAGGGGCCGGGGCCGTCTCCTGCTGCTGGTCGACACTCATGCGCGCTGCCTCCTACTGAACCAGAAGAGTCCGCCGGCGACGACGAACAGGGCGATGCCGACCCCCACCTGCACCTCGCCGATGCCGGAGTCGTCGTCGGTGGTGGCCGAGGTCGGGCGCACGGCCGCCGACTCCGGCTCGCTGCCGGTCGACGCACCAGCGCTCGGTGCTGTGCTCGGCGCGGTGCTGGGGCTCGCGCTCGGGGCCGTGCTGGCCCCGGCGCTCGGCGAGGCCGAGGCGGTGGAACCGCCCGCGACGGTGAAGGAGAACTGGCCGGTGACCGGGTGGCCGTCGGCCGACACCGCACGGAAGGCCACCTGGTAGCGGCCCGCGAGGCCGGGGTCGTCAACGGCGACGCTGACCTCCGCCCCCTTCACCGCGACCTCGCCCGCATCGACGCGCTGGTCGTCGGGGTCCTTGACGACGAGGTAGGCCGGAGCGCTCATGTCCTCGCTGAACTCCAGCGCGATGCGGGCCGGCAGCGCGTCGAGGCGGGCGCCGTCCTCGGGGTCGGAGCCCAGGAGGGCGGCATGGGCCGAGGCCGGCTGCGCCCAGCCGAGCGCAAGGACGCCGACGAGCGCGGCGAGCAGGACCGACGCCGCAGCGAGCGGGCGTCGTCCACGGGGGGTGGTGGCCCCGACGGGGGCGGTGATCACGGGGGCGGTCACAGGAGGGTCTCCCAGTAGCTCCAGAACTGCACGAGGGCGAGCACGATGACGAGCACGTACGCGCCGAGGACGATGAGGAAGCGAAGGTCCCACAGCAGCTCGACGGCTGCGGACGAGGGACGGTGCGCGCGGGCGGCGAGCAGGGTGGTCCACACGAAGATCGGGATCGTCACCGACCACACGACCAGGCACCACGGGCAGAGCGCGCCGATCGAGTAGAGGCTCTGCGAGATCAGCCACGCCACGAACGCCAGGCCGAGGGTGCCGCCGACGGCGAGGCCGTCGAGCACCCAGCGCGGCAGCCGCACCTGCGAGGCGAGCAGCACCCCCAGCGTGAGGACGACGCTGAACGCGCCGATCCCGAGGAAGGGGTTCGGGAAGCCGAAGGCACGGGCCTGCTCGGTGACCATGACCGAGCCGCAGGACAGCAGCGGCGAGAGGTCGCAGGAGAGCCGGTGGTTGGGGTCCTCCAGCAGCTTCACGCGCTCGACAGCGAGGGTGAAGGCCGCCGCGAGCCCGATGGCCGCCCAGACGGCGAGGGCGATGCCGCTGGTGCGCGGCACCGGCGCGGCCTCGGAGCCGTCCGGGTCGACGTCGTCGTCCGGTCCGAGATCGTCGGGGTCGAGGTCGGCTCGGTCCAGGACCTCCACGTCCTCCTCCTTGCTGGCGGGCCGGGTGATGTCGCCTGCGCTCATCGGGGCCCTCCTCGGCGAGCCCGCGCTGCGGGCTTGAACGACTCCAGTTTCTCACCCGCACCGAAGCGAGCCGGATTCGCCGCGATCGTGGCGGCTCTCACGCCCCGCTCCTCGTCGCTCCGGGCTCCAGCAGGGTGGAGCCGACGTAGTCGCGCGGATCGTCCTCGCGAGCCGCCGGCGGCACCGCGTAGACCGCGGAGCCGATCGTGGTGATCCAGGCGTTGAGGCGGTCGAGCTCGTGCAGGCGGCGCTGCACCGGCACGAACTGACGCTGCGGGTCGGCGGCGAACGCGACGAACAGCAGCCCGCTGTCCTCCCCGTCGGGGCGGGTCGGATCGGGGTCGGTGTAGTTGAAGCCGCGGCGCAGGAACCGCTCGGTGGGGTCGGTGCTGCGGGCGCGGGCCACGTGGCTGGCCGGGTCGATCACCGGCAGGCCGAACTTGTCGGTGGCCTGCAGGTCGACGGGATCGAACTCCCCGGTGCCCGTCAGGGGGGCGCCGGTGTCGAGGCGTCGTCCGATGGTGGCCTCGCGCCCCAGGCGGTCGACCTTGTCCCAGCTGTCGAGGTGCATGCGGATGCGTCGCAGCACCAGGCAGGTGCCGCCCGCCAGCGGACCGTCGTCGATCCACACGAGCGGGTCGAAGTCGGGCAGTGCCGGGTCGGGGTTGGCCGTGCCGTCGACCTGGCCCATGAGGTTGCGCATGGTGGAGCCCGGGGCAGTGCCGCGGGCGTTGCGGAAGCCGCTCTGGATCCACCGCAGGCGCGCGAGCGGGCGCGCGTCCTTGGTGAGCACGCGTCGGGCGTGAGCGAGGGTGAGCGGGTCGTCACAGGCCACCTGGGCGATCACGTCGGTCTGGCCCCACGGCTCCTTCAGCTCGTCGCGGGCGAAGCGCGGCAGGTCCTCCAGCGGACGACGACCGATCGGCGCCGTCGCCTCCCCTCCCCCGACGCCGGGCGCGAGCTCGCGCAGCACGCGCGGGCCGAATCCGAAGGTCACGGTGAGCCGCGACGGGTGCGCGGCGAGCTCGGGCTCGGTGTCGGCCAGCGCCGGGCGGCCGTTGCCGAGGCGTCGGGCGTCATCGGTGAGCAGCCGCATCAGTCGGATCAGGTGGGGGGTGTCGCTGCCGGGCAGCAGGTCCCACCCCAGCAGCGAGGCGTGGGCCTGCGTCGGGGTGTCGACACCCGGCTGGTGGCGCCCGCCGAGCGCCACGGTCTCCGCACCGGCCGACGGGCCGACCCGGACCACCCCGTCCCCGGCCCTGCCGGCCGCGTCCAGCCCGGCCGCGTGCGCGGTGTTCGTCACGACCGCCGACGTGCTCCACCCCACCCCGGCGCCGCCAACGGCGGCGGCGCCGGTGCGGAGCAGGCGGCGGCGGTCCCAGCGGGGACCGCCGCTCATCGCGACGCGCCCTCGCTCGCCTTCTGCGAGCCGGAGTGACCCATGCCGGAGTGGTCCATCCCGCTCATGTCGCCCATGTCACCCATGTCGCCCGAGCCGCCGCCCTGGTACTTCTCGTCGGCACCCTCGAACGGCTTGACCGTCGCCTCGATCACGGCGGTCGAACCGTCGTCGAGGGTCAGCGTGACGGGCACGACCTCGCCGGCGGCGAGGCTCGCGGTGAGATCCATCAGCATGATGTGGTTGCCACCGGGCTCCAGGGTGAGCGAGCCACCGGCCGGCACGACGAAGCCGCCCTTCTTCGGCTGCATCGCCATCGATCCGTCGCTGTTCTGCACCGTCTCGTGCAGCTCGACGAGACCGGCGGCCTTCGTGGCCGCGCCCACCACCGTGATCGCCTCGCTGCCGGTGTTGGTCAGCGTGCCGAAGGCGGCCGTCATCGCCTCGCCGTCGGGGGTGGCGTCGGTGGCCTTGATCCACGGGTCGCTCACGGTCAGGGACGCGGCCTGGCCGCTGGCCGCGGAGCCGCCGGTCGAGGCGGCGCCGCCGGTCGAGGCGGAGCCGCCGGTGGCCGCGCTCGAGGGCGCGTCGGCCGCGCCCGGGGAGTCGTCGGAGCCGCAGGCCGCGAGAGCCGGCAGCAGGGCGGCCGCCAGGACGGCGGCGGGGAGGCGCTTCTTCATGGGTGCATCGATTCTTTCCGCTCGTGGGCGCGCGCAGGCGCCGCAGGTGGCTGCGCCGTCGGCGCGATGCGACCTCGAACGAGCGGGTGCGTCAGCGCAGCGGCGCGATGCCGGGGACCCGACGCAGGGTCTGCGTCGGTAGGACGGGTAGGAGCATCGCCCGCGGCGGGGCGCGGGGGCGGGCCCCGGCGTCGAGGGCGCGCGGCCGCAGGACCCGCGCGACGCCGATCGCGGCGAGGCGTCGGAGCGCGGGCAGGGACACCGCCCGAGGACCACGCGGCAGCACCGCAGCGAGCACCGCACGCGCGAGCGAGACGAGGGCACGGTCGAGTCCGGCCCCGACCGCCACCGTGGCCAGCGCCACGAGGAGGTGGTGGGCCACCATGGCGGGCCCGAGACCGGCCGCTCCGGCGAGCGCTCCCCCGGCGCCGTGGTGCTCGTGCCCGGCACCGGCGGTGGGGGCGAGCATCAGCGAGCCGTGGGCCACCGCCTGAGCGGCTGCGGCCACGAGTACCAGCCGCGGCGGGCTGAGGGCCTGCGGCCGGGCGCCGTCGCGACCCACGAGCAGGAGACCGAGCGGCAGCGCGCAGGCCGCCACGGCGAGCCCGGGCACGACCTCCACCTCGCCGCCGCCGGTGACGTGGGCGATCAGTGCGCCGAGGGCGGCGACCAGGCCGGCGCCGAGCCCGCGCACGCCCGCAACGCCGCGGACGCGTCGTCCACGGGTCGGGCGGTGGCGGGCAGGTGTCACGGCAGGTTTCCTGGTGGGCTTCCTGGTCGGGTGGGCCGGAGGGGGCCGGGAGGGGATCAGCCCTCGCGCGTGGCGCGGAAGGCCTTGACGCCCAGCGCTCCGAGCACGCCGGCGATGGCGAAGTTCACGACGATGAGCACGGTGTGGGCGACCCAGTAGCCGGTGGGCCGGTCCTCTCCGCCCTCGTAGGCCGAGTAGAGGTTCTTGGCGAAGTTGCCGAAGGAGAAGACGTTCCAGGCGGCGACGGCCAGCAGCAGGACGGCGTGCTTGCGCTCGAACTTCACGGGGTGACCTCCTCGGTGGCGACCTCGGCGGAGTCCTCGGTCGGGGTGCGCCCGGCGGCCCGGGCATCGGTGTGCGCCCAGGCCGCGGCGTACAGCACGACCCGGGAGAAGTAGTTGATCCAGACGAGCAGGATCAGCGCGGTCCCGAAGGCCTGGAAGGCCGGCTGCCCCCGGCTCGCGGCGAGCAGCACGTTGGAGGCCTGCTTGAGCACCTCGAAAGCCACTGCTCCCAGGATCGCACCCGACCACAACGCCGCAGCGGGCAGATCGGGTCGGGCGAGCACGCGGAACATCAGGAAGAAGAGCGCAGCGCCGGCGGCGAGGCCGAGCGCGAGACCGAGGACGCCGATCAGCACCGCCGAGACGGCCCCCAGTCCGAGCGTGTCGGCGAGGGCGCCCGAGATCCACACCACCGCTCCCGAGACCACCACGCTGCCGAGCAGCGTGCCTCCGAGGACGACGAGCGCCTCGAGGTCGCGCAGCTTGCCGGGGATGAAGCCGGGCTGCTCCTCCTGGGGCACGACGAACAGGGCGGCCAGGGCGGTGCGCAGCGACGACACCCAGCCGAGACCGGCGTAGAGGACGCCGACCAGACCGATGAGGCCGACGCGGCCGGCGGCGTCCTGCACGTCGGTGAGACTGACCTGGCTCGACCCGCTGCCCACCAGACCGGGGAGCACCTGGTCGATGGCGGTGAGCAGCCAGTCGCGCGAGTCGGGGGCGAAGCGCGCCACGATGCCGACGAAGAAGAAGGCGAGGGCGAGCACGGGGAAGATCGAGAGGAAGCCGAAGTAGGTGACGCCGCCCGCCTGCTGCGAGCCCTGGACCGCACCGAAGTGCTCCTGGGTGCGGATCGCGTGGTCGACGGTGCCGGAGCGCTCGCGCAGCGCGGTGACGCGGGCGCCGACGCGCTCCTTGACCGAGTCGATGAGCTTCACCGCGACTCCTCCCCCCACGGCCCCGCGGGCGTGTCGGCGGGAGCGAGATCGAAACGCCGGGTCGGTACCCAGCCCTCGTCGCCGCGATGCACGTAGAGGTGGAAGTCGCCCACCTCGAAGCTGCACTCGAAGTCCGCGAGCTCCTCGAAGGCGCGATCGAGGGCGTCGTCCGGGAGGTGGTGGGCGACCGTGACGTGCGGGTGGTAGGGGAACTCGAGCTCGACGGCGAGCGGCCCCTCGCGCACGGCGTCAGCCAGCACCTCGCACTGGCCGATGCCCTCGGCCAGCGCCACGAACACCACCGGTGAGACCGGGCGGAAGGTGGCGGTGCCGCGCAGGTGCACCTCGAAGGCCGGCACCGCCGCGGCAGCCGCGGCCAGATGCTGCTCGAGGGCGTCGACGTCGACGTCCACCTCGATCGGCGGCACGAGGGTGATGTGGGTGGGGACGCCGTCGGCGGTCGGGTCGCCGATCGCGGTGCGGTAGTCCTGCAGCTGGGTGGCCCAGGGCTCGGGCACGGCGAGGGCGACGCCGATCACCGGCATCTCAGCGGTCCGCCCGCAGCGCCGCCGGCGCGACGAAGCCGACGCGCTGGTAGACGTCGCGCAGGGTGGCCTCGGCCACCTCGTTGGCCGCGGCGGCGCCCTGGGCGAGCACCTGCATCAGGTAGTCCTGGGCGTCGAGCAGCTCGAGGGTGCGGTCGCGGAACGGGGTGACGAAGGAGACCACGACGTCGGCGACCTCCTTCTTCAGGTCGCCGTAGCCGCGCCCGGCGAACTGCTCCTCGAGGCTGGTGATGCTCTCACCCGACAGCGCCGAGTGGATCGTGAGCAGGTTGCTCACGCCCGGCTTGGCGTCGGGGTCGAAGCGGATCTCGGTGTCGGAGTCGGTGACGGCGGAGCGGATCTTCTTCGCGGTGACCTTGGGGTCGTCGAGCATGTCGATGAGCCCGCTCGGCGAGGAGCTCGACTTCGACATCTTCGCCGTGGGCTCCTGCAGGTCGTAGAGCTTCGCGGTGGCCTTGAGGATGTAGGGCTCGGGCAGCCGGAAGGTCTTCTTGAACCGGCTGTTGAAGCGCTGGGCGAGGTCACGCGTGAGCTCGAGGTGCTGGCGCTGGTCCTCGCCCACCGGCACGTAGTGCGGGCGGTAGAGCAGGATGTCGGCGGCCTGCAGGATCGGGTAGGTGAGCAGGCCGACGCTGGCGGCGCCCTCGCCACCCTTGGCCGACTTGTCCTTCCACTGCGTCATCCGCCGGGCCTCGCCGAAACCGGTGAGACCGTTGAGCACCCAGCCGAGCTGGGCGTGGGCCGGCACGTGGCTTTGCACGAAGATCGCCGAGCGGGCGGGATCGAGGCCGGCCGCGATGAGCTGGGCCGCACTGCGCAGGGTGCGCTCGCGCAGCACCTTGGGGTCCCAGTCGACGGTGATCGCGTGGAGGTCGGCGATGAAGAAGAACGGCTGGTGGTCGCGCTGGAGGTCGACCCACTGCCGCACCGCGCCGACGTAGTTGCCCAGGTGGAAGGAGTCGGAGGTCGGCTGGATGCCGGAGAGAACACGAGGGCGGGCGGCCCCCTCGGCCGCCGCCGGCCGCGCGGTCTCCGGCACGGGCGGTTGCTCGGTGGTCGCAGGCGTGGGCACGGACATGGGCTCGATTCTCGCAGGCTCCCCGCCCAGCGCCGAACCGGCACTCCTGGTGCGCCGACGTGGCAACTCTGGTGCGCCGAGGTGGCTGCTCTGCGCGGTCGATGGAGTGAGTTCAGGCGGCCGACGCGGCGGTGCGGCGGTGGACGACGGCCGAGACCAGCAGGATCGCCACGCCGACGACCGCCAGCACTGCCCCCACCAGCGCCGGTGCGCGGTAGCCGTAGCCGGCAGCGATGACAAGCCCGCCGAGCCACGCGCCGAGCGCGTTGGCGATGTTGAGGGCGGCGTGGTTCATCGCCGCGCCGAGGGTCACCGCGTCGCCGGCGACGTCCATCAGGCGCAGCTGCAGGTTGACCACGAGCACCGAGCCCACGGCGGTGACCGCGAAGGCCACCGGCAGCAGCACCCAGCCGTGGGGGGCGGCCGCGAAGTAGAGCAGCATCAGCGCGATGCCGACGACCCCGGCGCCGAGCAGGCTGCGGAACACCGACCACGCGGCGAGCTCGCCGGCGATCCAGGTGCCCACGACCATGCCGAGGCCGAGCGCCAGCACGAACACGGGGACGACGCCCCGCTCGAGGCCGCCCACCACGGTCACCGTCTTCGCGATGTAGGAGTAGACCGCGAACATGCCGCCGAAGCCCACGGCGCCGACGCCCAGGGTGAGCCACACCTGCAGGTTGCCGAAGAAGGCGCGGGCCTCGCGTCGTCCACTGGCCTCGGGGTCGCCGGGGGTGGAGGGCACCCAGGCGAGCACGAGCGCGACGGTGGCCACGGCGAGCACGGCGCCGAGCAGGTAGCAGGCGCGCCAGCCGATGTTCTGGCCGATGACCGTGGCGAGCGGGACGCCCACGACGTTGGCCACCGAGAGGCCCAGCATGACGCTGGCCACGGCTCGACCGCGGCGCGCGGGCGCGACGAGGCCGGCCGCCACCAGGCTGGCGATGCCGAAGTAGGCGCCGTGGGGCAGGCCGTCGAGGAAGCGCGCCCCGGCGAGCACGTGGTAGCCGGGCGCGATCGCACTCAGCAGGTTGAAGACGGCGTAGGCGCCCATCAGGCCCACCAGGGCGGCGCGCCGCGGGAGCGCGGCACCGAAGAACGCCAGGATCGGCACGCCCACCACGACGCCGAGCGCGTAGGCGGAGATGACGTGCCCGGCCGTCGGCACGGAGACGTCGACGCCGTCGGCGATCTCGGGCAGCACGCCCATCGTCATGAACTCGGTGGTGCCGATGGTGAACCCGCCCACCGCCAGCGCCAGGATCGCCAGCGCGGGGCGGCGGGCGGGTGGCATCGAGGACCCGTGCTCCGTCGGGGCAGCGGCGTTCGTGGGAGTCGTCGGGGTGGACGAGGAGGTCGAGGTCGCGGGCGCCGAGGTCACTGAGGCCGCAACGGGCGACCACCGCCCCCTATTCCCTCCGCGACCGGGCGGGTGGCGGTGGAGGCGCTCACTCCGCGCCGGTGCGGCGGGCGCGGTCCTCGTAGCCTGCGCGGGCGGCGCTGTCGGCGTCCTTGAAGACGTGGTCGGCCGCGGTGAGCCGCGTCATCACCGTCTGGACGACGCGGGGCATCGCGAGCGTGGGCTTCGTCAGGCCCTGCGTCCAGCGCGGCACCCACAGCTCGGCCTTCGGCTCGCGCACAGCCGACTCGATGACCTCGGCCACCTGCTCGGCGGTGACCGGCTTGATGCCGCGGGCGGCCGGCACGCCGGCGGCGAGCTCGGTCTGCACGACGGTGGGCAGCACGACGGTGACGTCGATGCCCTCGGGCTCGAGCTCCTGGCGCAGCGCCTCGCTAAAGCCCACGACCGCGAACTTCGACGCCGAGTAGGTGGCGCCGTAGGGCACGGCCACGCGGCCGACGGCCGAGGCGACGTTGACGATGTGGCCGCGGCCGCGCTCGACCATGCCGGGCGCGAGCGCCTTGGTGCCGTTGATGACGCCGTGGACGTTGACGTCCATGATCAGCTTCGTCGTCTCGTCGGTCTCCTTGAGGATGGAGCCGATCGGCATGATCCCGGCGTTGTTGATCAGCACGTCGAACGGCCCGAGGTGCGCGACCTCGTCCAGGAAGCTCGCCCACGAGGCGGCGTCGGTGACGTCGAGGCGCGCCGCCACGACCTTGTCGCCGTGGGCGTCGACGGCCTGCTGGGCCACCGCGAGGTCGAGGTCGCCGATCGCGACCCGGGCGCCGGCGCGCACGAAGCGGTCGACCGTGGCGCGGCCGATGCCGCGGGCGCCCCCGGTGACGATGACGGACAGGCCGGCGATGCTGCGGCTCATGGGATTCCTCTTCTCGAAAGTGGTGCTGCGGGGTTCGCGGAGCCGACGTCAGAGCCGGCGCAGGTCGATGGGCTGGCCGTCCTTCGGGAAGGGCAGCGAGTGGTTGTCGAGCGGGGCGACGTAGGCGGGGTCGACGCTCCAGCGGCGCGTGCGCAGGAGGCGGTGGACGATCGCCTTGATCTCCGCTCCGGCGAAGTGGAGTCCGATGCACTTGTGCACTCCCCCGCCGAAGGGCGCCCACGCGTAGCGGTGGGCGCGGTCCTCGCGGCGCTCGGCGCCGAAGCGATCGGGGTCGAAGCGGTGCGGGTCGCTCCACAGCTGCGGCATCAGGTGGTTGAACTGCACGCCGACCGACACGTGGGTGTCGGCCGGGATGCGCACCCCCTGCAGCACGGTGTCGCGCAGGGTGCGGCGCGCGAAGAGCGGCACGGGCGCGCGCAGGCGCAGCGCCTCCTTGATGACCAGGTCGAGGCTGGTGAGCTGCTCGAGCTCACCCAGGGAGGGCGCGTCGCCGAGCGCGAGCGACTCCTCGCGGCACCGCTCCTGCCAGGCGGGGTGCTGGCCGAGGTACTGCAGGATCGTCGAGGTGGTGATCGTCGAGGTGTCGTGCGCGGCCATCATCAAGAAGATCATGTGATTGACGACGTCGTCGTCGCCGAAGCGGCGCCCGTCGTCGGTCTCGATGTGGCACAGCACCGAGAACAGGTCGCCGGTGCGCTCGGCGCGCTTGGCGGGCAGGTAGTGGCGCAGGAACTCCTCGAGCACGCGTCGTCCTCGGTGGGCGCGGCCCCACCGGGTGAACGGCACGTCGACGCGCACCAGGCCACCGGCGGCCTGCACGCAGTCGATGAAGGCGGCGTTGACGCGGTCCATCTCCGCTCGCGAGGTGTCGGTGGCGCCGCCCATGAAGATGTCGGCGGCGATGTCGAGGGTCATCGTCTTCAGCGCGGGGTACGAGCGGAAGCCCGCCCGATCGGGCCAGGCGTCGACGCCGCGAGCCACGGCCGGGTGCATCCGCTCGACGTAGCCCTCCAGCCGCGTGCGGGTGAAGGCCTCCTGCATGATCCGCCGGTGCAGGTGGTGCTCCTCGAGGTCGAGCAGCATGAGGCCGCGCTCGAAGAACGGGCCGATGAAGGGGCTCCAGGCCGGGCCGTTCGCGAAGGCCTTGTCGGCGTTGCGCATCACCTCCTCCACCGCGTCGGGGCCGAGTGCGATGGCGAAGGTCTGCCCGAGGAAGCGGAACGGCGACACGGGCCCGTAGGTGTCCCACTGGTGCTGCATGAAGGCCAGGGGGTCGCGGGTGTAGGCGAACGCCTTGCCCAGCACGGGCACGCCGCGGTCGCCGCGGCGCACCTCGGGCAGCGGTCGGACCTCGGTGGGAGCAAGCATCGAGACCTCCGGCGACGGTGGTGGTGGGCGAGG
Source organism: Nocardioides sp. (assembly GCF_964229035.1). Classification (GTDB taxonomy): domain Bacteria; phylum Actinomycetota; class Actinomycetes; order Propionibacteriales; family Nocardioidaceae; genus Nocardioides. The sequence goes on along the minus strand of NZ_CAXRAZ010000052.1, from coordinate 9,469 downwards.
TGGGACGGGGCGCCGAGGCGCACCCGGAGCACCTGCGAGGCACCAGACTGATTCAGGAAGGACGTCCTGTCAACCTTTGGCGCGAGCGCGTCGGACGTGTCAGGGTGGGGGCGTGGCCGTGCAGTCAGGCACCTACCGAGGCGTGAGCGCCGCCGATCGTCGCGCCGAGCGGCGCGAGAGGCTGGTCGAGGCGACCCTCACCGTCTGGGCCGATCCCGACACCCGGACGACGATGACGGCCGTGTGCAGCGCGGCCGGCCTCTCCGAGCGCTACTTCTACGAGAGCTTCACCGGCCTCGACGAGGCCCAGAGCGCCGTGCTCGCGGAGGTCGCCGCCGAGATCGAGCAGACCACGCTGCGGGCCGCCGAGGCCGCCGGCGCCGACCCGGCAGCGCGCATCCACGCCTCGGTGCGCGCCTTCCTCGACCTGCTCGAGGTCGACCCCCGCAAGGGTCGCGTGGCGATCATCGAGGCCGGCGCCATCGCGCCGCTGCGCGCGCGGCGCACCGAGCTGCTGCGTCACTTCGCGCGACTGTCCACCAGCGAGGCCCACGAGCTGGGCCTGCGCCGCCGCGAGCGCGAGGACGACCTCGCGGGACTGCTGTTCATCGGAGGCGTGGCCGAGCTGATCACCGCCGTGCTCGAGGGCGCGATCGAGGCCACCGCCGACGAGATCGTCGACACCGTGGCCCGCTCCTACCTCGGCCTGTACGGCTGAGGCGGGAGCGGAGCCCGGGCGCGGAGGCCGCCGCACGGACGAGGCGATCAGCCCGCCAGGTGCCCCCAGCCGGCCTCGAGGTCGGCCCACGAGCCGGCGGCCGCCACCTCGCCGTCGACGAGCACCACCACGCGATCGGCGAGTGCCAGCGCGGCACGCTTCGAGGTGGCACCGAGCACGGTGGCTCCCCGCGCCCGCAACGCCGACCACAGCTCGATCTCGGTGGTGGCGTCGAGAGCGCTCGAGACGTCGTCGGCGAGCAGCACCTCGGCGTCGGTGGCCAGGGCCCGCGCCAGCGCCAGGCGCTGCACCTGACCGCCCGAGAGCCGCACGCCGCGGTGACCCACGAGCGCGTCGCGTCCACCGGCCTCGCGAACGTCGGACTCCAGCCGCGCCGTCGCCACAGGACCGTCGAAGCCGCGGTCGTGGCCCAACCGGACGTTGTCGACGAACGAGCCCGACAGCACACGCGGTACCTGCGCGACGTGCGCCACCTGGCCCGGGCGCAGGAAGAGCTGCGGGTCGCGCACCTCCTCGCCGTTCCAGCACAGCGCACCCCGGTGCTCGATGAGCCCCGCGAGGGCCGAGAGCAGGCTGGACTTGCCCGCACCCACCTGGCCCACGAGCAGCACGAGCTCGCCGCTGCGCACCGTCAGGTCGACCCCGTGGACGCCGATCGTGCCGTCGTCGTGGATCGCGGCGAAGTCGCGCAGCTCCAGGGCGCGCAGGGGCACCCGCGCGGGGGCGTCCGGCTCGGGAGCGCTGCCGTCGAGCAGGTCGACGCCGGCCGGGAGGTCCATGAGGTCGACCCCGCCGGCGAAGCGACTGGTCTCGCGCTGCCACGCCCGCGTGCCGGGGGCCTCGGTGACCACCATGCCGGCGACCCGGCCGAACCAGTCGAAGCCCGACACCGCGTTGGCCACGAGCAGCGTGGTGCCCAGGCCCCAGCCGCCGGCCAGGTAGCCGCCCCAGGCGGCCACGACACCGATCTGCACCATCACCACGGGGACGCCGTCGAGCGCGGCCTGCACGCGGTGCTCGCGCACGGCGGCGCCCACGCGGCCGGCGTCCACGGCGCGCAGGTGCGCGCGCACGTCGGCGGTGGCTGCGGCCAGCTTGACCGTGCGCGCGCACTCCAGCGCCGAGACGACCGCGCGCCCGAAGCGGGCTCGAGCGGCTGAGGCCGCCGCTGCGCTGCGCCCGGCGATCGGGCGCCCGAGGGCCGAGGCCAGCGCCGAGACCACGAGCACGGTGAGGAGCACGAGCCCGGCCAACCACGAGCGGGCCAGCACCGCGGTGGTCGCGGCGATCGCGAGACCGTTGACCGCATCGACCCAGCGGTCGGCGTAGCGGGCGTAGCGGTCGGCGTCCATCGAGCGCGCGACCACCTCCCCCGCCGGCGTGCGCGGGAGTCGTCGCTGGGCGGTCTGCCCGCTCAGCACCGACAGACGTGTGCGCAGGAGCACCTCGACCCACCACCGCGGGTAGCGCCAGAAGGCATCGGCCAGCAGCACGGGAGCGGCCAGCAGCGAGACGGTGAGACCCGCCATCAGCAGCCAGGGACGATCCCCGGCGTCGCGGACCTGCTCGACCACGTGGCCCCACAGCAGACCCGTGACCGCACCCTGCGCGCCCGCCAGCGAGGCGAGCAGGAAGCCCAGCGCGCCCGCCAGACCCCAGCCCGGACGCACCCGCAGGGCGTGCCAGATGCCGCGGCCCAGCGTCGGGCCGGTGCCGACTTCCGGCAGATCGGGCGGTGGTCCCGTGCGGCGGCGACCACCCACCGAGCGCGCGTCCGCGCGGGCCTCGGGTCGCTCGTCGGCGTCGGCGTCGGCGTCGGCGTCGAGGTGGACGTCGAGGTCGGGCGCGGCGTCGTCACCGGCCGCGAGCCGGGCGTCGGGGCGGGCGTCGGGGCGGGCGTCGTCCACGGCGTGGGCGCGGCTGTCGCGCAGAAGGTCGCGGAAGGGCCCGGGCACGAGGGCGAGCTCGGCGCGGGTGCCCTGCTGCACCACCCGCCCGTGGTCGAGCACGGCCACCAGCGGCGCGCGCTCGATGGTGGTGAGGCGATGGGCGATCAACACGCCGGTGCGCCCCGTGAGCAGGCGATCGGCCGCGGCCACCACCCTGCGCTCGGTGTGGGGGTCCATCCGCGCCGTGGCCTCGTCCAGGACGACGACCCGCACGTCGCGCACGAGCAGCCGGGCGAAGGCCACGAGCTGCTCCTCGCCGGCCGAGAGGCGCGTGCCGCCAGGGCCGAGCAGGGTGTCGAGACCCTGGGGCAGGCCGCCGACCCAGTCGGCGAGGCCGAGCTCCTCGACCGCCCGCTCGACCCGGGCGCGGGGCTCGTCGCCGAACAGGGTGATGTTCTCGGCCAGCGTGCCGGCGAGGATCTCGGTGCGCTGGGTGACCACGCCGACCACCGCCCGCAGCTGCTGGAGGTCGAGCTCGGTGACGTCGGCGCCGCCGAGCAGCACCGTGCCGGGCGGCGGCTCGACCGCGCGCGAGAGCAAGGAGGCCAGCGTCGACTTGCCCGATCCGGACCGACCGACCAGGGCGATCGTCTGACCCGCCGGCACGTGGAGGTCGACCCCGCTCAGCACGAGGCGATCGGGGGTGTAGGCGAAGTCGAGGTCGCGCACCGACAGCTCGAGCGCCCGGGCCGAGGGCACGGGGCGCCCGCCCACCGGCTCGGGGACGACGGCCAGCAGCTGCCGCAGCCGGATGACGGCCCCGAGGCCGGCCTGGATGTCGGGCAGGTGGTTGGTGAGCATCGCCACCTGGCCCACGAAGGTGGAGGTGACGAGGAAGAGCGTGACCAGGCGCGCCGTCGACAGCGACCCGCCCGAGGCGAGGACGACGCCCGCCACCGCCACGCCCACGAGCAGCGCGTGGAGGAGCACGCCGGCGCGGCGCACCAGCCGGCTCTCGACGAGCACCACGTCGCGGAAGCGCGCGTGGACCTGCGCGGAAAGCCTCGCCACCCGCTGGACGACGTGGGCCTGGCCCAGGCTGGTGCGCAGGTCGTCGCGCCCGGCGATGCCCTCCTCGAGGGCGGCCGCGTGGTCGGTCCAGGCCATCTCCTCGATGACCTTGCGTCGGGCGATCTCGCCGAGCAACCCCCGCACCGAGGCGATCGCAAGGCCGGCGAGGAGCGGGAAGAGCAGCCACGCGGGCCACCACGTCAGGCCCGCGACGACCCAGAGCACCACCGAGGCGAACACGGTGCGTGCGGCCATCCACACCTGCCAGCGCACCAGGTTGCCAACCTCGTGGGTGTCGTCGTCGACGCGGTCGAGGATCTCACCGACCGCCTGCTCGCCGAGCGTGGCGAGCGGCTGGGCGAGGGCGGCGTCCAGCAGGTCGTCGCGCAGACGGCCCTCGGCGCGGTCGGAGTTGGCGACCCAGGCCACCTTGCCGACGGTGTCGATCAGCGCCGCGCCGACCACGCATACCGCCAGCGCGACGACGAGGGAGACCCGCGGATCCTGCGCCAGGCGACCCGCGGCCACGGTGCCCAGTCCGGTGCCGACGGCGGCGATCGCCGAGCACACCAGCGCCCACCCTGCGCTGCGCGAGGCCAGGCGTCGCCAGTCGACCTGGCGGCGCGGATCGTCGGGTGCGGGCGGCAGGGCGGAGGCCACGGTGGGGGCGGTCGTCGTCGACATCGCGACCACCGTAATTCCCGCCCCCGACACTCGTCGCATCAATATCTGCGGTCACCGGCGCAGCAGGCGGCAGGTTTACCGGGCCAGGACGCGACAGCGCCCCGGGGCGGGTGCCCCGGGGCGCTGCTGCGGTGACGACGGACCAGGCTCAGAAGGCGGCGAGCGCCTCGTTGAAGGTCGCGCTCGGGCGCATGACCGCCGACGCCTTGTCGGCGTCGGGGCGGTAGTAGCCGCCGATGTCGGCCGGGTTGCCCTGCACGGCGATCAGCTCGCCCGCGATCGTCTCCTCGTTCTCCCGCAGCGTGGCCGCGAGCGGGGCGAAGACCTCGGCCAGGGCGGCGTCCTCGGTCTGGGCCGCGAGCTCCTCGGCCCAGTAGAGGGCGAGGTAGAAGTGCGAGCCGCGGTTGTCGGTGGTGCCGAGCTTGCGGCCGGGCGAGCGGTCCTCGTTGAGGAAGGTGCCGGTGGCGCGGTCGAGGGCGTCGGCGAGCACCTTCGCGGCCGGGGCACCGGCCTGCTCGGCGTACTTCTCGAGCGAGGGCACGAGGGCGAAGAACTCGCCGAGGCTGTCCCAGCGCAGGTAGTTCTCCTCGACCAGCTGCTGCACGTGCTTGGGCGCCGAGCCGCCGGCGCCGGTCTCGAACAGACCGCCGCCCGCGATGAGCGGCACGACCGAGAGCATCTTGGCCGACGTGCCGAGCTCGAGGATCGGGAACAGGTCGGTGTTGTAGTCGCGGAGCACGTTGCCGGTGACCGAGATGGTGTCCTCGCCGCGGCGCATGCGCTCGAGCGAGTAGGCGGTGGCGAGCGACGGCGCGAGGATCTGGATCTCGAGCCCGTCGGTGTCGTGCTCGGGCAGGTAGGCGTTCACCTTCTTGATGAGCTCGGCGTCGTGGGCACGCGCCTCGTTGAGCCAGAAGATCGCCGGGGTGGACGACGCCCGGGCACGGTCGACGGCCAGCTTCACCCAGTCGCGCACCGGCACGTCCTTGGTCTGGCAGGCGCGCCAGATGTCGCCGGCCTCGACGTCGTGCTCGAGCAGCACGGTGCCGTCGGCGCCCAGCACGCGCACGGTGCCGGCGGCCGGGATCTCGAAGGTCTTGTCGTGCGAGCCGTACTCCTCGGCCGCCTGGGCCATGAGGCCGACGTTGGGCACGGTGCCGATCGTGGCGGGGTCGAGCGGGCCGTTCGCCTTCACGTCGTCGAAGACGGCCTTGTAGACGCCGGCGTAGGAGGAGTCCGGGATGACCGCGAGGGTGTCGTCCTCGCCGCCGTCGGCGCCCCAGAGGCGACCGCCGTTGCGCACCAGGGCCGGGATGGAGGCGTCGATGATGACGTCGCTCGGCACGTGCAGGTTGGTGATGCCCTTGTCGGAGTTCACGTACGACAGGCGCGGGCCGGCAGCGAGGCCGGCCTCGAAGGCGGCCTTGATCTCGGCGCCGTTCGGCAGCGCGTCGAGTCCGGCGAGGATCGCGCCGAGGCCGTCGTTGGCCGACAGGCCGGCGGCGGCGAGGTCGTCGCCGTACTTCTCGAACACGTCGGCGAAGTAGGCCTTCACCACGTGGCCGAAGATGATCGGGTCGGAGACCTTCATCATCGTGGCCTTGAGGTGCACGGAGAAGAGCACGTCGTCGGCGGCGGCCTTCGCGATCGCGTTGCGCAGGAAGCCGTGCAGGTGCGCGACCTCCATCTTCGTGGCGTCCACGATCTCGCCCGCGAGGACCTTCAGGCCCTCCTTGAGCACGACCTTCTCGCCGTCGGCCTTCTCCAGCACGATCGACAGCGTGTCGTCGGCGGCCAGGGTCACCGACTTCTCGTTGGCCGCGAAGTCGTGCTCGCCCATGGTGGCGATGTCGGTCTTGGAGCCCTCGGCGAAGGGCTTGTTGCGGTGCGGGTGGGTCTTCGCGTAGTTCTTGACCGAGGCGGGCGCGCGGCGGTCGGAGTTGCCCTCGCGCAGCACGGGGTTGACCGCGGAGCCCTTGACCTTGTCGTACTTCGCGCGGATCTCCTGCTCCTCGGGCGTCGAGGGCGCCTCGGGGTAGTCGGGGATGTCGAAGCCCTGCGCCTGCAGCTCCTTGACCGCGGCCTTCAGCTGCGGGATCGAGGCGGAGATGTTGGGCAGCTTGATGATGTTGGCCTCGGGGGTCTTCGCCAGCTCGCCGAGCTCGGTGAGGGCGTCGTCCGCGAGACCGAACTGGGCGAGGATGCGCGCGGCGACGGAGATGTCGCGGGTCTCGAAGGCGACGCCTGCCTTGGCGGCGTAGGCCTCGACGACCGGGAGGAAGGAGTACGTCGCCAGCAGCGGCGCCTCGTCGGTGTGGGTGTAGATGATGCTCATGCTCGGCCGTCACTCCTACGACGTAGAGATTGCTTGACATCAAGATATCTGACGCGGCGGCGCGCGGGGAACCCGCGGCCCGGCCCACCCTCGCACCAGCGGCGCCGGGGGTCCAGACCGCGCCCGGGAGCGCTCGGCGAGGGACCACCCGACGTCCACCCTCGACCGCGGGGACGACGCGGGGCCCGGGGCTAGGGTGCGAAACAGACGCCGGAGGGTTTCCGTCGCACGACCCGAGGAGAAGGTGCACGACATGAGCCACGACCCGCACGAGCCTGCGGCGCCCGCAACGGACGCCGACCCCGCTCCCCCGACCCTCGTCCAGAAGCTGCTCGCCGAGTTCCTCGGCACCGCCGTCCTCGTCCTGCTCGGCTGCGGCGTGGCCGTGGTCAACCAGGGCGCGGTGCTTCCGACGGGCCTGGCCTTCGGCCTCACCGTCACCTTGATGGCCTACGCGTTCGGCCGCATCTCGGGCGGTCACTTCAACCCGGCCGTCTCGGTGGGCGCGGCGATCAGCGGGCGGATCTCCTGGCGCGAGACCGGGCTCTACGTCGCCGCCCAGTTCGTCGGCGGCATCGTCGGCGCGTTCGTGCTCCTGCTGCTGGCTCTCGGCATCAACGGCTACGAGCCCTTCGACTCCGCCACCCCGCTCGGCACCAACGGGTTCAGCGCCGGCAACTACGACTACGCGGTCGGCGCGGCCTTCTTCGCCGAGCTCGTGATGACCTTCCTGTTCGTGCTCGTGATCCTCGCCGTCACCGACGAGCGCAACCGCGCCGTGGCCGTGCTCGCCCCCCTGGCGATCGGCCTGACGCTCGCGATCATCCACTTCTTCCTCGTGCCGCTCACGGGCACCTCGGTCAACCCCGCGCGCTCCTTCGGCCCCGCGCTGCTCAGCGGCGGCGACTGGCTCCTGCAGCTGTGGCCCTTCCTCTTCGCCCCCACGATCGGCGGCGCCCTCGCCGGCCTGGCCTACCCGGCGATCTTCGGCCGCGGCGCCGAGCCGGTGCCCGGCTCGGGCCTGAGCCTCGGCAGCGGCGGGTCGTCGTCCCCCGGCTTCACCCAGCAGTGGAACCAGGGCCAGCAGTGGCCCCAGGGCGGCGTGCCCGGCGCAGTGCCCGGCGGCGTCACCGGCTACGACCAGCAGCCGGGCGCCCAGCAGCCCGTCCAGCAGGGCTACGGCGCGGGCTCCTACGCGGGCGATGCCGCCACCACCCAGGCGCTGCCGACCGACCAGAGCGCCCAGGGCGTCCAGGGCGTCCAGGGCGCCCAGCCCGCCGAGCAGCAGCCGATCATCCAGGACGGCTGGCAGTGGGACCCCGCCGCCCAGCAGTGGATCCCCGCTCAGCAGCAGGCGACCCCGCCGTCGTCCACGGGGTGGAGCGACCCGGGCAGCGACCGCACCCAGATCCGCCCGCCCCAGTGAGCCGCGGCCGGGCCCGCCCGGCCGCACGCTCATCGATCCCCACCGCGGCGGGTGCGCTGCGGACCGGCACCGGTCCGCAGGGCACCCGCCGCGGCTCGTCTCGTGGCTCCCGCCCGGGTGCCGCCGGGGGCTCCGGCGCTGCTAGCGTCGCCAGCGTCCCCGCCTACCACTTCAGGAGTGACCAGTGAGCACCACCCCGCTCAAGGTGGCCGTGACCGGCGCCGCCGGCCAGATCGGCTACAGCCTGCTGTTCCGTCTCGCGAGCGGCGCCCTCGGCGTCGACCGTCCGATCGAGCTGCGCCTGCTCGAGATCGAGCCCGCGCTCAAGGCCCTCGAGGGCGTCGTCATGGAGCTCGACGACTGCGCGTTCCCGGGCCTGGCCGGCGTGCAGATCGGCTCCGACCCCGAGAAGATCTTCGACGGCGTCAACCTCGCGCTCCTGGTGGGCGCGCGCCCCCGCGGCCCGGGCATGGAGCGCGGCGACCTGCTCTCGGCCAACGGCGCGATCTTCACCGCGCAGGGCAAGGCCCTCAACAAGGTCGCCGCGGACGACGTGCGCATCGGCGTCACCGGCAACCCGGCGAACACCAACGCGCTCATCGCCGCGAGCAACGCCCCTGACATCCCCAAGGAGCGCTTCTCGGCGCTCACCCGCCTCGACCACAACCGGGCGATCTCGCAGCTGGCCACCAAGACCGGCGCGGCGGTGACCGACATCAAGAAGGTCACCATCTGGGGCAACCACTCCGCCACCCAGTACCCCGACCTGTTCCACGCCGAGATCGGCGGGCGCAACGCCGCCGAGGTCGTCGGCGACCAGGCCTGGGTCGAGGACTACTTCATCCCCACCGTCGCCAAGCGCGGCGCGGCCATCATCGACGCCCGCGGCGCCTCCTCGGCCGCCTCGGCCGCCTCCGCCACCTGCGACGCCGCCCGCGACTGGCTGAACGGCTCCCCCGAGGGCGACTGGGTCTCGATGGCCGTGGTCTCCGACGGCTCCTACGGCGTGCCCGAGGGTCTCGTCTCCTCCTTCCCCGTCACCACCTCGAACGGCGAGTGGAGCATCGTGCAGGGCCTCGAGATCGACGACTTCTCCCGCGGGCGCATCGACGCCTCGGTGGCCGAGCTGGCCGACGAGAAGAACGCCGTCACCGAGCTGGGCCTCATCTGAGCCCGCCCACACCGCTCAGCCGCCTCGGCTGAGAGCACCCCGCGACGGGGCCGGCGCCGCATGGCGCCGGCCCCGTCGTCGTCCGCGGGGTCGGGCGGGCGGGGCTGGCGGGGCGGGCCGGGCCGGGCCGGGCGAGGGTTGGGGGGGGGGGGGG
>NZ_CAXRAZ010000051.1:0-60062 GCF_964229035.1 Nocardioides sp. | reverse complement strand
CTCTTTCCCTACACGCCGCTCTTCCGAACTCCGTCGTCCTACTTCGCCAAGTACGCCGCCCCCACCCCGCCTCCGGCCCGCCAGAGCGCCGCGGCGATCAGCCGATGTCGCGGCGGAGCGTGGTGAGACGACCGACGACGGCGAGCACCACCACGTAGGCCACGAGGACGACGGCCGCCACACCGCGCGGGAGGAGGTCGACCGAGCCGGTGGTCGACAGGAAGCTCGCTCCGATCAGGGAGTCGGCGGCGCCGCCCGGCAGGTAGGACGCCAGCCCCGCGAGCGAGTCGACCTGCGAGAGCGCGATGCGGATGATCGGCTCGACGAGCTGAGTGAAGGCGAGGATGACCACGATCGCGGCCACCTGGTTGCTCAGCACCGAGCCGACGGCCACGCCGATCATCGCCCACAGAGCGACGACGCCGATGCCGAGGCCGACCCCGACGAGCACCTGTCCCTCGCCGAGCCGCGCGCCGTCGCCCTTCCAGGCGAGCAGCGGTGCGCCGCCGATCAGCACGCCGACGGTGCCGGCCAGACCGGCGAGCACGCCGACGGGCACCACGGCGATCAGCTTGGCGAGCAGGAAGCGAGTGCGGTCGGGATCGACCAGCAGGCTCTGGGTGATGGTGCGGTGGCGGAACTCGCCGGTCATCGCGAGGCTGCCGATCACCAGCGGGAAGACGTAGCCGATGCCGTTGACCAGCGAGTAGACCGAGCGGGCGGCGTCGGTGCCGCGCGGCAGGCCGGTGGCGTCGTCGGGGGCGAAGGCGAAGGAGCCGGCGACCGCGGCCGAGACGAACGCCAGGTAGCCGGTCATCGCGATGAGGAGCACCCACCACAGCCGGGTGGTGGCGAGCTTGCGGTACTCCGCCGCCAGCGCCGCCCTCATCGTGCGCCTCCGGCCGCCGCAGCCGCCCCGTGGACGACGCCCGCCCCCGGCCCGCCTCCACCCGGCGCCCCGTCGGCGCGGGTGAGGTCGAAGAAGATGGCCTCCAGGTCGACGTCGCGCGGGCTGAGCCGGTGCAGCTCGAGGCCGGCCGCGTGGGCGCGGGCGCCCACCTCGGCGGCGGTGCGACCGCTCACCAGCAGGCCGTCGTCCAGCGGTTCGCTCGCCCAGCCCTCGGAGGCGGCCAGCGCGGCGAGGGCGTCGGGGCGGGGCGAGACCACGTGGGTGGCGGGGCGGGCCATGCCGCGCAGGTCGGCGATCGAGGAGGCGTGGCGCAGCCGCCCCTGCGCGATGATCACCACGTCGTCCACGGTGGTCTCGACCTCGCGCAGCAGGTGGCTGGAGACCAGCACCGTGCGGCCCTCGGCGGCGAAGCGTCGCAGGAGCGAGCGCATCCACACGATGCCCTCGGGGTCGAGGCCGTTGGTGGGCTCGTCGAGCACGATGACGGGCGGGTCGGCCAGGAGCGCGGTGGCGAGGCCGAGGCGCTGGCGCATGCCCAGGGAGTAGCCGCCCACGCGCTGCCGCGCGGCGCGCTCCAGCCCGACGGCCTCGAGGACCTGGCGGCACCGGGTGCGCGCGACGCCGACGAGCGGTGCGTACACCTCGAGATGGCCCAGCCCCGTGCGGCCGGGGTGGAAGCTGGAGGCCTCGAGCGCGGCACCGACCAAGCGACCGGGACGCTCGTGCTCGGCGTAGGGCCGATCGCCCACGAGCGCGCGTCCGCTGCTCGGCCGGGTGAGGCCGAGCAGCATGCGCAGCGTCGTGGTCTTGCCGGCGCCGTTGGGCCCGAGGAAACCGGTGACGACACCCGGGCGCACGGCGAAGCTGAGGTCGTCCACGGCGCGCGCGGCACCGAACTGCTTGGTCAGGGATTCGAAGACGAGCGCTGGGGAGTCCACGCCGCCACCCTGCCACCGGCGAGCGGTCACCAAACCGCCCGAATCCGCCGGCAGGTCCCGCCGGTGGCTAGAGCGACAACCGCGCGCGGACGACGTCCGCCAACCGCTGCGCGACGCCCTCGGCCTGCTCGGCGGTGCCGGCCTCCACCATCACCCGCACCAGCGGCTCGGTGCCCGAGGGGCGCAGGAGCACGCGGCCCGCCTCACCCAGCTCGGCCTCCGCCTCGGCCACGGCAGCCTGCAGCTCGGCGTCGTCGCAGCGCGAGCGGTCGACGCCGCCCACGTTGACGAGCACCTGCGGCAGCCGCTGCACGACCCCGGCCAGCTCGGCCAGCGGGGTGCCGGAGGTGGCCACCTGCTGCAGCAGGTGGAGCGCGGTGAGCAGGCCGTCGCCGGTGGTGGCGTGCTCGGCGAGGATCACGTGGCCGGACTGCTCGCCGCCCAGCGTGTAGCCGCCGGCGGCCATGCGCTCGAGCACGTAGCGATCGCCCACGGCGGCGCGCTCCACGCGGATCGCGGCGCCGCGCAGCGCGTTCACCAGGCCCTGGTTGCTCATCACGGTGGCCACGAGGGTGTCGTCGACGAGGGCGCCGCGGGCCTTCAGCGCGAGCGCCAGCACCGCCATGATCTGGTCGCCGTCGACATCGGCGCCGGTGTGGTCGATCGCCAGGCAGCGGTCGGCGTCGCCGTCGACGGCGATGCCGACGTCGGCGCCGTGCTCGAGCACGGCAGCGCGCAGCGGCTCGAGGTGGGTGGAGCCGACGCCGTCGTTGATGTTGAGCCCGTCGGGGCCGTCGCCGATGCACACGACCTCGGCGCCGGCGGCCTCGAGCACCCGCGGCCCCACGACGCTCGCGGCGCCGTGCGCGCAGTCGAGGACGACGCGCAGCCCCGCCAGCGCCCTGTCGCCGTCGAGGGTGGTCACGAGGTGGCGGGCGTAGGCGTCGAGCGCGGCCTCACCGTCGAGGTCGGTGCGCACGCGACCGACGGCGGCGCCGGTGGGGCGCTCCCAGTCGTCGTCGGCCAGCGCCGCCTCGATGCGCGCCTCGTGGGCGTCGTCCAGCTTGAGCCCGCCGCGGGCCAGGAACTTGATGCCGTTGTCGGGCATCGGGTTGTGCGAAGCGCTGATCACCGCGCCGAGGTCGGCGTCGAGGTAGGCGGTGAGGTAGGCGACCCCGGGCGTCGGGATCACGCCGAGCAGGACGACGTCCACGCCCGCCGAGGTCAGGCCGGCCACCCGGGCGGCCTCGAGGAAGTGGCCCGACACGCGGGTGTCGCGCCCCACCACGGCCAGTGGACGACGCCCGCCGGCCCCGCCGGACGCGCCGGACGCGCCGGAGGAGTGGAGGTCGTCGCGCACGACGCGCGCGGCGGCCGCGCCCAGGCGCAGCGCGAGCTCGGCGGTCAGGTCTCGGCCGGCGAGGCCGCGCACCCCGTCGGTGCCGAAGATGCGGGTCAAGGGGAACTCCTCGTCGAGGTCGTGGAGGCCTGCGACACGACGGCCGCGATGAGCGGGCCTCGCGCCGGGGCGGAAAACGCGCCGACGGGGCCACGGACCGCGGCAGCGGTGCGTGGCCCCGTCGTGCGAGCGCAGCCTGGAGCCCAGGCGTGGATCAGCGCTTGGAGTACTGCGGAGCCTTGCGGGCCTTCTTGAGACCGGCCTTCTTGCGCTCGGTGGCGCGGGCGTCACGGGTGAGCAGGCCGGCCTTCTTCAGCGTCGGGCGGTAGGCCTCGACGTCGATCTCGTTGAGCGAGCGGGCCACGCCGAGGCGCAGGGCGCCGGCCTGGCCGGTGATGCCGCCGCCGTGGATGCGGGCGATGACGTCGAAGCGACCCTCGAGGCCGAGCGCCGCGAAGGGCTCGTTGACGACCTGCTGGTGCAGCTTGTTCGGGAAGTAGTCCTCGATGGTCCGGCCGTTGATGGTGAAGACGCCGGTGCCGGGGACGATGCGGACGCGGGCCACGGCCTCCTTGCGGCGGCCGGTGGCCGCGCCGGGGGCGATGGTCGCGGGACGGGTGTCGGCGGCGACGGACGGCGAGCTCTCGCTGGTGTAGGCGAGGCCCTGCTCGTCGGTCTCGAAGGTCTCCTCGACCTCGGTGTTCTGCGTGTCAGCCACGGTAATCCTTAGTCCTGATCAGTTCTGGAGAGAGGTCACTGGGAGATCTGGGTGATCTCGTAGGGGACGGCCTGCTGGGCCTGGTGCGGGTGCGCGGGGCCGGAGTAGACCTTGAGCTTCTTGATCATCTGGCGACCGAGGCGGTTCTTGGGGAGCATGCCCCAGACGGCCTTCTCGACGGCCTTGCGGGCGTCCTTGTCGATGACCTCGCCGATCGGCGTGGCGGTCAGACCGCCCGGGAAGCCGGAGTGGCGGTAGACCATCTTCGAGGTGCGCTTGGACCCGGTGAGGGCGACCTTGTCGGCGTTGATGACGATCACGTAATCGCCGGTGTCGGCGTTCGGGGCGAAGATCGGCTTGTGCTTGCCGCGCAGCAGGTTGGCCGCCGTGACGGCGAGCCGACCGAGGACGACGTCGGTCGCGTCGATCACGAGCCACTGGCGCTCGACGTCGCCCGGCTTCGGAGCATAGGTACGCATGGGTGCGGACACTCTCTCGTTCGTTCGTGGACCCACGCGGCGGACGCCGAGCGGGCTGCACCGCTCACGGACCGGTCGGGCCGCGGGCGGAGCGGCGTCCTCTGACGAACTCAGCCCGGCCCACCCGTGCTCGTCGTCCGACGATCATCGAGGCGATCCGGGACTGCCCCGTCGGCCGAACTGAACGGCACGGCGAAGCGGCAGGGGACGCGACCGCCAAGAGTACGGCTCTCGCGCGGGGGCGGCCAAATCCCTGATCGGTGGCACGCCGACGGCGCCTCGTGCGTCCCACTGATCGCCTCTGGTCACGGTTCGGGACACCCGCTATCGCGCGTTTTCGCGCGCGCACTAGGTTGGCAGCGTGACTGAATCCCTGACCGTACGCGACAACCGCACGGGAGCGGAGTACGAGATCCCGATCGTCGACGGCACCATCAAGGCCGCCGACCTCGGGCAGATCAAGCTCAACGACGACGAGCCCGGCCTGGCGACCTACGACCCCGGGTTCGTCAACACCGCCTCGTGCCGCAGCTCCATCACGTTCATCGACGGAGAGAAGGGCATCCTCGAGTACCGGGGCTACCCCATCGAGCAGCTGGCCGAGAAGTCGAACTTCCTCGAGGTCGCCTACCTGCTCATCCACGGCGACCTGCCCACCCGCGAGCAGTACGAGCAGTGGGTGCACGAGATCACCTTCCACACGTTCGTCCACGAGAACGTGAAGAGCTTCATGCACGGGTTCCGCTACGACGCGCACCCCATGGGCATGCTCATGGCCTCGGTCGGCGCGCTGTCGACGTTCTACCCGGAGTCGAGCAAGATCAGCGACCCCGACAACCGCCACATCCAGATCGTCCGGATGATCGCGAAGATGCCGACCCTCGGCGCGTGGGCCTTCCGTCACGCCCAGGGCAAGCCGTACGTCTACCCCGACAACGACCTCTCCTACGCCGAGAACTTCCTCTCGATGCTCTTCAAGATGAGCGAGGTCACCTACCAGCCCGACCCGCGCATCGCGAAGGCGCTCGACGTGCTGTTCATCCTGCACGCCGACCACGAGCAGAACTGCTCCACCAACGCCGTGCGCTCGGTGGGCTCCTCGCAGGTCGACCCCTACTCGGCGGTCTCCGCCGGCATCGGCGCCCTCTTCGGTCCGCTGCACGGCGGCGCCAACGAGGCGGTGCTCAAGATGCTGCGCCGCATCGGCACCAAGGAGAACATCCCCGCGTTCATCGAGGGCGTGAAGAACGGCGACGAGCGCCTCATGGGCTTCGGTCACCGCGTCTACAAGAACTACGACCCGCGGGCCAAGATCATCAAGAAGGCCTGCGACGACGTCTTCGAGGTCACCGGCGTCAACCCGCTGCTCGAGGTCGCCCAGGAGCTCGAGAAGATCGCGCTCGAGGACGAGTACTTCGTCAAGCGCAAGCTCTACCCGAACGTCGACTTCTACTCGGGCCTGATCTACGAGGCGCTGCAGTTCCCGCCCGAGATGTTCACGGTGCTCTTCGCCATCGGCCGCACCCCGGGCTGGCTCGCGCAGTGGCTCGAGCTCACCCAGGACAAGGACCAGAAGATCGCCCGTCCGAAGCAGATCTACACCGGCGCGCGCACGCTCGACTTCGTGCCCGCGGAGGAGCGGTGGGCCTGAGCCCCCACGCTCTGCCGGACCACCCGGACCACGACACGACCCCGACCGCTCCTGCGGTCGGGGTCGTGTGGGATCTGGGCGACGTCCTGGTGCGGTGGTCCCCCGTGGCCGCCGTCACCGCGGGCGTCGGCGAGAGCGAGGCGCGCCGCTTCCTCGCCGAGTTCGACTTCGCATCCTGGAACCACGCCTGCGATGCGGGCACGAGTTGGGACGACGCCCTCGCCGTCCTCGAGCGCGACCATCCGCGGTGGGTGGCGCACGGCCGTGCCTACCGCGAGCACTTCGGGCTCGCCCTCACGGGCGAGGTGCCCGGCTCGGTGGACCTGCTGCGCACCCTGGACGCGGCCGGCGTGCGGCAGGTCGCGCTCACCAACTTCTCCGACGAGCTCTACCGGGCCCACATGCCCGCGCGCTTCGACTTCCTGCGCCTGTTCGCCGACGTCGTGGTCTCCGGCTCCGAGGGCCTGGCCAAACCCGATCCGGCGATCTACCGGCTCGCCGCCACCCGCATCGGCCTGCCGCTGGAACGACTCGTCTTCATCGACGACCGCCAGGTCAATGTGGACGCCGCCCGCTCGCTCGGCATGACCGGCGTGCTCTTCGTCGACGCCGAGCGCCTGGGCGCTGACCTGCGACGTGCGGGATTGCCCGTCTGAGGGCTCAGCCCTCGTGCTCCTCGGCGAACTGCTCGTGGTTGCGGATGACCTCGGCGATGATCACGCCGAGGATCTTCTCCGCGAAGTGGGGGTCGAGGCCGGAGCTGGCCGAGAGGGCGCGCAGGCGCTCGATCTGCACCGCCTCACGGGCGGGGTCGGCGGCCGGCATGCCGGCCCGCGCCTTCAGGCGCCCGACCTGCTCGGTGCACTTGAAGCGCTCGGCGAGCAGGTTGACGAGAGCGGCGTCGAGGTTGTCGATGCTCGACCGCAGGCGGTTGAGCTCGGCGCGGGCGTCGTCTGCACTCACGGGCTGCATCCTGCCCTATCGGCCCGCGCCGGGCCGGACGGCGTCCACCTCCTCGCGCGGGCGGAGCCTCGCGCGAGCGCGCGAGGATGCCGGTGCGAAAACGGGCGGTGCAACCCGATTCCCGCTCCGTAGCGTCCTCCCCCGGCCCCGCACCCGGCGGGGCCGACGACCACGGAGGAGACCCGCGGAGACCATCATGGAGAAGATCACCCCGACGCTGCTGAGCTGGGCGTCGATCCTCGAGCAGAAGACCCGCGACCAGGCGGTGACCACGGCGACCATGCCGTTCATCCACCCGCACGTCGCGCTGATGCCCGACGCCCACCTGGGGCTCGGCGCCACCGTCGGGTCGGTCATCCCGACCCTCGGCGCCATCATCCCGGCTGCGGTCGGCGTCGACATCGGCTGCGGCATGATCGCGGTGCGCACGCAGTTCACCACCGACCAGCTGCCCGCCGAGCGGCGCACCCTGCGGGAGGCCATCGAGCGCGCGGTGCCGCTCTCGGCGGGCGCCGCGAACCGCACGGTGTCGCGCGAGCACACCCGCGAGCGGCTCGAGGAGCTGACCCGCCTGGCCGAGGAGGCCGGCTTCGAGCCGGGCTCCTACGCCAAGCGGTGGGACCTCCAGCTCGGCACCCTGGGCTCGGGCAACCACTTCATCGAGGTGACGGCCGACGAGGAGCAGCGCGTCTGGCTCTTCCTGCACTCGGGGTCGCGCGGCGTGGGCAACCGGATCGCCCAGCGGCACATCCAGGTGGCCCGCACGCTGTGCGAGCGGTGGTGGATCCCGCTGCCCGATCGCGACCTGGCCTACCTGGTGGAGGGCACCGACGAGTTCTGGGCCTACATCCGCCAGATGCGGTGGGCGCAGCGCTACGCACTGCTCAACCGCGAGGAGATGATGGACCGGGTCGTTCGGCAGTTCGCCGAGTGGGTCGGGCTCGGCTCCGCCGATGAGGTGGAGCGCTGCGAGGAGATCAACTGCCACCACAACTACACCGAGCGTGAGACCCACTTCGGCCGCGAGGTGTGGCTCTCGCGCAAGGGCGCCATCAACGCCGAGGCCGGACGGCCCGGCCTGATCCCCGGCTCGATGGGCACGGCGTCCTACGTGGTGAGCGGCAAGGGCCACCCGGTCTCCCTCAACTCCGCGCCGCACGGCGCAGGGCGGGAGTACTCGCGCACGAAGGCCCGCCAGACCTTCGACCGCGAGCAGCTGCGGGCGGCGATGGTCGGTATCGAGTACCGCGACACCAACGCCTTCATCGACGAGATCCCGGCGGCCTACAAGCCGATCGACCAGGTGATGGAGGACGCGCGCGACCTCGTCGAGGTGCGGCACGTGCTGCGCCAGCTGGTCAACGTCAAGGGCGACTGAGCAGCTGCGCGTGGTTCCGGCGGCGCCGGATCCGGTGAGGACCGGGTCCGGCGCCGCCCCGCTGGGAGCGTCGGCTTCAATAGCGGGATGGATGACGATCCTGATCCTGCCGATCCCCTCCCCGCCGCGCTCGCGCAGCGGTGGCCCCTCAAGGGCGCCGACGACCTGCGCGAGGACCTCGCCGCCGCCTACGCCGACCCGGCGCGGGCCCATCACGGCACGCGGCACTTGCGCGAGGTGCTCGACCACCTCGACGAGATCGCGGCGAGCGGTGAGGGCTTCGACCCCGTCAGCGTGAGCCTGGCCGCGTGGTTCCACGACGCCGTCTACGACGGCGAGCGCGACGCCGAGGAGCGCTCGGCCACCTGGGCCGAGGAGGCCCTCGCCGGCCTCGTGGACGACGCCACCGTCGCCGAGGTCGCACGCCTGGTGCGCCTCACCGAGCACCACCGCCCCGAACCCGGCGACACTGCCGGAGCGGCTCTCTCGGACGCCGACCTGGCGATCCTGGCCGCACCCGCCGAGCGCTACGCCGCCTACGTGGAGGCCGTGCGCCGCGAGTACGCCCACCTCGACGACGCCACCTTCGCCGAGGGCCGCACGGCCGTGCTGACCAAGCTGCGCGAGGCACCCACCCTGTTCGCCACCCACTACGGTCTGGCCACCTGGGAGCGCGCGGCGCGCGCCAACGTGGACGCCGAGCTCGCCTCGCTCGCCGCCGCCACCGTCTGAGCGGCTCACCGCAGGCGGCGGCCGACCGACGCGACGAGATCGCCCACCTCCTCGATGCGCCGGCGGTGGTCGTGGGCGGCGGCGACGACGTCGTCCTTGATCTGCTCGCAGCGCTGCAGCAGGGCGATGACCCGCTCGACGTCGTCGACGATGTCGGCGACCACCTCGATGCCTCGGATCGCGAACTCGGCGGCCACCGCCGCCCAGCCGCCGGGGCCCGAGAGCCTCGCGAGCAGGCGCAGCACGAGGCGGCGCACGATGCGCACGAGCTCGACCACGAGCCGCTCGACCTCCTCGGCGACGCGGTCGCAGAAGCGCGCGAGCTCGTCGAGCCCGACGGCCAGGGGGGTGAGGGTCAGCGCGAGCCCCTCCACGGCGAGGGCGTGCTGCTCCAATCGGACGACGCACCCCGGCCCGGCCAGACCGCGCCACCGCAGCGCGACCTGCGCCCCCAGCGCCGCGAGCTGCGCGGCGTGGACGTGCAGGCCGGACTCGAGGTGGCGCGCCGCCTCCGCGTTGGCGCGCAGGGCGGCGCCGTCGCCGCTGACGGGCAGCACGACGAGCTCCTCCAGGCCCGCCTCGGGCAGCGACGGCAACCCGAGACCGAGACCGCGCAGCAGGTCGATGCCCTCGCTGACGGCCTGGCGGGCGCCGTCGTAGACCTCGCACAGGTGGGCGAAGGACGCGTCGTGCACGCGCGGCGGCTCCTGCACCGGAGCCGGCAGGTCGGCGGCGACGATCGCGGCGAGACTCATGCGGCGGCCGCCGTCACAGGGCCGAGCGCCGGCGCTGCGACGACCTCGACGCCGCCGGCGACGGCTCCCATCGACCGCTGCACGCGACCATCGGTGGCGTGCAGGTCGGCGGCGCCGGCCACGACAGCAGCCTGCACTGCGATGAGGTCGGCGCGCGCGGCGTCCTCGAGGTCGCGCAGGGCTTCTGAGAGGAGGTCGAAGGCGCCGGCGACAGGGCGCAGGAGGCACACGGGACTCGTCTGGACGCCGTCGGGCCGGCACACCCAGCGTCGCCCGTAGGAGCCGAGGGCGCCGAGGTGCTCGGTGAGGGTGTCGAGGTCGGCGACGAGGAGATCGAGGTCGGACCACGCGGCGACCTCCATCTCCTGCGACGAGACGGGCGGGCTCAGGGGCTGACCGAGGGGCTGGCTGAGGAGCTGGGGCATGGCGGGCCTTCCGGGAGAGCGGCGTCCACGGCGCCGGGGACGCCGAGGAGCGAGGGCCCGGCCCCTGCCCGCTGCGGGGCTGGGGACAAACCCGACCACAATGGAGCTGTGGACGACCCCGTGGACCCCGTCAGCGAGCCGGCGGACGAACCCGTCGACGACACCCCGATCTACGCCGCGCGGGCCCTCGTGCTGGCCGACCTGCAGGCGCGCGCGCTCGCCACGGCCGACGCGGTGACGGTGCTCGAGGAGGTCTGCTCCGAGCGCCGGTGGTGGTTGGAGCAGTGGGCCGAGGGCGCTCCGTTCGTGCCGGGCCTCATCGCGCAGGACGTGCAGGAGCACCTCGCCGACCGGTTCGGGCGCCACGATCCGCAGGGCCTGTGGCCGGTGTGCACCGCCTGCGACGCCGGTCCGGTGCACGCGCTGCACGTCGAGCCCGACCTCGGCGGCCCCGATCCGCATTGGATCTGCGAGGAGTCCGGACGGGTGATCGCCGCCCTCGGCGCGCTCGGATCCGCCTGAGCGCCACCCGACCCGCCGCGCACCGCTACGAACACCTGTTCGAACGGTGGCGTATCCTCGCGGCATGAGCGTGGACTTCCAGACCACCCTGTTCGAGGCCGACGACGTGCAGCCCGCGGCACTCGAGCGTCGCGAGCTCAGCGCCGGCGCCTGGGTGGACGTCGCCCGGGGCTGGCTGCCCCACGCCGACGACGTGCTGGCCACGCTCGTGCGCGACGTGCCGTGGCGCACGGAGCGGCGGGCGATGTACGACCGCGTGGTCGACGTGCCGCGCCTCGTCTACACCTACATGATCGGCGAGGAGCTGCCGCACCCCGCGCTCACGGAGGCTCGCGAGGCGCTGAGCGAGCACTACCGCGACGAGCTGGGCGAGCCGTTCCGCACGGCCGGCTGCTGCTTCTACCGCGACGGCCGCGACAGCGTGGCGTGGCACGGCGACACCATCGGCCGGGGCTCGACCCACGACACCATGGTGGCCATCGTCTCGGTGGGCGACCCCCGCCGCCTGCACCTGCGACCGCGCGATCCGGAGCGCCGCGAGGAGGCCTTCGCCGTCGAGATGGGCCACGGCGACCTCGTCGTCATGGGCGGTTCCTGCCAGCGCACCTGGGAGCACGCGGTGCCCAAGGTCGCGGCGGTCGGCCCTCGCATCTCCGTGCAGTTCCGCCCGCTCAACGTGTTCTGACAGGGGCCGCGCTCCCCCGACGCCTCGCGCGGCTCAGTCGGTGCCGTGCTCGGCGATGAAGGCGAGGATCCGCTCGGCGAGCTCGGGACGACACACCACGACGTCCGGGAGGTAGACGTCGGCCCGGTTGTAGCGCAGTGGCGAGCCGTCGACCCGGGAGGTGAACAGCCCCGCCGCACGGGCCACGGCCACCGGGGCGGCGGAGTCCCACTCGTACTGCCCACCGGCGTGCACGTAGGCGTCGGCGACGTCGCGCACGACCGACATCATCTTCACCCCCGCCGAGCCCATCGGCACCAGTTCGGCGTCGAGCGCGGCGGCCAGGGCCTCGACGAAGGCGGGCGGACGGCTGCGCGACACCGCGATCCGCGGGCGCGTGGACGACGACGCCGGCACCTGCGGCGCAGGGTCGGTCGAGAAGGTCTCACCGAGCGCGGGCTGCGCGACCGCGCCCGCCACGAGGTCGCCGCTCTGCCACAGGGCCACGTGCACGGCCCAGTCGTCGCGCGGGGGCTCGGAGAACTCGCGGGTGCCGTCGAGCGGGTCAACGATCCACACGCGATCGGCGCGCAGCCGCGCGTCCTTGTCGACGGCCGTCTCGAGGGCCTCCTCCGACAGCACGGCGTCGTCGGGGCGGTGCGTGGCCAGCAGTGCGGCGAGCAGTTCGTGGGCGGCGCGGTCGCCGGCGTCCTTGAGGGCCTTGCCCTCGAGCCCCTCGGCGCGGACAGCGAGCAGGCGCTCGCCGGCCGCCTCGGCCAACCAGCCGGCGAGTCGGTGGTCGTCGGCGACGACCTCGGGCGCGGGGACGGGCAGCGGCGCACTCACGCGCGTCACCCTAGCCGCCCGCCCGGGCGGCGGAGCCGGCGTCAGGAGTTGAAGCGCTGCTGGGTGCGTTCGAGGCCCACCGTGACGAGGCTCTCGACGGCGTCGGCGGCCGAGTCGACCTGGAACGGGAGTTCCTTGCGCTCGGTGCCGTTGTAGTTCGACAGCACGAAGTCGGCGACGTCCTGGCGCCCCGGCGGGCGGCCGATGCCGGCGCGCACGCGGTAGAACTCGCCGCTGCCGAAGGAGGATCGCAGCGACTTGAGGCCGTTGTGGCCGTTGTCGCCGCCACCCTTCTTGATGCGCAGGGTGCCGAAGTCGATGTCGAGCTCGTCGTGGATCGCGACGATGCGCTCGGGCGTGACCTTGTAGAAGGTGGCGAGGGCCTTGGTGGGGCCGCCGACCTCGTTCATGTAGGAGCGCGGCTTCGCGAGGACGACGCGCGGCCCGCTGCCCGGCGCTCCGAGCCGACCCTCGACGACGTCAGCGCGGCCGGTCTTGTGGGCGCGGAAACCGCTGCCGAGGCGGCGGGCCAGCTCGTCGACGACGAGGTAGCCGATGTTGTGGCGGTGGCCGGCGTAGGAGGGGCCGGGGTTGCCCAGGCCGACGACCAGCCAGACCTCGGCGGTGGTGTCGCTCATCGCCGCTTCGCTCCCCTGCTCGTCGGGTTGGTCGGTGCCGCTCGGGCCGGCGTCCGCGGCGTCATCGCCCCGGACAGCCGAACTCCCCGGCGCGGAGGTCCGCGCCGGGGAGATCAGTCGGCCCAGGTACCACCTGAGCCGGCTGAGGATCACTCGCTGTCGCCGTCCTCGGCGTTCTCGCCCTCGGCGGCGTCGTCGTCGCCCTCGGTGGCGTCCTCGGGCTCGTCGCGCTCGATGCCGGCCTCGGCCTCGGCCTCCTCCAGCTCGGCCTCGATCTCCTCCGCAGTGGGCGCGGCGGTGACGTTGACGACGAGCAGGTCGGCGTCGGAGAGCAGGGTGGCGCCGTTCGGCAGGGCGATCTGCTCGGCCAGGAACTGGGTGCCGACCTCGGCGTCGGTGACGTCGATCTCGAAGGTCTCGGGGATGTTGGTGGCCTCGGCCTCGATCTGCACGGTGGCGTTCTCGGTGACGACGAGGGTCTCGGGCTTGGCGTCGCCGACGACCACGACAGGGACGTCGACGGTGACCTTCTCGCCGCGCTTGACGGCCACGAAGTCGACGTGCTCGAGCACGCGGCGGACCGGGTCGACCTGCACCTGCTTGGTGAGGGCGAGCTGGGTGGTGCCGTCGAACTCGAGCTCGAGCAGGGCGTTCGCGCCGCCGTGCTTGAGCGCCATCATCGTGTCGTGGCCCGGGAGGGTCAGGTGGATCGGGTCGTTGCCGTGGCCGTAGACGACGGCGGGGACCTTGTGCTCGCGGCGGATGCGGCGGGCGGCGCCCTTGCCGAACTCGGTGCGGACCTCGGCGGTGATCTTCTCGGTGCTCATGGGTGCTCCTGCGGTTGTGCGGTGGATCCGGCGTGCTGCCGCGGCTCGAAAAGCAGGAACGCCGCGCTTCCCTCACCCGATGATCGGCAGGGCGCGCGGCGGCGTCGATGACGTGCCGGCCCAGTCGATCACGGAGTCACAGAAGCGGGTGCTCCCTCGCCGAGGCAACCTGGAGAGGCTACCCGCGACGACGCCGGGGGACGAAATCCGACGAGTGCGTGCCCGGGCAGTTGTGTCGATACCCCTTGATACTTTCCGCGAGTATCGGAATCGATCGCCTCGGGAGGCAGCGTGCCGTCGCTTACCAACCCCTACACCCCCGGCCAGGTGCCGCGGGTGTTCGCCGGACGCGCCGCCGAGCTGCGCCGGGTGGAGGATCTGCTCGCCCGCGTCGTGGCCTTCGGCGAGCTCGGCGGCCCGCTGCTGGTCTTCCACGCCCCCCGCGGGATCGGCAAGACCTCGCTGCTGCGCACGGCCCAGCGTCGCGCCGAGGCGCTCGGCTTCGTCGTGGCGTGGACGGCGTGCTCGCGCCAGCGGCCCGTTCTGCCCGAGATCGTCGCCAGCCTGCGCACCGCGCTGGAGCGTGCCGACGTCCTGCCCTCCGGCGGCGGATGGCGCGAGCGTCTCGACCGGGTGAGCGTGGAGGTCGGCATCCCGGGCGCGAGAGTCGGCGCCACGCTGGCCACCGGCGAGGGCGGGGCGCGCCGCCCCGATCTCGGCCAGGCACCGATCGCGGCCCTCGAGTCTCTGCTCCACGACACTGCCGCCCTGGTGCGCGAGCGCGGTGGAGCCGGCCTGCTCGTACTGCTCGACGAGCTGCACACCGCACTGCCCGACGACATGGCCACGCTGCTCAACGCGCTGCAGTACCTCGACGGTGCCCGCGAGACGAATCCGCTGGCCGTGGTCGGAGCGGGCCTGCCCGTCACCCCCGAGGCCCTCACGCGCGCGGCGACCTTCGGCGAACGCAGCACCTACGTCGCCCTCGACGTCCTCGACGACGCCGATGCCCGGGCGGTGCTCACCGCGCCCGCCGCCGACGCCGAGGTGCGCTGGTCGGACGCCGCCCTGGGCGCCGTCCTCGCCGAAGCGCACGGCCACCCCTACCTGCTGCAGCTCATGGGCAGCAGCACCTGGGACGCCGCCGATCCGCAGCCCGGTGATCTCCTCGGCGTGGCCGACGTGCGGCGCGGGGTGCCGGAGGCGCGGCGCCAGCTGCAGGCGATGCACCGCGCGCGCTGGGGATCGGCCACCCCCACCGAGCAGGCGTTCCTGCACGCGATGGCGGCCACCGGTCTCGACAACGTCACCCGCGCGGCGATCGCCGCGGGCATGGGCCGCGACTCCCGCTCCATCAGCGCACCGCGCGAGCGGCTCATCGAGAAGGGCGTGATCGAGCCGGTGGGGCACGGGCTCGTGCGCTTCACCCTGCCCGGGTTCGGCGCGTTCGTGCGGGCGCTCGACGACTGAGGAGTCCGGCCGCCGGCCGGGACCGGCCGCCGTCCACCTCGGGGTGGACGAGGGCTCAGGCGTGGCCCTCGAACATCGAGGTGACCGAGCCGTCCTCGAAGACCTCGCGGATGGCGCGGGCCACCAGCGGAGCGATGGAGAGGGTGGTGAGCTTGTCGAACTGCTTCTCCGGCGGCACCGGCAGCGTGTTGGTGATGACCACCTCGACGGCCGGGCTGTTCTTGAGCCGGTCGACCGCCGGGCCCGAGAGGATCGCGTGCGTGGCGGCGATGATGACGCCCGCGGCACCGTCGGCCATGAGGGCCTCGGCGGCCTTCACGATGGTGCCGCCGGTGTCGATCATGTCGTCGGTGAGCACGCAGATACGGCCCTTGACGTCGCCGACGACCCGGTTGGCGACGACCTCGTTGGCCACGTCGGTGCGGCGGGTCTTGTGGATGAAGGCCAGCGGCGCGCCGCCGAGGCGGGCCGACCAGCGCTCGGCGACCTTGATGCGGCCGGCGTCCGGCGAGACGACGGCGAGGGGCTGGTCGCCGTACTTGTCCTTGATGTAGTCGGTGAGCACCGGCAGCGCCATCAGGTGGTCGACGGGGCCGTCGAAGAAGCCCTGCAGCTGGTCGGCGTGGAGGTCGACGGTGATGATGCGGTCGGCGCCGGCGGTGCGGAAGAGGTCGGCCATCAGGCGGGCCGAGATGGGCTCGCGGCCACGGTGCTTCTTGTCCTGACGGCTGTAGCCCCAGAACGGCATGACCACCGTGATCCGCTTGGCCGAGGCGCGCTTGAGCGCGTCGACCATGATCAGGTGCTCCATGATCCACTCGTTGATCGGCGTGGTGTGGCTCTGGATCACGAAGGCGTCGCACCCGCGCACCGACTCCTCGTAGCGCACGTAGATCTCGCCGTTGGCGAACTCGTAGGCCGAGGTCGGCACGAGCTCCTGGTCGAGCAGGTTGGCCACCTCGTCGGCCAGCTCGGGATGTGCGCGCCCGGAGAAGACCATCAGGTTCTTCTCGGTCGTCCGCTTCAGTCCGCTCACGACGGTGACTCCCCTGGATCGACGGCTCGGCCGCACGCGATTCTGCCGCTTCCGGACCACTCGCCCAACTCGCCGTCCGTTCCCCGGCCGTTCACCTGCGGCGGGCGGGTGGGCGGGGGCGTGGGCGGACGCGTGGGCGGGCCGGTGGGCGGGGTGAGATGTAACACGCCGTTACGTCATCCACCTGCCGCGAGTCAGTCGCGGGCAGGCCCCTGAGGGCACCTGAGCGA
Source organism: Nocardioides sp. (assembly GCF_964229035.1). GTDB lineage: Bacteria > Actinomycetota > Actinomycetes > Propionibacteriales > Nocardioidaceae > Nocardioides. The sequence continues at coordinate 43,481 of NZ_CAXRAZ010000051.1, read as the reverse complement.
CTGACAACGGCTGGGTAGAACGGTGGACGGCGTGTTACATGCCGTCGCGCGGCGGCGCGGCTCCATCGGCGTCCACGTCGTTACTCGGCGTCGCGGGCGGCGGCGTCGCGGGCGGCCTCGGCGGCCGCCGCCTGCGCGGTGCCGGCGCGCCGGGAGATCGCCCAGCCCTCGAGGTTGCGCTGGGGCGAGGAGCTGACGGCCAGCGCGCCCGGCGGCACGTCGCGGCGCACCACGGTGCCGCCGGCGGTGCCGGCGCCGTCGCCGATCGTGACGGGGGCGATGAAGGTGTTGTTCGAGCCGGTGCGGGCGTGGGCGCCCACGGTGGTGCGGTGCTTGTTCACCCCGTCGTAGTTGGCGAAGATCGTGCCGGCGCCGATGTTGGTGCCCTCCCCGATCTCGGCGTCGCCGACGTAGGAGAGGTGCGGCACCTTCGCGCCCTCGCCGATGCGGGCGTTCTTGGTCTCGACGAAGGCGCCGATCTTGCCGTCGGCCCCGAGCTCGGTGCCCGGGCGCAGGTAGGAGAACGGGCCGACCGTGGCCCCCGCACCGATCGTGGCGAGCTGGCCGTAGGTGCGCACGACCCGGGCGCCGGCGCCGATCTCGCAGTCCTCGAGGGTGGTGTCGGGGCCGACGACGGCGTCCTCGGCCACGGTGGTGGTGCCGAGCAGCTGCGTGCCCGGCAGCACCGTGACATCGGGGGCGAGGGTCACGTCGGCGTCGATCCAGGTGGTGGCGGGGTCCATCACCGTGACGCCGGCGCGCATCCAGCGCTCGACGATGCGGCGGTTCATCTCGCGGCCGAGCACCGCCAGCTGGGCGCGGTCGTTGGCGCCCTCGGTCTGGAGGGCGTCGTCCACGGGGTGGGCGGTGACGAGCAGGCCGTCGGCGCGAGCCAGCTTCACCGCGTCGGTGAGGTAGTACTCGCCGTTGGCGTTGTCGTTGGCGAAGCGCCCCACGACCTCGGCCAGGAAGGCGGCGTCGAAGGCGAGGATGCCGGAGTTGATCTCGGTGATGGCGCGCTGGGCGTCGTCGGCGTCCTTCTCCTCGACGATCGCCTCCACGTGCCCCTCCGCGTTGCGCACCACCCGGCCGTAGCCGAACGGCGAGGCGACCACACCGCTGAGGATGCTCACGGCAGCGCCCGCGGCACGGTGGGCCTCGGTGAAGGCGCTCAAGGTGGCGGCCTCGAGCAGGGGGGTGTCGCCGTAGGCGACGAGCACCGTGCCCGTGGACGGCGGCTCGGGCAGCGCCTCGAGCGCGATGCGCACCGCGTGCCCCGTGCCGAGCTGCTCCTCCTGCACCGCCAGCACGACGCCGGGCATCGTCTCTTCGACGTGGGGACCCACGAGCTCGCGCTGGTGTCCGATCACCGTCACGACACGGGCCGGCTGCAGCGCCGCGACGGCGGCGAGCACGTGCCCCACCATGCTGCGCCCACCGATGCGGTGCAGCACCTTGGGCGTCTTCGACCGCATCCGTGTGCCTCCACCGGCAGCGAGGACGACGACCGTCAGCGCCGAGCCGTCCGCGCCCTGCTCAGCGGGGGGCGCGGCGGAGGTCGGGGCGGTCGCGGCGGCAGCGTCGTCGAAGGTGCTCACCGGGGCAGCCTAATCAGCGCGAGCCCGCGCTCGACGTCCACCGGGGCTGGGCCCCGACCACCGTCGGCGTGGTCCGTACAGATCGCGCCCGCGATGGCCCGAGACGTCCCGGACCCATGGCCCGGAAGGACCAGGACGGGCGCCGACCGGACCGAAGAGGGAACTTCTGTCCACAGATCGTCGAAAGCCGCTGCGCTGCCCGCCGATGTGGCGTACCACTGGAGAAGAACCCGCGAGAGGTGAGGTGCACCACACCGATCCGCGACCGGGACCGAAACCCAAGGAAGGGAGCACGACGATGTGTCACCACTCACCGCAGTGCCCGGAGGCGGCCGACCCCGCCTGCACCAGCGCCCACGTCATCGCCGACCACATGGAGCAGGGCTGGTGCCGGCTCTGCAACGGCGTCATCCTCTTCGACGACGGCGCGTACCTGACCCCCGAGGGTCAGATCCAGGTCCTGCTGCCCCGCTCGGCCTGATCCTTCGGACGGCGACGGGCCGGGCGGCCCCGCGGTTACGCTTCGCCGCGTGACCACGACGCCCCCGGCCCAGCCGTCCGAGCAGCTCTCCCCCCAGGCCCAGCGCCTGCTCGACGCGCAGGTCGCCTGGCTGATCGCCCGGGTGAGCGGTGACGAGCTCGAGGCGAGCATCCGCCGCGAGACCGACGAGCTGCTCGAGATCGGCTCCCGCATCACGTTCGCCGAGCTGGTCGACGTCGAGGCGGTCAAGTCCGCAGCCCGGGCGCTGTTCACCCTGGTGCCGCCGAGCACGGCCGCCAGCACGCTGGTCGAGATGGCCGCCGACGTGGCCTACGAGGGCCCCGGCCGCCCGTTCACGCTGGCCGACGTCCTCGACCGCGAGAACGTGGAGCGCATCGCCGACGAGGTGCTCGGCAGCGCCGACCTCGTGGGCACGGCGCTCGACGACCTCACCCGCAGCCCCCTCGTGGCCGGGCTCGCCTCGCGCTTCGTCACCAAGATCGTCACCGACGTGATGGCCTCCAACCGCGCGATGGCCGAGAAGATCCCCGGTGTCGGCGGACTCGTGGGCTTCGGCGCCGGCGCCGCCGGGAAGATGGCCGGCAAGGTCGTCGGTGCCGCCGACAAGCAACTCGAGGCGGTGCTGGGCGACACCGCCGCCAAGGGCGCGGCCTTCGCGATGCGCCGGCTCAACAAGATCATCGTCGAGATCCTCAAGGACCCCACGACCCGCAGCGCCGTGCTCGAGGTCTTCGACCTCTACGCCGTCCAGGACGTGCCGCCGCTCTCGGACACCTTCGAGCGCGACGACATCCACCGCGTGGCCGCGCTCATCCAGGACATCGTGATCGCCGGAGCGCCCACCGCGCCGGTGCTCGCGGTGCTCGACGCCCTGGTCGACGGGTTCTTCGAGTGCTACGGCGAGCACCCCGTCACCACGCTCGTCACCGACCTCGGCCTCGAGCGCGACGTGCTCGTCGAGCACGGCCTGGCCTGCGGACGACGCGGCGTCGCCGCGGTGCTCGCGAGCGGCGACCTCGAGCGGGTGCTGCGCGCGCGGCTCGCCGAGTTCTACGCCTCCCCCGAGGTCGCCTCGATCCTCGCCTGATCGCGCGCCGACCTCGGCGGCCCTGGTGTTCTTCCTCACGGCCCGTAGGCTCGCTGCATGGAGCAGCCCACGACCGTCCTCGTGACCGGGGCGACCGGATTCGTCGGTCGCCGCCTGGTCCCCGTGCTGGTCGAGCGTGGGCTGCAGGTGCGGGCGATGACCCGTCGCCCGGAGTCCTACGACGGCCTCGGTGTGCCCGTCGGCGCCGACGTCGCCGACGAGGCCGCGCTCGCCCGCGCCCTCGCGGGCGTCGAGGTGGCGATCTACCTCGTCCACTCCCTCGACCACCACGACTTCGAGACCCGCGACGCCGCAGCGGCGCGCACCTTCGGCCGTGTCGCCGCGGAGGCGGGCGTGCGCCAGATCATCTACCTCGGCGGCCTCGGCGCGGACGACGAGGAGCTCTCGCCGCACCTGCGCTCGCGTCGTGAGGTGGAGGGCCTGCTCGGCGAGGCGGGCGTGCCGGTCACCGTGCTGCGCGCCGCGATCGTGGTCGGCCACGGCGGCATCAGCTGGGAGCTCACCCGCCAGCTGATCAAGCGGTTGCCGGCGATGATCGTCCCGCGCTGGACGAGCACCCGCACGCAGCCGATCGCGCTCGACGACATCATCCGCTACCTGGCCGGCGTGATCGACCACCCCGACGCGCTGGGGCAGGTGTTCGAGGTGGGCGGGCCCGAGCAGATGACGTACGTCGACATGCTCACCGTGGCCTCCGAGGTGGCCAACGGGCGCTCGGTACCGGTGGTACCGGTGCCGGTCCTGACGCCGCGGCTGTCGTCGTACTGGCTCTCGTTCGTCACCGACATCGACGTCGTCACCGGTCGCAACCTCATCGACTCCATGAGCACCGAGGTGGTCGTCACCGACCACCGCATCCGCCAGGTCGTGCCCGGCGAGCCGCTCAGCTACCGCGAGGCCGTGCAGCGCGCCCTCGCCGAGCGGCTCCGGGAGGGGCAGACGGTCTGAGCCGCACGGCGGTCGCTGACGCCTGACCGCCTCTTCGATCGGGTGACCGGAAGCGAGCGGGCTCAGCCGAAGAGCAGCGGCAGCGCGAAGAGCATCGTGAGCGACCACGTGCAGTGCGTGAGGATCGGCCCGAGGATGCCGCCCGAGGCCCGCCGCTCCAGACCCACCAGCGCGCCCAGCAGGATCGCGGCGAAGGCCAGCATGATGTTGCCGGTGGCGAGCGTGGCGATCACGTAGGCGATCGACGTCCACAGCACCGGGTTGCGGGGCACGGCCGCGTAGGCCGCGCCGCGGAAGAAGAGCTCCTCGGCGACCCCGTTGACCGCGGTGACGACGATGAGCAGCGGGATCGAGCCCTGGTCGGCGAAGTCGACCACCGAGCGCACCTGCTGGTCGAGCCACGGGATCTCGCGCACGATGAGCCCGCCCACCACGAACACCGCGGCCAGGGCGAGGCCCAGCATGATGGGCGCCAGGACGGGGCGCACGAGCCGCCCGTCGCCGTCCCACGTGGCGATGCGGCCCAGGTGGAGGGGGCCGGAGATGAAGGCGCCCGCCGTCCAGACCCCGGCGAGGGCGAAGGTGGCCGGGTAGAACCACACGCTGCCCGGCTCGATGCGCAGCGAGATGCCCAGCAGCACCGCGCCGGTGAGGACGACACCGATCACGATGAGCTGTCGACGCCGCAGCGCCACGGTGCTCTCGCGGTGGTCACGGGGGACGACGTCCCACAGCGACCTGCGAAGCCATGTCTGCACGGTGGTGTCCACTCCCTTCGGGCTCTGGCTCCAACCTACGTGGCCGAGCCAGCCGCCTCGGGCGGCGCACGCCCTCCGGACGTCGCGGCGGCCATCCCTCCTCCTGCCCGTGACGACGACCGCGACCCCTGCGCTGTGCTGGTCGCCCGCCGCCGGTTGACGGCGACCGTCGACGTGACGCCCTGGGCCGGCGCCGGGAGACCGGGGGCCATCCCCCGATTCCGGCCTCCCGGCGGCGGTCTCGGACCTACGATCCGCTCATGCTCGCCTCGCTCCGCCCACGGAACCCGGCCCGATCGCGCTCCCGGCGCCTGCGCAGCGCGGCCGCGGCCTCGATGCTGCCCGCCGCGCTGCTGAGCGCCTGCACGGCCAGCGAGGACGACGGCACCCCCGACCCGCGCGCCGGCGAGGGGTGGACGGTGCTGCACTACTCGATGGCCGACACCGACCTCGAACCCTTCATGGTCGACGACCTCAACGAGATGGGTGAGGTGGGCACGCAGGGCGGCCTTCAGCTGCGGGCGTTCATGGACCGCTCGAAGGAGTACGGCAAGGCCAAGGCGCTCGACCAGGGCAACTGGGTCGGTGCGCGCGTGCTCGACGTGCTGCCGGACAGGAAGAGCGAGCTGGTCGACGACCTCGGCGACGTCGACTCGGCCGACCCGGCCGTGCTGGCCGACTTCATCGCCCAGGGCATCGCCGACCGACCGGCGCAGAAGTATGCGCTCATCATCTCCGACCACGGCGCCTCCTGGCCCGGCATCGGGCCCGACGAGGGCGCCGACGACAACGTGCTCGACCTCGCCGAGATGACCCGCGGCATCCGCGACGGCCTGAAGCGAGCCGGCCTCGACCGCCTGGACCTGCTCGGCTTCGACGCCTGCCTGATGGCCAGCTACGAGGTGGCCAGCGCCATGGCTCCGCTGGCGAAGCGCCTGATCGCCTCGCAGGAGCTCGAGCCCGGCCACGGCTGGGACTACACCGTGCTCCAGCAGGCCGCCGACGATCCGGACATCTCCGCCGACGACCTCGGCTCGGCCATCCTCGACGGCTTCAAGGAGCAGGCCAAGGAGGAGGACACCCAGGAGTCGATCACCCTCGCGCTGCTCGACCTCGACCGGATGAAGGAGGTCGACGAGGCCGTCGACGCGCTCGCCGACGCCCTGGGCGAGCGGGCGGCCAAGGTGAGCGGTCCGGTCGGACGCGTGGCCCAGAAGACGCTGAGCTTCGCCCGCAGCCCCGACGAGACCGAGGACGCGCACCTGCTCGACCTCGGCCTGCTGGCCGGCGGCATCGCCGTGGAGGCGCTCGACGTGGCCGACGAGGCCGACGCCGTCGTCCGCGCGGTGAACGACGTGACCCTGGCCAAGGTCGACGGCAAGGCCACCAAGGGCGCCTCCGGGCTCTCGATCTACTTCCCGCCGAACTCCGAGCTCATCGACGACGCCTACACGAAGGTGCGCACGGCCAAGGGCTGGAACGGCTTCCTCGACGCCTACTACGGCGCCGGCGACGCCCTCACCGACGAGGAGTCCGCCTCGCTGGACGACGGCGCCACCGAGGTCGAGTTCGACGGCGACGGCTACCTCATCAGCTCGATCTACGACGAGATCGGCCAGGACAACCTGGTCGGCGCCACGATCGCCTACGCCCTCAAGGACGCCGACGGCTCGCTGCGCTACATCGGCGAGGAGTTCGCCGAGATCGGCGAGGACGGCGAGCCCGTGGCCGCCGGCTTCTACGACCAGACCCAGCTGGTGATCAGCGACGGCGAGGACGAGGCGGTGGCCTACCTGCAGCTCGAGCGCGCCGAGGACGACGGGCAGTACACCGTCAACGTGCCGATGGCCTACTACGCGCCCGACGACGTCGACGGCGAGACCTACCAGGACGCCCTGCTCTCGCTGGTCTTCGACGAGGAGGGCGACATCATCAGCGAGGTCTACTACGCCTACGACGCCGACGCCGAGACCTACGGCGAGCTCACCGTCGAGCCCGACGGCATCATCGTGCCCGAGATCCTCACCGTCGACGCGCAGGGCGAGGAGGAGTGGGTGGCCACCACCGAGACCGGTCTCTACGCCGACCTCGACAACCTCACCTACGACCTCCAGCCGGTGGAGAAGCGCACCCCGATGCGCCTCGAGCTCACCGTCACCGACGTCGGCGGCAACACGAGCACCGTGGGGCGCGACATCCGGGTGCGCTGAGGCCGGGCGCGGCGGGAGCCGCTCAGGGCAGGCGGACGAGGAAGCGGCATCCCGCCGCTTCGTTCCTGACCTCCACCCGGCCGTCGTGGGCCTCCACGATGCCCTTGACGATCGCCAGCCCGAGGCCGGCGCCGCTGCCGAACACCGCCTCAGTGCCCTCGACTCCCGTGCGCCGGGCCGGACTGGCCTGCCAGGCGACGTCGAAGACCCGCTCCATGTCGGCCTCGTCGATGCCGCCGCACCCGTCGTGCACGGCGACCTCGACGCCGTCGTCCACGGCGCGCCCGACCACGGTGACCTCGCCGTCGGAGGGGGTGTGCCGGATCGCGTTCATCACCAGGTTGCCGAGCACGCGGGCGAGCTCGGCCGGGTCGCCGCTCACCTGCAGGCCGTGCTCCACCGCCCCGCCGAGGCGCACACCTCGGGCTCGGGCCACCGGGTCGGCGCTCGCGATCGTCTCGCTGACGAGGTCGCCGAGCGAGAGGTGCTCGATGGAGAGCTTCAGGGCTCCGGACTGCACGCGGGAGAGCTCGAAGAGGTCGTCGACCATGCGCACCATGCGCTCCACCTCGGAGCCGATCTGGCGGTGGTAGCGAGCCGGGTCGTCCGCCATGCCGTCCTCGAGCGCCTCGGTCATGGCGCGCATCCCGGCCAGCGGGGTGCGCAGGTCGTGCGAGACCCACGCGATCAGCTCGCGTCGCGACTGCTCGAGCGCCGCCTCGCGCTCGCGCGACTCGGCGAGCCGGGCGCTGGTGCGCTCGAGCTCGGTGACGAGGTGGTCGAGCTCGGCGTGCCCGCGTCGTCCGGGAGCCGTGAACGAGCCGCTCTCACCGAAGCGACGAGCCTCTTGGCGCACCGACTCCGAAGAGCGTGCGAGCACCGTGCCCGCGATCGTGGCGGCGACGGCCGCGACCAGGATCGACACCACGAGCACGCGCAACGTGACGCCGTAGTCGTGGCTGGAGTAGAACATCGCCCGCGCCGTGCCGAACACGCCGGCGGCGACGATCGACACGGCCAGCACCGCGAGCGCAGCGGCGAGCCAGCGCAGCGAGTTGCGGCGCAGCAACCAGAGGACGCCGAGGCCCAGCACCGCCATCGCGCCGGCCCAGCGGACGGCGACCAGCGCGATCTCGAGGTCGTCCCTCGTCATGCCGCCTCCTGCCAGCGGTAGCCCACGCCCCACACCGTCACCAACCGGGTGGGGTTGCGCGGATCGGGCTCGACCTTCTCGCGCAGGCGTCGCACGTGCACGGTCACGGTCGACTGGTCGCCGAAGGACCAGCCCCAGACCTGCTGCAGCAGCTCCTCGCGGGAGAACGCGACGCCGCGGTGGGTCAGAAGGAAGACCAGCAGGTCGAACTCGCGCGAGGTGAGCGCGAGCGGCACGCCCGCCCGCGTCGCCTCGTGGCGGGCGACGTCGACGACGAGGTCGCCATCGCGGTGCTCCCCCGTCCTCGGCGTGCGCCGCTCCCCCACGCGACGCAGCACGGCGTCGACGCGCAGCACCAGCTCGCGCGGGCTGAAGGGCTTGGTCAGGTAGTCGTCCGCCCCGGCCTCGAGGCCGACCACGCGGTCGGTCTCCGCGCCGCGCGCGGTCAGCATGATGATCGGCACCTCGCCGACGGCTCGCAGGCGGCGGCACACCTCGAGACCGTCCATGCGCGGCATCATCAGGTCGAGCAGCACGAGGTCGGAGGGCTGCTCGCGCATGCTGGCGAGCGCCTCGACGCCGTCCTGCGCCTCGGCGACGTCGTGCCCGCCGGCACGCAGGTAGGAGACGACGACCTCGCGCACGGTCGCGTCGTCGTCGGTCACGAGGATCCTCGCCATGCTCATCGCCCCTCCCGTGCCGCGGCCCGACGCCGGACCAGGGTGCCCATGATGCCGCCTGCCACGCAGGCGACGGCCAGGATCGCCCAGCCGACGGCGTAGTCGCGGTCGAGCAGCGTCGGGTTGTCGGGGCGGGCGCCGAACCGACCGAGCACCGGGATGCCCACCACGGTGACCGTGGCCAGCACCACCGCGGCACTCACCCAGGCGCCCGGGAGCCGGCGCCGCAGCAGCAGCCCCGCGAGCACCGCCACCGCGATCGTCGCCGGGGCGAGCACCGCGTCGTGGACGACGATGCCGCCCACCACCCAGGTGGCGGTGGCCAGCAGGTTGTCGGTGCCGAGGTCGAGCAGCAGCACCAGTCCGTAGAGCCCGACGCCGAGGCCGACCAGGCCGACCAGCGCCCGCACCGCGTCCACGGCGTTCGGGATCCTCATGCGAGCACCTCCACGTCGGTGACCCACTTGGTCTGCAGGACGCCGGGCCGGTTGGGCGCGATCAGGCGGCAGGGGTAGCCGTGGTCGAGGGCGAGCGGCTCGTCGTCCAGGGTGAGGGCGAGCAGCGTGGAGGGATCGTCGGCGAACTGCGCGGGCAGCTCGGTGGCCCGGTAGGGCCCCCTCTGCTGCAGCGAGGTGATGCGCACGGCACGCTCGCGCGGCGCCTCGACCAGGTCGAGCAGATCGCGCAGCCGCACCCCCGACCAGCGCCCGCTGGCGCTCCACCCCTCGACGCAGGCGATGGGGAGCTCTCGGCTGGTCTGGCGCAGCGCGGCCAGCTCCTCGCGGGTGAAGACGCGGGAGTTCGCGCCGAACGTGACCGTCAGCCGGTAGTCGGGGCTGAGCGCCGAGGCCACGACGTCGGCGGCGCGGGCGGACTTGTTGATCGGGATGCCGCCTGGGCCGTCGCCGCTGCGCACGCCGAGCACCGAGATGCGGCGCAACAGCGGCACGGTGGAGCCCGCCGTGGCGATCACGGCGACACCGGCGGCCAGCAGCGCGGTGCGCACGAGCCCGCGACGGTCGAGGGCACCGGGGGCGATCGAGGCGACCGGATCCGCGCCCTCGCGGTCGAGGGTCGAGGAGTCGACGGGCTCCCCCAGCGCCGTCCTGATCACCGGGAGCTTGATCGCGATGTGCAGGGCGAGGGCGCCCACCGCGATCCACCCCATCGCGTAGTGGGTGCTGCGGAAGCGGAAGTCCCACGGGTACCACTGCGCGCTGTTGGCCAGGCCGGAGGCGAGCTGGAAGATCGCGGCGCCGACGAGCACGCCGATGCTGCCCCGCTCCCCGACCTCGAGGACGACGCGCCGCAGCCCCCGCGGCGGCCGGGCGAAGAGCTTCGGGAACACCGTCCACAGCTTCACCAGCAGCAGCGGGATGGCGGCCACACCGATGACGACGTGGAGCCCCTGGGTGACGCGGTACCCCCAGGTGGGGCGGGTCGGGAAGGGCAGCCACGCGTCGGGCTCCTGCGCCCAGTGGCTGATCAGGCCGGTGAGGAAGGCGAGGCCGAAGCAGATCCCGAGCCACAGGCCCACCCGAGCCGCCACCGCGGCACTGCGCAGCGGCGAGGTGAAGTCCTCCTCGGCGGGCGGGCGGAGCGCGCTGAACCGGTCGGCGTAGGCCGTGACGCGCCCCATCAGGCGGCCTTCACCGCGACGGCGAACCAGCGTCCGCCGGAGCAGTAGCGGCGGACCTCGACGAAGCCCGCCGCCCTCGCGAGGGAGTCGATGGCGTCCACCGACACCGTGCTCCACGCGAACGGCTCGCTGGTCGCCGCCGTCGTGCGCAGCCGCACGCGGTCGGTGCGCACGCCCGCACCCGGCGGCGCGAGGTCGACCACGACACGACCGCCCGGAGCGAGCAGGCCCGCGACCCGGGCGAGCAGGCGGCGCGGGTCGCCGCCGATGCCGATGTTGCCGTCGGCGAGCAGCACCGTCTCCCACCGGCCCTCGGCCGGCAGGGGCGCGTGGACGTCGCGCAGGATCGCCGCGGCTCCGCGGCGCACCGTGCTCGCCACCGCCTCCGGGCTGACGTCGATGCCGAGGGCCGCTCGGCCCGCGCGGGCGAGGTGCTCGACCATCCGGCCCGGCCCGCAGCCGACGTCGAGGGTCGCCCCGCGGCAGTGGCGCAGGAGCGCACGGTCGGAGCGATCGGCCGCACCGCACCAGCGGGCGACGGGCAACTGGAACGCCGCGGCCCCGTCGCCCACCACCTCGCAGAACTCGCCGCGCAGGGCTGCGCCGAAGAGGTCGGTCGACTGCGCGGTCACCGTCATGCCGCCACCTCGATCCCGCGCCAGCGGCGGGCGAACCGCGTCGCCGGAGCAGCGGCGGCCACCGCGCGAGCGTCGGCGGCGGTGTCGACGTCGCGCAGCACCGCGGCCGGCTCGACCACCAGGCCGTCGTCCTCGAGGGCGCGGCGGGTGTCAGCCCCGGTCGTCGGGGTGGACGTCGGCACGGGGGCCAGCGCGGCGGCACCGCCGCCGCCATGCAGCGCGAGCACCCACCAGCCGCCGTCCTCGGCCGGACCGAGCACCGCGCCACCGGGCCGGCACGCGTCGGCGATCGCGCGCAGTGCGGCGGGGTCGAGGTGGGGCGTGTCCATGCCCACCTGCACCACCGGCCCGCCGAAGCGGGCGCCGACGGCGGCGTGCGCGTGGGCCAGGCGCCGTCCGAGGTCGCCCTCGCACTGGGCCATCACGTGCCAGCCGCTCAGCAGCGCGGTGAGCAGCTCGCCGTCCACGGCCTCGGCCAGGTCGCCCTCGAGCGCCAGGTGGCACTCGTCGAAAGCCTCCCGGCAGGCGAGGATCGTGTCGGCCAGCGATGCGGCGGCCAGCCGGGCCGCGGCGTCGGCACCGACGGTGGCGGCGAGGCGGGTCTTCACCCGACCGGCGACCGGCGCCTTGGCCACCACGAGGGCCCGGGCCCTCATCGCAGCACGCTCGCGAAGTCGCGCGCCGCACGCACCGTGCCGCGCACCGAGCCGCTCACCTTCGAGCGGGTGCCGGCCGTGCGCGGGTGGTACTCGATGTCGTGCTCGTCGATCACCCACCCGGCGCGCGAGGCGCGGGCGAGCAGCTCGACGGGATAGCCGAAGCGACGGTCCTCCACACCGAGGGCGAGCAGCTCGGCGCGGCCGCACACCCGCACGGGGGCGATGTCGTGCAGCCGCACGCCGGTGCGGCGGCGCAGCACCGCGAGCGCGACGCGGTTGCCCAGACGGGCGTGCCAGGGCCAGACCCCGCGCCGCACCGGACGCCGCCGGCCGACCGCCATGGTGGCCGCACCCCGGCTGACCTGGTCGATGAGCGGCGCGAGGTCGCGCGGCAGCATCGAGCCGTCGCCGTCCATCACCGCGACGAGGTCGGTGGCCGCAGCCTCGATGCCGCGGTGCACGGCAGCGCCGTAGCCGCGCCGCTCCTCGTGGACGACGAGTGCCCCGTGCGCGCGGGCCACCTCGGCGGTGTCGTCGGTCGATCCGTTGTCGACCACCACCACGGCGAGGCCGGGCGGCACCTGCGGCAGGAGGTGGCGCAGCGCCGCCCCCTCGTCGAGGCACGGGAGCACCAGGGTGCATGTGTTCTGCATGCCGTCAACGCTAGGAACGCCGCGCCCCGTTCGGGGCCGCCAATGCTTACGGTGAGGTGACGTCGGCCCGCTGACCCTCGGCCTGCGGCCCGCCCGCGCCTAGCGTGGCGGCATGGACGCCCCCACCGGTCGCCTCGCGACCCACCGCGCCGCGCCGCCGTCGACCGATCGCTCGCCGACCGCACTCGACCGGCTCGACCGGGCCGTGCTCGGCGGCCTGGCCGCGGCGCTCGCTCTCGTCGCGCTGGCGATGGCGCTGCCGGCGGTGACCGGGTGGAACGTCCACGTGCGCTCGTTCCCGCCGCTGCACGCCGAGTGGGCGCCGCGCGTCGGGCCCGGCACGGCGGGTGCGGTGGCGATCGCCGTCCTCGGGGTGCGCTACGCGCCCGCACTGGCCCGGCGGCTCTCGTGGCGCCGGCTGCTGGTCGCGACCTTCGCGGCAGGGCTGCTGTGGATGCTGGCGCTCGCTCTGGTCGACGGCCGCGACGGCATCGGCGTGATCCTCCAGACGCCCTACGAGTACCTGCGCACGGCCCGCGCCACCGACGACCTGCCCGCGACGCTGCGGGAGTACACCGATCGCATCCCCTATTCCGCGGCGCCGGACAACTGGCCGGTGCACATCGCGGGCCACCCGCCGGGGGCGCTGACCTTCTTCGTGGTGCTGGTGCGACTCGGTCTCGGGGGCGGTCTGGCCGCCGGTCTCGTCGTCACCGTGATCGCGGCGAGCACGGCGCCCGCCGTGCTGGTCACCCTGCGCCGACTGGGTGCCGAGTCGGCCGCCCGTCGTGCCGCGCCCCTGCTCACCCTGGGCCCGGCGGCGATCTGGCAGTGCGTCTCGGCCGACGCGATGTTCGCCGCGGTCGGCGCCTGGGGCCTGGCGATGCTGGCCTTCGCCGCCACGTCGACGCGCCGCGCGCCCGCGCTCGGGTGGTCGGCGGGCGCCGGCCTGCTGCTGGGCGCCGCCGTGATGATGTCCTACGGGCTCCCGCTGCTGGGTGTGCTCGCGCTCGCCGTGCTGTTCCTCGGCGGCTCGTGGCGCCCGCTCGTGCCCGCGGCCCTCGCCGCCTCGGCGGTCGTGCTCGCCTACGCCGCCCTCGGCTTCGCCTGGTGGGAGGGCCTGCACGTGCTGCACGGCCGCTACTGGGACGGCGTCGCGCACGTGCGCCCGCCGCAGTACTGGATGTGGGGCAACCTCGCGGCGCTCACCGTGAGCGCCGGTCCGGCGTTGGGTGCCGTCGTCGCGGTGGCCTGGGCGCGGCGTCGTGAGGCGCTCGGCCGGGCCGGCGCCGCCGCCGGGGAGCGGCGCGTCGTCCTCGTCTTGGTGGCGGCCGCTGCGGCCACGGTGCTGCTGGCCGACGTCTCCCAGATGAGCCGGGCGGAGGTCGAGCGCATCTGGCTGCCGTTCGTGCCGTGGCTGCTCGTCGGTGCGGCCCTGGTGCCGGAGCCCTGGCGGCGGCGCCTGCTGGTGGTGCAGATCGGCGCCGCGCTCGTCGTCCAGCACCTGCTGCAGACGGGCTGGTGAGCCGGCGGGCGAGCCGTCCTCAGGCGCGCAGCGGCGCGGTGGCGACGGCCCGCAGTCCGGTGGACGGCGACACCCGGGCGCGGAAGCCGAGCTCCTCGGCGGCGCGGGCGGGCGAGGCCACCACGTGGCGCACGTCGCCGAGGCGGTACTCCCCGGTGACCTGCGGCCGCAGCGCGGGCTCGTCGCCGCCGTGCTCGCTCGTCACCCCCTGCGCCACGAGGTCCGCGACCTCGCCGATGGTGATGGGGGCACCCGAGCACACGTTGTAGGCGCGCGACGTGCCGGCCGAGGGCCGCACGAGGAGTGCCTCGATCGCGGCCACGTTGGCCCGCGCGACGTCGTCCACGTGCACGAAGTCGCGGGCCTGCCCGCCGTCCTCGAACACGCGGGGCGGCTCGCCGCGCTCGAGCGAACTGCGGAACATGGCGGCGACGCCGGAGTACGGGGTGTCGCGGGGCATGCCGGGGCCGTAGACGTTGTGGTAGCGCAGCGCGATCGCCGACGAGCCGGCCTGGCGCGCCCACGCGGCCACGTAGTGCTCCTGGGCGAGCTTGCTCGCCGCATACCCGCTGCGGGGGTCGAGCGGGGCGTCCTCGTCGACCAGGGCCCAGGCGAGCGGCCGGGCGCAGACCGGGCAGGGGTTCTCGAAGCGACCGCTCTCGAGCTCGGCGACCGACCGCGGCGCCGGCCGCTGCGCGCCGTGCTCCTCGCACACGTAGCGGCCCTCGCCGTAGACCACCATCGACGAGGCGAGGACGACGCGCGAGACCCCCACGCCGGCGGCTGCGGCCACGAGGGCTGCGGTGCCGAGGTCGTTGTGGCGCGCGTAGTCGGGCAGGTCGCCCACGCGGACGCCGGCACCGACCATCGCTGCCTGGTGGCAGACCACGTCGGCCCCCTCGAGCAGGGACCGCCACGCGTGGGCGTCGACGACGTCGAGCTGGTGCACGCCGTCCGGAGGCTCCGCGGCGCCGTGCGCCTGGGCGAGCATGAGGTCGATGCCGACGACCTCCGCTCCGAGATCGGCGAGCTGGCGGGCGATCGTCGAGCCGATGAAGCCTGCGGCCCCGGTGAGCACGACCCTCACGGCAGCAGCGCCGCGTCGATGCCGTCGGCCCAGGCGGCGCAGGCGCAGCCGTCGGGGTCGGGGAGGTCGGCGACGGTCGCTCGCACCACGGCCTTGAGGCGCTCGAGGTTGGCTGCGAAGGCGGCGAACACGTCGTCCTGGGTCACGGCGGTGTCGGCGTCGACGCCAGCGTCCATGTCGGTCACGAGGGCCAGGGCCGCGAAGCACAGGCGCAGCTCGCGAGCCAGGGTCGCCTCGGGCTGGGCGGTCATGTTGACGAGGTCCCACCCCTGCGCGGCGTAGTGCCGCGACTCGGCGCGGGTGTTGAAGCGAGGGCCGTCGATCACCACCATCGTGCCGCCGACCGTGACGTCGTCGCGCCGGCCCAGCGCCCCGATCATCCGCGCGCAGTAGGGGTCGGCCAGCGGGGCGTGCACCGCGCCGGTCTCGACGAAGGTGCCCGCCCGTCCGGTCGTGCGGTCGACCAGCTGGTCGGGGACGACGATGTCGCCCGGCGCGACGGTGGGTCGCAGACCTCCGACCGCGTAGGGCGCGAGCACCTGCCGCACCCCCAGTGAGCGCAGCAGCCAGAGGTTGGCCCGGTAGTCGATGCAGTGCGGTGGGAGTGCGTGGCCCGCACCGTGACGCGGCAGGAAGGCGACGCGTCGCCCCTCGACCTCGCCGACGCTGACCGGCCCGGACGCCGGCCCGAAGGGCGTGCCCGTCTCGACCGCACGGGGGTGGTCGAGGAACTCGTAGAAGCCGGTGCCGCCGATGACGGCCACCTCTGCGCTGCTCATCCTGCGAGCCTGGCACCTCGCCGCGGTCGACCACAGGGTCGTAGCCGGGCCGTCACCCTTTCGTAAGGCCTGTCGGCGCCGGCAGTTCCGCGATCAGCCGACGCCGGGGACGAGCGCGCGGACGAGATCGCTGAGCGACCCCTGCACGGCCAGAGCAGCGTCGATCACCGGGTCCGCGGGATCGGCACCGCCGAGCACCCGCACCTCCCAGACGCCGTAGTAGGCCACGTACAGACCGACCACCGCCAGCACCGCGCCGCTGGCCCGCGGGAGCCAGCGCCCGCTGCCGCGCAGCGCCCCGATCAGACCGCCGGCGGCCAGCGCCACCGCCACCGCGGCGACACCCACCACGAGGCCCATCCCGGCGGCGTAGAGGACGAAAAGGGTGAGCCCCTCCCCGACGGAACCGCCGCGCAGCGAGGTGACGACCACGGCCAGGAACGGTCCGACCGCGCAGGTGAGGGAGACGACGGCGTAGATCGCGCCGTAGCCCAGCGTGGTGGCCGCGCCGATGCCCGCGCCGCGACGCGGCGTGGGGAGCGGGAGGGCGACGCGGCGACCGAGGAGCATCATCGCCCCGACCACGGCGAGCAGCGCACCCGCCAGCACCGTGACGTACGGCAGCACCTCCTGCGCCGAGGCCGCGACCGGCGAGATCACCAGGCCGAAGGCCGCGAACACCGCGACGAAGCCCACCGTCATCCAGGCCGAGGCGGCCAGAGCCCGGCCCAGCCGGGTGAGGGTGGCGGCTGTGGGGGGAGCGCTCGGCGCGGAGGTGCCCGCGGCCCGCGCGCCCGCGGCCGAGGGGTCGACACCGCGCACGACCAACGTGAGGTAGCCCGGCAGCATCGCGAAGCCGCAGGGATTGAGTGCGGCCAGGGCTCCGGCTGTGAAGGCGAGTCCGAGGGTCGCGGCGTCCATCGGGTCAGCCCGCGAGCCGGGCCACGACCTCGTCCAGCGCCTCGTCGTCGTCGTAGCCCGAGCGGAGCACCTCCTCGCCGCGCGCGTCGAGGACGACGAACGACGACTGCTCGGACACACCGAAGTCGCGGTAGAGGGTGCCGTCCTCGTCGTCGAGGTGGATCGGCCCGGGCGCCCGCCCGGCGAACCGCTTCAGGGCCGGCCCCTTGTCGAGCGAACCGACGCCGACGAAGGCCACCCGGTCGCCGTACCGGCGGGCCAGGTCGGCGACCTCCGGTGCCTGGCGCGCGCAGACCGAGCACCACGGTGCCCAGAACCACAGCACGACGGGGCGGCCCGCGAGCGAGGCTCCGTCGAACTCGCGACCGCCGACGGTGCGGGCGGTGAAGCGCAGGGCAGCCGGTGCCGCGGCGGCGGGCGCGGAGCTCGGCACCCCGGACGACGGGGCCGCAGGTGCCGCGGTGGCGCTGGTGGCGGCACCGCCGGTCGCGGTGGCCGCGGCGTCCGGGTCGCTCGCACGGCCCTCCGAGGGGCCGGGATCGGCTCCACATCCGGCGAGGACGACCGTCACGAGGGGGACGACGATGGCGGAAGCGGCCCGACGGGACGGCGATCGAGTCATGGCTCCCAGGGTAGGGAGCCCACCCCCGACGGCGAGCCCCACGACCTTACGAACCGGTGACGCCACCCGGCCCTGCCGCACTGTGCTCCCCGGGTAGGAGTCGAACCTACGTCGCTTGTCCTGATTCAAAGTCAGGCGGGCCCTGCCGGCAGACCAACCGGGGATCGTGGCGCACAGCCTAGGACGACGCGGGCGCAGTGCCGAAGTCGACCTCCGCGCTCGACACGACCGCGGCAGTGCGACCGGGGGCCCGCTGCCCCGACCAGAGCAGGTTGGTGTGGGCGACGACCTGCTCGGGCGCCGGGGCACCCCACTGGGTGAGGTCCTCGGTGGTGTGGGCGTCGCCGACCAGGGTGACGTCGTAGCCGCGCACGAGCGCGCCGTGCAGGGTGCTGCGGATGCAGAAGTCGCTCTGCGCGCCGGTGACGACCACGCGGCCGACCTGTGCCTCGGCGAGCAGCTGCTCGAGCTCGGTGGCCTCGAAGGAGTCGCCGTAGGTCTTGTGCACGAGGGGCTCGTCGTCGGCGCGCACCAGCTCGGGCACGTACTCCCAGCCGGGGGTGTCGCGCGGCAGGCCGTCGTCGGAGTGCTGCACCCAAATCACCGGCGCACCGGCCTCGCGTGCCCGCGCCACCAGGGTGTCGATCGCGGCCACGACCTCGTCGCGACGCGGCGCCCCGGCGACCACGTCGTTCTGCACGTCGACGACCAGCAGGGCGGTGCGTGGGCGACCCTCGAGGATGCTCATGGCCGCACGCTAGACCGGACCTCCGACACCGGCCAGGGGTGGCGACGCGGAATCCGGGTCAGCGGGGCGTGGTGGTCGCCTCCGCCGGCGGCGGCGAGCCGGTGGCGCCGTCCGGCCCGGGGGTCACCTCGCCGGCGGGGACGCCGTCCATGTCGTCGCCGTAGAGCAGCGGCTGCCAGGCGGTCACGTCGAAGCGGCCGTTGGTCTGCAGGGTGACCGACTGCAGGCCCACCGGGCGGCCGTCGCGATAGGTGATGAGCGCGACGTTGGCGGCGCGGCGCAGCTTGGTGCCGTAGGCGATCGCGTAGGCGGCGCCGCCCGTCGTCCCGAGGGTGTAGGTGTAGCCGACCGTGCCGGCCTCACCTGCACCGCTGCCGTCGCTCTCCACCGCCGTCGGCCCGCTCTCCACGTGCACGTGGCCGCCGACGACGAGGTCGACGCAGCCCCGCCGCAGCGCGTCACGGCCGATGTTGGCATCGTGCACGAGCAGGGTCGCGACGCGGCGCCCGTCGGCATCGGCCGCGCAGGCGGCGTCGGCGAGCCGGTCGCCCACCTCGCTGAACGACAGGCCCTTCTCGTCGCGCCAGTTGCCCAGGCCGCTGGAGCGCGGGTCGTCGACGCCCAGGAGGGCCGATCCGCCGGGCCCCTCGCGCACCTCGCCGTCGAAGTAGGTCCAGCCGAGCCGCTCCATCTGGCGGCGCACGAAGGTGCCGCTGTCGTGGTTGCCCGACACGGCGAAGCGCTGGTCGTAGCCGTCGAAGGCCGCCGAGACCGAGTCGAGCGAGAAGGCCTCCCAGCGCTCGCCCGTGGAGGTGTCGTCGCCGGCGTCGAGCACCGTGGTCGCACCGCCGGCGTCGCCGATCGCGCGGGCGACGCGGTCCATGCCGATGTTGTCGTGCCGGTCGGACACCAGCACCGCGACGCTCTCGTCGTCCGCGGGCGGGCGAAGGTCGAGATCGGCGGCCGCCTCCTCGGCGGCGCGGTAGAACCGCTCGCCCTGCTCGTAGGAGCTCACGGCGCTCTCGATGAGGCGCCGACTGCCGGCGGTGGTGGCGTCGCCGGAGATCTCCACCCCGCGAGCGGCGTCGGGCACCGGGATGTCGGGGCCGAGGAAGGAGCGCAGCGTCATCCAGCGATCGGAGCGCTCCTCCCCGCGCCCCCACCGGGTCGGCACCACGAGTGCGACCACCACCAGCGCGAGGACGACGACGCCCGCCGCTCCGCGCCGGCTCAGCAGTGCCCGGGGCAGGCCGCGGCGGCGCTCGGCGCCGAGGAGCACCCACAGGAGCAGTGGCACGGTCGCGAGCGCAGCGCCCTGCAGGGCGGCGGCGTAGGCCATCGACCGCACGGCCCGTTCGACCGCAGCCACCTGACCCTCCGGCTGCGAACCGATCGCGGCGTAGCGGGCGGTGAGCTCCTCCAGCGACGAGGTGTCGCTCTTGCCGAGCGTGATCTGGGCGCCGACCGCGCTGCCCGAGGGCACCCGGAGGTCGGGCAGCACCGGCCCGGTGCGCAGCACGATCTCGCCGCTGAGGTCGGGGGCCACGACAGCGTCGTGGCTGGCGATGTCGACGGCGCGGGTGGAGGAGGTGAACACCCACAGCGCGGCGACGACCGCGAGCGTGAGCCACGCGAGCGCACCCGCCACCAGCCCCGCCGCTCGGCGGGGCGACGGCAGGCGCGGACGACTCACCGCTGCGCGCGCGCCTCGGCGACGGCGTAGAGGGCCACCGAGGCGGCGACTCCCGCGTTGAGCGACTCCAGCACGCCGGCCATCGGGATCGACATCAGCCGGTCGCAGTTCTCCGACACCAGGCGCGAGAGGCCGTCGCCCTCCGAGCCCACCACGATCACGAGCGGGCCTCGGGCCAGGTCGGCGTCCGCGGCGAGCTCGGGCAGGGTGAGGTCGCCGTCGGCGGCCAGGCCCACGACGAAGCAGCCCGCCTCCTGGAAGGCCTTGATCTGCCGGGTGAGGTTCACCGTCTGCGCCACGGGGCAGCGCGCGGCGGCGCCGGCGGAGGTCTTCCAGGCCGAGGCCGTCATCGACGCCGCGCGACGCTCGGGGATGACCACGCCGTGGGCACCGAACCCGGCGGCGCTGCGCACGATGGCGCCCAGGTTGCGGGGGTCGGTGATCGAGTCGAGGACGACGATCAGCGGCGCCTCGCCGGCCTCGTCGGCCGCGTCGAGCAGGTCGTCGGGGTGGGCGTACTCGTAGGCCGGGATCTTGGCCGCGAGACCCTGGTGCACGGCGCCGTCGGTGAGCCGGTCGAGCTCGCCGCGGCTGATCTCGAGCAGGCCGATGCCCTGCTCGGCGGCCAGGCGGAAGACCTCGCGCAGACGGTTGTCGCGCTCGGCCCCTTCGGCGACGTAGACCGCGGTCACCGGCACCTTCTCGCGCAGCGCCTCGACCACCGGGTTGCGCCCGGCGATCCACTCGGCGTCGCCGGTGCGGCGTCGTCCGCGCGGGGCGCCCTTCTTGGCGGCGGCCCGCTTCTTGGCCTCCGCGATCTTGTGGGCCTTGTGGTACTCGCGCTCGGTGGCCTTCGGCGTCGGCCCCTTGCCCTCCAGCCCGCGGCGCACGCGGCCGCCGGAGCCGGCGGTGGGTCGCTTGCTGGACTTGCGGATCGCGCCCTTGCGGCTGGAGTTACCGGGCATGGTGGCTCATCTCTTCGGTGGTGTGGTCTGCGGCTGCTGGGCGGGTGGTGGATCGGGACGGGTGGATCGGAACGGGGGCGAGCGGGGGCTCAGCCGCCGATCGTCCAGGAGGAACCGTCGGCGGTGTCGGTGATCTCGATGCCGGCGGCCTTGATGCGGTCGCGGATGGCGTCGGCGCGGGCCCAGTCCTTGGCCTCGCGCGCGGCGCTGCGCTCCTCGAGCAGCCCCGCCACGAGGGCGTCGACCGCGGTGGAGAGGCGCTCCTCCGAGCCGCGGGTGGCGGACGTCGTCCACGCGGGGTCGCCGGGGTGCACGCCGAGGACGTCGAGCATCGCTCCGACCGCGGCGACCTGGCCCGCGACGGCGGCGTCGCCGGCCGCGAGCAGGCGGTTGCCCTCGCGCACGGCGTCGTAGAGCACCGCCACCGCGGCGGGGGTGCCGAGGTCGTCGTCCATCGCGGAGGCGAAGGCCTCGGGCAGGGCGGCGAGGACCGTGTCGGCGTCGGGCTGACGCAGGGCGTCGCCGCCCGCGCGCTCGAGGAAGGACACGATGCGCCGGTAGCCCGACGCGGCCTCCTCGAGGGCCTCGAAGGAGAACTCGATGTTGGAGCGGTAGTGGGCCGCGACGATGTAGAAGCGCAGCTCGGCACCGCTCACGCGCTGCAGCACCCCCGGAACGCTGAGGGTGTTGCCGAGCGACTTGCTCATCTTCTCGCCGGCGGTGGTGATCCAGGCGTTGTGCATCCAGTAGGAGGCGAACGCCCCGCCCGCCGCACGCGACTGCGCCTGCTCGTTCTCGTGGTGCGGGAAGCGCAGGTCGACGCCGCCGCCGTGGATGTCGAAGGCCCCGCCGAGGTACTTGCCCGCCATGGCGGAGCACTCGATGTGCCAGCCAGGTCGCCCCGGACCCCACGGGCTGGGCCACGAGGCGGTGGGGGGCTCGCTCGCCTTGCGGCCCTTCCACAGCGCGAAGTCGCGGGGGTCGCGCTTGCCGCGCGGGTCGGCGTCGCCGGCGGGCTCCATGTCGTCGACGCCCTGGCGGGTCAGCTCGCCGTACGAGCCCCAGGACCGCACGTCGAAGTAGACGTCGCCCGAGGAGTCGTCGGCGGCGTAGGCGTGGCCGCGCTCGATCAGCCGCTCGATGAGCACGATCATCTCGGGGATGTGACCGGTGGCGATCGGCTCGTAGGTGGGAGGCGCCACGTTCAGCGCCGCGTAGGCCTTGTCGAGCTCGATGCGCATCGCGTAGGCGAGGTTGTACCAGGGGCGGCCCTGCTCGGCGGACTTGACGAGGATCTTGTCGTCGATGTCGGTGATGTTGCGGATGAACGTGACGTCGTAGCCGCGCAGGCGCAGCCAGCGCTGCAGCACGTCGAAGTTCACGCCCGAGCGCACGTGGCCCACGTGCGGCTCGCTCTGCACCGTCAGACCACACACGTACAGACCCGCCTCGCCCTCCCGGAGGGGCACGAAGTCACGGACCTCGCGGGTCGCGGTGTCGTAGAGCCTGATCGTCACGCGTGCAGTCTAGGGACGCCGCGGGGTCGGCGGCGCATCGTCACCCGGCGCGCACGGGGTCGGTCGGGGCTCCCGGGGCCGGTCGGGGCCCGTGTCAGGCCGTGGCGGTGAACGGCACCGTGTGCCAGCCGGTGGCGCCGTCGGGCAGCACATCGGCGATCGCGCCCGTCTGCACCTCGCCCTCCCGGGAGATGGCCCGCACCCGGACGGTGTGCTCGCCGGGCTTCACGTCGAGGGTGATCCACCACTGCACCCACGTGTCGATGCCGGCGGTGGGGGCGATCTGCGCGGGCTGCCAGCGGCCGTCGTCCACCTGCACCTCGACGCCCTCGATGCCCGTGTGCTGCTTCCAGGCGTGGCCGGCGCAGACGACCTCGCCGGCCGGCACCTCGACGCCGCGGCCGGGCACCTCGATGCGCGAGGCCATCTTGACCGGACCGAACTCGCCCCAGCCCTTCTGCGTCCAGTAGGCCTCGATGCGGTCGAAGCGGGTGACCTCCATGTCGACGACCCACTTGGTGGCCGACACGTAGCCGTAGAGCCCCGGCACGATTGTGCGCACCGGGAAGCCGTGCTCGATGGGCAGCGGCTCGCCGTTCATCGCCACGGCCAGCATGGCGTTGCGGTCGTCGGTGAGGGCGGCCAGCGGCGTGCCGCAGGTCCACCCGTCGTCGGAGGTCTGCAGCACCGCGTCGGCCCCCGCCTTCGGCTTGGCCTCGGCCAGGATGTCGGCCAGGCGCACCCCGCTCCACCAGGCGTTGCCGACGAGCTCGCCGCCGATCTCGTTGGAGACGCAGTTGAGGGTGATCCAGTCCTCGGTGACCTGGCGGCCGACGAGGTCGGCGTAGGTCAGCTCGATCTCGTTCTCGACCTCGCCGTGGATACGCAGGCGCCAGTCGGCGGGCGCGATGGTGGGCTTGATGTAGGCGGTGTCGATCAAGTAGAAGTCGTCGGCCGGCGTCTGCCAGGGGGCCACTCCGGGCAGGCCGCGATCGGCGCCGGCGGGCACCTGCGGAGCGGTGACCCCCTCGATGCGCAGCAGTCGGCGGCTCTCCTCGGCGCGACGTCGACCGGAGCCGGCCACCCGCCCGATCAGACCGCCGCCGGCCGCGATGCCCGCGGTGACCAGCGAGAGCACGAGGAAGCCGCGACGGCTCTCGGCCGCCGAGGCCGGGTCGGTGCGCCCCTGGTCGTCGGTGCCCGCGGAGGCCTCCCACCGCTCGAGACGCTCGGAGAGCCGGGTGAGCGCCACCGACCAGGTGAGCAGACCGGCCAGCAGCGGCGCGATCTGGCTGATGCCCGGCGACGGCTTGGCGAGCACCGCCACCAACCCGATCGCCGCGAGGACGCCGAACCCGGCGAGCGCCACCCACCGACGATCGCGGGCCGCGCGACCGAGCAGGGCGAACACGACGAGCAGGATGACGACGATGCCGATGGTGAGCACCAGCTTGTCGTCGGTGCCGAACGTGCTGATCGCCCACTCCACGACCGCGCCCGGCGTCAGCGCGGTGACGCCTTCGGCGACCGCGACCACCGGCGACTCGCGCACGTGCAGCAGCGACGCGACGGCGTAGCTCACCGCCAGGCCCGTCAACCCGACCAGGATGCCGAGCACCGACCACCACGAACGCATCGTCCTCACACCCTCGATTGTTGCTCAGGCATGATCACGCCCGTGAGCGAGATCGCAGGACGACCCGACCTCTCCCCCCTGCGGGGCCTGCGCACGGGCGTCGGCACCGACGTCCACCGACTCGTCCCCCGCGCGGACGACGACCCGCCCCTCGCCCTCGGCTGCCTCACCTGGCCCGACGAGACCGTGCGACTCGAGGGTCACTCCGACGCCGACGTCGCCGCCCACGCCGTATGCGACGCACTGCTCAGCGCTGCCGGCCTCGGCGACCTCGGCACCAACTTCGGCACGGCCGAGCCCCAGTGGGCCGGCGCCAGCGGTGCTGCGCTGCTCGCCGAGACCTGTCGGCGCGTCGAGGCGGCGGGCTTCGTCGTCCTCAACGCGGCGGTGCAGGTGATCGGCAACCGCCCCCGCCTCGGCGCCCGCCGCGGCGAGGCGGAGGCCGCGCTCACCGCCGCCGTCGGTGCCCCCGTGTCGCTCTCGGCCACCACCACCGACGGCCTCGGCCTCACCGGCCGCGGTGAGGGCGTGGCCGCCGTGGCCACCGCGCTCGTGGCCCGGGTGGACCCGGCCTGAGATTCACCGGTTGGCCGGTGAATCTCGTGCTGGTCACATGAAGCTTCATGCGACCAGCACGAGATTCGGTCGACCAGCAGCGCCCGCCGACCGCCGCCACCTCACGCCGCGTGCGACTTGCGGTGCCCGATGAGGACGACGCCCTCCACCACCTTCACGTCGTAGGCCGGCACCGTCACGTGGACGTCGTCCAGGCACCGGCCGGTGCGCAGGTCGAAGGCGTGGCGATGGGTCGGGGAGGCGACGAACGGGGTCTCGCCGCGGCGTCCGACGATGCCCTTGGCGATGCCGCCGACCACGTGGCGGGCGAAGGGGTCGTGGTTGCCGAGGGCGTACACCGCGTCGTCGGCGGTGCGGAAGATCGCGATCGCCTGGCCGTGCACCAACGCGGTCACGCCGCGATCCACCTCGAGCTCGACCATGCGGCACACCGGCTGCCACTCCTCTGCAGCGCCTCGAGCACTCATGCGGCGAAACTAGGGTGACGTTGTTCTCAGCGGCATTTCGCTGTGTAACGGCCAGGAAAACGCTTCGCCCGGACGTCGCTACGCTCGCCGCTGTGCCCCTCGACGACCCCACCGCGGCTCCCGCGCCGCCCGCGCGGGCGGCGATCGTCGTCCTCGGGGCCGGCAGCGGCACGCGCGTGGGTGCGGGCGTCAACAAGGTCCTGCTGCCGCTCGCCGGGCGTCCGCTGCTCGCCTGGTCGGTGGCCACCGCCCTCGAGGTGTCGGGCGTCGGCCCCGTGGTCGTGGTGTGTCGCCC
Organism: Nocardioides sp.; assembly: GCF_964229035.1. Classification (GTDB taxonomy): domain Bacteria; phylum Actinomycetota; class Actinomycetes; order Propionibacteriales; family Nocardioidaceae; genus Nocardioides. The sequence continues at coordinate 18,104 of NZ_CAXRAZ010000051.1, read as the reverse complement.
CGGCGAGAGGACGACGGTCGCCGGCGCCCTGCAACCGACCCTCGACGAGGCGCTCGCCCGAGCCCCGGAGGCGGCCGACCGCGAGGTGCTGCTCGTGGACGGCGGGGCCACGCGACACGCCTCCGAGATGGCGGCGCTGCGGGTGCTCGCCCCCGCGATCGCCGACGGCTCGGTCGACGTCGTGGCCCTGCACGACGGCGCCCGGCCGCTGGCCTCGCGCGCGCTCTTCGAGGACGTCATCGCGCAGGCGCGCGCCGCGGGCGGTGCGGTGCCGACGCATCCGCTGCCCGGCCTGCTGCCGCGGGACCCGGCCGCGGCGCCGCAGGGGTGGGGCACCGGGACGCTGGCCGGCGTCGCGACGCCCCAGGCCTTCCGCGCCGCCCCGCTGGCCGCGGCCTACCGCGCCGCGGAGGAGGCCGGCTTCGACGGAACCGACACCGCGGTGACCTTCGCCCGCTTCGCCGACCGGCACGCGGCACCGGATGGCACGGCGGCCCCCCTCGAGGTCCGGGCGGTCGCCGGGAGCGCGGTGAACCTCAAGGTCACCTTCGCCGAGGACGTCGTGCTCGCCGAGGAGCTGCTCAGCCGTCGCCTGGCCGGGTGAGCGCCTCGAGCAGCTCGATGTCGTCGAGCCCGCCGACGCGGCGAGCCTCGGGCGGCGCGTCGACCAGTACCACCCGCTCGGCCCCGTAGCGCGCCCGGAGCGCCGCGGTGAGCTCGGCGAGGTCGAGCGCGGGGAGGGTCGGACCGTCGCCGGCCGACGCTGCGAGGTCGGCGAGCACGTCGGGCGGCACGACCACCGGCGACCACACGGCCACCAGGGCGTCGCGGTCGACCGTCGCCCCCAGCACCGGACCGTCCGCCTCGCCCCGCGCGGGTGCGAGCAGCTTCACGGTGTCGGTGACCGCGCGCACCCCCACGACCACCACGTCGTCGTCGGCCGATCGCGCGGCACAGGCGGCAAGGAACGCCGGCGGCGTCATCGGGCACAGCGCATCGTGGACGACGAGCACCTCGCCGCGCTCGGCGACGGCCGCGAGCGGGGCGGTGGCGTCGACCAGCTCGATCCCGGCCTCACCGGCCGCCCCGGCCGACGCCGCCCCCAACGACTCGCCGGGGATGAGGCGGAACGGCAGGGAACCCCGCCCCGCCTCGAGGACGACGCCCGCCGCGGGCGGCGCCTCGTCGTCCCAGGCGCTCATCGGCGACCCGCGGACCACGAAACGCCGGAAACGACGACGACGTCGGACCCGTGGCAGCTGGTGGCTGCTGTGGGTTCCGACGTCGTCGTCATGGACTGCAGTGGGACCGCGCCTACGGCCCGCCCGAGGGGCGAACGGGTCAAGAGGCGAGGACCTCGTCGAGGATGGTCTCGGCCTTGTCCTCGTTGGTGTTCTCGCAAAGGGCGAGCTCGGAGACGAGGATCTGGCGAGCCTTGGCCAGCATGCGCTTCTCGCCGGCCGACAGGCCGCGGTCACGCTCGCGGCGCCACAGGTCGCGCACGACCTCGGCCACCTTCATGACGTCGCCACTGTGGAGCTTCTCGAGATTGGCCTTGTAACGGCGCGACCAGTTGGTCGGCTCCTCGACGTGCTCGGCGCGCAGGACGCTGAAGACCCGGTCGAGGCCGTCCTTGTCCACGACGTCGCGGACCCCGACGAGGTCGAGGTTGTCGGCCGGCACCCGGACCACGAGGTCCTGCTGGGCGACGATCCGAAGCACGAGGTACTGCCGTTCCTGGCCCTTGATCGTCCGCATCTCGATGTTCTCGATCACTGCGGCCCCGTGATTGGGGTAGACGACCGTTTCGCCGACGGTGAAAGTCATATGAGCAAAACCCCTTCCTAGGGTTGCCTACTCTACCACGTCCGAGCCCCGCCCCTGAAAGCGTTTGTGCAGGTCAGGGCCGCAATGCGCGCCTTGACAACCCCTGTGAGGTGTGTTTCGCGCGCAGAGTTCACCGTGAGGCAGATCACCCGACCTCCCCGGTGAGGGGCGTTGCGTGTGTACCCGCAACCACTCCTGCATAACCTCCGTGCGGCCGCGAACCTTCCCCTGACCTGCACCGATCGGGCCACGTCGTCCTGGCCCCGGGGTCGGGACCAAGGCCCGCACCCGGCGTCCGCCCGGGCGGGGCGGCGTCCACACGGGCCCGCCGTGGTCGATACTGCTCGCCATGGCGAAGATGCAGCGTTGGCGACGCCGCGGCTCCGCCGGGGAGGACACCGGCACCGTCGAGCAGACGACGTCCGAGCAGCACGACCTCCCCGGGGACGACGTGGGCGAACTCGGTGCCGACCCCGCGGACGCTGCGGCGCCCGCCCAGGACGACGGCGCGAGCGGGTTCGACGACGTCGCCGACCACACGGTGCCCCAACCCGAGGTCCCCGCCGCGCACGACGGCGAGGGTGAGGTGTTCCCCGAGGACGACCACCCGACCGACCACGAGTCGACGGACCCCGACCCGGCCGGCGACGAGCCGAGCGACGACGAGCCGGCCGCCCTGCCGCACGTGCCCGAGAGCAACCCCATCGCGCGCGCCCTGCTCGGTGGTCGCCTGCCCGCGGAGGTCACCTGGGTCCAGCTGCTCCAGGCCGCGCACGCCAAGCAGGCGGTCACGACCGCGCTCGCCGTGGCGCTCGCGGCGGCGCTCACCGGTCGCGCCCCCCGGGAGACCGGCGTGGTGTTCGCGACCGTGCTCATCGGCCAGACCGTCCTCGGCTGGCACAACGACATCGTCGACCGCGACCGCGACCGCCGGCACGGCCTCACCGCGAAGCCGATCGCCATGGGGCGCCTCACCACCGAGACCGCCTGGTACGCGGTGGTCGTCGCGGTCCTGCTGCTCGTCCCGCTCGCCGTCACCACCGGCATCCGCGCCGGCTGCTTCTACCTCGGCGCGGTGGCCGTCGGCATGCTCGGCAACGTCCTGCTGCGCAAGGGGCTGCTGTCGTGGTGGTCGTGGGCGGTGTCCTTCGCCCTCGTCCCGGCCTACCTCTCCTACGGCGGCTGGGGCGGCCAGGCGGTCGGCGACCGCCCCGAGACGGCGATCGTCGTCCTCGCTGCCGTGCTCGGCGTGGGCGTGCACTTCACCCGCTCGGTGTGGGGTCTGGTGGCCGACCACGAGGACGGCTGGACCTACCTGCCGCTCAAGCTCGGACTCCGCATCGGCGCCACCCGGTTGCTCGCGCTGTCGACCGTGCTGAGCATCGCGGTCGTGATCGCGATGGTCGTCGTGGCCAGCCAGGTCGGCCTACGCGCCTGACCCGCGACCGCCGCGGACGCCCCGAGCCCGGCCGCCCGGACCGCGCCCGCACCGCCGGGGGGGGGCGCGGTCCGGCACTCTGTGACGGTCGCCTCGCCTCCGGGTCCTGAGCCGAGGCGGGACGCACCGCGCGGGGCCGGTAGCATGAGGGTGCCCGAGCCGCTGTCGCGCGGGCATCCGGAACCGGCCGTGCCCACGGCCCATCGAACCACTGCTGCGGAGGCCTGCCGAACCATGCGACACCTGCGACCGACCGCCCTCGCCGGACTCCTGCTGGTGCTCGTGCCGGCCGCCGGGGCGCTCTCGTCCTGCGGTTTCGATTACCCGACCGACCGCGTCAACACGATCGCGGGTGGCGTCAACAACCGCGACGGTCTCGTCGACGCGCTCGGCGTGCGGGTGCTCGCCAGCAAGCAGGGCGAGGGGCGCCTCATCGGCGCGCTCGCCAACAACGTCAACGAGTCGGCCTCCCTCGATACCGTGACCTCGCCCGACGGCCGCGTCACCGCCGGCCGGTTCGCGCCCGTCCTCGTCGGCCCCCGCGCCGGGGTCAACCTCTCGACCCAGGCGCAGATCCCGCTCACCGGCGACTTCACCGCCGGCGACTTCGTCAAGCTGCAGCTCGGCTTCAGCAACGGCGAGACGCTCGACCTCGAGGTCCCGGTCGTCAAGGCCTGCTACCAGTACACCCAGGTCCCGGGCGCCACGAAGCCCGCCGAGTCGGCTGCGGGCGACGAGGCCGAGGGCGAGGCCGAGGGCCCGGACGCCACCTTCACCTGCTCCGACCAGATCCCGACCCCGAAGCCCGAGGGCGGCGAGGAGTGAGCACCGCGACGCTGGTCCTGCTGCGCCACGGCGAGAGCGAGTGGAACGCCAAGAACCTCTTCACCGGCTGGGTCGACGTGGCCCTCACCGAGAAGGGCCGCGGCGAGGCCGTCCGCGGCGGCGAGCTGCTCAAGGAGAGCGGCATCCTGCCGGACGTCGTCCACACCTCGCTGCAGCGGCGCGCGATCAACACCGCCGCGCTCGCCCTCGACGCCGCCGACCGCCACTGGATCCCGGTGCGACGCTCGTGGCGGCTCAACGAGCGCCACTACGGCGCCCTGCAGGGCAAGGACAAGAAGGCCGTCAAGGACGAGTTCGGCGAGGAGCAGTTCATGCTCTGGCGCCGCTCCTTCGACGTGCCCCCGCCGCCGCTGGCCGACGACGACGAGTTCTCCCAGGCCCACGACCCGCGCTACGCCGACCTCGGTGACGAGCTGCCACGGGCCGAGGCGCTCAAGCAGGTCATCGCCCGGCTCCTGCCCTACTGGGAGGCCAGCATCGTGCCCGACCTGCGCGCCGGCCACACGGTGCTCGTCGCCGCCCACGGCAACAGCCTGCGCGCGATCGTCAAGCACCTCGACGGCCTGGACGACGAGGCCATCGTCGGCCTCAACATCCCCACCGGCATGCCGCTGCTCTACGAGCTCGACGCCGACACCCTCGCTCCCACCGTGCCGGGTGGGCGCTACCTCGACCCCGAGGCTGCGGCGGCTGCGGCCGAGGCGGTCGCGAACCAGGGTCGCTGACCTCCGCGGACGACGCGCGGCCGGCGCCTCAGCTGGCCGACGGCTTGTGGCCGGTGACCACGAAGATCACCCGGTTGGCGATCGACACCGCGTGGTCGGCGATCCGCTCGTAGTAGCGGCCCAGCAGGGCGACGTCCACGGCCGCCTCGACGCCGTGGTTCCAGTCGTCGGAGAGCAGCTCGGCGAAGCTGGTGCGACGCAGCTGGTCCATCTCCTCGTCGTCGCGGCCCAGAGCGATCGCGGCCTCGACGTCGCGGCGGGCGATGACGTCGGTGACGCGAGCCACCATGTCGGCGGCGACGGCTGCCATGCGCGCCATCGTCGGGCGGATCTCGTCGGGCACAGCCACGTCCGGCACGCGCAGGCGGGCCACCTTGGCCACGTGCACGGACAGGTCGCCCATGCGCTCGAGCTCGGCCACCATGCGCAGCGCCGCCACCACGGTGCGCAGGTCGCCGGCCACCGGCTGCTGCAGCGAGAGCAGGTCGAAGGCGGCCTCCTCCACGCGCTCGCGGGCGAGGTCGATCTCGGAGTCGTCGGTGATGACGCCCTCCGCGAGCTCGACATCGCCGGTCATGAGGGCGTCGGTGGCTCGCTGCACGGCCACGCCCACACGCCGCGAGATGTCGACCAGGTCGGAGAAGATCGAGTCGAGCTGGTCGGTGTAGGCCTCGCGCATAGGGCTCAACCTAGGGCGAAGCGGTAGCGCACCCAAGTGCGGGGGTGAACGTGGGGTGAACATCGCGAAGCCCAGGTTCGGTGATTCGTAGCCGCGCGGACGCCTCGCCGTACGATCAGGGTCGTGGATCCGTCGCTCCAGGCCCTCGCGGCCGCGCTGCTCGGGGCCGTCGTGGCCGGCGGCGCGATGCTCGCCTGGCACCTGAGCGACCGGGTGCAGCGCACCTACCAGCCCTCGCCCGAGCCGACGCTGCCCGACGGCGTCGCCGCCGTCCTGTCGGTGCTGCGCAGCAGCGCGGTGCTGGTCGACGAGTCCGACTCGGTCGTCAAGGCCTCCGCACCGGCGCACGCGATGGGGTTCGTGCGGGGAGCGAGCCTGGAGTCGGAGCCGCTGAGCGAGCTCATCCGCCAGGTGCGTCGCGACGGCCAGATCCGCGAGACCGAGCTGATCGTGCCGCGCACGGCCGGCGTCCCCCGCCACGTCACCGCCCGCGTCGCGCCCCTGGGCTCGCGCCTGGTGCTGGCCCTCATCGAGGACCGCACGCGCGAGCGACGCGTCGAAGCGGTGCGCCGCGACTTCGTGGCCAACGTCAGCCACGAACTGAAGACGCCGATCGGCGCCATCCGACTGCTCGCCGAGGCCGTGCAGGACGCCGCCGACGACCCCGAGGCGGTGCACCGCTTCAGCTCGCGCATGCTCACCGAGAGCGACCGGCTCTCGCGCCTGATCCAGCAGATCATCGAGCTCTCCCGCCTGCAGGGCGACGAGCCGCTCGAGTCGCCCGTGGCGGTCTCGATCGACGACGTCGTCTCCGGCGCGGTCGACGGCAGCCACACCACCGCCGACGCCAAGAACATCACCGTGCTCGCCGAGGGTGAGCGCGGGCTGCGCGTGCTCGGCAGCGAGAAGCAGATCAGCGCCGCCGTCGCCAACCTCGTCGCCAACGCCGTGGCCTACTCGGGCGAGGGCTCGCGCGTCACCGTCACGCGCCGCGCGGCCGGCACGAACGTCGAGATCGCCGTCATCGACCAGGGCATCGGCATCCCCGAGAACGAGGTGGAGCGCATCTTCGAGCGCTTCTACCGCGTCGACCCGGCCCGCCACCGCTCCACCGGCGGCACGGGCCTCGGCCTGTCGATCGTCAAGCACGTGGCCGCCACGCACGGCGGCGACGTGCGGGTGTGGTCGGTCGAGGGGCACGGCTCGACCTTCACCCTCACCCTCCCCCAGCATCAGGACGACGTCAGCGCACCCTCGCGCCCGCACGAGGTCCTGACCACCCACACGGGCGGTGTGCCCGTGGCCACGTCACCCACCAAGGAGGACCGCCGGTGACCCGCGTACTTGTCGTCGAGGACGAGGAGAGCTACTCCGACGCCCTCGCCTACCTGCTCCGCAAGGAGGGCTTCGAGGTAGCCGTCGCCGCCGACGGCAACGAGGCGCTCAAGGAGTTCGACCGCGGCGGCGCCGACATCGTGCTGCTCGACCTCATGCTCCCCGGCATCCCCGGCACCGAGGTCTGCCGCACGATCCGCCAGACCTCCAACGTTCCGGTGATCATGGTCAGCGCCAAGGACGACGAGGTCGACAAGGTCGTGGGCCTCGAGCTCGGTGCCGACGACTACGTCACCAAGCCGTACTCCCCCCGCGAGCTGGTCGCGCGCATCCGCGCCGTCCTGCGTCGCGGCCAGGAGGCCGAGCTGATGCCCGACACCCTCGAGGCCGGCCCGGTGCGCATGGACGTCGAGCGCCACGTGGTCACCGTGGACGGCGTGGAGCAGCGCCTGCCGCTCAAGGAGTTCGAGCTGCTCGAGATGTTCCTGCGCAACCCCGGGCGGGTGCTCACGCGGGGCCAGCTCATCGATCGCGTCTGGGGCTCCGACTACGTCGGCGACACCAAGACCCTCGACGTGCACGTGAAGCGCCTGCGCGCGAAGCTCGAGCCCGAGCCGAGCGAGCCGAAGTACCTCGTCACCGTGCGCGGCCTCGGCTACAAGCTCGAGGTCTGAGCCGCCCGACCCGGCCCGTTCCGGCCCGGTCGGGCCCAGCCCGGTCGGGTCCGGCCCGATCCGCTCCGGCCGACGGCCGCGGTGTCGTCGCCGGCCGCTAGCGTGGCGCGGGTGACGTCGTCCTCGGGCCCCGACCTGCCGTCCGCCACCCCCGCGAGGGCCGCCACGGCCACGGGGCGAGACCCCGGCGCGGGCGGAGGGGCCGGAGCGGGCGCGACGCCGCCGCTGCCGCTGCTCGCGGTCGGCACCACGCTCGTGCTGTGGGCCTCGGCCTTCGTCGGTATCCGCCACCTGGCCGACGACTTCTCACCGGGCGCGCTGTCGCTCGGGCGGCTGGTGGTGGGCGCCCTCGCCCTGGCCCCGGTGGCGCTGCTGCAGGGCGTGCCGCGCCCCGACCCGCGCCAGTGGCGCTCGCTCGTCCTCATCGGCGTGCTGTGGTTCGGGCTCTACAACCTCTCCCTCACCGCCGGCGAGCGCCGCGTGGACGCCGGCACCGCCTCGATGCTCATCCAGGTCTCCCCCATCCTCATCGCGGTGCTCGCGGCGCTCTTCCTCGGTGAGCGCTTCGGCGCACGGCTGGCGGCCGGGCTGGCGCTGGCCTTCGCGGGCGTCGTCGTGATCGGTGCCGCGGGGCACGGCGAGGGCGCCGAGGGCGACCTGCTGGGCGTCGTCCTGTGCCTGGTGCCGGCACTCGCCTACGCGGTCAGCGTGATCATCCAGAAGCCGCTGGTCGCCGCACTGCCCGCCGTGCACGTCACGTGGCTGGCCTGCACGATCGGCGCGGTCACCTGCCTGCCGTGGGCGGGCCAGCTGGTGCGGCAGGTGGGCGAGGCGCCGACGTCCTCGCTGCTGTGGCTGGCCTACCTCGGCGTCTTCCCCACCGCGATCGCCTTCACCACCTACGCCTACGCGCTGCGGCACATGAGCGCCTCGGCCCTCGGCGTCACGACCTACCTGGTGCCGCCCATCACCATCGTGCTCGGCGTCCTGCTACTCGACGAGGCGCCGCCGCCCGCCGCCTACCTCGGCGGGGCGCTCGCCCTGCTCGGCGTCGCCGTGGCCCGCGGACGCCGCACGCGAGGCCGGTGACCCGGCGGGGTACGGGGAGGGGGTCGGTGCCCCGCACCCCACCGGGAGTCACGGTGTGGCCGCACCACGCCCTCCGCGACCGGCAGCCCCGCGCCGTGGCCGCGCATCCGCCCCGCACCGCCCCCACCGCGGTGCCGGACGACGCACGCCCACCGCTGGTGCGGTCGGGAGGACGAGGTCGGAACGGTCCGCCGGGTGGGCGGGCCCGCGCAGACCACCTTGGGCCCGGTGCCGCGCGAACGCAACGCCGCACCCCCGCCGATGCGTCATCTGAGCGCAATCTGGCGACTCCTCGCCACATCGCGTGGCGCCGTGGAGGTTGATCCGCAGGTGCCAAAGCGGCCTGGCGAAGGCCGCCGCGGTGTTAGCGTGCCGCCGTCCTCGCGGCTGACCGGCGAGGACCATGCGGGAGGTTCCGGCCAATACTTCGGCAGCACTTTCGGCAGCACTTCGGCAGCAGGTGGACGGCGCAGTGGGGGGCGATGCGATGACGCACGCGGTCACCGCGATCGCGCCCTGGCCCTGGCCGGACGACGCGGCGGGGCGGGTCGTCGTCCTCGGGCCGTGGAGCCTGACCGTGGACGGCGTCACCGTCGGCGCCGACCGGCTCGCCGGACCGCGCGGGGTGACGCTCCTGGCTCGCCTGGCGTGGTCGGCCGGGGAGGTGGTGGATCGCGAGACCCTCGCGGCCGCAGTCTGGGGCGCGGATCGCCCGGCCACCTGGCAGTCCTCCCTGCGCAACCTCGTCGCAGCCTCGCGCAAGGCGATCGGCGACCTGCCGGGGGTCCGGCTCGAGACCCTCACGGCGGGCCTGCTGCTCGACGTCGACGGCACCGTGGTCACCGACGCCGCGCTCCTGGCGACCGGGCGTGCCGAGGTCGAGGCGCACCGCCGCGCCGGCAACCTGGCGGCGGCACTCGACGGCGCGCAGAGGCTGCTGCGCAGCAGCGCCGGCGCGCTCGCCGTCGACATCGTCGGCCCCTGGGCCGAGACCGTGCGCCGAACGGTCTCCGACGACCGGGTCCGGCTGGCGCTGCTCGGCTCCGAGACGGCACTGCGCCTCGGCGACGCCGAGCAGGCGGTGGAGCTCGCGCGGCTCGCGCTGTCGCTGCGCCCCCGCGAGGAGGCCGGCCACCAGGCCCTCATGCGCGCCCAGCACGCGGTGGGCGACCGCGCAGCCGCTCTCGACACCTACACCGAGCTGCGCGAGCTGCTGCGCGAGGAGTTCGGCAGCACGCCGTCGCAGGCCACCCAGGACGTCTTCCTCGACATCCTGCGCCACGAGGAGGCCGGCGCGGTGCGCGACCGACGCCGGCTGCTGCCCTTCGCCACCGGCCGACTGCGGCTCATCGACAGCACGCAGCCGCTCGTGGGCCGGGCGGCCGAGCTCGACCGCGCCGTCGAGCACCTGCTCGGCCCGCGGGCGACGACGTCCGTGCTGGTGCTCACCGGCACGGCAGGCATCGGCAAGACCCGGCTCGCCGCCGCGGTGGCGGCCCGGGCGCACGCCGCCGGGACGATGGTGCTGCACGGGCGTGCCGACAGCCGGGTGGCCGCGCCGTACGCGACCGTGGCCGAGGCGCTCGACAGCCACCTCGGCCTGCTCGGCCCGCAGGAGCTCGCCGACCTCGCCGGCAACCACACCTCGGTGCTCAGCCGCTACCTGCCCTCCTGTCGCAGCCTGTGGCCCGCCGTCGAACCGACCGGGAGCAACCGCCTCGAGCGACTGCACGCCGAGACGGCGCTGTGCGACCTGCTCGCCCGCCTCGCCGACGCGGGCCCCACGCTGCTGGTGCTCGACGACCTCCAGTGGTCCTCGACCACGACCGTGCGACTCGTCGAGGCGCTGCTGCGCGGCCCCGACGTCCCCGGCCTCGCCGTCCTGGCCCTCCAGCGCCCCGGCACCGAGGACGACGCCCTGCCCAACCCCACCCACCCTCCCCCCGGCGAGGGGCTCGACCGCCCGACCGAGGGGCGGCTGCTGCGGATGGACCTCGGTCCTCTCGACCGCGACGCCGTCGATCGCCTCGTCCACGAGGTCGCCGCCTCAGCGACCTCGGCGACCTCGCCGACCGGCGACGAGAGGGCAGGACAGCGCGAGGAGGAGCGCGCGAGCGTGGCGGCACTGACCGACGCCGTGTGGCGCATCGGCGCCGGCCACCCGCTCGTGACCACCACCCTGCTGCGCAGCCGGGCCACGGGGCTCGTCCAGCTCGCCCGCCCGACCGTGTGGGGTCCCCTCACCCAGGAGCTGGTCACGGCTCTGCCCGAGGACACCGCTGCCGTGCTGCGGGCGGCCGCAGCGGCCGACGGACCGCTCACCCCGTCCACGGTCGCGGACGCCACCGGCCTCAGCGCAGCGAGCGTCGCAGCGATCATGACGGGCGCCGTCGGTCTCGGCATCCTCAGCCCGGGCGCGATCTCGCCGACCGGGGCCGCCGTCGGGACGACGCTCAACAGCGTGGTGGCCGCAGCCGTGCGCGAGACCATGAGCGCCGCCGAGCTCGAAGCTCTGCGCGAGCGCCTCAACGACGCCGCCGCGCTCGGCTCGGGTGACGACGCCCCACCCGCACCCCTGGTGCCCGCGCCGACTCGCCGTCCGAGCCGACGCGAGTGGACCCGGCAGGTGCGGGCCGCCGTGCCCTCGATGCGCTCGGCGATCGATCGCGGGGAGTACCTGAGCGCGGTGAGCACCGGCCTGGCGGCCTTCCACCTGCTCGAGCGCGCCGACGACCCGGACGAGCAGGTGCGCTGGCAGCTGCAGATCCTGCTGGGCGAGGCCTGGCGGGCACTGGGCGACGAGCGCGCCCACGCCACGCTGCATGACGTGGTGGACGAGGCCCGCCGCGCAGGCGACGTCCTCACGATGGCCGAGGCGGCCCTGGCGTTCACGGCCACGGGCACCGGCACCGACGAGGCGCACCTGTCCGACGCGCTGCTGGCGCTCTACGAGGAGGTGCTCGCCGGGCTCGGCGAGGGCGAGCCCGGGCTCCGCGCCCGGCTCCTCGGGCACCTCGGCACCGCCTACGGCTGGCGGCACAGCGCGGAGAAGGCGGCGGAGGCCACCACGACCGCGATCGCCCTGGCCGAGGAGCTCGGCGACCCCGACACCCTCATCTCGGTCTACACCACCGGACGACGCGCGCTCGCCGGCTCCGGCATGGTCGACCACCAGGAGTTCTTCGAGCAGCGACTGCTGCAGCTGACCGCCGACTACAACGATCCGCCGACCACGGTGCGCACCGCGATCTGGCAGTTCGAGTCGCAGGTGCAGCGCGGGCGGGGCGACGACCTCGAGACGCTCCTGAGCCCCGATGAGACCGCGCTGCGCATGGTGCGCGACACCGGCAGCCGGCACTCCCTGCTGTACTCGCGCGCCGCCCTGCACCTGCTGCGCGGCGAGCTCGAGGAGGCCGACGCGGCGATCGAGGAGGCCGCCGAGGTCGGGCGTCGCAATGCGGCGGCGGCGACGATCGTGGAGGCGATCCGGCTCATCCAGCTCATGCTGCTGCGCTTCGAGCAGGGACGCCTCGCCGAGGTGCGCGCCGAGCTCGCCGCCTTCTGCGCCACGCAGGACGTTCCCGAGTGGTGGGGGTCGATGGCGTTCGCCGACGCCGCCATCGGGCTCGACGCCGAGGTCCCCCGCGAGCTCGACGTCTTCTTCACCGGTTTCGAGCGTGCTGGCGCGCGGATCGCCATCCCGCACGGCCTGGCCGCGCTCATGGCCACGCCGCTGCGCCGCTTCGGCCAGGTCGAGCGCGCCCGGCGCCTGTACGACGTGCTGCTGCCCGCGAGCGGCACCGGCGGCTACGTCGGCTGCTTCTCCGGCCCGATCGACCACTCGCTCGGCGTCCTGGCCGACTGCCTGGGCGACGCGGCGGCAGCGCGGCAGCACTTCACCGCGGCCGCCGATTTCTGTCGTCGGCTCGGTGCGCCGCTGTGGCTCGAGCGTTGCGACGCCGAGCTCGCGGCCCTGGACCTGCGCACGGCCTGAGGCGGATCGGGCTCAGGGCTGGTCGGGCTCAGGGCTGGTCGGCCGAGGTGCCCGACTCGAGCCAGCCCTTGAAGGCGGCGAGGTTGTCGGTGGACTCACCGCGCTCGACGCGCCACTCCCACTCCTTGCGGATGGAGGTCTCGAAGCCGAGCTCCAAGATGGTGTTGAAGGAGGAGTCGGCGTAGGTGAGCACCGAGCCGAGGAGCCGGTCGAGGTCGTCCGGGGTGACCGACGTCAGCGGCAGGCGGGCGTCGAGGTAGATGTCGCCGTGGTGGTCGAGGGCGAACCCCACGCCGTACATGCGCAGGTTGCGCTCGAGCAGCCAGCGGTAGACCCGCTCGAACTGCTCGTCGGGGCGCCGGCACACGAAGGCGTGGACGCCGAGCGCGTGGGCGCCGACGTCGAGGCGCACGGGGGTCTGCAGCTTCTTCTCCCCGGGCAGCGCGAAGCTGAACACGCCGCCGGCCTCCTCCTTGAACTCGAGGTCGTTGGCGGCGAGGTAGTCGCGCACGACCTGGAGCAGGGCGGGGTCACCGGCCGACGTGGCGACCAGTCCCTCGGAGACGTCGCCGATGACCGCCTGGAAGGGCTCCGAGTCGCCGCTGGGCAGGTGCGGCTCGAAGGGGTTCGGGGCGTCGCTCATCGGTGTGCTCCTTCGGTGCGCATCAGGGCGTGCGCACGCTCGTAGACGGCCAGGGTCTGGGCGGCGGTGGCGTCCCACGAGAAGTGCTGCGACTGGGCGAGGGCTCCCCCCGCGAGTCGCTCGCGCACGAGCGGGTCGGCGACCACCCGCTCGAGGGCGAGCGCCCAGTCGCGGGGGTCGTGGGTGTCGACCAGCAGGCCGCTGTGGTTGTGCCGCACCACGGTGGTGAGCCCGCCCACCGCGGCCGCCACGACCGGCGTGCCAGTGGCCTGCGCCTCGGCGGCGACCAGGCCGAACGACTCGTTGTAGGAGGGCACGGCCACCAGTGTGGCAGCGGCGTACCAACCGGCCAGCTCGTGCTGCGGCACGGGAGGCACGAAGCGGACGACGTCGTCGATGCCCAGCTCGGCGGCGAGTGCGGCCAGCGCGGTGGGGCGCTCGAGGCCACTGCCGGAGGGGCCGCCGACGATCGGCACCACGAGGCGCGGGCGCAGCTCGGGTCGGCGCTGCAGCAGCTCGGCCACCGCGCGCAGCAGCACGTCGGGCGCCTTGAGCGGCTGGATGCGCCCGGCGAAGAGCAGCACCAGTGCGTCGGGCGGGAGGTCGCGGCGCAGGCGGGCCAACGCCCGCTCGTCGGCGGTGAGCGGCGAGAAGACCTCGGTGTCGACACCCGGATGCACCACCTCGACGCGGCCGGGATCGGCGTCGTAGAGGTTGATGAGCTGCTTGGCCTCGAGGTCGGTGTTGGCCACGAGCACGTCGGCGGCCTCCACCACCTGCTGCTCCCCTATCACGCGCGCCTCGGGCTCGGGGGTGTCGCCCTCGGCGAGCGACTCGTTCTTGACCCGCGCCATCGTGTGCATGGTGTGCACCAGCGGCACGCCCCAGCGGTCGCGCGCGAGGGCGCCGACCTGCCCCGAGAGCCAGTAGTGGGAGTGCACGGCGTCGTAGTGGCCCCGCGGCTGCACCGCCTCGGTGCGCAGCACCTCGCGCGCGAACACGCACAGCTGGCCGGGCAGCGCGTCCTTGGCCAGACCCTCGTAGGGACCGGCGTGGACGTGGCGCACCAGCACCCCGTCGGCGGCCTCGACGACCGGCGGCAGCGCGGAGGAGGTGGCGCGGGTGAACACGTCGACCTCGATGCCCTGCCGCGCCAGACGGCGGGCCAGCTCGATGACGTAGACGTTCATGCCGCCCGCATCACCGGTGCCCGGCTGGTCGAGCGGGGAGGTGTGCAGGCTGATCATCGCGAGACGGCGCACGGGCCGGGCGACATCAGGACTCACAGGCTCCCTCACGGGTGATCGACGGGTGATGAACGGGTCAGCGACGGTGGACGACGGTCGGGTCGGGCTCAGCACCAGTGAACACCCGACCACCCCGGGGCATTCCCACCCCACGGGTGGTGGGCCGGTACGCCGGCGGGCAACGCCCGCCCGTCGGGCTCAGCGCGCGTGGCTGCCGGGACGCTTCTCCGCCGACCGCTTCTGGGCCGCGCGCCTGGCGGCGGTCCGCCCGGCCCGCGCGGGCTCCGCGGAGGACCCGGTCGCCCGCCTCGGCCCGACCGGGCGTACCCGCTCCCAGCCCACCGGCACGACCACCATGAGCACCAGCCCGACAACCCCGGCGCGGACCGGGTCGCCGTCGAGACCGGCGCCGGCGCCGAGCGACCAGCACAGCAGCGCCAGGCAGACCCCGACGACCGCGCGCAGCGGGACGGGCTTGACCATCCCCGCGCCCGCGGCGACGGCGACGACGGTGAGCAGCGCGGCACCCACCCACAGCAGCGGGTCGAGGTCGGTGGCCCAGCGTGCGACCCACGCCCCGGCCCCGAGCACCCCGATGCCGCTGACGACGGTCCCGACCTGCACGCGCAACGAACCCTCCCGACGCTCCCTGGGGGACCTGTCCGGCCCCACGACGCCGCCCCACGACGGCCGCACCCGACCCGGCTCGAGCGCTGCCCCATCGTGCACCACCGGGCACCGCGGGACCAGAGCCGTCCCACCCGCCTGTCGGTCCCCTCGCGGACCGGGTGGTTCGATGACGCCATGACCTCCCACACCGAGTCCGACACCCGTCGTACCGCCGTCGTGACCGGCGCCAGCAGCGGCATCGGCGCCGCCACCGCGCGCGCCCTGGCCGCGGAGGGGTTCCACGTCTACTGCGCGGCCCGGCGCACCGAGCGGGTCGTCGAGCTGGCCGAGGAGATCGGCGGCACCCCCGTGACCGTCGACGTCACCTCCGAGGACTCCGTCGCCGCGCTCGCCTCGACCGTCGGCGACCAGCTCGACGTGCTGGTCAACAACGCCGGCGGCGCGTTCGGCTCGGCCCCGGTGGCGGAGGCCGACGCCGAGCAGTGGCGCGCGATGTACGAGGTCAACGTCATCGGGCTGATGCTCGTCACCCGCGCCCTGCTGCCGGCACTGAAGGCCTCGGGCGCCGGTGTGATCTGCAACGTCGGCTCGACCGCGGGCCGGATCGCCTACGAGGGCGGGGCGGGTTACACGGCCGCGAAGCACGGCACCCAGGTCGTCACCGAGACGCTGCGCCTGGAGCTCTTCGACCAGCCCGTGCGGGTGTGCGAGGTCGCGCCCGGCATGGTGAGGACCGACGAGTTCTCCCTGGTCCGCTTCGGCGGGGACCAGGACAAGGCGGACGCGGTGTACGCCGGGGTCCGCGAGCCGCTGGTCGCCGAGGACGTCGCCGACGCGATCTCCTGGGTCGTCACCCGACCGCCGCACGTCAACATCGACGAGCTCGTCATCCGCCCCCGCGCCCAGGCCGCCCAGCACCTCGTGCACCGCGAGTTCGACTGACACGTGACCGCCGGCCGCACCGCACTCGGCCCCTGACCCGGCCGGGTCACGGACAGGTGGCTCGCCGGCGTACGGCGCGTGGAAGACTGCGGGCCGTGCAGACGATCGGACTCATCGGCGGGATGAGCTGGGAGAGCAGCGCCGCCTACTACGAACTCCTCAACACCGGTGTCGAGAAGCGGGTCGGCGACCTGTCGTCGGCGAAGACGATCATGTCGTCGGTCGACTTCGCCGAGGTCACGCGCCTGCAGGAGGCCGAGGACTGGGACGGCGTCGCGCGCATCCTGGTCGAGGCCGCGCAGGGCGTGGAGCGCGCCGGCGCCGACTTCCTGCTGCTGTGCACCACCACGTTCCACCGGGTCTTCGACCAGGTCGAGGCCGCGGTGGGCATCCCGGTGCTGCACCTGGCCGACGTGGTCGCCGAGGCGTGCAAGGCCGCGGGTCTCTCCCAGGTCGGCTTCCTCGGGACGACGTTCGCGATGGAGCGGTCCTTCTTCACCGACCGGCTCGCCTCGCACGGCCTGACCGTCCACGTGCCGCCCGCGGATCACCACGACACGGTCAACACGATCATCTACGACGAGCTCGTGCACGGCCGCGTGGTCACCAAGTCGCGGCGTACCGTCGTCAGCCTCATCGACGACCTCTGGGACGCCGGCGCGGGCGGGGTCATCCTCGGCTGCACCGAGCTCGAGCTGCTGGTCCGCCAGGCCGACGCCGACATCCCCGTCTTCCCCTGCACCAGCCTGCACGTCGAGGCCGCGCTCGACCGCGCGCTGGGCTGAGGGGCGCCGGGATACGACGAATTCGATCTCACCCTTACTGCGCAGTAAGGGTGAAAAGGAATGCGGAGTAACCCCGCCGTGTGACCTCTGTGACGCATGAGGCCACTGAGGTCCGCGCCGGGACCAGCCGGGCTCAACCCTGCGGCGCGCGGTCCGGCGGGAAGCCGCCGGTGGCGATCGGGCCCCACGAGGTGGGGGTGATCCGGAGCAGCGCCTTGCCCTGGCGGCGCATGGCGGCGCGGTACTCCTCCCAGTCCGGGTGCTCCCCGGAGATGCAGCGGAAGTACTCCACCAGCCCGTCCTCGGCGGCCCGCGACGGCATGTCGAGCACGGCCGCCTCGCCGTCGACCTGCACGTAGGCGTCGTCCCACTCCTGCCCGTGCACCAGCACCGAGCAGCGCGGGTCGCGCCGCAGGTTCACCGCCTTCGCGCGGTCGGGGTAGGTCGAGATCACGATCTTGCCGTCGGTGTCGACGCCTCCGGTGACGGGCGACATCTGGGGGCGCCCGTCGCGCCGGAAGGTCACCAGCGTCATGTGGTGCAGCGGCCGCACGAAGTGCAGCAGGTCGTTGAGGTCGACGCGTCGGGCCGTCGCGAGGTTCGCCATGTCCTCGACAGTACGTCGCCGACGACCCACCCCTCAGGGCCGTCGCACGCCGAACCGGCGTATCGACACGCCGGCTCGACCCATCCCGCCCACGCAGCCCACGCAGCCCACGCAGCCGTACGCCGGTCAGCGACGCTTCACGCGCACCCAGTCGCTCGCGTTGCCGGCCCGGTCGAGCACACGGACCCAGTCCAGCAACCGGTCGTTGCGCGTGTTACCGACGGCCCGGCCGTCCACCACGCGCACGGTCCCGGCCGACCCGTTGCGCCGCCCCGCGTGCAGGACGGTGTGCGGCCCGCTGACCCCCGAGCGACCGGCCGCGCCGGCCGCACCCGCGGGACCGGCCCGGTCCACCGCACGCACCCGGAGCTCCCACCGCTGCTCGCGCCGGACCCACCTCGCGGAGACCGACTTCACCCGAGGCGCCCTGGTGTCGAGCCCGATCCGGTCGGCCAGCACGTCGCCGTCACGAGCACCACCGTCGATGCGCACCTGTACACCGCTGTCCCCGGCCGAGAGGAGCCAGTCGTAGTCGCAGTCCTCGCGCAGCCCCACCGACACCGGCTCCCCCGGCTCCGACGACCCACCGCCCACCGCGGCGAACGTCAGCCCGGTCGCGCCCGCGGGCGCGACGACCCGCACC
>NZ_CAXRAZ010000050.1:0-15662 GCF_964229035.1 Nocardioides sp. | reverse complement strand
GGCCGGCGGGTGCATCTGGCGCTTGCCCGCCGGAATTCCGGCGTCCAAGCGCCAGATTCGTCGTCCCAGTACCGCCCGCGATGATGCATCCATGAGCCCCGACCCCCTCACCCGCGCGGACGTCGACGCGGCCGCCGCGCGCATCGCGCCCTTCGTCCGCCGCACCCCCACCGCCACCGGTGCCCCGTGGACGACGGGCTCCGCCGCCGAGCCGTGGCTCAAGCTCGAGCTGCTGCAGCACGCGGGCGTGTTCAAGACCCGCGGCGCGTTCAACCGGCTCCTGGCCGCCCGCGAGCGCGGCGAGCTGAGCGCCGACGCCGGCGTCGTGATCGCCTCCGGCGGAAACGCCGGCCTGGCGACGGCCTATGCGGCGCGAGCACTCGACGTCCGGGCGACCGTGGTGGTGCCCATCAGCGCGCCGGCGGTGAAGGTCGCGCGGCTCGAGGCCTACGGGGCTCGGGTGCTGCAAGTCGGCTCGGAGTACGCCGAGGCAGCGGCTGCCGCGGCCGAGGAGGCACAGCGCACCGGAGCGCTGACGAGCCACGCCTACGACCACCCCGACGTCGTCGCGGGCGCCGGGACCCTCGCCCTCGAGCTCGTGGACGACGCCGCTGGCATCGACACCGTCGTGGTGGCCGTCGGCGGCGGCGGGCTCTTCGCCGGGATCGCCGCCGCAGTCGAGCCCCTCGGGTTGCGCGTGGTGGCCGTCGAGCCGACGACCATCCCGACCCTGCGCGCGGCGCTGGCTGAAGGTGGACCCGTCGACGTGAGCGTCGGTGGCGTCGCGGCCGACTCGCTCGGCGCCCGCCGCATCGGCGACATCGCGTTCGAGGTCGCGCAGCGCACCGGCCCGACGTCCGTGCTCGTCGAGGACGACGCCATCGTCGCCGCCCGCAGCCAGCTGTGGCACGAGCGGCGGCTGGCTGTCGAGCACGGGGCGGCCGCGGCCTACGCGGCGCTCAGCTCCGGCGCCTACACCCCCGAGGACGGCGAGCGGGTGGCCGTCGTCCTCTGCGGGGCGAACACCGACCCGCGAGACCTCTAGCGCCTGACCCACCAGCCGCCCAGCACCCCGCCGATTGGTGGCAAACCGCACCGATCGGCCCGGAAACGTTGCGGGTTGGCGCCAAACCGCAAACCCCCGCGCCCACCCCAACCCCCCCCCCTCCCGGCCACCCCCCCCAGGCCGCGACCCCACCCGCTGGTCGAGGACGACGCCGAGCTCGGCGCGCGAGGTCCGGAAGCCGTTGACGGGGGCGGCGTGGTCGGCGTAGCCGAAGGAGATGCCGACGACGACCTGGCGGTGGTCGGGGATGTCGAAGTAGTCGCGGATGAAGGGCGAGGCCATGGCGAGCGCGGCCTGCGGGGCGGCGCCGAGGCCGAGTGCCTGCGCGGCGAGGAGGAAGGTCTGGGCGTAGAGGCCGCAGTCGATGGCGCCGTAGGGGCCGAGGTCGGCCTCGGTGGTGATGATCGCGGTGTGGGGTGCGCCGAAGAACTCGAAGTTCTTCGCCATCTGCACCATGCGGGCCTCCGCGTCGCCGCGACCGATGCCGACGGCCTCGTACAGCTGAGCGCCGCACTCGCGACGCCGCTCCTGGTAGACGCCGTCGTACTTCGCCGGGAACGGGATGTCGGACTCGAGGCTGAGCGCGGCCATGTGGGCGAGCAGCGCGTCGCGGAAGCGGGTGGTGGCCTCGCCCGAGGTCACGACGACCTGCCAGGGCTGGGTGTTGCACCACGACGGCGTGCGCTGGGCGAGGCCGAGCAGACGCTCGATCACCGCGGGCTCGACCTGCTGGTCGGTGAAGGCGCGGCAGGTGAAGCGGTCGTCGAGCAGCTGCTCGAGCACCCCGACGGCGGCGGGCTCGGCGGACGCCTCGGGGCGGGCGGTGGCAGTCATGGGCCGAGGCTAGCCGAGGTGGTTCCGTTTCGGAACCACCTGCCCGTAGGCTCACGGCCATGCGCTACGAGGACCTCGCCGACGAGCCGTGCTCGATCACGCGACCGCTCGTCGTCCTCGGCGACCGGTGGACCCTCGTGCTGCTCAAGCACTGCTTCGCCGGCCTGCGCCGCTTCAACGCCCTGCAGGCCGCCACGACGATGTCGCGCAGCCGCCTGCAGGATCGCCTCGACCGACTCGTCGAGCACGAGATCCTGCGTCGCCACCGACCTGAGGGCGCCGCGTGGGACGAGTACCGCCTCACCGAGAAGGGCATGGCGCTCTACCCGGTGCTGATGGCGTTGCGCGACTGGGGCGATACCTACATGGCGCCGCTCGGTCAGCCGATCCGCTACACCCACCGCACGTGCACGCACGCCGGGCCCGGCGAGGCGCGCGTGCAGCTGCGCTGCGACTGCTGCGACGAGTCGATGACCGCGCGCGAGGTCACCGTGGAGGCAGGCCCCGGCTTGGACGCCGAGCTCGCCCGCCTGGCCGGCGAACCAGCTCAGAGCGGGAGGAGCAGGCAGGTCAGCGGCGACGCTGACCCTGGCTGAAGCCGGCAGCGCTGTGGTTGCCGCCGGAGCCGCCCGAGCCACCCGTGGACGACGCACCCGCGCCGCCGCGGCGACGTCCGCCGCCGCTCTTGGCAGAGGCACCGGCCCTGGCCGAGCCGGACGCAGAACCGCCAGCACCGCCAGCGCCGCCCTGACCGCCCTGACCGCCCTTGCCACCGGCGCCGCGCGAGCGCGGACCGCCGGAGCGCGCGCCGCCGGTCGAGGCAGCGCCGGCACCGGCGCCGCCCCCCGAGCCGCCGCGGCGGCGGCCACGGCCGCGCCCGCCGCCCGCGTTCGAACCGCCGTTGCCGGCAGCCGAACCGGAGCCCGAGCCGCGCGCCGGCTGCGCCGGCGCTTCGACGACGATGCCGCCGGGCAGCGAGCGCTCGCCCGGGACGAGGCGGGTGAGCACGGGGTGCCGGGCGCCGTCGATGCGGGTGATGGTGGGCTTGATGCCGGCGGCGCGGGTCAGCTGACGCACGTCGCCGACCTGGTCGTCGGTCATGAGCGTGATGACGAGGCCGTCCGAGCCGGCGCGAGCGGTGCGGCCCGAGCGGTGCAGGTAGGCCTTGTGCTCGGCCGGCGGGTCGGCGTGGACGACGAGGGTGACGTCGTCCACGTGGATGCCGCGGGCCGCGATGTCGGTGGCCACGAGCGTGGTGGCGCGACCGGAGTGGAAGGCGTCCATATTGCGCTGGCGCGCGTTCTGGGCGAGGTTGCCGTGCAGCTCGACCGCGGGCACGCCGTTCTTGTTGAGCTGGCGAGCCAGGGCCTTCGCGCCGTACTTGGTGCGCGTGAACACCACCGTGCGCCCGGGCGCGCTGGTGAGGTCGACCAGCACGGGCACGCGGGAGTCGCGGCTGAGGTGGAGCACGTGGTGCTCCATGGTCGACACCGGCGACTGCGCGGAGTCGGCCTCGTGGGTGGCGGGGTCGGTCATGAAGCGCTTGACGAGCACGTTGACGGCGTTGTCGAGCGTCGCGGAGAACAGCATCCGCTGCGCGTCGCGCGGGGTGGCGTCGAGGATGCGGCGCACGCCCGGCAGGAAGCCGAGGTCGGCCATGTGGTCGGCCTCGTCGAGCACGGTGATGCTGACGTCGTCCAGGCGCAGGGCGCCCTGGGAGAGCAGGTCCTCGAGGCGTCCGGGGCAGGCGAGCACGATGTCGACGCCGCGCGCGAGCGCCTGCACCTGGCCGCCCTGCTTCACGCCGCCGAACACGGTGCGCGAGGTGAGGCCGGTGACGGCGGCGAGCGGGGCGAGCGACTCCTCGATCTGCGTGACGAGCTCGCGGGTCGGAGCGAGCACGAGAGCGCGGGGCCGCTTGGACTTGGCGCGGCCACCCTCGGCCGCCAGGCGTGCGACGAGCGGGAGGAGGAAGGCGTAGGTCTTGCCCGAGCCGGTGCGGCCGCGGCCGAGCACGTCGCGCCCGGCGATCGAGTCGGGCAGCGTGGCGGCCTGGATGGGGCTGGGGGTGGTGATGCCCTGGCGGGCGAGCACGTCGGCGAGGTTCTTCGGCAGGCCGAGCTCGACGAAGGCGTCGCCGCCGGCGGGGGTGGACACGGCAGGGGACAGCGTGGAAGTCATGGGATCCGTTCGTTGCGCTCCGCCGCCAGACAGGAGTGTCGGCACGCAACAGGCACCGACTCGATGGCGAGTGGCGCGAGGTCCGGGCCCGGACGTTCGTGGACCCGAAGGACGGTCCCGAGACCGTCGGCGCGCATCAGGACCGGGCGAAGCGGACGATCCTTGTGCCTCGACCTTACGCCAGCGCGATCGTGGACGACGAAACGTCACCCCGCGGCGTCGCGCACATCACGCTCCGCAGCTGCGTGGACGACGCCCGCCTCCGCGCACCGCAGGGCCACCAGCCGCTCGACCACCCGCCGCGGCAGCGGCTGCTGCGGGGTGAAGTGCAGCGACGACTTCGTCGACCCGGGCGTCACGTCAGCAGCGTCGAGCTGTGCCAGCACCCCGCCGCTGTGCGGCAGGTAGGCGAGGTGGTGGGTGAAGGCGGCGAACCCCGCCACGACCTTGCCGTCGAGGCGGAAGGCCGGCATCCGATAGCTGATCTCCTCCTGCGCGCCCGGCAGCAGCTCGCGCAGAAGCGCCCGCAGCTCCTCGAGCGCACGTCGCTGCTTCTCGGGTAGGGGCGCGAGGTAGGCATCGATCTCGGCAGCGCTCATGGTGCGAGCCTCGCGCAGCCGCGGGGCGTTGGCTAGGGCCGAGGTGCCAGGATCACCACGTGCATCGCCGGACCCTCCTCCGCCTGCCCGCCGTCGGCGCCCTCGGGGCGATCGCCGCCTCCGGCCTCGCCGCCTGCGGCGCCGACGACGTGGGCGGCGCGAACGGCCAGTCCGGCCCCTCCACCCCCGGCGAGGAGAACACCGTGCCCTCTGCAGAAGGCGTCCACCGCAGCACCCACCGCTACGGCGACGACCCCAGCCAGTACGGCGAGCTGTTCCTGCCCGACCCCGTGCGCAAGCCGCGCGGCGTGGTCGTGGTGATCCACGGCGGGTTCTGGCGCGCGGAGTACGACGCGAGCCTCGGCACGCCGCTCGCGGCCGACCTCGCGGCGCGCGGCTGGGCGGCGTGGAACCTGGAGTACCGCCGGGTCGGCGACGGCGGCGGTGCCCCCGCCACGTTCGACGACGTCGCCGCGGGCATCGACAAGCTCGCCGACATCTCCTCGGTCACCACCGAGAAGCCGGCGCTCGACCTCTCCCGCGTGATCACCCTCGGCCACAGCGCGGGCGGGCACCTCGCCACCTGGTCCGCGGCCCGCGGGCGCTACGGCTTCAGCGACGACGTGGCGGTCACGCACGTCATCAGCCAGGCCGGCGTCCTCGACCTGCGGGCGGCCGCCGAGGCCGGGCTGGGCAACGGCGCCGAGACCGACCTGCTCGGCCACCGCCCCAGCAGGGAGGACGAGCGCTACGACCCCGCGCAGCAGCTGCCGCTCGACGTGCCGGTGTGGTGCGTGCACGGCAAGGACGACGACACCGTTCCGATCGGCCAGTCGGAGTCCTACGTCGAGCGCGCCACGGCGGCCGGCGCGACGGCCGAGCTGATCGCCGTGGAGGGCGACCACTTCGTCGTCATCGACCCCTCCTCGGAGGCGTGGGCGCGCCAGCTCCAGGTGCTCGACACCATCGCGCCCGCCTGAGGACGGCCTGGACCGGCGCCGGGCTTGCCCGCTCCCGCCACACTGGAGGGCGATCCGATCCCCCTTCGAGGAGGCCCCCGATGACCGCACGCCAGCCCCTGGACGACGGCCCCACCCCCGGCGACCTGCAGAAGGTCGCCGACGACCTCGAGGCGCAGCTGCGTTCGGACCCCGAGACCCTCGAGGCGTGGCGCTCGGTCTTCGCCCAGCTCGCGGCCGAGCCCTTCGACCCCACCGGCCAGGCCGCCGAGTAGTCAACCTGCCCGAAACACGGGCTGCCTAGTCTCGCCCGGGTGAGCACCACCGGCGAGGGCGGCACCGACGCCACTACCGACCAGGCACCCCCCGGACTCCTCGAGGCGTTCTGGGCGTACGAGCGTGCCCTCGGCGCGGACGACGTCGGTGCGCTGGACCGCCTCTTCGCCCCCGGCCCCGGCACGCTGCGCGGCGACGCCGACGGGCTGCTGGTCGGGCACGACGCGATCGCCGACTTCCGCCGCAGTCGAGGCGGGGCACCGGAGCGGCGCATCGTCGCTGTCCACGTGGTCGACGCCGGACCCGACCACGCGCTCGTCGTGGCCATCACCGAGCTCGCCCGCGGTGGACGCGGCCAGCAGACCCAGCTGTGGCGTCGCGGCACCGACGGCTGGCAGGTGGCGGCCGCCCACGTCGCCGTGCCGGCGCCTGCGCTCGACACCCGCATCTGGCGGGTGGTCGGCGACCCGCTGCTCCCCGCTGCCGGCGACGGTCCGCTCACCGGCCACACGGTCGCGGTGAAGGACCTCTTCGCCGTCGCCGGCCACCCGCTGGGCGCGGGCAATCCCGCCTGGCTCGCGGCGGCCGCTCCCGAGACGCAGCACGCTGCCGCGGTCGCCACCCTGCTCGACGCGGGTGCCGCCGTGCGCGGCATCAGCCGCACCGACGAGTTCGCCTACTCCCTCGCCGGCACCAACCACCACCACGGCAGCCCGCCGAACCCGCGCGCACCGCACCGCATCAGCGGGGGGTCGTCGTCCGGCTCGGCGAGCGCGGTGGCGCTGGGCCACGCCAGCATCGGGCTCGGCACCGACACGGGCGGCTCGGTGCGCGTGCCGGCCGCCTACCAAGGGCTCTTCGGCATCCGCACCACCCACGGCGCGGTGAGCCGCGAGGGGCTGCTGCCGCTCGCACCGACCTTCGACACCGTCGGCTGGCTCACCCGCGACGCCGCCACGCTGGCTGCCGTCGGCGACGTGCTGCTGCCGGACGCACCCGCCGCTGCAGCGACCGCGCGGCTGAACGTCGTCCCCGAGCTGATGCAGCTGGCCGACAGCGACGTGGCCGCCACCATCACCGCCTGGCTCCCCGAGCGCCGCCGCGTCGGCGACCACGACCTCGCCGACCTCCCCGCGTGGCGCGAGGCGTTCGTCGTCCTGCAGGCGTGGGAGGCGTGGCAGGCCCACGGCGCCTGGCTCGACGGCCGGCTCGACACCCTCGGCCCCGACGTGCGCGGGCGCTTCGAGCGCGCCGCCACGATCACCGCCGAGGCGGCCGACGCCGCCCGCCGCACCGTCGAGGCGGCTCGCGACGAGATCCGCGAGCGCATCGCGGACGACGTGTGGCTGCTGCCCGCGGCCCCCACGGTGGCCCCGCTGCTCACCGCCGACGTCGGCGCCGCCCGCGAGCGCACCCTCACCCTCACCTGCGTGGCCGGCATCGGCGGACTGCCCGCCGTCACGGTGCCGCTCACCACCGCGGGCGGCCTGCCCTGCGGCGTGTGCCTGGTGGCCGCCCCGGGTCGCGACCGCGAGCTGCTCGCGCTCGCCGCCGACCTCGATCAGGCGTCGTAGTCGAGGCTCACGGCCTCGCTCACCGGGTGCGCCTGGCAGGTGAGCACGTAGCCGGCGGCGAGGTCGGCGTCGTCCAGCGCATGGTTCTGGTCCATCACCACGCGGCCGAGCAGCACCTTGGCGCGGCAGGTGCCGCACGCGCCGCCGGCGCAGGAGTAGGGCGGCTCCACGCCCGCCTGCAGGGCGGCGTCCAGCACGGAGTCGCCGCGCGAGGAGAGCTCGAAGGTGGCGCTGCGCCCGCCGGTGACGACCGTGACCTCGGAGGCGACGTCGATCAGCGACTCGGCCGCCGGTGCGGCGTGGAAGACCTCGGTGAGCACCCGCTCGGTGGTGCCGAGCTCGGCGGCGAGGTCGTCGACGAGCGCCTGCGGGCCGCAGAGGAACCACGCGTCCACCGGCGTCCCACCGCCCTCGGCCACGAGGCGGCGCACGAGCGGGGCGTCGATGCGCCCCTCGAGCGCGCCGACCGGCGGCGAGGGCTCACGCGAGAGCACGTGGTGGACGACGAACCGCCCACCGCTGCCCGCCACCAGCTCGTCGAGCTCGGCGGCGAACATGGTGCTCGCCGTCGTCCGGTTGCCGTAGACGAGGGTGAACCGGCTCGCGGGCTCCTCCTCGAGCACGGTGCGCACGAGCGACATCACCGGGGTGATGCCGGAGCCCGCAGCGACCGCGACGTAGCGCCGGGCGGCCGCCGCGTCGAGGTCGGTGCGGAAGTGCCCGGCGGGCGGCATCACGTCGAGCAGGTCGCCCGCGGCCAGCGTGTGGCGCACGTAGCCGGAGAACACGCCGCCCTCCACGTGGCGCACCGCGACGCTGAGGGTGCCGCTCGAGGGGGCGGTGACGAGGGAGTAGGTGCGGGTCACCGCGGCGCCGTCCACGATGGCGCGCACGGTGACGTGCTGGCCCTGGCGGTGGGTGTAGGTGGCGGCGAGGTCGTCGGGCACCTCGAAGGTGACCAGGCGGCTGTCGTCGGTGAGCGGCTCGACGGAGGCGACGCGCAGCGTGTGGAACGCGGGGCGCTCCCCCGACTCCCCCGCCTGCCCCGACTCCAACGCCGCGGTCTCGAGCGGGTCGGTGAGCCGGCGCCAGGTGCGGTACTCGTCGGCGCTCAGCGAGCGGCCGAACCAGGTCGACACCGCCGCGTCGCGGTCGAGATAGGCCTGCTCGTTGCGCCGCCACGCACGCACGTAGCGGTAGAAGGGCACGCTCGGGTGGAGGTGGTGCACCAGGTGGTAGTTCTGGTAGACGAACAGCGGCGTCATCCAGCCCTCGCGACCCACGCGCACGCGGGTGGCGCGGTACTTGTTCTCGCGCTGGGTGAACGGCAGGCCGTGGTGCGGCAGGTAGTCGAACCACCACGCCAGCACGAGGACGCCGACCCGCTGCCCAGCCAGCGCGATGAGCACCTCGCGCCCCGGGCCGAGCACACCCAGCGCCGTGATCGCCGCGATCGCACCGGCGAAGGTCGCCAGCACCGTCGCCACCTCGCGGCGCGGCCGGTCGCGCAGGCGCATCGTGTAGTAGACGAGGTACCAGACGTCGAGCGTCGCCCAGCGAAGCGGCGCCTGCCAGGCCGGCCCCTCGCTGGTCCACCGGTCGGGGTCGACGGTCTTGGCCTCGTTGGTGTTGCGGTGGTGCTCGATGTGGATGAACTTGATGAGCGCGAAGGAGGCGTAGGGCGCCACGAACGGCACCGAGAGCCGCCCGAACAGGTCGTTGAGGCGGGTGTCGGTGCTCACCGCGTGGTGGATCGACTCGTGCAGCACGGTGAACATCAGGTAGGTCACCGCCGCCCCCATCACCACGAGGACGACGACCGGCCACCCCTGCGCCAGACCGAGCACCTCGACGCCGAACAGCGCCAGCGCGCCCACCCAGAGCGCGATGGTCGGCCACGCCGCACCGGGCACACGCTCGGCGGGGTCGGGCAGACCGAGCACGGGTCGCAGGTCGACCGGCCGGTCCGTGGGAGCGGTCGTCACGAGGCACCTCCGGGAGCAGCGCCCATCCAGGCGCACTTGACAAAACAGAGCGATCTGTCAAGCGAGGGTGCCAGGACATGGCGTCGAGCACAAGAGCATCCGCGAAAGAGGCGCCGTCACCGCGGCGCCGGGACTCACGGCCGCCCGGGGCCGCCCTTCGGCTTGTCGGGCTTGTCGTCCTTGCCGGGCTTGTCCGCCTTGCCGCCCTTGCCGCCCTTGCCCGGTGCCGGCGCGGGGGCCTGCTGCTGGGGGGCCCGCGTCGTCCCCGTGGTGGAGGCCGGGGTGGACCGCGACGCAGGGGCGTTGCTGGCGGGAGCCGTGGGGCTCGGCGTGGTCGAGGTCGACGGATCGTCCGGGCTGGTCGGCATCTGCGAGGTGGTGGTGCCGGCCGGCGAGGCGGGTGCACTCGACGGGCCGGTGACCACGAGACCGAGCACGACGGCACCCACCACGCCGCCGACCGCGAGGCCGACCGCGGTGCCGGTGCGGCGCACCCCGCCCGTGAGGATGCCGCGCACCCACCCGCCGCTGACGGCGCCCACCGCGCCGCCGAGGGCGGCTCCGCCGGCCACCGAGCCCGCCATGCCGGCACCGGCGCCGCCCGCCGCCTCGGCGAGCACCGCCGTGGCGGGAACGGCGGGGGCAGCGGGGGCAGCAGGTGCGGCGACCGGGGCGAGCCGGGTGAAGGTGGCCGTCTCGTCGAGCGAGCGCGCGGCAGCGGCGGCGGTGCCGTCGCGCAGGTCGGTGAGCGCGTCGACCACGCCTTGGGCGTCCGGGCGCTCGGCCGGATCGATGCGGGTCATCCGATCGAGCAGGCGACCCCAGGCCGGGCCGAGGGAGACGGGGATGAGCGGGGCCGTGTGCAGACGTGCGATCGCCGCCTCCATCGCGCTGCCCGGATAGGCGCGGCGGGCGGTCAGCGCCTCGAGCAGCACCAGGCCGAGGGAGTAGATGTCGATCGCGGGGCTGACCGAGCGGCCCTCGACCTGCTCGGGCGCGAGGTAGGCGGGCGAGCCGATCGTCTCGCCGGTGCGGGTGTGGCCGTCGGCCTCACCGACCAGCTTGGCGATGCCGAAGTCCATGAGGCAGGCGCGACCGTCGTCCGCGACGATGACGTTGCTGGGCTTGACGTCGCGGTGGACGACGCCGGCGCGGTGCGCGTGCCGCAGCGCCTGGGCCACCTGGAGGCCGACCCGCGCGACCTGCTCGCTCGCCATCGCGCCCGGCTCCATGAGGTCGGCGAGGGTGCGACCCTGCGCGAGCTCGAGCACCAGGTAGGGGTGTTCGCCGTCGAGTCCGGCGTCGAGCAGGCTCACCACGGCCGGGTGGTGCAGCCCGGCGAGGGTGCGCGCCTCGCTGAGGAATCGACCGCGCTGGGTGGCGTCGGCACTGTTGCGCAGCACCTTGATGGCCACCTCGCGCCCCAGCACCTGATCGAGCCCGGCGTGGACGTCGGCCATGCCGCCGCGTCCGAGCAGGTGCTTGACCTGGTAGCGGCCACCGAGCCACGAGGAGGAGGCGGCGACGTCGACGCTCATCGGGGGCAGCGCTCCTCTCGGCAGCGGGGGCCCGACCGGCTTGTCGGAGCCGAGTGTCGATTACCCGCTCAGGTCTTTCTCAATCCCCGCGCGACTGCGGCGAGAGTCACGTCGAGCTCTCGACCGACCATCGGACGTGGCGTCGCCCACATCCCCAACACCGGAAGTGAATTGCCGGTAACCTGCTTCTACTTACCGATCTCCGGCCTCCGGACACGCCCCCTCGAAGGAGTCGCCATGCGCCTCGCTGCACCCTGTCCCCTCATTCGCGCCGCCCGGTCGGGAGCCGCCCGATGAGCGCGGGCCTGCTCGACGGCAAGGTCGTCCTGGTCACCGGCGTGGTGACCACCGAGAGCATCGCCTACGGCGTGGCCCGCCGCGCCCGCGAGATGGGCGCCGAGGTGCTCCTCACCGGCCTCGAGCGCGACCTCGAGAAGGCCGAGGACGCCGCCCGCTCGCTCGGGATCGACTCGGTCATCCCCTACGACGCCACCCAGCCCGAGGCCGCCGACGCCCTCGTCGAGACCATCGCCGCGCGCCACGGCCACCTGGACGCCGTCCTCCACGCGATCGCCTTCGCCCCGCGCGCGGCGCTCTCGGGCTCGATGGTCGGCGTCGACCCGGTGGGCCTCGAGAAGGCCTTCCGCACCAGCACGGTCTCCTACGCCGAGACCGCCCGCGTGCTCCAGCGCCTGGCGCCGGCCAGCGGCGGCAGCCTGGTGGGCCTCGACTTCGCCGCGGACGCCGCCTGGTCGGTCTACAACTGGATGGGCGTGTGCAAGGCGGGCCTCGAGGCACTCAACCGCTACCTCGCCCGCGACCTCGGCCAGCTCGGCATCCGCTCGAACCTGGTGGCCGCCGGCCCGATCCACACCCGCGCCGCCGGCGGGATCCCCGGCTTCGACGAGCTGCTCGAGGCCTGGGAGGAGCGCTCCCCGCTCGTGTGGGACCCCCGCGACACCGCCCCCACGGCCGACACCGTGTGCTTCCTGTTCTCCGACCTCGCTCGCGCCATCACCGGCGAGATCGTCCACGTGGACGCCGGCTACCACGCGATGGCGGCGCCGCTGCGTCGTCCGGGTCGGGCGGCGACCGAGGCGCACGACGCACTCTCGAGCGTCACCGTCTGAGCGGTCCGCGGGAGCGGGGTCAGCGAGAGATGACGAAAGCCCGGGTCAAGACCGACCCGGGCTTTCGTGTGCTGCGCGCCTGTAGGGATTCGAACCCCAAACCTTCTGATCCGTAGTCAGATGCTCTATCCGTTGAGCTACAGGCGCATGTCGCATCAAGCGACCTGGAAACAATAGCCGAGGCGGCGCCTCGATGCCGAATCAGGGGCGCCGAGTGCGGGTCGTCGTCCACCTCGTGCGGTGTGGAAGCATGACGCCATGGCGGGATACCGGCCCGAGGACAGGGAGCTCTTCGAGCGGGAGGCCACCGGCCTGTACGAGCAGGTGCTGGCCGACGGCGGCCTGGCGATCGACGACCCGCGCATCGCCGCCGACAGCCCGCAGCGCCGCGCCTTCGACCTCCTCGTCGACCTCGGGCTGCTGCAGCTGGACGGCGTCCGCACCACCTGGCGCCCGGTCGAGCCGAGCAACGCCCAGTCGCGCGTGGTCACCCCGCTCGGCACCGAGGGCGCCCGGCTGATCGACGAGTCGGCGCGCTGGGCCTCGGCGTTCGCCGGGCTGAGCCAGAGCTGGCGCCGCTCCCCGGCGTCCAGCGAGTCGGGGCCCTTCCTCTACCTGCACGGCGAGGCGATCAGCCCCTACCTCACCGCACTGGTCAACGACGCCCAGGAGGAGTTGCTCACCGCCCAGCCCCAGACCACGCGCAGCGCCAAGACCGTGGCCGACGCCGCCAGCCGCGACATCGCCGCCCTCGAACGCGGACTCTCCATGCGCACGCTCTACCAGCACAGCGCCCGGCGCCACTCGGCCACGCACAAGTACGTCGCGCGGGTCACCGAGCACGGCGCCGAGGTGCGCACGCTCGACGAGTTCTTCAACCGGATGATCGTGGTCGACCGACGCGTCGCCCTCATCCCCGCACCCGACGACCTCGCCACGGCGGTCGTCGTCCGCGAGCCGGCGATCGTGGCGTACTTCGTCGACATCTTCGAGCGCGCCTTCGCCCGCGCCCGCCCCTTCACCAGCGCCGAGCGCAACGTGCTGCGCGAGATCGCCACCGAGCAGCGCTCGATGACCATCCGCATGCTCATCGAGGGCCACTCCGACGCGGTCAGCGCCAAGCGCCTCGGCGTCAGCCCCCGCACGTACGCCGGCTACGTGGCCGACCTCAAGGAGGAGTACGACGTGGAGACGCGCTTCCAGCTCGGCTACGTCATGGGCACCCGCGGCATCGCCGGTCAGGACGACGACGCGCCGGGCGAGTGATGCCCGCGGCGCGGTCCGTGCCGGCGGGCCGGGGGTTGCGGTTTGGCGCCAAACCGCAACATTTCGGGGCGATGAGTTGCGGTTTGCCACCAATCGGCGCAGCTCGAGCACGTCCGCAGCCGGCTCACCACGCCCGGACATGCCAGCGGGGCCGGACGTCGTCGTCCGGCCCCGCTGGGCCTGCAGCCGGTGCGGCCTACTGCGACGTCGAGGACGTCGTACCCGGCGCGACGCGCCATCCCCACCCGGTGTCGGCGTGAGCGTCGGTGGGCACCGAGACGCCGATCGCGCCGACCGTCGCCACGAGGGCGACGAGAGCGAGCGAGGCCTTGCGAGAGAACTTCTTCATGCGATCTACCCCTTCTGGCGGACCTGTGTGGCCCGAGACGCCCGGGGATGGTGCCCCGGGCTCCGCCGTTGTCGTGCCCGGTAGGACACCCGCGCAAACGTAGTCCGCAGACTCAGCGGTGGGAAGCACCTAGAACCGCAGGATCTTGCGTCGGTGACCCTGCCGGAGAAGATTCAGGCGGCGTCGAGCCCCGACAACGAGACAGCCCCCGGCGACTGAGGCGCACCGGGGGCTGATCACTCGTCGGCGGAGGCGGAGGGATTTGAACCCTCGATGGGGTTGTAGCCCCAAACCCGCTTAGCAGGCGGGCGCCATAGACCAGACTAGGCGACGCCTCCTCCACCGCACGGCCCTCGCGAGCCGCTGGCGGGGCAAGGCTACAAGCACCGTGCGGCGCGTCACCAATCCGCCCACCGCCCGCGGGCGCGGGGCGCCGTCGAGTTCAGCGCGAGGCGCGCTTGAGGTGGGCCCGGACGTCGCGCGCGAGGTCGTCCTTGTCGCCGCGCACGAGCAGCACGGGGATGGTCGTAGAGCGACCGTCGCGCAGGCGGAGGACGAGGCACTCGATGCCGCGGGGGGCGGCGGCCACGACGTCCTCGACCTCGCTCCAGCGGGCCTCGGTGGTGCCGGCCGCACGCACCATGCGCACCCGGTAGCCGGCCTCGGTGAGGCGCACGATCGGCACGGTGCGCAGGCGCCACGACAGGGCGATCAGGCCGAGGATGCCCAGGCCGAGCAGCAGCACGAGGAGGTCGGCGTTCAGCTCGAGCACCGCGGTGGCAGCGGTGGCCGCGAGCAGTACGACCGCGAGCAGCAGCAGGTAGGCGCCGACGAAGCGCGCCATCACCGTGGGCGCGAGCGGGTAGTCGGTGACGCTGGTGCTCGTGGACGACGCGCTGCTCATGGCTCCATCATCGCCGATCGGGCCAGGCGGCTCGCGCGGGCGGGGCGTCGTCCTAGACTTCGGCACGGCTCGTACGCCGCACGGCGGCGCACGGGTCGAGGAGGGGTGCCGGAGTGGCCGATCGGAACCGCCTTGAAAGCGGTCGTAGGGAGACCTACCGCGGGTTCGAATCCCGCCCCCTCTGCCGAGCGCGAGCCCTACGCTGCGCGATGTGAGCACCGTTGATCCCACGCCCGACCAGATCCGCGCCCTCGCCGCCGAGGCGCGCGAGAACGACCAGCCGGTGGTGATGACCAACCTGCTGCGCTTCGCCGGCGACGAGGGGCGGGCGTCGTACGCCGCCTACACCGCGCACGCGCTCGAGCACATCGAGCGGGTTGGGGCGCGCATCGTCTACAGCGGCGAGGCGGGCGCGGCCGTCATCGGCCCCGACCCGTGGTGGCACACGATCGTGCTCGTCGAGTACCCCTCGCGGCAGGCCTTCCTCGACATGGTGATGCACCCCGACTACCAGGCCTTCACCCACCTGCGCACGGCCGCGCTCGAGGACGCCCGGCTCATCCCGACGGCGCCGATCGCCGTCTGAGCCCGCGCGGCCGTGGGGCGGGCGACCGCGGCGCCGGCGCTGGTCCAGGCGCAGGTGGCCGGCTCAGTCGAGGCTGATCTCGGCGAGGACGTCGCCCTCCTGGACGACGTCGCCCGACTCGACCTTGACGGCGCTCACCGTGCCCGGCGCCTCCGCGAGCACCGGGATCTCCATCTTCATCGACTCCAGCAGCACCACGATGTCACCGGCGGCCACGCGGGTGCCGGCCGGTGCCTCGATGCGCAGGACGTTGGCGACCATCTCCGCGACGAGCTGCGTCGTCCTCACCTGGGGCATGTCGGCGACGCTAGGCGTTACCCGTGGGTACCGGAAACCGGCCCGCCGAGGGTCTCCCTAGGCCGCCGATTGGTGGCACACCGCACCGTCAACCCGCGAAATGTTGCGGGGGGGGGGC
>NZ_CAXRAZ010000049.1:0-31822 GCF_964229035.1 Nocardioides sp. | reverse complement strand
CCCGCCCCCGCCCACGGCCGACCTTGACCCAGATCCAGTCACTCGAAGGGAAGTCCCTTGGATTTCGGCGCGCTGTTCGGGAGTCCTGACGACTTCCTCAGCTTCACCGCAGGCGGGTTGGTGTTCGGCGCGATCTACGCGCTCATCGCCCTCGGCTACACGATGGTGTACGGCGTCCTGCAGCTCATCAACTTCGCCCACTCCGAGGTCTTCATGTTCGGGACCTTCGCAGTGGCGTGGACATTCATCTTCTTCCACGGCACCGACTCGGTGACCTGGTCGCTCGGGCGGGCCCTGCCGATCCTGCTGGCGGCCTTGGTGGCCGCCATGGTGGTGTCGGCTGCGGTCGCCCTGCTGCTGGAGCGCGTGGCGTATCGCCCGCTCATCAAGAAGGACGCCCCCAAGCTCATCGCGCTCATCTCGGCGATCGGCGCCTCGTTCGCCCTCGCCGAGGCGATGGGCCTGCGCGACCGTTTCGCCGGCTGGGTCGGTCTCGACGACAACCTGGCCGACTACGTGGCGCCCGGCAAGGCCCGCGATGTCTACTCGAACCCGGTCGCCATCCAGCCCGAGGGGCTGTTCAACATCGGCGGCTACACCGTCACCGACGTCGACCTCGTGATCGTGGTCGCGGCTCTGCTGATGATGGTCGCCCTCGACCAGTTCGTGCGCCGCACGAAGTTCGGACGAGGCATCCGCGCCACGGCGCAGGACCCGGAGTCGGCCGCGCTGATGGGGGTCAACTCGACCCGCGTCGTGCAGATGACGTTCCTCATCGGTGGTCTGATGGCTGGCGCCGCCGCAACCCTCTACATGATGAAGATCGGCTCGACGCGTCAGAACGCCGGCTTCATCCTCGGCGTCAAGGCGTTCACCGCGGCAGTCATGGGCGGCATCGGCAACCTGCGCGGTGCCCTGCTCGGCGGCATCGTGCTCGGCGTGATGGAGGCCTGGGGCTCGGCGGTCTTCGGCTCCGACTGGAAGGACGTCGTCGCCTTCGTGCTGCTGGTCCTGATTCTTCTCGTGCGGCCCTCGGGCCTGCTCGGCGAGTCCCTCGGAAAGGCGCGTGCGTGATGGCTGCGAACCTCAACATCGGTCAGCGGTGGGACACCGTGGTCGAGCGATACCAGGCCCAGCCGCGCATCGCGAAGATCGCCTGGGTCACCCTGGCCGTCGTCTTCGTCTACGCGCTGCCCCTCCTGCGTCCGCCGGTGATCACGACGCAGGACATCGACTTCGGTGGCGTGATGTTCCGGGTGGCCGCCTTCGCGCTGGTGGCCCTCGGCCTCAACATCGTGATCGGGTACGCCGGCCTGCTCGACCTCGGCTACGTGGGGTTCTACGCCACCGGCGCCTACACCACGGGCGTCCTCACGGTGTACCACGGCAGCTGGCCGTTCTTCCTCGCGCTTCCTGTGGCCATCGTCGTCACGATGATCACCGGCGTCATCCTCGGCGCACCGACTCTGCGGGTGCGTGGCGACTACCTCGCCATCGTGACCCTCGGCTTCGGCGAGATCATCCGCATCGCGGTGAAGAACATCGAGTGGCTCGGAGCCTCCGCTGGCATCAAGGACATCCCGCACCCGAACAACATCGGACCCTCGCCGGAGCCGCCCTTCGAGCCCGGCGGGCTCTTCGGAATCCCGAAGCTGGAGTGGAACGGACTCGTCCCCTCCATCTCGGACGCACGCGAAACTCGCTTCCTCGTCTTCGGCGCGCTCGACGCGATCCCGTACTACTGGCTCATCCTCACCGCGCTCCTGCTCGTGCTCATCGGTGACCGTCTGGTGAAGGCCAGTCGCGTCGGTCGTGCCTGGGAGGCAACCCGCGAGGACGAGGATGCCGCCGAGTTGATGGGTGTGCCCACCTTCCGATTCAAGCTCATGGCGTTCGCCCTCGGCGCTGCGATCGGCGGTCTTTCGGGCAGCTTCCTGGCCAGCGGCCAGGGTGGTTTCATCAGTCCTGACGGCTTCCCGCTCCTGCTGTCGATGCTCTTCGTGGCGGCCGTCATCGTCGGCGGTTCGGGCAACCGGTGGGGCGCCATCGCCGGTGGCGCGATCGTGGCCTACCTCCCTGAGCGCTTCCGTGAGCTGCAGGACTATCGCCTGCTCGTCTTCGGAGTGGCGCTGACCATCTTGGCCATCTGGCGGCCGGAGGGTCTGCTGCCTCCGCGGCGTGCGCGCCGCGCCAAGGCGGCTGAGGCCGAGATCGAAGCCCTCGAAGAGGGCGAAATCCAGGAGGCTGACCGTGCCTGATCTGACCAAGCCTGCACCGGCGGTGCCCAGTGAGGGTGTCGGCAGCGCCCTGCTCGAGGTCGACGCCGTCACTCTCCGCTTCGGCGGACTCACCGCGCTGAACGAGGTGAGCTTCGAGATCCGCCGCGGCGAGATCCTCGGGCTCATCGGACCCAACGGCGCTGGCAAGACGACGTGCTTCAACGTGATGACCGGCGTCTACCAGCCGACCTCGGGCGCCGTGCGCTTCGACGGCCGCACCTTGACCAAGATGAAGCGGCACAAGATCACCAAGATCGGTGTCGCTCGCACGTTCCAGAACATCCGGCTGTTCAAGTCGATGACGGTGCTCGAGAACGTGATGGTCGGAGCAGACGCGCACAGTCGGGTCGGCTTCTGGGACGCGCTGCTGCGCACGCCGCGCCACCGTCGCACGGAGGCCGAAGCGACCGCTCGGGCCAGGGAGCTGCTCGAGCTCGTCGGCATCACGGCGCGTCACGACGAGTTGGCGTCCAACCTGTCCTACGGCGACCAGCGTCGCCTCGAGATCGCGCGCGCCATGGCGACCAACCCCAAGCTGCTCTGCCTCGACGA
This sequence comes from Nocardioides sp., assembly GCF_964229035.1. Taxonomy (GTDB): domain Bacteria; phylum Actinomycetota; class Actinomycetes; order Propionibacteriales; family Nocardioidaceae; genus Nocardioides. The sequence continues at coordinate 28,991 of NZ_CAXRAZ010000049.1, read as the reverse complement.
GCCTGCCGCCGGCTTCAACCCTGCGGAGAAGCAGCGGCTGATGGAGCTCATCCGCAAGGTGCGCGATGCCGGCTTCACGGTCCTGCTCATCGAGCACGACATGAAGCTCGTGATGGGCGTCACCGACCGGATCGTCGTCCTCGAGTTCGGTCAGAAGATCGCCGAGGGCACGCCGGACGAGATCCGCGACAACCCGGCGGTCATCGCCGCCTACCTGGGTGTGGAGGAAGAAGATGCTTCTTGAGGTCGACGGCCTGTGCGTGAACTACGGGCACATCGAGGCCATCCGCGACATCTCCTTCGGCGTGCCGGAGGGCACGGTCACCTCGTTGGTCGGGGCCAACGGCGCCGGCAAGACCACCACGCTCAAGACCCTCTCCGGCCTGCGCAAGGTGCGGGCGGGCGCGGTGCGCTTCGAGGGTGAGGACATCACCCACCTGCCGCCCTACGAGCGGGTCAAGCGCGGGATCAGCCAGTCGCCCGAGGGACGCGGCTGCTTCCCGGGCATGACCGTGCGCGAGAACCTCGACATGGGCGCCTACCTGCGCAAGGACCGCAAGTCAGCCGCTTACGCCGAGGACGTCGAGCGTGTGTTCACGCTCTTCCCGCGGCTGCGCGAGCGGGAGAAGCAGGCGGCAGGCTCCATGTCCGGCGGCGAGCAGCAGATGCTCGCCATCGGCCGTGCGCTCATGTCGCGCCCGCGACTGCTGCTGCTCGACGAGCCGTCGATGGGCCTGGCTCCGAAGCTGATCCAGCAGATCTTCTCGATCATCACCGAGATCAACAGCCAGGGCACCACGGTGCTGCTGGTGGAGCAGAACGCCGCCCAGGCACTGCGTCGTTCCCACGAGGCCCACATCCTCGAGACCGGTGCCATCGTGCGCACCGGCAAGGGTGCCGACCTCGCGGTCGACCCGGCCGTCAAGGCCGCTTACCTCGGCGGTGACGTCGAGGGCTGATCACAGCGACCGACGACGAAGGGCCCCGCCGCTGGCGGGGCCCTTCGTCGTCTGTGGTGCCGGGAGGGGAGTGGTCCGTCAGAGGACCTTGGAGAGGAACGCCTTCGTGCGCTCGTGCTGGGGCTCACCCAGCACAGAGGCGGGCCGGCCCTCCTCGACCACGACGCCGCCGTCCATGAAGACGAGGTGATCGCCCACCTCGCGGGCGAAGCCCATCTCGTGGGTGACGACCATCATCGTCATGCCCTCGCTCGCGAGGTGCTTCATGACGGCGAGCACGTCGCCGACGAGCTCGGGGTCGAGGGCGCTGGTGGGCTCGTCGAAGAGCATCATGTCGGGGTCCATCGACAGAGCGCGGGCGATCGCGACGCGCTGCTGCTGACCGCCCGAGAGGTGCGCGGGGTAGGCGTCCTCCTTCTCCGACAGGCCGACCTTGGCGAGGTTGCGCCGGGCGATCTCGACCGCCTCGTCCTTGCCGCGACCGCGCACCGTGCGCTGGGCCAGCGTCAGGTTCTTCAGCACCGACAGGTGCGGGAAGAGGTTGAACTGCTGGAACACCATGCCGATGCGCGAGCGCACCTGGTCGAGGTCGGTCTCGGGGTCGCAGATGTCGATGCCCTCCACGAGCACCTGACCCGAGGTCGGCTCCTCGAGCCGGTTCACGCAGCGCAGCAGCGTGGACTTGCCCGAGCCCGAGGGCCCGATGACGCATACCACCTGGCCGGGGTCGACGTGGAAGTCGACGCCCTTGAGCACCTCGTTGTCGCCGAAGCTCTTGCACAGCTTGCGGACGTCGATCGCCGGCACGGTGCTGCTCGGGGGCGTGCTCATCGGGTCGCCTTCCTCTGCCGGCGCTCCTGCCAGGCCACGAGCTGGGTGAGCGGGATGGTGATGATCAGGTAGAGCAGGGCGGCCTGGACGAGGCTGGTGGCTGTGCCGGCGGTGGGACCGGAGCTCTGGAAGTCGCGGGCCACCGTGGTCAGCTCGCGCTGGCCGATCTGCACGCCGATCACCGACAGCAGCGCGGTGTCCTTGATGAGGAGCACGAACTCATTGGTCAGGGGCGGGACGACGACGCGGAACGCCTGCGGCAGGACGACGCGCACCATCGTGGCGCCGCCGCTCATGCCGAGCGAGCGAGCTGCCTCGGCCTGACCCTTCGGGACGGCCTGGATGCCGGCGCGCAGCGTCTCAGCGATGTAGGCGCCGGCGACCACGATGAGCGCGATCAGGCCGGAGCCCACGAAGCCGCCGGGCGGGTTCCAGCCGGGGATCGCCACCGGCAGGCCGAGGCCGAAGAAGAAGATGACGATCAGCGCCGGCAGGCCGCGGAAGAACTCGATGTAGGCGGTCGCGATCCAGCGCAGCGTGGCGATGGGCGAGAGCCTGGCGAGCGCGAGGCCCAGGGCGAGTGCGAGGCCCCCGGCGAATGCGATCGCCGTGTACTTGATCGTGTTGACCACACCGGTGGTGATCAGGTCACCCCAGTTGCCGCCGTCGAAGGTGGTGCCGTCGGGGTTCCAGAAGTTGGCGCGGACGTTGCCCCAGTCGACCGTGAGGGCGACGAGCGCCACGAAGGCGACGACCGCGAGGTTGATCCCCGTGATCGTCAGCCGACGGCGGGTGGTGCGCTTCACTTCACCTCGAAGTACTTGTTGTAGATCTCCTCGTAGGTGCCGTCCTCGCGCATGTCGCTCAGCGCTCCGTTGACCTGCTCGACGAGGTCGCTGCCCTTCTTCATCGCCAGGCCGTACTGCTCGTCGGTGTCGTAGGTCTCGACGACGGCGAACTCGCCGTCCTTGGTGTGGTCGAGGTTCACCGGGAGGTCCTGCAGCAGTGCGTCGACCTGGCCGCCCTTGATGGCCTGGAACATCTCGGCGTCGCTGGGGAAGGTCACGATCTTCGCGCCCTTCGCGTTCTCCTCGGTGTAGGTCTTGCCGGTGGTGCCCTGCTGCACGCCGACCTTCTTGCCGTCGAGGTCGCCGATGCCCTTGATGTCGCTGCCGGTCTTGACGAGCAGGGACTGCTTGGAGTCGTAGTAGCCGTCGGAGAAGTCGAGGTTCTTCTTGCGGTCCTCGGTGATCGTCATCGCCGAGGCAGCGAGGTCGCACTGGCCGCCCTTGAGGGCGCTGCCGCTCTGCAGCGCGTCGAAGGAGGAGTCCTGGATCTGGACCTTCTTGTCGAGGCGCTTGCCGATCTCGGCCACGATGTCGACGTCGAAGCCCTTGAAGCCGAGGTCGCTGGACGTGTCGAAGTCCTCGAACGGCGGGTAGGGCACGTCGGAGCACACCTTGAGGGTGCCGCCCGCGGCGCCGGCATCGGTGGCGTCGCCGTCGCCCGAACCGCAGGCGGTCAGCGAGAGGGCGGCAACGGTGGACAGGGCGAGGGCAGCAAGCCGGGTCGAACGCATGGCGGCACTCTAGGCCCTGCCTTCCGTGCTGGTCAGCGACTCCACGATGTCGCGCATGTCGTCATGCGCTCGTAACAGCCGGGTCGCGAGGCAGGTCAGCGCAGGGCGTGGACGGCGGCGGTGAGGAGGGGCGCCACCAGCAGTGCGGGCAGGAGGTCGGCGACGGCGATCGGCTTCAGGTCGAGCAGTCGGAGGGCGACGCCCACGAGCAGCAGCCCACCGGTGGCGGTGACGGCGGCCAGTTCGGCGTCCGGGAGGACGTCGCCGAGGCCGAGGCCCACCAGCGTCAGCCCACCCTGGACGACGACCACCGTCACCACGCTCGCGGCGACTCCCCAGCCGAAGGCGGCCGCGAAGGCGATCGCGGCGAAGCCGTCGAGCGCCGACTTCAGGTAGAGCTGCTCCGCACCGCGGCCGAGTCCGTCGTTCAGGGCGCCCAGAATGGTGAGGGGGCCCGTGCAGAAGATCAGCGACGACACCACGAAGCCCTCGACGAAGCGGCGACGCTCCTCGTTGGCCGCGCCGCGGGCCAGGCGGCGCTGGAGCCAGCCGCCGAGCGCCTCCACGCGGTGCTCGAGGCGCAGCAGCGACCCGGCGATGCCGCCCAGCAGCACCGCGCCGAGCATGATGAGCAGCGGTGCGCTGTCGCCCACCGAGGCCGCCAGGGCGGGGTCCAGCACCGCCATCGCGGAGGTCGCGGCGATGAGGAGGGTCACGAGCCCGAGCCCGTCGGTGACCAGCGAGCGGGTGCGCTCCGGCAGCCGGTCGCCGGCCAGACGGCCGACGAGGCTGCCCGCGAGCACGGCGGCGACGTTGACGGCGGTTCCGGTGCCCGGGATCACAGGTGGCCTCGTCTCTTCGGGACTGGTGCGGTGGGTGCGGCGGGCGGGGGAGCGCGGGCGCCCGGTCGAACCTGGGGATCTCGGTCCGCCGCCGTCGGGAGGAGCGTAGTGTGGGTGCTCCGGTCGGCTCGGATCCGCCGGCGATCACCCTGCCGCCCGCGGGGTGGCGGTGCCTGCGGCCCGGTGGCCGCCCGCACCGCGGTCACGACTGCAGGAGGTGTGCGATGAGCCGGTACTCGCTCGTCACCCGCTTCGCCACGCGCGAGGACGCCGCGACGCTGGCCCGCCTGTGGAACGACGTCGTCCGCAAGGCCGACCCCTCCGAGCAGGTCGCCGATCTCGAGCTGGTGATCAAGGCGGCGTCGTCCTCGCCCGAGCAGCGCCTTGTGGTCGTCGAGTACGACAACGAGGTCGCCGGGGCAGTCTACCTGCGCATCGCCACCCTGTCGCCGATCAACCTCGAGCCGTGCGTGCAGTCGGTGCACCCCCGCGTGTTCGACCACTACCGTCGCCACGGCGTCGGCCACGCCCTCATGGAGGCGGCCGCCGCCTTCGCCGAGGAGAACGGCATCCTCCACGTGATCACGGCCGTGCCGCAGGCCTCGCGCGAGGCCAACCGCTTCATGGCGCGCCTCGGGCTGGCGCCGGTGGTGTCCTACCGCATCGCGCCCACGACGCTGCTGCGGTCGCGGCTCACCCCGCAGCGGCCCACGGCCGCCGGCATCACCGCCGGGGTCACCGGCACCGATTCCAACCGGGCCCGTGTGCTCACCGCGCGACGCTCGCTGCGTCGCGCCCGCGCCGAGCGGCTCGCCGGCCCGGGCGACCGCCTCTGAGCCTCAGCCCGCCGGCGTCGGGTCGCGGTCGATGAGCGCGCAGGTCAGGCGCGAGGTGCACACCCGGCGGCCTGCGTCGTCGGTGACGACGATCTCGAAGCTGGCCATGGTGCGACCGACGTGCAGCGCGGTGGCCACGCCGGTGACCGTGCCGGAGGTGGCGGAACGGTGGTGGGTGGCGTTGATCTCCACGCCGACGGCGAAGCGGCCTGGCCCGGCGTTGAGGGCGGAGGCGATCGAGCCGACGGTCTCGGCGAGCACCACCGAGGCGCCGCCGTGCAGCAGGCCGTAGGGCTGGGTGTTGCCCTCCACCGGCATGGTGGCCACGACGCGCTCCGGCGAGGCCTCGGTGACGACGATGCCCATGCGGTCGGCGAGCGCACCCATGTTGCTGCGCAGGTGGTCGAGGATCTGCTCCGGGCTCGCGTCGCTCATGCGCTCGACCCTAGTGGTGGACGACGAAGGCCCACCCGCACGGTCCGGCCCGCGGGTCGGGCGGCGTCGGTGGTCGTCGGTAGGCTCGCCGGGTGCCTCGACTGCTGCTTCTGGACGGCCACTCGCTCGCCTACCGCGCCTTCTTCGCGCTGCCGGTGGAGAACTTCAGCACCGCCACCGGGCAGAGCACCAACGCCGTCTTCGGCTTCACCTCGATGCTGGTCAACGTGCTGCGCGATGAGCAGCCCACCCACGTGGCGGTCGCCTTCGACGTCTCGCGTCGCACCTTCCGCACCGAGGAGTACGCCGAGTACAAGGCCAAGCGCAACAAGACGCCCGACGAGTTCGGCAGCCAGCTGCCGCTGATCGAGCAGATGCTCGACTCGTTCTCGATCCCGTTCATCAAGCTCGAGGGTTTCGAGGCCGACGACATCATCGCCACCCTCGTCACCCAGACCCTGGCCGAGGACGACGAGGCCGAGGTGCTCATCCTCACCGGCGACCGCGACTCCCTGCAGCTGGTCACCGACCGCTCCACCGTGCTCTATCCGATGCGCGGCGTCTCCGACCTCGCGCGCATGACGCCCGCCGCGGTCGAGGAGAAGTACGGCGTGCCGCCGCACCGCTATCCCGAGCTCGCCGCCATCGTCGGTGAGACCTCCGACAACCTCCCCGGCGTGCCCGGGGTGGGTGCCGGGTTCGCGGCCCGCTGGATCAACACCTACGACGGCCTCGACAACGTCATCGCCCGCGCCGACGAGATCACCGGCAAGAAGGGTGAGGCGTTCCGCGAGCACCTCGGCGACGTGATCCGCAACCGACGCCTCAACGCGCTGGTGCGCGACCTGCCGCTCGGGGTCGGGCTGCCCGACCTCCAGCGCCGCGAGTGGCGCCGCTCCGACGCCCTCGAGCTGCTCGACACCCTCGAGTTCCGCGGCGAGCTGCGCACCCGGATCATGGACGTCGTCGCGCCCAGCGACGACGAGCCCGTGGAGGCCGAGGGCATCGAGCTCGACCTCGAGATCCTCGGCGCCGGTGCCCTCGCGCCGTGGATCGCGAGCGCGAGCGGCGAGCGGGTCGGCGTCCACGTGGCCGGTGCGTGGGGCAGCGGCACGGGCCGCGTCGACGGCCTCGGGCTGGCGCTCGCCGACGGCCGCGCCGCCTACGTCGACGCCACCACCCTCACCCCCGAGGACGACGCAGCGCTCGCCGCCTGGCTCGCCGACCCGGCGGCGCCCAAGGTGCTGCACGACGCCAAGGGGCCGGCCCACGCGCTCGCGGCGCACGGCTGGAGCCTGGCCGGGGTCGCCGACGACACCGCGCTCGAGGCCTACCTCGTCGCCCCCGACCAGCGTTCCTACGCCCTCGCCGACCTCACCCTGCGCTACCTCCACCGCGAGCTCGAGAAGCCGGCGGACGACGACCAGGGCGTGCTCTTCGCCGATGACGGCGGCGAGGGTGACGGCACCGACAGGGCTGCCGCCCGCTCCGCCGCGGTGGCCGCGCGTGCGGCGCTCGACCTCTCGATCGAGCTCGCCGACGAGGTCGAGCGCGCCGGCGGCCACGAGCTGCTCAGCAGCGTCGAGCTGCCGCTCGTGCCCGTGCTCGCCGCCATGGAGCGCACCGGCATCGCCGTCGACACCGACCACCTCGAGAGCCTGGAGCAGCACTTCGGCGAGGAGGTGCGCCGCGAGGCCGAGCAGGCCTACGAGGTGATCGGGCGCGAGATCAACCTCGGCTCGCCCAAGCAGCTGCAGGTCGTGCTCTTCGAGGAGCTGGCCATGCCCAAGACCAAGCGCACCAAGACCGGCTACACGACCGACGCCGACGCACTGCAGGGCCTCTACGCCGCCACCGAGCACCCGTTCCTGGCCCACCTGCTGCGCCACCGCGAGGTCATCCGGCTGCGCCAGACCATCGAGGGCCTGCTCAAGACGGTGCAGCCCGACGGCCGCATCCACACCACGTTCCACCAGACCATCGCCGCCACCGGCCGGCTCTCCAGCACCGACCCCAACCTGCAGAACATTCCCGTGCGCACCGAGGAGGGGCGACGCATCCGCGAGGGCTTCGTGGTCGGCCCCGGCTACGCCTCGCTGATGACGGCCGACTACAGCCAGATCGAGATGCGGATCATGGCGCACCTCTCCGAGGACGCCCTGCTCATCGAGGCCTTCCGCTCCGGTCGCGACTTCCACGCCGCCACCGCCTCGCGGGTCTTCGACGTCGAACCTGACGCGGTCACCCCCGAGATGCGCGCCAAGATCAAGGCGATGAACTACGGCCTCGCCTACGGGCTCTCGGCCTTCGGTCTCTCCCAGCAGCTCGGCATCGACGCCAGCGAGGCCCGCGGGCTGATGGACGAGTACTTCGAGACCTTCGGCGGCATCCGCGACTACCTCGGCGGCGTCGTCGAGGAGGCCCGGCGCACCGGCTTCACCGAGACCATCATGGGGCGGCGCCGCTACCTGCCCGACCTCACCAGCGACAACCGGATGCGGCGCGAGACCGCCGAGCGGATGGCCCTCAACGCCCCCATCCAGGGCTCGGCGGCCGACCTCATCAAGGTCGCGATGCTGCGCACGGACGCCGCCCTGCGCGAGGCCGGGCTCACCTCCCGCATGCTGCTGCAGGTGCACGACGAGCTCGTCTTCGAGGTCGCCGACGGCGAGGCCGAGGCGCTCGAGGCGCTGGTGCGTGAGCAGATGGCCGGCGCCGCCGACCTCACCGTGCCCCTCGACGTCTCCGTGGGCACCGGACGAAGCTGGCACGACGCCGCGCACTGAGTTGGATGGGCCGAGCGTGTCTCCGCTGCGCTGCGACACGCTGCCGGCCTCGCAGTCGGCGTCCTGCTCGGGCGCAGGTGATCAGGCGGGGACGGCGGGCTCGGCGGCGCGGCGGTGGCGGAGCATCTGCAGGGCCAGCAGCAGCACGATGACGAGGGTGTCGACGGCGAGCACGACGAGCACGAGCCCCGTGACGGTGTCGGCGGCGGTGCCGAGGCCGACGAGGGCGACGACGCCCGCAGCCGTCAGCCACTTCGTGCCGCGCCCCCGCTTGGCCAGACCGGCGTACACCAGCAGCTGGAGCACCGACAGCAGGCCGCCCAGCGCGGCGAAGAGCCACAACTGGTCGCGCACCCCGGCGTACTCACCACCGCCGATGAACACCAGGGCCAGGCTCGAGAGCAGGTAGGTGGCGCCGACGCAGAGCGCTCCCAGGCCCGACAGCAGCGCCAGGCCGCGCAGCAGGGCCGAGCGGCTCTCACCCTCCGTCGACATCGACGGGAAGAGGATGATGACCGCGAACTGCGGCAGGAAGAGGACGGCCTTGGTCACGATGAGCGCGCCGGCGTAGAGGCCCGCGTCGCGCTCGTCGAGCACGCTGCGGGCCACGACCACGTCGAGGTTCGACAGGGCGAGGAAGGCGAGCAGGGCGAGCGAGCTGCCGCCGGTCTCGCGCAGCACGTCGCGGCGCACCTCGCGGTCGTGGGGGGAGTCGGGCCCGCCGCGAGACTGCCGCTCGCGCAGGGCCAGGTGGCCGGCGAGGACGGGCAGCCAGGAGGCCAGCATGACGCCGAGCATCGCGCTCGTCTCGCTCGGCCAGACGACCAGCAGGAGACCGCCGACAAGGACGCGCGGCACGCCGACGGCGAGGTAGACGAGGCTCAGCGGCAGCCAGCGCCGCTCACCCTGCAGGACGCCGGCCTGCCCGCCGAGGATCGTGGTGGGCACCACCGCGATGGCGAGCAGGATCGACGGCAGCGGACCGTCGAGTCGCAGCAGGTGCCAGACCAGCGGCGCGGCCGCGAGGGTGAGCCCGCCCAGGAGAAGCGCGCTGGCGGTGGTGGTGCGGCGCACCGTGTGCTCGATCGCCGCGACGTCCTCCGGTGCCGCCGAGATGCGGCGCGCAGCCGTGGCCTGCAGGCCCAGCTGGACGACGCTGAGCACCATCAGCAGTGCCATGAGGCTCGCGACCTCGCTGTACTGCCGAGGCCCGAGGAGGCGAGCCGCCACCATCTGGAAGGCGTAGGTGCCCACGTTGGTGATGGCCATGGCCACCGCGATGCCACCGGTGGTGCGCAGCACGTCGAGCACGCGACCGCGGCTCGGGTCGACGGGGTCGGGAGCGGCACCGAGGGTCGTCGGTCCTGAGTCGCTGGCCACCACGGGAGCGAGCCTAGGTCGCCCACGGGTGATGATGGGACTCGGCGCGCGTCGGGTGACCGCTCGGGAGACCGGGTCGGCGAACGGCGGGTGAACGCGACGTGGCAGAAGGGGGGAACGTGGCTCAGGTGTCGGCAGGGGAGGCCCGATCGGGCACCGCGACCCCCGTCGGGGGCGAGGCGCTCGTCGTCCTCGGGGTCGCGATCGCGGCCGCGCTGGTGCTGCTCGGCCCGGCCCTCGCGCCCGGTGCGGTGCTGACCTACGACATGGTGTGGGTGCCGGACCTCGAGCTGCTGCGCGACACCCTCGGCCTGGGCAGCGGCCTGCCCCGCGCGGTGCCGTCGGACGCGGTCGTCGCCGCACTCGACGAGGTCGTCCCGGGGCTGCTGCTGCAGAAGCTCGTGCTGCTGGGCGCCCTCGTGGCGGCGGGCACGGGCGCCGCCCGGTTGATCCGCGCGCCGCTCCTCGCGCGGCTGGCGGTCGTCGTCCTCGTGGAGTGGAACGCGTTCGTCGTCGAGCGGCTGCTCATCGGGCACTGGCCGGTGCTCCTCGGCTACGGACTCCTGCCGTGGCTGATCCTGCTCGCCCGTCGCTGGCGCGAGGACGACGCCCCGCCGTCCGCGCTGCTCCTGGTGCTGCCCCTCGCGAGCCTGTCGGCCTCGGCCGGTATCGCCTCGGCGGTGGCGCTCGCGGCGGGCGCGCCGGTCTTCGCCCGCGCGGGGCGCCGGGGACTGCCGGGACGGGGCGCACTGCGCGCCCGCCTCACGCTCCTCGCCCTCCTCGCGCTGGCCAACGCCCCGTGGGTCGTCGCGGGTCTGGTCCACGCCGGGAGCGCGGCGGTGGATCCGGCCGGCGCACGCGCCTTCGCGCTCAACGACGAGGGATCCGTGCCGGCCCCGATCGCCGCACTCACGCTCGGCGGCGTGTGGAACGCCGAGGTGGTGCCCGACTCCCGTGCGGGTGCGCTCGGGTGGATCACGCTGCTGGTCCTGGGGGCGCTGGCGGCGGCCGGCGCGCGGCGCTGGTGGTCGACGACGCCGCAGCGTGAGCGACGGGTCCTCCTGGTGTGCTGGGCGCTCGGCTGGCTGGCGGCGGTGGCCACCTGGGCGGCGCCTGACCTGCTCGGCCGCCTCGGGGAGCACGTGCCCGGGCTCGCGGTGATGCGCGACGGCGGACGCTCGCTCGTGCTCTGCGCCCCGCTGCTGGCGGTGCTGGTGGGCAACGGCGTGGCCCTCGCGCTCGAGCGGGTGCGTCCGGCGGCGGCGGCCGCGCTGCCGGGGGTGCTGCTGCTCCCGATCGCGCTGCTGCCCGACGCTGCGTGGGGAGCGACGGGCCGCCTGGCCCCGGCCCACTACCCGGCCGCCTGGGCCAGCGTGCGCGCCGACCTGCAGCGCGACCCGACCCCGGGAGACCTGCTGGTGCTGCCGCTGAGCGCCTTCCGCGCGCCGGGCTGGAACGACGGCCGCATCGTCTTCGACCCGCTCGGCCGCTACCTGGGTCGCCCGTTCCTCTCCAGCGACGTCCTGGTCGTGTCGGGGCGGGCGCTCCCCGGGGAGGACCCCCGGGTGCGCAGCGCCGCCGCCGCGCTCCAGCAGCCGACCGCCACCGAGCGCACCCGCGCGCTGCTCGCCCTCGGCGTCGGCGCCGTCGTCGTGGACGACGCAGCCCCCGCGGCAGACCGGGTGCCGGCGTTGGCGGGGGAGGAGGTGGCCGCCGCGGGCGGCCTGCGCGTCCTGCGGCTCGACGGCCCGCCCGTCGCCGCCGAGCGTGCACCGGGCGTCGTCCACGGGGTGGGGGAGACCGTGGTGGTCACGGCCTGGCTGGCCTGGCTGGTCGGCCTCGGAGCAGGAGCCCTCGGCGTGGCGGGCGACGCGCTGCGCCGACGTCGGGCGTTCGGTCCGAATGACCGGGACGAAGGTCCCGGTACCCCCTGAGGCCGGCCGGTCGCGCCTCCCGGCGCTGTTAACCTCGGTGCAACCTTTGAGGGAGGGTGAGATGGGAACCATCGTGAGCATCATCGTGGGCGGCGCCGTCGCCGCCGCGACCGTGGTCGGCGTCGTCAACGCGCAGACCGCGGCACCGGAGCAGTCTCCGGTCAACGTCAGCAAGGTCGGTCTGAGCTACGGCTCCAACTGATCCGCTGACGGGTCGCGCTCAGCGATCCGACGTACGCAGGCGACGACGCCCGGGGAGCCAGGCTCCGGGGGCGTCGTCGTTGTCGTGCGGCCTGCGCTGCGTGTCAGTGCCGGCCTGCCGCGGCGAGCGCCCTCGCGCGCCGCAGCCGCAGGGTGCGACGGCGCCCGGCCGCCTCGTCGATCACGGCGGCGAAGGCCGCCTGCGCCCGCGGCCATGAGTAGGCGTGGCTCATGTCGAGCGCCTCCTTGCCGAGCTCGCGGCGCCGCACCGGGTCGTCGAGCAGCTCGAGCAGTGCGGCGGTGAAGGCCACGCGGTCGTCGACCAGCACGCCGGAGACGCCGTCGACGATCGACTCCCGGGTGCCGCCGGCGGAGCGGTAGGCGATGGCGGGGGTGCTGTGCATGCCGGCCTCGCCGATCACCAGGCCCCAGCCCTCCTTGAGCGAGGGCAGCAGCAGGAGCCACGCCCGCTCGTAGGCCTCGTGCTTGGTCTGCTCATCGACGTGGCCGAGGAAGCGCACGGCGTCGCCGGCACCGCGGCGCTCGGCGTAGGCGAGGAGCTCCTCGCGCCACCATCCGTCGCCCACGACCTCGAGCGTGAGGCCGGGGTGCAGCGCGCGGGCGGCGAGCACGGCGTCGATCGCGTGCTCGACCTGCTTGTGCGGCACCAGGCGACCGACCACGGCCACCGTGGGCGCGGTGGCCTTGCCGGGCACCGTCAGCGGGGCCGGCTCCGTGCCGTTGTGGACGACGCTCACCCGCGCGGGGTCGACCCCCAGCTCGGCGAGCTCGTCGCGCGTGGCCTCCGAGACCGCCACATAGCGGCAGCGGCGGTAGAGCCACGGCGCCAGCCTGCTCTCGATCCACCAGCCGACCCGGCCGGTCAGGCCGGGGTAGACCACCGGCCACTGCTCGCGGTGCACGTGGTGCACGAGCACCACGACGGGCTTGCGCGTGACGAGCCGGGTGAAGAACGGCAGCCCGTTCTGCACGTCGATCACCACGTCCGGCGCCCCGAGGTCGCCGCGCCGCAGCGCCCGCATGCCCTCGAGGTACACCGTCATCTTGGTGCCGCGGCGCACGTAGCGGACGCCGTCCACGACCTCGTCGGCCGGCGCACCTGCGTACGCCGCCGTGAACACGGTGACGCGCGCGCCCCGCTCGACCAGACCTGCTGTGACCTTCTCCAGGTAAAGCTCCGCCCCGCCGCCCTCAGGATTGCGCGTATCGCGCCAGCTGAGGACGACGACGTCCCTCCCCCGGAGGTCCTCCCAAACCTCCATGTGAGGGAGGTTACCTGTAGGTTAACGGCGTGCTGGACGATCGCGGGAAGTCTGACCGATCGGCCATTTTCCGCGGCGATCTTCGCGACACTCCGGCCCAGATGCGGCCGGTGCCTGCCGACGAGGTGGCGTGATCACCGCGCCGACCCCGCTCCCGCCGATCCGCCGCAGCCGCCTCGTCGCGTGCTGCGTCCTCGTCGTCGGACTGCTCTTCGTGCAGGATGCCGGGCTGCTCGTGCCCGACACCAAGTTCGACCTCGTCGCAGCGCCCCTCGACTGGCTCTCGCGCGCCCTCCACGTGTGGGACGCCGAGGGCGGTTTCGGCCAGGTGCAGAACCAGGCCCACGGCTACCTGTGGCCGATGGGGCCGTTCTTCGCGCTGCTCGACACGCTCGGGATCCCGGGGTGGGTGGTGCAGCGGCTGTGGCAGTCGCTCGTGCTCGGTGTGGCACTCGTCGGGCTGGCGCGCCTCGCGCGGGCGCTGGGCGTGCGCTCGGACCTCGCCTGCCTGGCGGCGGGCTTCGCCTACGCGTTCTCCCCGCGCATGCTGACCTCGCTCGGACCGATCTCCATCGAGGTGTGGCCCAGTGCCGTGGCGCCGTGGGTGCTGCTGCCGCTGGTCGTCGGTGCCGAGCGCGGGTCCCCGCGCCGCGCGGCCGCGCTCTCCGGGCTGGCGGTGGCGATGGTGGGCGGCGTCAACGCCGCGGCGTCCTTCGCGGTGGTGCCGCTGGCGGCGGTGTGGATCCTGACCCGGACGCCGGGCGCCCGGCGTCGCGCGCTGCTGCTCTGGTGGCCCGTCTTCACCGCCCTCGGCACGGCCTGGTGGATCGTCCCGCTGCTCGTGATGGGGCGCGTCAGCCCCCCGTTCCTCGACTACACCGAGACGAGCGCGCTCACGACGTTCCCGACGACGCTCTTCGACGTGCTGCGCGGCACCTCGCACTGGGTGCCCTACCTCGACCCGGCCTCCCGCGCCGGCAACGACATCATCACCACCGGCTGGCTCGCGGTGAACACGGCCGTGATCGTGGTCGTCGGCCTGGTCGGACTGCTCGACCGGCGCACGCCCCAGCGCACCTTCCTCGTGCTCGGTCTGGTCACCGGCGTGCTGCTCGTGGCGGCCGGCCACCACGGCGCCGTCCAGGGATGGTTCGCCGGCGAGGTGTCGGCCCAGCTCGACGGGGTGCTCGCCCCGCTGCGCAACGTGCACAAGTTCGACCCCGTCGTTCGGGTTCCCCTGCTGATCGGGCTCGCCTTCGCCCTCGACCGGGTGATCGCGCGAGGGAGGGTGGGGGCGACGGATCCAGCGGCCCCCTCGGACGCGGATGCACCGGCGCGTCCGGCGCGCGCGGATCGGGCGGCCCGGCGCGATGCCGTCGTCCTCGTGGCGGCGGTGGTGCTCGGCATCGTCGGCACCGCCTCGCCCGTGATCACCGGCCGCGCCGAGGCTGCGGGCGCCACGCTCGGCGTGCCCGACTACTGGCGCCAGGCGGCCGCCGACGTCGCTCGCCGCTCCACCGGCGGCACCACGCTCGTGGTGCCGGGCTCCGCCTTCGCCGAGTACCTCTGGGGCGATCCGCGCGACGAGCCCATGCAGTGGCTGGCCGGATCGCGCTGGGCGGTCCGCAGCGTCGGCATCCTGGCGGAGCCGGGACTCATCCGGATGCTCGACGGCCTCGAGCGGCGCTTCGCCGAGGGCCGGGGATCGGCCGGACTCACCGCGGCGCTGCGCCGCGCCGGTGTCGAGCAGGTCGTGGTGCGCAACGACCTGCGACCGTCCGACGACGTGCCGTCGCCGGCGCTCGTACAGCAGGCGATCGCTGCCTCGCCGGGGCTCGTGCGCGTCGCCTCCTTCGGCCCCGTCCTCGGCGGCGACCAGGTCACGGTCGCGACGGGTCGCCGCATCGTCTTCGACGCCGGACGCCGCACCGCGCGGCCGGCGGTCGAGATCTACGCGGTCCAGGGGTCCTCCCCGGCGGTCTCCGTCGCGGACCCGAGTGTGGTCGCGGCCGGGTCCGACGACCTCGCTGATCTCACCGACGCCGGTGTCATCGGCGCCGCGCCGGTGCGACTCGCCGCCGACGTCGAGGGCGATCGCACCGCCCGCCCGCGCCGCGTCGTCCTCACCGACGGGCTGCGAGCGCGCGAACGGCTCTTCTCCCGTATCCACGACGGCGCCTCGGCCACCCTCACACCAGGCGACCGCTCCCGGATCCTCGGTCCGGTGCGCGACGTCCTCGACGCCGAGGATCGCGATGATCGCTGGTCGACGACCGCCCGTCTCGTCGGCGCGCGTGCCATCGCCGCCACCTCGGCGGCCTCGGACGCGGACGCGGCCGGCGGCAGCGACCGCGGCCGGCTCGCCTATGCGGCCGTCGACGGCTCCGTCGACACCGCCTGGCGCTCGGCCCCGGGCGACCCGACGCCGAGCTGGCGCATCGACCTGTCGGCGCCGCGATCAGTGACGTCGGTGCGGCTGCGGTCACCGGACGACGCCTCCGAGCAACGGCTGCGGGTGGTCACCGACCAGGGAGCCGGTCGTGCCGTCACGATCAGCCCGGGCGGGTCGCGGGAGGTGCGTCTGCCGAGGGGCGCAGACGGCACCGTGCGATGGATCGCGGTCGAGCAGGCCGAACCGACCGGTGATCTGCGGCTGGCCGAGGTGGTCATCCCCGGGGCCCGCTTGCGGCGCGTGCTCGACCTGCCGAGGCTCCCGAGCCGGTGGGGTGCGCCGGACGTCGTGTCGTTGCGCGCCGACCGCGACGGTCGCACCGGCTGCGTGCGGGTGGGCGCTGCCGCTCGGTGCGCGGCCGGCGACGCGCGCACCGGCGAGGACGGACTGCGGCTGGCCCGGTCCTTCGAGCTCCCCGAGGCCCGCACCTACGAGGCGAGCGTGCGCGCCGTCCCGCGCGGGGGCGCCGCCCTCGACGAGCTCGTCCTGCAAGGACAGCCCGCGTCGGTCGCGGCGTCGTCCACTGCGCTGGCGGATCCACGAGCCGGCGCCGTCGCGGCGATCGACGGCGACCCCGGCACCGCCTGGCTGGCATCGCTCGGCGACGAGCGACCGACGCTGCGGGTCGGGTGGCTCGGGGTCCGACGGGTGAGCGGCCTGACGCTCGCGCTGGATCGTGCGGTGGCTGCGCGTCGTCCGACCAGGGTGGCCCTCGACTTCTCCGACGGTCGCACCGTCACCCGCCGCGAGACCGATCTCGACGCCGACGGAACCGTACGGGTGCCGCCGGTGCGCGCCGACCGGGTGACGATCACCGTGCTGGCCGCCGAGACGGCGGGCGAGGTGGTCGATGCCCGTGACGGTGGCGAGGTGGCTCCCACGCCCGTGGGAGTCAGTGAGATCGGCATCCGCGGACTCCCGGTGCTGCCCCTCACCCTGCCCGCCGCGCCGGTGAGGTTCGCCTGCGGCACCGGCCCGCAGGTGCAGGTGGCCGGGCGTGTGCTCCGCACCGCGCTGGTCGCCTCCCCCCGACGTCTGGCCGCCGGTTCGGTCGTGCCGGCCGAGCCCTGCGACGCCGATGCGACGGTGACGCCCCTGGCGGGGCCGGTCGAGGTCACGGCGGCGGCCTCCGCGACGTCGGTCGCCGACACGATCGTGCTGCGCGCCGTCGACGACCCCGGGGAGCCGTCGGTCGGGTCGGCCACGGTGCGCCCCGACGGACCGGTGGTGCGCCGACTCGGAGTCGGGCCTGCGGACGGCCGCGCCGGCTCGACCGTCGTCGCCGTGCGCGAGAGCGCGAACGTCGGCTGGAGCGGCCGATCGGCGGGCGCTGAGCTCGCCGCCGTGACGCTGGACGGCTGGCAGCAGGGATTCGTCCTCCCGCCGGATGCCGAGCGGGCAGCGAGCGCCACGATGGTCTTCGCGCCCGATCGTCCCTACCGGCTTGGCCTCGCCGGCGGGATCGTGCTCGCTCTCGTGCTCCTGGCGGCGGTGGCGGGGCTCCGCGGTGCCACCTCCGCGGCACCGGCGCTCGCCGATCGCGACCTCCCGGCCGCGCCGGCGTGGGCGGTGAGCACAGCCGTCGCCGTCCTCGTCGCAGGGACCTCCGGTCTCCTGCTCGCCGCGGTGGTGGGGGCGGCGATCACCCTGGCCCGCCGTCGCAGCCTGTCGGACGACGCACTGCCGTGGCTGCTCGCCCTCCCCGTGCTCCTGGCCGGCCTCGTCTACTCGCTGCGCCCGTGGGCCTCACCCGACGGGTGGGCGGGTCAGATCGTCTGGGTCGGTCACCTCGCGCTGGTCCCGCTGGTGGCGCTTCCGATCCTCCGGGCGGGCCATCGCAGGTCCTTGAGGCGCATGGTCGGGCGCTCGACGAGGCGGTAGGCCACCTCGGCCGCGATCAGCGACGCTCCGAGCGTGATGGCCCAGAGGCGCCAGAAGTGGCCCTCGAACAGGTCGTACCCGAGCGCCGGTGCCACGAGGTCGAGGATCAGCAGGTGCACGCAGAAGAGGCTGTAGGACGTGATGCCGAGATGGCGCGCGGGCCGGGCCGAGAACACCCGGGCGAAGCGCGACGAACCCTCGGCACCGATGCCGGTCAGCACCAGCAGTGCGCCGATGAGCGCGTAGAGCAGGTTCTTGGTGAGCGACTGCGCCGGGCTGGCGGGCTCCAGCAGGACGGGGCCCGCGAGGGTCGTGGTGGCGACGAGCATCAGCCCGGCGGCGAGGGTCCAGCAGGTGCCGGGTTGGCGCCCGAGGTCGAGCACGCGGGCCGCGAGCGCTGCTGCGCGCGGTGAGCCACCGTGGCCGCGGACGACGTGGGCGAGTGCGAGGGCGATACCCATGGCGAACCAGGTCAGGTAGGCCGGCAGCCACTGCAGGGGCGGCCCGTCGCTGATGCGGTCGGCCGCCCGTGCGCCCTCGAGGTGCCACCACACGCACAGGATCACCATGAGGGCGATCACCGCCAGCACGCGCATCGGCCGCCAGCGCCGTCCGGTGGCCAGCAGCATGATGAGGGGCAGCGCAAGGTAGAAGGTCATCTCGACGCCCAGGCTCCACATCTGGCTCAGCCCCGCCGGGGGAAGGGGATCGACGAAGGTCGTTGCGAAGGTCAGAGTGACGATCCAGTCACGGGGCCCGGTCGTGGAGTTCTCGTCGAGGAGCAGGAGCGCGGCGACCACGGCGACCACGTACACCGGTACGCCCCGCAGCACCCGTTTCCACAGTTAGCGCCGGACGCGGGGACGCGTCCGGCCCCGCGCGGCGC
Organism: Nocardioides sp.; assembly: GCF_964229035.1. GTDB lineage: Bacteria > Actinomycetota > Actinomycetes > Propionibacteriales > Nocardioidaceae > Nocardioides. The sequence continues at coordinate 10,706 of NZ_CAXRAZ010000049.1, read as the reverse complement.
GGTCCAGGAAGGGACGGGAGAGCAGGAAGCCCGAGAGCACGAAGAAGAGAGCCACGCCGATGTCGAGGCGCGCGAGGAAGGCGCCCCAAGTGCCGTCGCCGTACTCGCCGGCGTAGAAGCCGACGTGGGTCGTCAGCACCGCGAGCGCTCCGACCGCGCGCAGCGAGTCGAGCACGGGGAACACGGGCGCGGCAGGATCGCCGGTCGGGGCCTCCGAGAGTGCCTCGGGAGCTGTGCGCACGGTCACGGCGTCGGTCCTTCCTGGGAGCCGTCGGGGCCGGGGGTGTCGTCGCCTGCGGCGGTTGCGAGCAGGCCGACCTGCACCTGGTCGACGCAGACCGTGACACCGGGATCGGTGCCACCGAGACCGATGGCGTCGAACCCGCCGTCGACCGCCACGAACAGTCGGTGCAGACCCCGCCGCAGGTCGACGACACGGGTGGACCGGCCGGCCTCGACGTCGAGAGCGGAGTCGTCGGCCGCCAGGTAGTCGATGCGGACCCACCAGCCTCGGTCGACCAGCGGGCGATCGAGAGCGAGTCGCACGCCTCCGGGGGCCTGCAGTCGCCACCCGCATCCCGGCTGAGGTCCACGGCCGGTGGTGGCACTCGGGTCGATGTCCGCCGCGACGACCCGGCCGGAATCGTCGAGGCGGTGGGGTCGCTCGGTCGCCGGGGGGAAGCGTGCGACGTCGCTGAGCAGACTCAGGAGGCGTCGCGATGAGCTGTCGCGCAGGTTCAGCGCGCCCGTCACCCGCTGGGGGAGCACCTGGTCCTCGAGGTCGATCCGCACGGGCGCGCCACCGCTCGAGGCGCGGGCGGCGTCGAGATCGGCCAGAGTCGCCTCGAGATAGGTCTTGCCCGGGTGGCCGGAGTGCCACGAGCGCGCGTAGGTGACGGTGCTGCTGACCCCGCCGATCGTCACGGCGGCGACGACCGCGGTCGCGGCCGTCACGGCGACGGCCGTGGGTCGTCGGGAACCGGTGCTCCGTGGCCGCGCACGGGCGTCGGTCCGCCCACGGGGGAACCGGGCCTCGCTGGACTCCGCTGCGCCCGGCAGCTCCATCGTCGCGAGCCCCAGCGCCAGGACCGCCGCGCAGGCGGCGTCCGTGAGGTAGCGGTATTCGGTACCCGTCACCGCTCCGACCACCTGGGCGCGGGTGGTGAGGAGTAGGAGGTAGTCGGCCGCCACGTAGGACCCGAGCAGGAACCAGGCGCGCCCGGTGCGCCGCCGCAGCCGGCCGAGGACGACGGCGCCACCTGCGAGGACCAGCCAGCTCCCCACGGCCGCCGCCGGCGGCGGATCGGCCTGCGCCACCGGAGCGATCACGTCGTCCCACCGCCAGGGGCCGCCCAGCAGCCCCGGGGCGAAGGTGGTGCCGAGCATCTCGCGAGCGAGGTCCCCGGCCACCCCGGGGCGGCGGACCGTGGCGAGTTGGGGAGCGGTCGTCACGTAGTAGACGAGATAGCCGCCGGCGCCCAGCACGCCCGCGGCGGTCGCCGCCCAGTGGCGACGCAGCACGTCGGCGAGACGGACGACGGGCCCTCCCCGGCTGAAGTAGGCGACGGTCACGAAGGCCAGCACAGGGAAGACCAGCAGCGTCTTGACGTAGGACCCCAGCCCGATGGTCAGGACGGCGGCGAGGACCGTCAGCCAGCGTCGGCCATCGCCGCGCAGGTGGCGCACCCACGCGCCGACTGCGAGGAAGAAGACGCTCTGAAGGGGCATCTGGTTCAGGCCCGCGGCCCACCAGAGGTACGCCGGAGCGGTGATCGCCGTCGAGAGGTAGAGCGCCCATACGGCCAGCACGCCCGGGCGCCGCCCGAAGAGCGTCACGAGCATCCACAGGCACGAGCACGCCGCGGCGGCCGCCATCGCGAGCGACATCGTTGCGAGGATCCGGTAGTCGGCCGGATCAGCGCGAGCCGCCAGCCAGGCCAGGGCGCGCCCGAGGGGCATGAACTGTGCGTCGTACGGCTCGAGCAGTCGGCTGGCCAAGGGGCGATCGCCGCCCTCCCGCACCAGCCGGTAGTCGTCGAGGTACCAGAAGGCGCCGTAGGCGGCCCAGCCCCGCAGTGCGAGGTGGGCGGCCAGGAGGACGGCGACGGAGGGCCACCACCAGCGCCGTGCGCGCGCGGCCATCGGGGGCGCAGCGGCGACGGTCGACACGGGCGCACTATCGCACGGCGCGCGAGCGGCCCCCGCGATCTCCCGGACCGCCGGCGGCGGACCACGCGAGAAATGTCCGATCGGTCAGATCTTGGCCGAGTGGGCCGTGACAAGGCCGGATCGGCCTGTGACCGCTGCCATACTGCGCTGATGGGCGCCTTGGGAGGGGCGTCCGACATTCCTTGGGAGGGGAACACTCAACATGCGCAAGCACCTTGCGCCGGCACTGGCAGGGATCGGCTTCTTCCTGCTCGTCGCCGGCATCATCGCGTCCGTCTGGGCGCCCGGCGTGGTCAAGAAGACGCCGCTCAAGGTCGACACCACCACGCTGCTCACCGGCGAGGCGGCCAAGATCGACACCTCCGGCCGGATGATCACCAAGCCGATCTACGCCGAGAACCGCACCATGGTCGACTCGTCGGTCTCCGACGACAGCACGGTCGTGTGGAGCCAGCGCTCCTGCGTCGCGTTCGGCGCTGAGGGCCGCTGCTTCGACCAGCGCAACCCGAACCGCATCGTGGTGCCCACCGACGAGCTCGTCACCGGCAGCTCGCTGGTCTTCGGCTCCGACCGGGTCACCGCCGAGGGTGTCGGCACCTCGCGTCTGCCGCAGAAGGTGCAGGACGCCGGCGGTGTGGCCACCAAGGGTCTGATCAACAAGTGGCCCTTCGACACCGCGAAGCGCGACTACACCTACTGGGACTCCACCATCGGCGAGGAGCTGCCGGCCACCTTCGAGCGCACCGCGCGCATCGACGGCCTGCAGACCTACGTCTTCCAGGTGCAGGCCGAGAAGGTCGCCATCGACGTCGCCCCGAACACCCCGGGCGTCTACAGCTCGACCAAGGAGATCTACGTCGAGCCGGCCACCGGCTCGATCATCAACCAGACCGAGCAGCAGGAGCGCTGGCTGGCCGACGGCACCAAGGTGCTCGACCTCAGCGTCGGCTTCACCAAGGGCCAGATCTCGGCCAACGTCGCGGACGCCGAGTCCAACCGCTCCTCGATCGCCCTCATCACCCGCGTGGTGCCCCTCGTCGGGTTCATCGGCGGAGGCGCGCTGCTCGCGGCGGCCGCCCTGCTGGTCGCGCGACGCCGCTCGCAGGTGCGCGTCGAGCGCGCGGACGGCCGGACCCTGGTCGACGCCTGATCCTCCGTTGCCCGACGGCCCCGCGAGCACCGCTCGCGGGGCCGTCGGCGTCCCTGGGCCGAGTCAGCGCGGGTCGAGGTCGGCGGCGATGATCGCCGTGCCGGGGGTGAGCCGGCCGCGCACACCGGACCAGCCGCCCCAGAGCCGCTCGTGGCCCTCGGGCCACTCCGGCTCGAGGAGCGCGACGAGGCGGAAGTCGGCGCGCGCGAGCAGTCCGACCCAGTCGCCGAGGGTGCGGTGGTGCTCGACGTAGGCGGTGGCGCCCGTCTCGTCGTCCACCTCCACGTAGGGGGTGCGGTCCCAGTACGACTGGGTGGCCGTCAGCCCCTCCTCGGTGGGGTCGTCGGGGAACATCCAGCGGGTCGGGTGCGTGATCGAGAAGGCGAAGCGTCCGCCCGGGCGGAGCACCCGTGCGGTCTCGGCCACGGCCTGCTCGATCTCGGCGACGAACTGCAGGGCGCCGAAGGAGGAGAAGACCACGTCGAAGGAGCCGTCGGCGAACGGCAGGTGGGTGGCGGTGCCGCGCACGCTCGGCACGCTCACGCCGGTGGCGTCGTCGATGCGCAGCGAGTGCTGCAGCTGACGGTGCGACAGGTCCAGGCCGATCGCGCGTCCACCCCGCGCCCGCACCCAGCGCGAGCACTGGCCGGCTCCCGAGCCCACCTCGAGGACGTCGCGCCCCGCCACCTCGCCGAGCACCCGGACGTCGTCCTCGCGCACGCCCTCGGGACCCCAGACGAAGCCGATGTCGCCGAGGAAGTCGCCGTGGGTGGCCTGGTACTCGTCGGCGTAGCGGTCCCAGTCGGCGCCGTTCGCGCGCCGCGACTCGACCTCGTCGGCGGGGCGTCGGTGGGCGCTCACCTCGGGGACGGGCCACTCGGAGGTGCCGGGCGTGCTGGGGGAGTCGGGCACCCGGCGAGGATAGGCCCCTGCGAGTTGGACTCGCCGAGCGCGGTACGCGTACGCTGGAGTGTCCGCGTGTCGTCAGGGTGTTCTCCCTGCGATCACGGACCCGCGACCGGCGACCCGTCGATCACGGCCCCTCGAGCATCTGCCCATCCAAGGACTGTCCACACTCCATGACCAGCACCCTCTCGCCCGCCATCCTGCGCGACTACGACGACAACGCCCCTCAGGTCGCTGTCAACGACATCGGCTCGGAGGCGGACTTCCTGGCCGCCATCGACCAGACCATCAAGTACTTCAACGACGGCGACATCGTCGACGGCACGATCGTCAAGGTCGACCGCGACGAGGTGCTGCTCGACATCGGCTACAAGACCGAGGGCGTCATCCCCTCGCGCGAGCTGTCGATCAAGCACGACGTCGACCCGTCCGAGGTCGTCCAGGTGGGCGACAAGGTCGAGGCGCTCGTCCTCCAGAAGGAGGACAAGGAGGGTCGTCTGATCCTGTCCAAGAAGCGCGCCCAGTACGAGCGCGCCTGGGGCACGATCGAGCAGATCAAGGAGGCCGACGGCGTCGTCGAGGGCACCGTCATCGAGGTCGTCAAGGGCGGCCTGATCATCGACATCGGCCTGCGCGGCTTCCTGCCCGCCTCGCTGGTCGAGATGCGTCGCGTGCGCGACCTGCAGCCCTACGTGGGTCAGACCCTCGAGGCCAAGATCATCGAGCTCGACAAGAACCGCAACAACGTGGTCCTGTCGCGCCGCGCCTGGCTCGAGCAGACCCAGTCCGAGGTTCGCCACGGCTTCCTCACCCAGCTGCAGAAGGGCCAGATCCGCAAGGGTGTCGTGTCCTCGATCGTCAACTTCGGTGCGTTCGTCGACCTCGGCGGCGTCGACGGTCTGGTCCACGTCTCGGAGCTGTCCTGGAAGCACAACGACCACCCCTCCGAGGTCGTCACCGTGGGCGACGAGGTCACCGTCGAGGTCCTCGACGTCGACATGGACCGCGAGCGCGTGTCGCTGTCGCTCAAGGCCACCCAGGAGGACCCCTGGCAGCACTTCGCCCGCACCCACCAGATCGGCCAGATCGTGCCCGGCAAGGTCACCAAGCTGGTGCCCTTCGGCTCCTTCGTCCGCGTCGAGGAGGGCATCGAGGGCCTGGTGCACATCTCCGAGCTCGCCGAGCGTCACGTCGAGATCCCCGAGCAGGTCGTCCAGGTCAACGACGACGTCATGGTCAAGATCATCGACATCGACCTCGAGCGTCGCCGCATCTCGCTCTCGCTGAAGCAGGCCAACGAGACCGCCGTCTCGAGCGACGTGGAGGAGTTCGACCCGACCCTCTACGGCATGCCCGCCACCTACGACGAGCAGGGCAACTACATCTACCCCGAGGGCTTCGACCCCGAGACGGGCGAGTGGCTCGAGGGTTACGACGAGCAGCGCGCGACCTGGGAGGAGCAGTACGCCAAGGCGCACGCTCGCTGGGAGGCGCACGTCAAGCAGCAGGCCGAGGCCAAGCAGGCCGAGATCGAGGCCGGCGAGGCCAGCACCTACTCCTCGGCCCCCGAGGAGGACGCCGGCGGCTCGCTCGCCAGCGACGAGGCGCTGCAGGCGCTGCGCGAGAAGCTCACCGGCGGCAACTGATCTGCTGATCAGCCGGTGACCACCGCCGCGCGTCGAGCGCGGTAGAGCACGCACGAGGGCCCCGACCGTCACGGTCGGGGCCCTCGTGGCGTCTGCGGCCCGGACTGCGCGATGATCCACCCGTGCCGCTCACCGACGTCGCCGTCATCGCCGTGGACGGCGTCGCCCCCTTCGAGCTCGGCCTGCTCTGCGAGGCGTTCGGCCTCGACCGCCGCGACCACGGCGTCCCGCTGCTCGACTTCGCCGTGTGCACCGAGGGCGCGCGGCCCGTGCGCTCCTCGATGGGCTTCTCCCTCCAGGTCGAGCACGGTCTCGACCGGGCCGCGAGCGCGGATCTCGTGGCGGTGCCGGCGATGCCGAAGGGCCAGGCGCCCTCGGACGCCGTCCTCGAGGTGCTGGTGGCCGCCCACGATCGCGGCGCGCGGGTCATGTCGGTGTGCAGCGGCGCCTTCGCGCTCGGCCACGCCGGCCTGCTGGACGGTCGCGAGTGCACGACGCACTGGATGTACACCGACGAGCTCGCCCACCGGTTCCCCGCGGCCACCGTGGTGCCCGAGGTGCTCTACGTCGACAGCGGCCCGGTGGTCACCGGAGCGGGCAGCGCGGCCGGACTCGACGCGGCGCTGCACGTGTGGCGCCAGGAGTACGGCGCCGCGGTGGCCAGCACCATCGCCCGCCGTGCCGTGGTGCCGCCGCACCGTGACGGCGGGCAGGCCCAGTACATCGCCCGCGCGGTGCCCGAGTGCGCGGCCGACACCCTCGGCCCACTGCTGAGCTGGATGCAGGAGAACCTCGCCGACGACCTCGCCGTCGAGACGCTCGCGCGGCGCGCGCACATGTCGCCGCGCACCTTCGCCCGACGGTTCCGCGACGAGACCGGGACGACGCCGCACCAGTGGGTCACCCGCCATCGCGTCGCGGCCGCCGAGGAGCTGCTGGAGCGCACCGATCAGCCGGTCGAGCGCATCGCGGCCGAGGTCGGCTTCGGCAATGCCGCCGCCCTGCGCCACCACTTCACGCGCGTGCGCGGGGTGAGCCCGCAGTCGTACCGACGTCAGTTCGCCTGCTGATCGCCGGCGTGCGAGTGGCCGGCGGGTGAGGCGGCTGCGTCGTCCGCGAGTCGGCGGCGCAGCACCTTGCCGGTGAGCGTGCGGGGCAGTTCGGCGACGAAGCGATAGTCCTTGGGACGCTTCGGTGGGGCGAGTTCGGCGCGCGCGAAGGCGCGCAGGTCGTCCTCGCTCGCCGTGCCCACGACGCAGGCGCACACGCGCTGTCCCCACTGGGTGTCGGGCACGCCGAACACCGCGACGTCCTCGACCCCCGGGCAGGTGCCGAGCACCTGCTCGACCTCGGCGGGGTAGACGTTGACACCTCCGCTGATGACGAGGTCCTCGCGTCGCCCGTCGAGGTAGACGTAGCCGTCGTCGTCCACGCGACCGAGGTCGCCGACGGTGAAGGCCGGACCCCAGGGGGTATCGCGCCAGGCCTCGGCGGTCTTCTCGGGTGCCGCGTAGTAGGTGAAGCGGGCGAACTCGGGCACGACGCACCACAGCGTGCCGTCGTCGTCGGCGATCATCCGGCGCCCGGGCCGGGCGCGCCCGACCGTGCCGGGGCGCTCGAGCCACTCCTCGGAGCGGCAGGCGGTGAACTGCCCCTCGGTGGAGCCGTAGAACTCCCAGGTGGAGCCGGCGGGGAACTCCTCGACCAGGCGCCGCTTCACCTCGGTCGGGCAGGGAGCCCCGGCGTGCGCGACGAGCCGGAAGCAGGAGAGGTCGGGCCAGCCGACGTCGTCCCAGTGGGAGAAGAGGCGCTGCAGGTGGGTCGGGACGCAGAACATCGTGCTCGGCCGCTCGGTGGCGATCGCCGCGGTGACGGCCGCCGGATCGAACGGCCCGGGGACGACGATGCGGCCGCCCGCCAGCAGGGTGCCGAGGGCGAAACGCAGCGGAGCGGAGTGGTAGAGCGGACTCAGCACGAGGTTGACGTCGTCGGGGCCGAAGCCCCACAGGTCGCGCTCCTCCGCGACCAGCGCCTCGGCCAGTGCCGGCTTCAGGACGCCCGAGTAGACGCCCTTCGGCACGCCGGTCGTGCCGCTGGTGCAGTGCATCGGCCGCGCGAGGGGGAGTCCGGGAGGCGGCAGCAGGCCGCGCAGGACCTGGAGTGCGGCGTCGTCCTCGATGACGAGGGTGGGGTCGAGGGGGCCGAGGATGCGTTCCCGCTCGGCGGGGGTGAGGCGTGGGTCGAGGGGGATCGGCAGGGCGCCCACGGTGAGCAGGCGCCACACGGCGTCGACGTAGTCGGGTGAGCCCGGCACCAGCAGTGCGACGCGGTCGCCGCGCTCCGGCGTGACGAGGACGCTCACTGCAGACCCAGGTCGTGCTGCAGCTGCTCGATCGTCTGGGCCCAGTGGGCGTCGTCGTCGAGGATGCCGCCGCGCAGGTGGCCGAAGAGCTCGAGGCTGAGCTGGCCGAAGAGCAGGCTCCAGGCCTGCAGCCAGCGCACCAGGTGGGCGTCGTCGACGTGCTGCCCGTCGGCCAGCGCCGAGCGCACACCGGCGACGCCCGCGGTCTCCGCCTCCGACAGCGGCCGCGCGGCAGCGGGGTGCCGGCCCGCCCGGTGCGCCTGTTCGGCGATGCGCAGGATGACGGCCGAGACCCGGAGGGCGGCGGGGATCGTCGTCGGGGGAGCCGCGTACCCGGGCACTGGGGACCCGTAGAGCAGGGCGTACTCGTGGGGGTGCTCGCGCGCCCAGCGGCGCAGTGCGTGCGCGTAGGCGCCCAGTCGTCCGGCCGCGTCCTGCGGTGCGCAGGAGGAGTCGGCGGTCTCGAGCGCCGCGCCCAGCTCGTCGTAGCTCTCGATGATGAGCGCCGTCAGCAGCTCGTCGCGGCTCGGGAAGTAGCGGTAGACCGCGGACGACACCATGCCGACCTCGCGGGCGATGGCACGCAGCGACAGGGCGGCGGGGCCCACCTCGCCGAGGTGGCGGCGCGCGGTCTGCTGGATCGCGCGGGTGATCTCCTCGCGCGCCCGAGCGCGCGCTGTGCGTGGTGCCGTGGTCACACCCCCATCCTGTCGCGTTGAGAGAGCGGTGACAACAGATGAGAGCACCGCTCTTGCATTTGCGGGGACGGCGGTCCATGCTTCTCGAAGAGAGAGCACCGCTCTCGCTTTCTGAGGAGGAGAACCATGACCCGTCATCACCTCGTCGTCGGCGCCGGCCCCGTCGGTCGCCAGACGGCCCTGCTGCTCGCTGAACGCGGCGAAGGCGTGACCCTCGCCAGCCGCAGCGGCACGGGCGAGGCCCTGCCCGGCGTGCGCCGGGTCGCGGTGGACGCCGCGGACGCCGACGCGCTGGCCACGCTCGCCGACGGATCCGTCGCGATGCACAACGCGGTGAATCCGCCGTCCTACGACGTGTGGCCGCAGTGGTGGCCGCCCATCGCGGAGGCCTTCCTCACCGCGGCCGAGCGCACGGGCGCCCTGCTGGTGACCGCCGGCCCGCTCTACGCCTACGGCCCGCTGTCGGACCCGGATCGGGCGATGACCGAGGACCTGCCGGACGCGGCCGCCGGGGTCAAGGGAGCGCTGCGCGCCGCGATGACGGCCGAGGCGATGGGTCGCCACCGGGCGGGGCGGCTGCGAGCAGTCGAGATCCGCGGCTCCGACTACATGGGTCCCGGCGTCACCTCGGCCCACGTGGCCGCCGTGGCGCCGCGCGCGCTCGCGGGCAAGGCCGTGCGGATGTTCGGCGACCCGCGCCTGCCGCACTCCTACACCGACGTGCGCGACATGGCTCGTGCGATGGTGCACCTCGTCGACGAACCCGAGGGCTGGGGGCGGGTGTGCCACGCGCCCACCAATCCGGCGCGCTCCTCGGTCGAGACCATCGCTGACGTGTGCCGGGCCGCGGGCCGCGAGCCCGTGGCGGTGCGCCCCTGGCCGAGGGCGATGCTCGGCCTCGGCGGTCTCGCCGTCCCGTTCCTGCGGGAGATGCGCGAGACGGCCTACCAGTTCGAGCGGCCCTACGTGCTCGACTCATCGGCCATCACCGAGCGCTTCGGTCTCGCGCCGACGCCCTGGGAGGAGGTCTGCTCGGCCACCGCCGCCTCCGCGCTCGGCGTCGAGCGGGTGCCGGCCTGAGGCCGTCGGAGCGTGTGCAGCCCGTCCGGGCAGGGGTGGGTGAGGGGGAGTGGGCCGGTTCGTGCGTGCGCGCTCTAGTCTCGCCCCATGCGCGTCGGACTGACCGGAGGCATCGCCTCGGGCAAGAGCACCGTGTCGGCACAGCTGCGGGAGCTGGGGGCGGTCGTCATCGACGCCGACCAGATCGCCCGGGAGGTGGTCGCTCGCGGCACGCCGGGTCTGGCCGCCGTCGTCGAGGCGTTCGGCGCCGACGTCCTCACCCCCGCGGGCGACCTGGACCGCCCGAAGGTGGGTGCGATCGTCTTCGCCGACGCCGAGCAGCGCCGGCGTCTGGAGGCGATCGTGCACCCGCTCGTCTTCGAGCGCTACGCCGAGCTCGAGGCCTCCGCGCCCGTCGACGCGGTCGTCGTCCACGACATCCCGCTGCTCGTGGAGTCCGGGCGCGCTGAGGAGTTCGACGCCGTCATCGTGGTCGATGCGCCGGAGGACCTGCAGGTCGAGCGCATGGTGCGTGATCGCGGCATGAGTGAGGACGACGCCCGCGCCCGCATCGCGGCGCAGGCCTCGCGCGAGCAGCGGCGCGCGGTGGCCACCCACCTCATCGACAACGCCGGGACGCGCGAAGACCTCCGCCGGCAGGTGGGGGAGGTGTTCGCCGCGCTCGGAGACGTGGGCGCGTGAGGCGATGAGGGCCG
>NZ_CAXRAZ010000048.1:0-86909 GCF_964229035.1 Nocardioides sp. | reverse complement strand
GCGGTACTTGTTGGCCTGACGCCACACGGTCTCGGTCTGGGGCTCCACGCCGGCCACCGGCTCCATCCCCACCATTAAGGAACGCTGACTCACGTGGCAGTCGACATCACGACGGACCTGAACATCGTCCGCAACATCGGCATCATGGCGCACATCGACGCCGGCAAGACCACCACCACCGAGCGCATCCTGTTCTACACCGGTATCTCCTACAAGATCGGTGAGGTCCACGACGGTGCGGCCACCATGGACTGGATGGAGCAGGAGCAGGAGCGCGGCATCACGATCACGTCCGCCGCGACGACCTGCTGGTGGAAGAAGCACCAGATCAACATCAGCGACACCCCCGGGCACGTCGACTTCACCGTCGAGGTCGAGCGCTCGCTGCGCGTCCTCGTCGGCGCCGTCGCGGTCTTCGACGGTGTCGCCGGCGTGGAGCCGCAGACGATGACGGTCTGGCGCCAGGCCAACAAGTACTCCGTGCCCCGCATGTGCTTCGTCAACAAGCTCGACCGCACCGGCGCCGACTTCTACCGCGTCGTCGACTCGATCGTCGCCAAGCTGAACTCCACCCCGCTGGTGCTGCAGCTGCCGATCGGCGCCGAGGGCGACTTCATCGGTGTCGTCGACCTCGTCGAGATGAACGCCAAGGTCTGGCGCGGCGAGACCGCCCAGGGCGAGGACTACGTCGTCGAGGAGATCCCCGCCGACATGGCCGACAAGGCCGCGGAGTGGCGCGAGAAGTTCGTCGAGACCCTCGCCGAGGCCGACGACGAGATCATGGAGGTCTACCTCGAGGACGGCGACACCTTCGACGTCCCGACGCTGAAGGCCGCCATCCGTCGCGCCACGCTGGCCGACAAGGTGAACCCGATCCTCACCGGCACCGCGTTCAAGAACAAGGGCGTCCAGCCCCTGCTCGACGCGATCATCGACTACCTGCCCTCCCCGCTCGACGTGGACGCGATCATCGGCCACAAGCCGAACGCGGAGGAGACCCCCGAGAACGAGATCGCCCGCAAGCCCTCGGCCGACGAGCCGCTGGCCGCGCTGGCGTTCAAGATCGCGGCTGACCCGCACCTGGGCAAGCTGACCTTCGTGCGCGTCTACTCGGGCAAGCTCGAGGCCGGCGGCACCGTGCTCAACACGAGCAACGGCCGCAAGGAGCGCATCGGCAAGGTCTACCAGATGCACGCCAACAAGCGTGAGGAGATCGCCTCGGTCGGCGCCGGCCAGATCGTCGCCGTCATGGGCCTCAAGGACACCCGCACGGGTCACACCCTCTCGGACGCCGCGAAGCCCGTCGTCCTGGAGTCGATGACCTTCCCGGCCCCGGTGATCTCGGTCGCCATCGAGCCCAAGACCAAGGCCGACCAGGAGAAGCTGGGCGTCGCCATCGGCCGCCTCGCCGAGGAGGACCCCACCTTCGTCGTCAAGACCGACGAGGAGACCGGCCAGACCATCATCTCCGGCATGGGCGAGCTCCACCTCGAGATCCTCGTCGACCGCATGAAGCGCGAGTTCAAGGTCGAGGCCACCGTCGGCAAGCCGCAGGTCGCGTACCGCGAGACCATCCGCGCCAAGGTCGCGAACCACAGCTACACCCACAAGAAGCAGACCGGTGGTTCGGGTCAGTTCGCGAAGGTGATCATCTCGCTGGAGCCGAACACCGACCCCGAGACCGGTCTCGGTGCGGGCTACGAGTTCGTCAACACCGTCACCGGCGGTCGCGTCCCCCGCGAGTACATCCCCTCGGTCGACAACGGCGGCCAGGAGGCCATGGAGTTCGGCGTCCTCGCCGGCTACCCGATGGTCGACGTGAAGTACTCGCTCGAGGACGGCGCCTACCACGACGTCGACTCCTCCGAGCTCGCCTTCAAGATCGCCAGCATCCAGGCGTTCAAGGAGGCCGCGCGCCAGGCCCGCCCGGTGCTGCTCGAGCCGATGTTCGCCGTCGAGGTGACCACGCCCGAGAACTTCCTGGGCACGGTCATCGGCGACATCAACAGCCGTCGCGGCCAGATCCGCGCACAGGAGGAGCGTCACGGCGACATCGTCGTGTCGGCCCTCGTGCCGCTGTCCGAGATGTTCGGGTACGTTGGCGACCTGAGGTCCAAGACCTCCGGCCAGGCCTCGTACTCGATGGAGTTCGACTCGTACGCCGAGGTTCCCACGAACATCGCCGACGAGATCGTCAAGAAGGCGCGCGGCGAGTAACACGTCCGGGGGCTCCGCCCCCGTGCGCCCCGAGTGATCGGGGACTCGCCGGGTTCCCTCGGCGCACCACCCACTTTGTACGAGTCAAGTAAGAAACCAACCAGGAGGAGCCCCCGTGGCTAAGGCGAAGTTCGAGCGGACCAAGCCGCACGTCAACATCGGCACGATCGGTCACATCGACCACGGCAAGACCACGCTGACTGCAGCGATCTCGAAGGTCCTGCACGACAAGCACCCCGACCTCAACGAGGCCTCGCCGTTCGACCAGATCGACAAGGCTCCCGAGGAGCGTCAGCGCGGCATCACGATCTCGATCGCCCACATCGAGTACCAGACCGAGCAGCGCCACTACGCCCACGTCGACTGCCCCGGTCACGCCGACTACATCAAGAACATGATCACCGGTGCCGCCCAGATGGACGGCGCGATCCTGGTGGTCGCCGCGACCGACGGCCCGATGCCGCAGACCCGCGAGCACGTGCTGCTCGCCCGCCAGGTCGGTGTGCCCGCCCTGGTCGTCGCGCTCAACAAGTGCGACATGGTCGACGACGAGGAGCTCATCGAGCTCGTCGAGATGGAGGTGCGCGAGCTCCTCTCCGAGTACGAGTTCCCGGGCGACGACGTCCCCGTGGTCCGCGTGGCCGCTTTCCCGGCGCTGAACGGCGACGAGAAGTGGGGCGCCTCGGTCGTCGAGCTCATGGACGCCGTGGACTCCTACATCCCGCAGCCCGAGCGTGAGGTCGACAAGCCGTTCCTCATGCCCGTCGAGGACGTCTTCACCATCACCGGTCGCGGCACGGTCATCACCGGCCGTATCGAGCGCGGCATCGTGAAGGTGAACGAGGAGGTCGAGATCATCGGCATCCGCGACACCGCCATCAAGACCACCGTCACCGGTGTCGAGATGTTCCGCAAGCTCCTCGACGAGGGCCAGGCCGGTGAGAACGTCGGTCTGCTCCTGCGCGGCACCAAGCGCGAGGACGTCGAGCGCGGCATGGTCGTCGTGAAGCCCGGCACCACCACCCCGCACACCAACTTCGAGGCGAGCGTCTACATCCTCTCGAAGGAGGAGGGTGGCCGTCACACGCCGTTCTTCAACAACTACCGCCCGCAGTTCTACTTCCGGACCACGGACGTGACCGGCGTCGTGACCCTTCCCGAGGGCACCGAGATGGTCATGCCCGGTGACAACACCGACATGGTCGTCGAGCTGATCCAGCCCATCGCCATGGACGAGGGCCTGAAGTTCGCGATCCGTGAGGGTGGCCGCACCGTCGGCGCCGGCCGGGTCACCAAGATCACCAAGTGACCTCGCGTCACCGCTGATCCCCAGCGAGGGCCCCACCGCTCATCGAGCGGTGGGGCCCTCGTGCATTTCGCCCACCGAGGCCGCTCTCGGGAGAATGGGCGGATGCCCGAGCAGCCCGATGTCGAGGTCGCCGCGACCCGTCCCGCCCGCCCCCACCGCGAGCTCATGGACGACGGTCGCACCCGCCGCGAGGTGCTCACCTACCAGCGGCGCGGCAGCCGACTCACGCCCAAGCTGCAGGCCGCGTGGGACGCCCACGCCGACGCGTGGCTGATCCCCGAGGACGCCGTGGAGGAGCCGGGCTTCGAGTTCGCCGGGTGGTTCGGGCGCGAGGCGCCGCTGGTCGTCGAGATCGGCGGCGGCGTCGGCGAGGCCACCGCGGCGCTGGCGGCGCGTCGTCCGGAGGTGAACGTGCTCTCGCTCGAGGTCTGGCTGCCGGGCGTGGCCGAGAGCATGGCCCGCGTCGCCGCGGCCGGAGCCGCCAACGTCCGCTTCAGCACCGTCGACGCCGTGTGGACCTTCGAGCACCTGCTCGCCCCCGCCAGCATCAGCGAGCTGTGGACCTTCTTCCCCGACCCCTGGCACAAGAAGCGCCACCACAAGCGGCGCCTGGTCACCGCGGCCAACGCCGCCCTCATCGCCTCGCGCCTCGCGCCGGGGGCGTCGTGGCGCCTAGCCACCGACTGGGCCGAGTACGCCGAGCAGATGCGCGAGGTGCTCGACGCCGAGCCACAGCTCGTCGGCGGCATCGTCGAGCGCTGGGAGGAGCGGCCGGTGACCAAGTTCGAGCGCAAGGGCCTGGCCAAGGACCGCACCATCACCGACCTGCGCTACGAACGCGTCACCTGACATTAACGTCGCGCTGCGGCGTGGCGCCCCGCGCGGCCACGGGGCAGGCGTAGTTTCGCGCTCAGTGGCCGGTGGGGAAGCCGGCTGCATCGGGAGGCATCGCGTGCACATCCACGAGAGCGCAACCCGGTCCGTCATCCAGGGATAGGGCCGGGGGCATCCGGCTCGGATGCGCGCGGCCCGGTGAGGTGAACAAGTGGCCACCACCGAAGCGAACGTCAGCGCGCAGTCCCGCCCCGAGGGCGCCGACCAGGTCGGTTCCTCCGCGACTCCGCGACGCACCTACGTGCTCGACACCAGCGTCCTGCTGGCCGATCCGGCGGCGCTCAAGCGCTTCGCCGAGCACGAGGTCGTGCTGCCGGTCGTCGTGATCACCGAGCTCGAGGGCAAGCGGCACCACCCCGAGCTCGGCTACTTCGCGCGCAGCGCCCTGCGCAGCCTCGACGAGCTGCGCGTCAGCCACGGTCGCCTCGACACGCCCGTCCCCGTGGGTGAGGACGGCGGCACCGTGCGCGTCGAGCTCAACCACACCGACGCCTCCTCGCTGCCGTCGGGGTTCCGGCTCGGCGACAACGACACCCGCATCCTCGCGGTGGCGCGCAACCTCGCCGACGAGGGCCACGACGTCGTCCTGGTGTCGAAGGATCTCCCGATGCGCATCAAGGCCTCGGCCGTGGGCCTCGAGGCCGAGGAGTACCGGGGGGAGGCGATCAGCGACTCCGAGGTCGGCTACACCGGCATGGCCGAGCTCGAGGTCGGCGCAGCCGCGCTCGACGAGCTCTACGACGACGGCACCCTCGATCTCGCCGAGGCCCGCGAGCTCCCGTGCCACACCGGCCTCGTGCTGCTCTCCGACCGCGGCACCGCCCTCGGCCGGGTCGGGCCCGACAAGCAGGTGCACCTCGTGCGCGGCGACCGCGACGCCTTCGGCATCCACGGTCGCAGCGCCGAGCAGCGCATCGCTCTCGACCTGCTGCTCGACCCGGAGGTCGGCATCGTCTCGCTCGGCGGTCGGGCGGGCACCGGCAAGTCCGCGCTGGCCCTGTGCGCCGGCCTCGAGGCGGTGATGGAGCGCCAGCAGCACAAGAAGGTCGTGGTGTTCCGTCCGCTGTTCGCCGTGGGCGGCCAGGAGCTCGGCTACCTGCCCGGCTCGGAGTCGGAGAAGATGTCGCCCTGGGGGCAGGCCGTGTTCGACACCCTCGGCGCGCTCACCTCCACCGACGTCGTCGACGAGATTCTCGACCGCGGCATGCTCGAGGTGCTGCCGCTCACCCACATCCGCGGCCGCTCGCTGCACGACTCCTTCGTGATCGTCGACGAGGCGCAGTCGCTCGAGCGCAACGTGCTGCTCACGGTGCTCTCGCGCATCGGCGCCAACTCGAAGGTCGTGCTCACCCACGACGTCGCGCAGCGCGACAACCTGCGGGTGGGCCGCCACGACGGCATCGTGGCGGTGGTCGAGAAGCTCAAGGGGCACCCGCTATTCGCCCACGTCACCCTCACCCGCTCCGAGCGTTCGCCCATCGCCGCGCTCGTCACGGAGATGCTGGAGAGCGTCGTCCTCTGACGCTGACCGATCGCGACCCGACGCACGAATCCTGCCGCCCGCCCCGCCTCTCGCGGGGCGGGCGGCGGTGCGTGGGGCCGACGGCGCTGATGAGGCCAACGTGACCCGTGTGACCGATGAGGCGTGTGATCTGGTGCGAGTTGTGCGGTTCGGTTTGCATGGCCTTCCCGCCTCAGGCATGGTGGTCAGCGGTCGCCCGGGAAGTGACGCCGCTCCAGCCCCGCCACGGTGACCTGACCTGACGTCGACACCCGGGATGAGACCCTTGCCGAAGCACGCCAAGCCGGCGCCGAAGCACCGTGGAGCCCCGAAGCACGCTCACATCGCCGAGGCCCCGCGCAAAGCAGCCCGCAACGTCGTGATCCTCTCCTCGGTGGCCGTGGCCGTCACGGGAGTCTCGGTCGCCGCCGGCCTCGCCGGTCAGGACGCCGGGTCGGCCGTCGCCACCGACGCCACCCGCCCCGACCCCGACGCGCTCGTCGTCGCCGGCTCCATCGCCGCTGCCACGCCGGGTGGTGGCGAGACGTCCTCGAGCCCGGGTGCCTCCGCCGAGCCCGTCGAGGTCGTGGACGACGCCGACACCGCAGGTTCAGCCGACTCGACGCCGAGCCGCGAGCCGATCGTCTCCCGCTCCGACCGCCGCGGCGAGGCCGATCCCCGCAAACTCGCCGCCCTCGCCGAGTCGAAGGCCGCCGCCTTCACCGACGAGCGCACCCTGTCGCAGTCCGACCCCAAGGACATCGCCCGCGCCCTGCTCGGAGAGTTCGGCTTCTCCTCCGACCAGTTCGGCTGCCTCGACTCGCTGTGGACCCGCGAGTCGAACTGGCGCGTCAACGCCGACAACCCCAGCTCCAGCGCCTACGGCATCCCCCAGGCCCTGCCGGGCTCCAAGATGAGCTCGGCCGGCGCCGACTGGGCCACCAACCCCGCCACCCAGATCAAGTGGGGCCTCGGCTACATCCGCGACCGCTACGGCAGCCCCTGCGGCGCCTGGGGCCACTCGCAGGCCCGCGGCTGGTACTGATCTGTTTGGCGCGAGCGTGTCGCCCTGTCGGCCGCTCGCCCGAACCCTCCGGGCCCGGACTCCCGGCCGACGCGCCGTCGGCGCGGGGCGACACGCTGCCGCGCGCAGTCGCCCTCAGCGCAGGCGCGCCAGGATCCAGCGGGTCGCGGGAGGCACGGAGAAGGCGGCCGAGTTCGTCGTCGAGTGGTCGGCGAGCCAGCGCGCGTGGGTCACCGCGACGCCCTGGCGGCGGTAGGTCCGCACGAGCTGCTCGGTGAGTGGGAAGGGGGCGACCGCGTCGAGCAGACCCTCGTCGATGCGCACGGGCACCGGCTGCAGGCGCAGGCGGCGCACGTCGTCGGCGTCCAGCTTCGCGAGGGCGCGGGCGAGGAACTCCTCACCGCGCGGGCCGAGCACCGCGGCGGGCGGCAGGCCGCCCCACGAGTCGGTGCGGGAGAGCTCGTTGAGGCATCGCGTCTCGAGGTCGCCCCACAGCGCTCTGGCGTGCGGGCTCAGGCCCCCGTTTAAGGCCAGGGTCTCGAGCGCGGGATCCTCGGTCGCCTGGCCCTTGAGGATCAGCGCGGCCAGGGCCACCAGGCCGCCGGTGACCGGCGGCAACGCGACGGGCAGGCGCCGGAACAGGCGGATCAAGACGTCCATCTGCGTGACCGGCGTGATCGACTGGACGCCGCGCAGCTCCATGCCGGGCACGGAGGCCTGGCGGACGTCGGCGACGTTGAGGGCGGCCACCCCACCCTCGGAGTGGCCGGAGGCGATCCAGCGGCCGTTGAGGGGGATGAGGTCCCTGGTGGCTCGCACCATGTCGATCATCGAGCGTCCGAGCGAGCCTCCCTGCAGGTAGGGGTGGCCGCCCGGGGTGCCCAACCCCTCGTAGTCCGGCCGAGCGACGGCCACGCCCGCCGCCAGCAGACTCCGCGCGAGATCGTCGCCTTGCTGCATCCGCCGCAGCTCGCTGTGGCCGGGGACGCCCTGCGTGGGGGCGCAGCGGTCGGCGGCCCCCGTCGTCATGTGCCCGTAGACCACCAGCGGCCACCCGTCGGCCGGGGCCGGGCCCGCAGGCACCAGCAGCAGGCCGGTGGCCGGCACGGGCTCGCCCGCGCTGGTCGTCGTCTCGTAGGTGATGACGATCGAGCGCGACGCGCCCGCCACCTGGCTGGTGACACCGGCCGGGCCGGTGGCGAGCACCGCTCCGGGGCGTGCGCCGTCGCGCGCGACGGCCGGCGCCGCGGCGGGGAGGCCCACCGCGGCGATCGAGGCGAGGGCGAGCGCGAGCGCGGTGCCGCGGCGGTTCATCCGAGCGCCCTGGCCGGGTCGGGCGAGAGCAGGGGGCCGAGTCCGATCGCGGCGCTCGGCGTCCTCTCGATGGCGTCGAGCACGTCGGCGAAGAAGGTGGCGACCGGTCGCAGCTGCGCCTGGTCGACCTTGTCGAGAGTGTCGGCGTCGTCGTACATGTAGAGCGGGCCGGCGATCAGGCTGACCACGGGGATCCCGGTGATGAGGGCGAACGACGCATCGGTCGGGATGCCGCCCAGGAAGGCCGGCAGGGTGCCGTTGAGCACCGCGGTGGAGCGCAGGTCGTTGCGCACGAGCGCTCGGGCGAGAGCGAGCTTCAGGGGCAGGTTGAGGTTCTCGAAGATGCCGCGCGGTTCGGTGCGCTCCAGGGTCTGCAGGCTGCCGTCCTTGCCGATCACGGCCCGCTTGCCGACGTGCTCGATCGTGGTGTTGGCGACGATCCGGTAGGGCGTGCGCTTCTCGACCACGTACTTCTTCGCGAAGGCGGTGTGCTGCTGGTATCCGGTGAAGTGGGTGTCGAAGGTGGTGAACATCAGCGTCTTCTCGCGCGGTCGGTACCCGGGCTGCCGGGCCTTCGCGCCGTAGTAGTCGGCCAGCGCGATCACCTCGGCCGTGCCGGTGCCGTCCTCCACCGCGCCCGGGCCCTGGGAGTCGTGGTGCGACTGCACCATCACGGTGTCCTTCGTGCGGCCCTCCAGGAAGCCGACGACCGTGCGGGCCGTAACCGCCTTGCGCTCCACGGTCATCCGCATCGTGGCGACGGGCGTCGTCTGCAGCCGCTGGCGCAGCAGGGCGCCCTCCTTCTTGGTGACCCACACGCCGGGCACGGTCATGGGGGAGCGGCGGTAGAACTCGTTGCGGTAGCGGTTGGAGTCGAAGTAGTCGCTGAGCACCCCGATCACGCCGAGGGCTCCCTTGGCCTGGGCGGCCTTGACCACCGACGCCTGGTTGGTGATGTAGGGGTTGGCGCTCAGCAGGGTGGCCGGGTCGAGCAGGGTGAGCTGCGGGTCCCAGAAGAAGGTCATGAGGGGGATCAGCGCGGCGAGCGGCAGCCGGAACTTCAGGTCGAAGAGCACCCACTTGCCCTTCACGTCGGCGTTGCCGACGCCACCGGCCCCGATGTCGACGACCGGAGCGGTGGCGCCGTCGGGGCCGAGGGTGCGGGTGCTGGGGATGTCGGCGCCCGCGATGAACGAGTGCGTGATCGGGAAGGAGTCGATCACGCGCCCACCGACCTCAAGCGAGGCGCCGGTGGCGTTCCAGTCGTAGGCGGTGGCGGTCTCGTAGTGGACGTCGGTGAGCCCTGCCCTGCGGAACCGATCGGCCACGTACTCGGCCGCCCGCAGGCCGCCGACGGAGCCGGTGCTGCGCGGCGCGAAGCCGACGAGGTCGCGCACGGTGCTCATGATCTGCTCGGTGGAGGCGAGCTCCGGGCGGGTGGGAGGCGCCGATGGCGCTGCGTCCGCGGTCGGGCGGGCGAGCGCGGGGAGGAGGACGGACATCGCCACGGCCGCGGTGAGGACGACGCGGCGCCCGCGGCGGCCCGTCGTCCGGATGCTTCTGAGCATGGGGGCTCCTGACTCGGAATCACTGAGGTACGAGAACGTACTTCATGCGGTGCGAAGGGCGCCAGAGGCTGCGGCATGATGGCGGCGTGCCGCCCGCCGCCCCGATCCCCTCGATCCGCGACGGCGTCTTCTTCACCCATCCGGGGGCGCTGCCCCGCGGCAAGCACCGACTGCCTCGCGAGGAGGTGGTCGCCATCCAGCGCGAGCGGGTGATGATCGCCGCCGTGGAGCTCCTCGCCGCCCACGGCTACCGCGGCACCGCCGCCCGCGACGTGTGCGTGCGTGCAGGCGTCTCGCTCACCGCCTTCTACGAGAACTTCGCCGACCGCGACCAGATGCTGTTCACCGCCTACGACCGGTTCATCGACGTGCTGCTCGCCCGCCTCGTCGGCGTCTCCGGCGCGGGCAGCACCTGGGGGGCGTACGTGGAGGAGGTCATCGGCGCCTACTTCGAGACCCTCGCCTCCGACCTCGTCGTGGCGCGGGCCTTCCAGGTGGAGATGGACGCCATGGGCAGGCCGGCCCGCGCCCGGCGCCGCGCGGCGCTGACCGGTCTCGCCGACCTGCTACGCACCAAGCACCTGGAGTGGGACCCCATGGCGGGCGATCGCATCCCCGCGGCGGCGTACCTGACCGGTGTCTACGGCTCCCGGCAGGCGGCCTCGGACGCCCTCGACGTCGAACCCGCCGACGACGAGGCCACGCGGGCGCGGCTGCGCGTCGTCCAGGGGGATGCGGTGGACTGGGTGACGCGGCTCTTCGGCGACTGAGCGCCCTCGAGCTGCGGATGTCAGCCCAGCTGACCCTTCTGCACCTTGCCCATCGCGTTGCGCGGGAGGCCGGCGACGAAGCGGACCTCGCGCGGTCGCTTGTGGGCGGCCAGCTCCGCGCGCACGTGGGCGATCAGCTCGTCGGCCAGCGCGGGTGCGGCGTCCACCCCCTCCTCGAGGACGACGAACGCCACCACGCGCTGCCCGAGGTCGGCGTCCGGCAGGCCCACGACTGCGCACTCCGCCACGGCCGGGTGCCCGAGCAGCGAGGCCTCGACCTCGCCCGCGCCGATGCGGTAGCCGCCGGACTTGATGAGGTCGACCGAGGCGCGGCCGACGATGCGGTGCAGCCCGGCAGCGTCGATCGTGGCGACGTCGCCGGTGCGGAACCAGCCGTCGTCGGTCCAGCACTCCGCCGTCGCCTCGGGCCGCCCGAGGTAGCCGGCGAAGAGGGTCGGGCCGCGCACCTCCAGGTTGCCGACGCCCTCGCCGTCGCGGGGCACCGGAGCTCCGTCGTCGCCCCGCAGCCGGGTCTCGACACCGCGCACGGGCACGCCCACCACGCCCGGCAGCCGCGGGCCGTCGGCGCGCGCGGCCACGGTGATGAGCGTCTCGCTCATGCCGTAGCGCTCGGCCACCTCGTGGCCGGTGAGCTCGCGCAGTCGCTGGAACACCGGTGCCGGGAGGGCTGCGCTGCCGGAGACGAGGAGGCGGGCCGAGGCGAGCGCGCGGGCGTCGTCCTCGTTGGCGGCGACGCGGCTCCACACGGTGGGCACGCCGAAGAACAGGGTGGCGCCAGCCCGAGCGGCGTCGGCGTAGCGGTCGGGAGTGGGGCGACCGGTGTGCACGAGGGCACTGCCGAGCCGCAGCGGCCCGAGGACACCGAGCACCAGCCCGTGCACGTGGTAGAGCGGCAGGCCGTGGGCGAGGGTGTCCTCGCGCGTCCAGGACCAGGCCTCGGCGAGTGCGTCGAGGCCCGCGGCGATCGCGCGGTGGGGGAGGAGCACGCCCTTCGGCGCACCGGTGGTGCCGGAGGTGTAGAGGATGAGCGCGACGTCGTCCGCGCTCGGGGTGGCTGTGGGTGGGCCGGCGTGAGCGTCGAGGTCGACCGCCACGTGCGGCAGGGCGGCGGGGTCGGCCGGTGCGGCTCCCGCCCAGCAGGTCGCGCCCGAGTCGCTCAGTACGTGCGCGCGTTCGGCCTCGCCCGCATCCGCCGGCACGGGGACGACGGGCACGCCGGCGAGCAGGCCGCCCACCACCGCGACGACCGTGTCGATCGACGCGGTGGCGTGCACGGCGACGGGCGCGCTCGTGGGCAGGCGACGGGCGAGGTCGCTGGCCGCGCCGAGCAGGGCCTCAGGTGCGAGCTCAACGCCATCGACGGTGACGGTGCGCGCGGTGCCCTCGAGCAGGGCGGTGAGGATCTCGCTCATCGGGACCCATCCTCGCGCATCGGCGGCAGGCGTCTCGCGACGCCTGGGTAGCGCCGGGCGGGATCAGGGGCGGGTCATCGCCTCGACGTCGAGGGCGGCGTCCAGCTGCTCGAGGGTGAGCTCGCCGCGCTCGACGAAACCGAGGGCCAGCACGGTCTCGCGGATGGTGGCGCCGTCGGCGAGGGCCTTCTTGGCCACCGTCGCCGCGGCCTCGTAGCCGATGAAGCGGTTGAGGGGGGTGACCACCGACGGCGACGACTCGGCGTAGCGGCGCATCCGCCCGGCGTCGGCGGTGATGCCGTCGACGCAGCGCTCGGCCAGCGTGCGCATCGCGGCGGCCAGCAGCCGGGTCGACTCGAGCACGTTGCGCGCCAGCACGGGCATGGCCACGTTGAGCTCGAAGGCACCCGAGGCGCCCGCGGCGGCGACGGCGGCGTCGTTGCCGATCACCTGCATGCACACCATGAGCGTGGCCTCCGGCAGCACCGGGTTCACCTTGCCGGGCATGATCGACGAGCCGGGCTGCAGGTCGGGCAGGTGGATCTCGGCGAGGCCCGTGGTGGGGCCGGAGCCCATCCAGCGCAGGTCGTTGCAGATCTTGGTCAGCCCCACCGCGAGGGTGCGCAGGGCGCCGGAGAGCTCGACGAGCGAGTCGCGCGTGCCTTGGGCCTCGAAGTGGTTGCGGGCCTCGACGAAGGGTTCGCCGGTGGACGCCGCCAGCGCGTCGATGGCGGCTCGGGCGAACCCGGCAGGCGTGTTGATGCCCGTGCCCACGGCCGTGCCGCCGAGCGGCAGCTCGCGCACCCGCGGCAGCACCGAGACCAGCCGCTCGGCGCCGTAGCGCACGGTGGCCGCGTAGCCGCCGAACTCCTGACCCAGCGTCACCGGCGTGGCGTCCATCAGGTGCGTGCGCCCCGACTTCACCAGGCCCGCGAACTCTGCCGACTTCGCCTCGAGCGAGGAACCGAGCCGGTCGATCGCCGGCAGCAGGTCGCGGACGACGGCCAGGGTCGCCGCCACGTGGATGGCGGTCGGGAAGGTGTCGTTGCTCGACTGGCTGGCGTTCACGTGGTCGTTGGGGTGCACCTCGACCCCCGCTCGCGCGGCCAGGGAGGCGATCACCTCGTTGGCGTTCATGTTCGAGCTCGTGCCCGATCCGGTCTGGAAGACGTCGATCGGGAACTGGCGGTCGTGCTCGCCCGCGGCGATCGAGCGGGCGGCGTCCACGATGGCGGTGGCGAGCTCCTGCGGCAGGACGCCGAGCTCGGCGTTGGCGCGGGCGGCCGCGGCCTTCACCTCGCCGAGGGCGTGGACGAGGGCGGGCTCGATCGGGGTGCCGCTGATCGGGAAGTTTTCGACCGCGCGCTGCGTCTGCGCTCGCCACAGCGCCTCGGCGGGCACGAGGACCTCGCCCATGGAGTCGTGCTCGACGCGGAAACCTTCGGGGACGGCGTGCTCGGTGCTCACGTCTCCACGGTAGCCACGCGCGAGGCTGCCACCCGCGTCTGACTTCTCACGCGACGAGTGGGAATGCGAGGCCGGTCTCGACCCGCCCGGTCCGTCAGTGCAGCCAGCCCTCGGTGCGTGCCAGCAACGCCGCCTTGTAGCGGTTGTCGGCGCCGAGCTTGGCCATCGCGGTCTTCACGTACGACTTCACGGTGTTCTCGACCAGGCCGAGCCGCTCCGCGATCTCGAGGTTGGTCGCTCCCTGCTCGATCAGTCGGAGCACCTCTTGCTCGCGCGGGGTCAGCGGACTCCGGCGCGGCGTCGCGACGGCCTCCGCGCCGGCGCCGCCGTGGAGTCGTGCGAGCACGGTCTCGAGCTGGCGGCGGGTGCTGGGGTCGGTCGTGAGACGGGCGACGTCGCGCAGCTCGCGGAGCAGGTCGCCGTGCTCGAGCTCGGGGGCGGACGCGCGTGCGGCCATGGCGCTCAGCTGCTCCTGCACGGTGAGCGCCGCACTGAGGTCGACCGCCAGCCGGGTGAGCGCGGGCCGCACGGCGTCGATCACCGCCGGCCCGAGGGGCTCGTCTCGTCGTTCGCAGAGGTAGACGATCGCCGACGGAGCCCGACCCGGGAGCCCGACGGGGATGCTGGCCACCGACTGCAGGCCCTCGGGGGCGACCCACCGGTCGTAGCGGTGGGTGATGGAGCGCGAGTGGGGGTAGGCCCGCACGGCGGCGGGACGGCGCGAGGCCAGTGTCTTGCCGCCGAGACCCTCGCCGTGGCGCACGCGCAGGTTCGCCAGCGAGCTCGTGCGGGCGCCGCGCAGCTCGGTGATCGTGAAGTGCTGCTCGCTCGTGACCAGTCCGCCCATGACGACGGGCAGCCCGGTGAGCCGGCGCAGCTCGGTGATCCCGCGCGCGAACGCCGCCTCGGGCGTCACCACCTCCGCCATCGCGCACCTCCTGTGTCGTGAGTCACACGCGCATGATGGCAGGCACTCCCTACCGCGGCGCCACCCTCGAAGGTGGGTGGTGCCCCCGTCGCCGCGACCGCTGTGACGGGGCCCACTTTGGGGGGTGGTCGGCCCCGGGCGGCGTCCCCACACTCGGCGACAGCGTCGGCGCCCGCCCGACGCGGAGAGCTGAGGAGACATGACCAGCAGGTCCGGGTCCACGCCGCCGGGGAAGCAGCCGTCGATGCGACGCGTCGCCACGGCGAGCTGCATCGGCACGACGATCGAGTACTACGACTTCTTCATCTACGGCACGGCTGCCGCGCTCGTCTTCCCGACGATCTTCTTCCCGGCCCTGGGAAGCACGGCCGGCACGGTCGCCTCGTTCGCCACCTTCGCGGTCGCCTTCGGTGCTCGTCCCCTCGGGGCCGTGCTGTTCGGGCACTTCGGCGATCGCATCGGCCGCAAGCGCACCCTCGTGTCCACGCTCCTGCTGATGGGCGTCTCGACCGTGCTGATCGGCCTGCTGCCCGCGGCGGCGGCCATCGGAGTGGTCGCGCCGATCCTGCTGGTCGTCCTCCGCTTCCTGCAGGGCCTCGCGGTGGGCGGGGAATGGGCCGGTGCCAACCTGCTCGCCGCCGAGCACGCCCCGCCCGGGCGCCGCGGCTTCTACGCGGTGTTCCCGCAGCTCGGCCCCGCGATCGCGTTCGCGCTCTCCAGCGCCACCTTCCTGATCTCCGACGTCGCCCTGGGCACCACCGACGAGACCTTCCTGCAGTTCGGGTGGCGGATCCCGTTCGTGCTGAGTGGCGCGCTGGTCGTGGTCGGGCTGTGGATGCGTCTGAGCATCGAGGAGACGCCGGTCTTCCGCGCCGAGCAGAAGGCGGGAACGACCTCCCGCTCCCTGCCGTTCGTCGACGTGCTGCGCGTGCAGTCGCGCGAGGTGCTGCTCGCGGCCGGCCTGATGAGCGTGCTCTTCGGGTTCTTCTACATGGGCACCGCCTACCTCACCGCCTACGGCACCGACCCCGAGGGCGCGGCCCTCGACCGGCGTACGGTGCTGGCCATCGGCATCGTGGCCGCCCTCGTGCTCGCCGTCGCCACGATCGTCGGTGGGCTGTGGTCGGACCGGATCGGACGTCGACGGGTGATCCTCTTCTCCGGTGCACTGGCCCTGGGGTGGTCGCTGGTCCTCTTCCCGCTGCTCGACACGGGGAGCGCGGTCGCTTTCGGCGCGGGCGTGATCGGCACGCTCGGCATCTTCGGCATCGCCTTCGGGCCGGTGGGCGCCTTCCTCCCCGAGCTGTTCCAGACCCGCTTCCGCTACACCGGCGCAGGAGCCGGCTACAACCTCGGCGGCGTCCTCGGCGGTGCTGTGCCGCCGCTGCTCGCCCCGGGACTCATCGAGCGCCACGGCAGCATCGCGGTCGGAGTCATGCTCGCCGTCCTGGCGCTCATCAGCATCGGGTCCACGCTGCTCCTCCGCGAGACCGCCCAGCGCGTCACCCTCGACGACCAGGGCGTGGCCGAGCCGGCCGCGGATTCGGCGCCGGCGTCCCCACTGGTCCCCAGCACCTGAGGCCCGCTGCTGTTCGCGTCGATCCGGTTTCAGAGCGCCCGGAGCAGGTAGCGCTGCACCTTGCCGCTCGGCGTCTTAGGCAGTGCGTCGACGACGTGGATGCGCCGCGGGTAGGCGTGGCGCGAGTAGCCCTCGCGGACGAGCGCCACGAGCTCGGCGTGGAGCTGCGGCGTGTCCTCGGCGCCGTCGGCCAGCACCACGAACGCCTCCACCTGCTCGCCGCGCACCCCCTCGGGGTCGGGGCGTCCGACGACCGCGACGTCGAGCACCGCGGCGTGGGTGATGAGGACGCTCTCGATGTCGAAGGGCCCGATGCGGTAGCCGGCCGCAAGGATCACGTCGTCGTCACGGGCGGCGAAGGTGAAGTAGCCGTCGTCGTCCAGGGAGCCGGTGTCGGCGGTGAGGTACCAGGCGCCGTCGGCGGTGAAGCGCTCCGCCGACTTCTCGGGCTCCCCGTCGTAACCGGTGAACCACAGCAGCGGGCTCTCGGCCACGTCGATGGCGATCTGCCCCGCCACGATGCCGGCCGTGTAGCCGGGCATCGGCAGGCCCATGGAGCCGGGCTTCACCGGCCGCGCGACCTCCGGGTTCCAGCTGTTGCAGATCACCATCCCGAGCTCGGTCTGCCCGTAGTGGTCGCGCACCTCGGTGCCGAGCACCCGCGCCGCCCAGTCGAGCACGTCGGGGGTGAGCGGCTCCCCGGCGGAGGAGGCGCAGCGCAGCGGCAGGTGCTCGACGACGTCGGCCTTGCTGAGCGCGCGGTACATCGTCGGGCTGCCGGCGAAGTTCGTGACCCCGACCGATTCGATCACGGCGACCATCGACTGCGGTGAGAACCCTGCCGCGCACAGCACGTTGGGCCGCCCGGCGACGAGTGGGCCGGCGAGGCCGTAGTAGAGGCCGTAGGCCCAGCCCGGGTCCGCTGCGTTCCAGAAGACGTCGTCCTCGCTCACGTCGAGGCTGTAGTGCAGGTAGGCGTGGAAGGAGGCCAGGGCCCGGCAGGGCACGACCACCGGCTTGGGCTTGCCGGTCGTGCCGCTGGTGAACAGCTGGAGGATGGCGCCCTCGCCGCCGACGGCGACGGTCTCGAGCAGCGGCTGCGCGGCGTCGAGCTCCTCGCTCAGCCCCGGCCCGACCTCCACCACATCGATGGCGGGCACGCCCGCGAGCTTGTGGCGCTGGTCGGGCTCGGTGACCACGAGTCGGGCCGCGGCCCCCTCCACCCGCACGAGGATCGCGCCTTCCTCGAACGCGGTGAAGAGGGGCACGTGGACGGCGCCGAGTCGCCACAGCGCCACGAGCGTCACGGGCAGTTCCGGCCGCTTGCCCATGAGCACGGGCACCCGGTCGCCCCTCCCGACCCCGCGGCTGCGCAGCACCGCTGCCATGCGACGGGAGCGGTCGGCGAGCTCACCGTAGGTCAACCGGCTCACCCGGGACTCGGCGTCGACGACCACGAACGCCGTCGACGCGGGGTCGTGTCGATCGCAGGCCAGTGCGGCGGCGTCGGCATCGGGGTCGCCGTAGGTGGCGAGCCAGCTGTCGATCGCGGGTGCAGGATCGAGCTGGAGGGTCATCGAGAGCTCCTTCGGGGTCGGACGACGGGTCGGACGGACCCGTCGATGCTCCGGCCCCGTCCGGCCCGGTCACCACCTTCGAAGGTGGGTCGGGTGCCGACGCGCGCCCCCGGGTGGCGCTACTGCGCCGAGCGCACCCGGATGCCGCTCAGCGGCACCGTGACCGCACCGCTGGGATCGGTGAAGAAGTCGTTGCCCTTGTCGTCGACGACGATGAAGGCGGGGAAGTCCTCGACCTCGATCTTCCACACCGCCTCCATGCCGAGCTCGGGGTACTCGATGACCTCCTGGCTCTTGATGCAGTCCTGCGCCAAGCGGGCGGCGGGGCCGCCGATGGAGCCGAGGTAGAAGCCGCCGTGGGTGCCGCAGGCGTCGGTGACCTGCTTCGAGCGGTTGCCCTTGGCGAGCATGATCATCGACCCGCCCGCGGCCTGGAACTGCTCGACGTAGGAGTCCATGCGCCCGGCGGTGGTGGGGCCGAAGGAGCCCGACGCCATGCCCTCGGGGGTCTTGGCCGGCCCGGCGTAGTAGACCGGGTGGTTCCTCAGGTACTCCGGCATCGGTTCGCCGGCGTCGAGGCGCTCCTTGATCTTGGCGTGCGCGATGTCGCGGGCCACCACGAGCGGGCCGGTGAGCGAGAGGCGCGTCTTGACGGGGTACTGCGAGAGCTGGGCGAGGATCTCGCTCATCGGCCGGTTGAGGTCGACCTGCACGACCTCGCCGCCGGCGATGGCGTCGGCCACGCCGGCGTCGGGCATGTACTGCGCGGGATCGGTCTCGAGCTGCTCGAGGCAGACGCCCTCGCTGGTGCTCTTGCCCAGCGCCTGGCGGTCGGCCGAGCACGACACGGCGATGGCCACGGGGCAGGACGCTCCGTGGCGGGGCAGGCGGACGACGCGCACGTCGTGGCAGAAGTACTTGCCGCCGAACTGCGCGCCGATACCGAAGCCCTGGGTGAGCTTGAAGACCTGCTCCTCGAGCTCGAGGTCGCGGAAGCCGTGCGCGCTCATCGAACCTGACGTGGGCAGGTTGTCGAGGTAGTGCGCGGAGGCGTACTTGGCGGTCTTGAGGGCGTACTCCGCCGACGTGCCGCCGATGACGATCGCCAGGTGGTAGGGCGGGCACGCGGCCGTGCCGAGCGAGCGGATCTTCTCGTCGAGGAACTCCAGCATGCGCGTGGGGTTCAGCACGGCCTTCGTCTCCTGGTAGAGGACGGACTTGTTGGCCGAGCCGCCGCCCTTGGCCATGAAGAGGAACTTGTACTCCGGTGCCTTGCCCTCGCCGCCGGGGGTCGAGTAGAGCTCGATCTGGGCCGGCAGGTTGGTGCCGGTGTTCTTCTCCTCGTAGGTGGTCAGCGGCGCGAGCTGGCTGTAGCGCAGGTTCAGCTTCGTGTAGGCGTCGTAGACACCGCGGCTGATCCACTCGGCGTCGTCCGCGCCGGTGAGCACGCCCTCGGACTTCTTGCCCATCACGATCGCGGTGCCGGTGTCCTGGCACATCGGCAGCACGCCACCCGCGGAGATGTTGACGTTCTTGAGCAGGTCGAGCGCGACGAAGCGGTCGTTGCCGGAGGCCTCGGGGTCGTCGATGATGCGGCGCAGCTGCGCGAGGTGCGCGGGGCGCAGGAAGTGACTGATGTCGTGCATCGCCTCGGCGGTGAGCCGCTGGATGGCCTCCGGAGCGACCTTCAGGAACGGGCGACCGTCGGGACCCTCGACCGTCTCGACACCCTCGCTGGTGATCAGCCGGTAGGGCGTGTCGTCGTGGGAGGTCGGGAGGAGGTCGGAGTACCGGAACTCTGCGTCAGCCACGAGCACCGAGGGTATCGCCTCGCCCCGCCCCCGGACGCGCCGAGGGGCGGACCCGGACCGGGCCCGCCCCTCGGCGGTGGTGCTGGTGAGCGCGTCGCGCTCGGTGCTGCTCAGCGGGTGGTGGTCACTTCTCCACGATGGTGGAGGCCACGCCCAGCTCGATCACCGCGCCGACCGGCAGGCCGGCCCGCTTGGTGTCGAGGGTGATCTTCAGGGCGGTGATCTTGTTCATGCCGCCCTGGGGGAAGAGCTCCTGCTTGTTGAGCTCGACCTTGCCGAGGCCCGCGACGTCGATCGCGGTGTTCGGGCTGACGTTGATCGGGATGGTGCGACCGGCGATGACGAGCTTCACCAGGTCGAGCTTCACGCCGCCGGTGTAGACGCCGCCCTCGACCTTGCCCTGGGCGGTCACCTTGATCGCGTCGGCGGTGATGAGGCCGCCGAGCAGGTTCAGACCCGCCGTCTGGTTGGTGTTGACCACCTCGACGGGGCCACCGGTGGCCGACGTGCGCGAGGTGGAGGTGGAGGTCAGCGCCTTGACGGTGGCGATGCCCGGGAGGTCGACCGTGGCGGTGCTGTTGGTCAGGGTCTTGCCGCCGCTGGAGAACAGCGGGGTGTTGATGTGGGCGGTCGGGTCGCTGACGACCTCGACGGCGTCGCCGACGTTGGCCTGGATGCGGGTGCTGTAGGCCTCACCGGCCACGCGCTTGCCGGCGGGCTGCGGGTCGGCGGCCTGCGTGGTGTGGAAGAAGGGGTTCAGCAGGATGACAGTGCCGGCCTGGAAGCCGTTGCGCGCCGAGAGCAGCTGGATGCCCAGCGCCCAGCCCTGGGTGGCGGCGTAGCTGGCGTCGCCGTTGTTGAGGACGACGTTCGCGCTCACCGCGGCCACGCCGGGGATGTTGGCGGCGAAGTTCTTCGGGATGTTCAGCGGCAGGTCGAGGCCGAGCACCTTGATGCCGGCGAGCTGCGTGCCGCCGCTGGCGCTCACGCTGCCGTCGGACTTGGCGGTGGTGGTGACGTCGGTGGTGACGGCGTCGATCTTGACCAGGCCGTTGAGCAGGTTGACGCCGAGGGTGCGGGCGTAGGAGCGGATCGCGACGTTGCCGCCGTTGCGCACCGCGGAGGTCTCGGTCTGCACCGCGCCGGCAGTGATGATGCCCTGTGCGTTGACGTTCGCGAGGCGACGGCTGTCGGAGGAGCTCTCGACACCGCCGATGGCCGAGCGGGAGGTCAGGTCGGACTGCACGGTGCGGTCGAGCACGCGCACGAAGGTCGCCCCCGTGGCCGCGCTGTACAGGTAGTTGCTCACCGGAGCGGCCTGCGACGGCGCCGGTACGGCCGTCAGGCCGAGTGTCATCGCCGCGAAGACGGCGAGCGCATAGATCTTGCGCACGAAGACCCCATTCCTCATGTCATTGCTGGTGCCAGGCCCGCAGCGGGTCTGATCGCATGTTGTCGAACGTCACTGAAGCCCCCCTAGGAAAGCACTCGCCCGCTCCGAGAGGAAATGGCGAGGTCTCTCCCGATGAACTTCTTTCTATCGGTTCCTCGTGGCCCGGGTACCCCGAAGCGCCGGGTAGTGACCCGTCTCTCACCCGATTTCTCGGACCTCAGGAGGGCCGCGCTACGGTGAGGACGACCCACGGGAGTCCGCGGCAGCGGGCTGAGAGGGGGCTGAGGCCGCCCCGACCGTCACACCTGATCCGGATCATGCCGGCGAAGGGACGGACCTGATGTCTGCCATCTCCACCTCCACCTCGAGCCTCGACCCGAGGACGCGCACGTCCCCGCTGCCGCGCCTGTTCCTCCTCGCCTCCGGGGACGACGACCTCGCCCTCCTGCCCGACCTGGTGCGACGCGGGGTGCGCGGCGTCCAGGTGCGCGACAAGGGCGCCACCACCCGTGAGCTGGTGGCGCTGACCCGCCGCGTGCGCGAGCTCGTGGACGACGGGACCTGCGTCATCGTCGACGACCGCGTGGACGTCGCGCTGGCCGCGGGCGCGGACGGCGTCCACCTCGGGGCCGACGACCTCGACGTGGTCGACGCCCGGCGCATCGCGCCCGGACTCGTCATCGGTGCCACCTGTCGCGATCGTGCTGCCGTCGAGCGCGCTGCCGCCGCGGGCGCCGACTACGCCGGCTTCGGGCCGATCGCGAGCACGTCGTCCAAGGCGGGGTTGCCGGCGCCGCTCGGGGTGGACGCCGTCCGCGCGGCCGCGGGCGTGCTGCCGCTCATCGCGATCGGCGGGATCGATGCGGCCCTGGCGCGCGCGGTCCGCGCCGCCGGCGCCCACGGTGTGGCCGTGATCGGGGCCGTGTGGCGCCCGCCCGATCCCCTCATCGCCGCGGAGGGCCTGGTGGAAGCGGTCGCCTGATGCGCGTGCGGGTGCTCGGCGCGGGCATCGTCGGCCTCGTCGTCGCCGACGAGCTGGTGCGGCGCGGGCACAGCGTCGAGGTGGTCGACCCCGCACCGGTTTCGGGTGCGAGCTTCGCCGCCGCCGGCATGCTCAGCCCGGCCGCCGAGGTGTGGTGGGGCGAGGAGGAGGTGCTGCGCCTCGGATTCGACTCGCTCGAGCAGTGGCCCGCCCTCGCCGAGCGCTGCGGCGTGCGACTCGACACCGGGGGCACGCTCCTCGTCGGCCACGACGCGGGCGACCTGCAGGAGGTGGCACGGCAGGCCGACCTCCTGGCGCGTCTCGGTCGGGAGGTGGTGCCGCTCGAGCCCCGCGCCCTGCGCGAGCGCGAGCCGGCGCTGGGGCGGGTCGCGGGCGGCGTCCTGCTGCCCGGGGAGGGGAGCGTCGACCCGCGTGCGGTGAGCGCCGCGCTGCTGCACGCCCTCGCCGACCGGGTCGTGCCGGCACCGACCTCGCCGTGCGAGGTGAGCGTGGTGGCCACCGGATCGGCGCTGCCCGAGCCGTGGAGCTCGCTGGTGCGCGGCGTGCGGGGCGAGGTGCTGCGGTTGCGCGGCGACGACGCGCCCCGCGGCGTCGTGCGCGGCTGGGTCGCGGGCGAGCCGATCTACCTGGTGCCCCGCGGCGACGGACGGGTGGTGGTCGGGGCGACGACCGAGGAGCATGCGGGCGGACCGGTCGTGACCGCCGGTGGCGTGGTGCGCCTGCTCGCCGGCGCGCGCACCCTGTGGCCGGCCGCCGACCGCGCCGAGTTCGTGGAGGCGACCGCCCGCGATCGTCCCGCCACGCCCGACGGCCTGCCGCTCGTCGGCCCCAGCGGCGTCGACGGCGTGCTGCTCGCCGCCGGCCACCACCGCCACGGCGTGCTGCTGGCTCCGCTCACCGCCCAGCTCGTGGCCGACCACCTCGAGCACGGCCTCGTCGATCCCGCGCTCGACCCGCGCCGCTTCGCCGCGCACGACCACCCGACCCCCGTAGAGCCGTCCCCCAGTGGAGACGTCCCCCAGTGAAGGGAGCATCCGCGTGACCTCCTCTGTCACGATCACCTGCAACGGAGAGCGCCTCGCTCTGCCGGCCACCGATCCCGCCCTCACGGTCGCGGACCTGCTCGCCCTGCGGCGGGGGGATCCCCGCCCCCACGGCGTCGCCGTGGCCGTGGACGACGAGGTGGTGCCGCGCGCCGACTGGTCGCGCCACCGGCTCGCCGACGGCGCCGTGGTCGAGATCGTGACGGCGGTGCAGGGCGGATGAGCGCGACCATGCCCGCCGTCCTCGGGGGCGGGGAGCCGGCCGGACCGGTGATCGCCGGCGAGCGCCTCGACTCCGCACTGCTGCTCGGCACGGGCGGACTGCCCCATCTGCGCCTGATCGAGCCGTTGCTCGCGGCCACCCGACCGGGTCTGGTCACGGTGTCGGTGCGTCGCACCTCGTCCGTGGCCGACGGGGGGCTCCTGGCGGCGCTGCAGCGCGCCGGGGTGCGGCTGCTGCCCAACACCGCCGGTTGCCTCTCGGCCCGCGAGGCGGTGCTCACCGCCCGCCTGGCTCGCGAGGCGCTGGGCACCGACTGGGTCAAGCTCGAGGTGATCGGCGACGAGCGCTCGCTGATGCCCGACGTGGTGGAGCTGCTCGACGCCGCCGCCACCTTGGTGGCCGACGACTTCACCGTGCTGCCCTACACCACCGACGACCCGGTGGTGGCACGGCGCCTGGTCGACGTCGGGTGTGCCGCGGTGATGCCGCTGGGGTCGCCGATCGGCTCGGGGCTGGGCGTGCTCAACCCGCACGCGGTCGAGGCAGTGCGCGCCGCGGTCGACGTGCCGCTCGTGCTCGACGCCGGCATCGGGACGGCGAGCGACGCCGCGCTGGCCATCGAGCTGGGCTGCGATGCCGTGCTGGCCGCCACCGCGATCACCCGCGCCGCCGATCCGGTCGCCATGGGCCGCGCACTCCGCCTGGCCGTGGACGCCGGACTGCTCGCCCGCTCGGCCGGGCGGGTGCCGCGGCGCGAGCAGGCCCGCGCCTCGAGCCCGCTCGACGGCCTTATCGGGCGGGCGCCGGGGGCAGCGGGGGCAGCGGGGGTGACGGCATGACGACGATCGCGGTGCCGCGCGTCGTCGTGCTGACCGACCGCCGCCAGCTGCCCCCGGGCCGCACCCTCGGCGACCAGCTCGAGCTGCTGGCCGGCACCGGGCTCACCCACGTGCTGCTGCGCGAGCACGACCTCGAGGACGACGACCGTCACCGCCTCGCCGAGCGCGCCCGCTCGGCCGGGCTGGCGGTGTGGGCCGCTCGGCGACCGGTGCCCGCTGCGGCCGGGCTGCACCTCCCGACCTCCGTCCCGAGGCCGGCGGGCGGGCTGCCGTGGGGACGCTCGTGCCACGACCCGGGCGAGGTGGCGCGCGCGGCGGCCGACGGCGCGTCGTGGGTCACCCTCTCGCCGTTCGCCCCCACGGCCAGCAAGCCGGGATACGGGCCGCCGGTGCCGCGCCGGTGGTTCGGCGGGCTCCCGGTGCCCGCGCTCGCGCTGGGCGGCATCGAGGCCCGCAACGCCGGCGACGCGATCGCTGCCGGGGCCCACGGCGTGGCCCTGATGGGCGCCGCCATGCGCGCGCAACGCCCGGCGGGCGTCGTCCGCGCGGTGGTGGAGGCGGTGGCGGAGGCCGTGGCGGAGGCGCAGGCCGTGCAGCGGGCCCGCGCCGCCGCGGTGGGGGAGGGCACGTGAACGCGACGCCGCCGGTGGTGGTGACCATCGCCGGCACCGACTCGGGCGGGGCCGCGGGCGTGGCCGCCGACCTGACCACCTTCGCGGCGCTCGGTGTGCACGGTGCCTGCGTGGTGACGGCCGTGACCGCGCAGGACACCCTCGGCGTGCGGGCGGTGCACCCTGTGCCTCCCGAGGTGGTGGAGGCCCAGCTCGACGCGGTGCTCGAGGACCTCGACCCGGTGGCGGTCAAGACCGGCATGCTCGCCGACCCGGCGATCGTCGCGCTCGTGGCGCGGCGCTGCCGCGACCGGCTGCTCGTGGTCGACCCCGTGCTCGTGGCCACCTCGGGAGCGGTGCTCGCCGGACCGGCCGTCGTGGCCGCCTATCGCGAGCACCTGCTGCCCGTGGCCACGGTCAGCACCCCCAACCCCGACGAGGACGCCGTGCTCGGGCGCGACCACGGCACCCCGGTGCTGCGCACCGGCAGCGGCGCCGCCGACGTGCTGGAACGTCCCGGTCTGGCCCCCCTCGTGCTGCCGCACCGGCGCGTCGACACCACCAACGACCACGGCAGCGGCTGCACGCACTCGGCCGCCCTCGCCGCCCGCCTCGCCCTCGGCGACGACCTGCCCGCCGCGGCACGGCACGCGGCCGCCTTCGTGGGCGAGCGACTCGAACGCGGTCGCACCTGGCGGCTCGGGCGTGGCCGCGGATCGGTGCCGCACGTGCTCTGAACCCTCGCGCCCGCCTCTGGCCTCCCGCCTGCCACCGACCAGTCGTCCCGTCCACCACCCGTCCCGTCCACCACCCGTCCCGCTCGGAGGAACCCGTGACCACCACCCCCGCCCGCCCCGCCCGCCCCGCGAACGCCGCGACCACCGCGGCGGAGCCCGCACCCGTCCACCCCGCGCACACGCGCGTCGAGGTCGGTCCCCTCGGCGTCCCCGTCACCCGCGTGGCCCTCACCAACGGCGAGGTCGTCGACCGCTACTGCACACACGGCCCCGCCGCCGACCCCGCCGAGGGCCTCCCGCCGCGTCGGTCGGGGTGGATCGAGGGACGCGGCGACGTCGAGACCTACCCCGGCCGCGCCCCCGACCTCGCGGACGACGGCCGGGGAGCCCGGCGGCGTGGAGCGACCCGCGAGGAGTGGCGCGGCGCGCGTCGTCCACCGCTGCGGGGGCGCGGTGCGGCGGTGACCCAGATGGCCTACGCCCGCCGCGGCGTGGTGACCGAGGAGATGCGGTTCGTCGCCGAGCGCGAGGGCTGCGACGTGGAGCTCGTGCGTAGCGAGATCGCCGCCGGGCGCGCGATCATCCCGGTCAACGTGAACCACCCGGAGAGCGAGCCGATGATCATCGGGCGTCGCTTCCTGGTGAAGGTCAACGCCAACATCGGCAACTCCGCCGTCACCTCCTCGATCGCCGAGGAGGTGAACAAGCTGCGCCACGCCGTCACCTGGGGTGCCGACACCGTGATGGACCTCAGCACCGGCGACGACATCCACACCACGCGCGAGTGGATCCTGCGCAACTCGCCCGTGCCCATCGGCACCGTGCCGATCTACCAGGCCCTGGAGAAGGTCGACGGTCGCGCCGAGGAGCTCACCTGGGAGATCTACCGCGACACCGTGATCGAGCAGTGCGAGCAGGGCGTCGATTACATGACCGTGCACGCGGGCGTCCTGCTGCGCTACGTGCCGCTCACCGCGGAGCGGGTCACCGGCATCGTCTCGCGCGGCGGGTCGATCCTGGCCGGCTGGTGCCTGGCCCACCACGAGGAGAACTTCCTCTACACCCACTTCGACGAGCTCTGCGAGATCTTCGCCCGCTACGACGTGGCCTTCTCCCTCGGCGACGGCCTGCGCCCCGGGTCGGTGGCCGATGCCAACGACGAGGCCCAGCTCTCCGAGCTGCGCACGCTGGCCGAGCTCACCGAGCGGGCCTGGGCCCACGACGTCCAGGTGATGGTCGAGGGCCCCGGTCACGTGCCGCTCGACCTCGTCGAGGAGAACGTGCGCCTGCAGCAGGACTGGTGCCACGGCGCGCCCTTCTACACCCTCGGCCCGCTCGTCACCGACGTCGCGCCCGGCTACGACCACATCACCTCCGCCATCGGCGCGGCCACCATCGCGATGCACGGCACCGCGATGCTCTGCTACGTCACCCCCAAGGAGCACCTCGGCCTGCCGGACGCCGACGACGTGAAGACCGGCGTCATCACCTACAAGCTCGCCGCCCACGCCGCCGACGTCGCCAAGGGCCACCCCGGCGCCCGGGCCTGGGACGACGCGCTGTCCACCGCCCGCTTCGAGTTCCGCTGGCGCGACCAGTTCGCGCTCTCCCTCGACCCCGTCACCGCGGAGTCCTTCCACGACGAGACCCTGCCTGCCGAGAGCGCCAAGACCGCCCACTTCTGCTCGATGTGCGGGCCGAAGTTCTGCTCGATGCGGATCAGCCAGGACGTGCGCGACCGCTTCGGCGCGGCCACCGGGGCGGAGATCGGGGCGGACGCCGGGGCGGACGAGGTGGAGCGGGGCATGCGCGCCAAGTCGGTCGAGTTCCTCGAGCTGGGCGCCTCGGTGTACCTCGAGCCCTGACGAACACCGAGTTACAAGCGGGCGGCGGCGGCGGCGCGGGCGAGCCAGGCGGGAGCGGTGCCGTAGCGCTGGGAGGGGATGAGTCGCCCGGCGGCGCAGTCGTCGACGAGCTGCTGCATCCGCCGATCGCGCGTGGTCTGCTGCTTGGCGGTGAGCACCCAGGTCACGCAGGTGCGCCGGTAGCTCGTGGTCGCGACCTCCCAGAAGGCGGTGGCCGCGGGCGAGGCCGCCAGCAGCGCGACGTAGGGCGCCGGCAGCTCGAGATCGTGACCCATCTCGAAGCTGTACGGCGCCGCCTCGCGTCGCCGCGCCTCCCAGATCGCCAGGCCCGCGGGCTGCATCCGCCCCTCGGCGCGCAGCCGCTCGACCAGCTCGAGGTTGACCCTGCTCCAGTTGCTGGTGCGCTTGCGTGGCGTCCACCGCTGGCGCACGGCGTCCTCGTCGATGCGCTGCACCTGCGAGTCGATCCAGCCCCAGCACAGGGCCTCGGGCACGGCGTCCTCCCAGGTGAGACCGCGCTCGGGCACGTGCTTCTTCTTGAGCCCCATCCACAGCTCGGTGGCGGAGTCGTGGTGCAGCGCGAGCCAGGCGCCGAACTCGGCGGCGTCGGCGAAGAAGCGCGCGGGACGCTCGGGGGTGCCGCCCAGGCGGCCGGGCTCGCTCACCCGGCCGAGCCTGCCAGGTTCCACCGGCGGGGGCGAGGGGCGCGAGGATGACGCCATGACGCACCCGAGCCGGCCCGCCATCGCCATCGGCGCCCTCGGCGGCACCATCGCCTCCACGTCGTCCGCGGACGACGGGTCGGCGGTCGTGCCCACCATGGACGCCGCCACGCTCGCCGCCGCGGTGCCCGGGCTCACCGAGGTGGCCGACCTGCGGGCCGAGACCCTCGAACGCCTGCCGAGCCCCTCGCTCGACGAGCCCACCGTCGTCCGCGCGCTGCAGTGGGCGCGGCGAGCGGTGGACGACGGGGCGGCGGGCGTCGTCCTCACGCAGGGCACCGACACCCTCGAGGAGTCCGCCTACCTGCTCGACCTGCTCTGGGACCGCCCCGAGCCGCTGGTCGTCACCGGCGCGATGCGCTCGCCGCAGGCCCCCGGTGCGGACGGGCCGGCGAACCTGCTCAGCGCCGTGCGCTGCGCGAGCGCCGCGGCGTCGCGCGGGCGGGGCGTCCTGGTGGTCGTGGACGACGAGGTCCACCTCGCGCGGTGGGTGGCCAAGACCGACTCGGTGAGCACCGGGGCCTTCCGATCACCGGCGTTCGGGCCGATCGGGCGCTGCGTCGAGGGCGAGGTCGCCTTCGCCGCCCCGGCCGCCCGTCCGGCGCCGCTGCGGCTCACCGCGGCCGAGGAGCAGGGGGACCCCCGGGTGCCCCTGGTCGCCACCTACCTCGGGGACGACGGCCACGTGCTCGCCGCGCTCGACCCCGAGCGACTGGACGGGGTGGTCGTCGCGGGCTTCGGTGCCGGGCACGTGTCGGAGCGCGCGGCCGAGCAGATTCCTCGCCTCGCGCAGCGGGTGCCCGTGGTCTTCGCCTCGCGCACCGGTGCCGGACCGACGGGCCGGGCGATCTACGGCTACCCGGGATCCGAGGTCGACCTGGTGGCGCGTGGCGCGGTGGGAGCCGGCTGGCTGCCGCCGGTGAAGGCGCGACTGCTGCTGTGGGCGCTCGCGCTGCGCGGCCCGGTGCCGCGCGAGGTCGCGGCTCACGAGTTCGAGGAGCGCGGCCGCCTCTAGGGTTGCCCGGAGGGGCGGTCAGTCGAGCCCGGCGGGTGCGTCGGGCGGGCGGTGCGGCAGCACGGCGTCCACGTAGTCGCGCGCGGAGACGAAGATGTCGACCTCGTGCCCGGCGACCTCGGAGAGGCGCCAGCGGTGCTCCATCACCTCGTGGAAGAACTCGGGCGCCTCGATCCGGCCGCGAGCCTGCGGCGGCAGCAGCCCGACGATCGGGGTGTAGATGTCCACCAGCCAGCGGCGGGCCACGACGCGTGGATCCTGCTCGCCGTAGCCGAAGTGGGCGGTGAAAGCGGCCAGGTCGTTGAGCAGCTTGCGGGCCTGGCTGTCCTCGGCCACCAGCCCGGTGAGCTCGCGCAGCTCGCGACGGTGGTGCCCGGCCTCGACGACCTTCGGCTGGATGCGCACGGTCTCCGAGCCCGCCTGCACGTCGAGCTCGTCGACGTCGAAGCCGAGGTCGTTGAGACGGGCGATGCGCTGCTCGACGCGGAACCACTCGTCGGTGCCGAACTCCTCGGCCGCGGTCAGCTCGCTCCACAGCGACTCGTAGCGCTCGGCGAGCTGCGTGATGACGGCGTCGGCGTCGACGTCGATGTCGGTGTCGCCGGAGGCGCCGAGGTCCATCAGCTCGGCGAAGATGTTCTCCGTGCCCACGGTGACGTCGTGGCGGCGCAGTGCGTCGGACAGCTGGGGCCGCAGCTCCCCGGTCTCGGCGTCGACCAGGTAGGCCGCGAACCCGCCGGCGTTGCGCCGGAAGAGCGCGTTCGACAGCGACACGTCGCCCCAGTAGAAGCCGCCCAGGTGCAGGCGCACGAGCAGGACGACGAGGGCGTCGACCAGCGAGGGCACCTGCTCGGCCTGCAGACCGTGCTGGAACACCGAGCGGTAGGGCAGCGAGTAGTGCAGGTGCTCGGTGAGCAGGGCCGCGGGCAGCGGCGAGCCGTCGTCCGCGGTGCGCCCGGTGACCACCCCGCGGGGGACGACGGCCGGCTGGCCGAGGCGCTGCAGGTCGCGGAGCAGGTGGTACTCGCGCAGCGCGATGTCGGCCTCGGTCTCCTTCACGGCGAGGAACTGCCGGTTCACCTGGACGACGCGCACCACGTGGCGGGACAGGCCGAGCGGCAGCTTCACGAGGTGCCAGTCGTCCCACTCGGCCAGGGGGCGCGACCACGGCAGCCGGAACAGCGCCGGGTCCGTGCGCGCGGCGACCACATGCAGCGCCATGCGCGAGAGGCTACTCGGCCCGCGGGGGCGACGCGCCTCGATGAAAGGAAGTGAATAGAGGGCTGAGCGAGGGGTAACGGCGTGTGACGGGTCGCACAGTCCTGCGGGGGGCGGCGGTCGACCCGGTCGGTCCGGGGCCTCGACGAGGAGGAGTGCACGTGAGGGGTTCACGCAGGGCTGCGCCGCCGCGACGGCGGGCGCGCACGCAGCGACGGTGGCAGGTCACCGCGGCGCTGGCGATCGGCACGGTGGCGGCCGGCGGGCTGGCGGCCTGCGGCGGGTCGGGCAAGCCGACCCTCAACTGGTACGTCAACCCCGACGGTGTCGAGGTGTTCCAGAAGTACGCCGAGGAGTGCAGCACGGAGCGCTACGACCTCGCGGTGCAGCAGCTGCCGACCTCCGCCACCGACCAGCGCACCCAGCTCGCGCGTCGCCTGGCGGCGAAGGACTCCACTACCGACCTGATGAACCTCGACCCCGTCTTCGTGGCGGAGTTCGCCAACGCGAAGTGGCTGCGCAAGGTCGACGGCGACCTCGCCGAGTCGATCGCCGCCAGCGCCTCGGGCCAGGGCGACGGCGACTACCTCAAGGGCGCCGCCGAGACCGTCACCTGGGACGACGCCGTCTACGCGATCCCGCTGTGGGCCAACACCCAGGTGCTCTGGTACCGCAAGTCGCTCGCGGAGGCGGCCGGGCTCGACATGACCAAGCCGGTCACGTGGGACCAGGTGATCGACGCCGCGGCCTCGCAGAAGGCCACCGTGGGCGTGCAG
This sequence comes from Nocardioides sp., assembly GCF_964229035.1. Classification (GTDB taxonomy): domain Bacteria; phylum Actinomycetota; class Actinomycetes; order Propionibacteriales; family Nocardioidaceae; genus Nocardioides. The sequence goes on along the minus strand of NZ_CAXRAZ010000048.1, from coordinate 56,072 downwards.
GCCAACAAGTACGAGGCGTACGTCGTGTGGATCAACGCCCTCATCCAAGGGGCCGGCGGCGACATCGTCTCCGACACCGAGGCCGGTCGTGACGCCGAGGTCGACCTTGACTCCGACGCCGGACGCAAGGCCGCGCAGGTCATCCAGCGCCTCGCCGACCGCGCGGCCCAGCCGGACCTCTCGGTCTCCAACGAGGGCACGAGCCTCGGACAGATGTTCCCGGCGAAGGGCCCCGGGGAGTTCATGACGAACTGGACCTTCGTCTACAAGAACTACGAGGGCCTGGTCGGGAAGTCAGGCGGTCCGACCAAGGACCAGCTCGCCGATCTCGGCTGGGCGCGCTACCCGCAGACCGTCGCCGGTGAGGCCTCCAAGCCTCCAGTGGGCGGCATCGACATCGGGGTGGGCGCTTACACCGAGCACCCCGACTGGGCGGCCGAGGCGGCTCGCTGCATCACCTCCGAGAAGGCGCAGGTCGACCTGGCGCTCGAGGCGGGCCTGATGCCCTCCACGAACGCCGCCTACGACGAGGTGGCCGCCAGCGGCGACTACCCCAAGGACCTCCTCGAGCTCTACCGCACCAGCGTGGACGAGGGCGGTCCGCGCCCGAAGAGCGCCTTCTACGCGCTGATCTCCAGCGCCGTCCAGGCCACCTGGCACTCGCCGCGCGCGGTCGACCCCGATCGCACGCCCGAGAAGTCCGCGCGCTACCTGCGCGACGTCCTCGAAGGGAAGTCGCTGCTGTGAGCACCACGACCGCACCGTCGCGAGCCACGCGCTCGCCCGCCAAGGACGACCGGCCCGAGGTCAGCGACCGCGCCCGCGCCGAGAACCGGCTCGGACGACGCCTGGTCGCGCCGGCCGTCGTCCTGATGCTCATCGTGACGGCCTTCCCGATGCTGCGCGCGATCTACCTCTCCACCTTCGACTACGCCCTCACTGCGCCGGAGGAGAAGGATTTCGTCGGGATCGGGAACTACGTCACGGCCCTCACCGACCCGCTCTTCTGGCAGACCACCGGAGTCACCGTGCTCTACATGGTTGTGACGGTGGCCGTCGAGTTGGTGATCGGCTTCGTGTTCGCGATGGTGATGCACCGGGTGGTCTTCGCGCGCGGCATCATCCGCACCTCGATCCTGATCCCCTACGGCATCATCACGGTGGTCTCAGGCTTCGCCTGGCAGTTCGCGTTCTCGTTCCAGAACGGCTTCGTCAACGACTGGCTGCCCTTCATCTCCAGCGACTTCAACTGGTTCGGCGACACCACCCCGGCGGTGATCGCGATCATGATCTCGGAGATCTGGAAGACCACGCCGTTCATGTCGCTGCTGCTCCTGGCCGGACTGGCCCAGGTGAGCGAGGACATGATCGAGGCGGCCAAGGTGGACGGCGCCACCTGGTGGCAGCGGCTCACCAAGGTGATCCTGCCGAACATGCGCGCGGCGATCATGGTCGCCGTCCTGTTCCGGGCGCTCGACGCCTACCGGATCTTCGACAACATCTTCGTGATGACGGCCGGGGCGGTGAAGACCGAGTCGATCAGCTTCCTGACCTACCGCCAGACCATCGAGCAGTTCCAGCTCGGCATGGGCTCGGCGCTGTCGGTGCTGCTGTTCGCCTCGGTGCTGCTGGTGGCCTTCATCATCGTCAAGCTCTTCCGCGTCGACCTGGCGCAGGCCCGGCAGGAGGCGTGATGGGAACCGAGCTGCGCAACCGCATCGGCACCGTCGTCGGGTGCCTGCTGATCCTCGTGTGGTGCCTGCTGCCCGTGGTGTGGATCGTCTCGCTGTCGTTCAAGTCCGAGGCCTCGATCACCAACGGCAACCCCGGGTTCTTCCCCGCCTCCGGCACCGGTGCGGGATGGGACAACTACCGGGCGGTGTGGGAGAACGAGCAGTTCCGTCGGGCGATCCTCAACTCCATCGGCATCTCGCTCATCGCGACGCTGCTGTCGGTCGTCTTCGCCACGCTCGCCGCCTACGCCATCGCGCGGCTGGAGTTCCGCGGCAAGAAGGCGGTGCTCACCATCGCGCTGGCGATCGCGATGTTCCCGGTGGTCTCCCTGGTCGGCCCGCTGTTCGACCTGTGGCGCGCGACCGGGCTCTACGACACCTGGCCCGGCCTGATCATCCCCTACATGTCGTTCACGCTGCCGCTGGCGATCTGGACCCTGTCGGCCTTCTTCCGCGAGATCCCATGGGAGATGGAGCAGGCGGCGCAGGTCGACGGCGCCACGTCGTGGCAGGCGTTCCGCAAGGTCATCGTGCCGCTGGCCGCGCCGGGCGTCTTCACCGCGGCGATCCTGACGTTCTTCTTCGCCTGGAACGACTTCGTCTTCGGTATCTCCCTGACCTCCACCGAGAACGCCCGGCCGATCCCGGCCTCCCTGTCGTTCTTCGTCGGCGCCGACCCGTTCAACCGGCCGGCGTCGCTGCTCGCGGCGGGAGCGGTCATCGCGACCATCCCGATCATCGTCATCGTGCTGATCTTCCAGCGCAAGATCGTCGCCGGCCTCACCTCCGGCGCAGTGAAGGGTTGAGTGAGTAGCCATGGCCGCCATCACCATGAAGAACATTGTCAAGAAGTACGGCGACGGCTTCCCGGCCGTCAACGACGTCTCGATCGAGGTCGCCGACGGGGAGTTCATGATCCTGGTCGGACCCTCGGGGTGCGGCAAATCGACCCTGCTGCGCATGATCGTGGGGCTGGAGGACATCACCTCCGGCGACATGGTCATCGGCGAGCGCCGGGTCAACGACCTCGCCCCTCGCGAGCGCAACCTGGCGATGGTCTTCCAGAACTACGCGCTCTACCCGCACCTCACCGTCTACGAGAACATCGCCTTCCCGCTGCGCCTGGCCAAGACGCCGGACGCCGAGGTCGACCGTCTCGTGCGGGAGGCCGCCGACACCCTGGAGCTCGCCGAGCACCTCGAGCGCAAGCCCGGCAACCTCTCGGGTGGTCAGCGCCAGCGCGTCGCGATGGGGCGCGCGATCGTGCGTCAGGCCGACGCCTTCCTCTTCGACGAGCCGCTGTCGAACCTCGACGCCAAGCTCCGCGGCCAGATGCGCACCGAGATCGCCCGGCTGCAGAAGCGCCTCGGCATCACCACGGTGTACGTGACCCACGACCAGACCGAGGCGATGACCCTCGGCGACCGGGTGGCAGTGCTCAAGCGCGGCGTGCTGCAGCAGCTCGCCACCCCCCGCGAGCTCTACGAGAACCCCGGCAACCTCTTCGTGGCCGGCTTCATCGGCTCGCCGCCGATGAACTTCCTGCCCGCCACCGTCGAGGGCACCACGCTGAAGCTGCCCTTCGGCGACGTCGAGATCCCCGCCGAGCGCGCGGAGCGCGCCAGCGGACGAGGCGTTCTCATCGCGGGCCTCCGCCCCGAGCACTTCGAGGACGCCTCGCTCGCCTCCGCCGAGGGTCGCTCCGGCTCCACGTTCACCGCCCCCGTGGACTTCGTGGAGTGGCTCGGCAACGAGACCTACGCCTACCTGCCCTTCGAGAGCACCCCCGAGGTCGCCGAGCAGCTGCAGCAGCTCGAGAAGGACCTCGACGGCGAGTCGCTGCGCAGCCAGCTCGTGGTCTCCCTCGACGGCGCCAGCCGCATCGCCGAGGGCCAGAGCGCCGAGATCTGGGTCGACGCGGCCAAGGTGCACCTCTTCGACCCCGCCACCGGCGAGAACCTCACCGTCGACCGCGAGCGTGCCGGGCGCATCGCCGGCACCGAGGCGCTCGCGGCCGGCTGAGGCCGGCGGCGAGGCTCAGCGGGCGGCGTCGTAGCGCGCCCATTCGATGGCGGCCTGGGTGGCGGCGAGGTCGCGGAACCAGGTGCGCGTCTCGGCCTCGCAGACGGCGACCTGCACCTCGGTGTCGTACTCGCCGCACTCGGCGATGCTCTCCGACATGGTCGGCGGGTAGAGCGACGTCCCGTCGTAGTGGCGGATCTCGAAACCGCTCTCGGCATCCCCGTCGACCCCCACGATCGTGTCGGGTGCGGGCTCCCACGCGGGCGCGGCCGTCGCCGTCGACGACGGTCGCGTCGGCGGCCCAGGCAGGTGCGGCGGTGCACCCGCGGTGGCGCTGCCAGCCGGCAGGAGGGCGGCCGCGACCAGCCCGGCGCAGGTGGCAGCCGAGGCGGCGCCGATCACGATGGCGGGGCGTCGGCGAGGTGGGTGGGGCGATCGCGTCATGGTGGGACTCCCGGGTCTCGAGCGCCGGAGGGTCCGACGCGGGAGGCCCGACGCTAGGCGCGGTTCCCATGCCCACCCCGGCCCGCCGCCCGCCCCTGTGGACGACGCCCGGCCGGACGTCGTCCTGGGGAGGGCGGACGCGCCGGAGTGGTGCCGGTGTGGCTCGTGGTGCGGCTGGCCGGCTCAGTGGGCGCGGTCGGCGTTCGCGCGGATCTCCTCGACGAACGTGGCGAAGAGCTCCTCGGGCAGGTCGTGCCCCCACCCCTCGATGAACACCGAGCGGGCGCCCGGCACGGCGGCGGCGGTGGCGCGCCCGCCCGAGACGTGCACCATCTTGTCGGCGAGGCCGTGCATGACGAGGGTGGGCACGTCGAGCCCGGTGAGAGCGTGCGTGCGGTCGGGCTGGGTGACGATCGCCTGCATCTGGCGCAGCACGCCGGCCTCGTCGATGCCGCGCTCCCACGTGTCGCGGGCCTTCGCCCGCAGCTCGTCCTCGTCGGTGGGGAAGCCCGGCGAGCCGATCAGCCGCCACACGCCGAGGCTGCGACGGGTGTAGGCCTCTACGCCGCCGGTGCGCGGCTGCAGCAGGAGGGGGAGGAGCGCTGGGCTCTGCCAGCCCACCTTGCGTCGTCCGGTGGTGGACATGATGCTCGCCATGCTCCGCACCCGCTCGGGTGCCTGCAGCGCCATCGTCTGCACGACCATGCCGCCCATGGAGATGCCCGCCAGGTGGGCCGAGGTGATGCCGAGGTGGTCGAGCAGCCCGAAGGCGTCAGCCGCGAGGTCGTCGAGCGAGTAGGGCGCCGGAGCACGTCCGCCGACGAAGCCGCGGACGAGGTGCGCGGTGCTCACGCGGCCGGTGGCCCGGGTCGAACGTCCCGTGTCGCGGTTGTCGAAGCGCAGGACGTAGAACCCGGCCGCGGCGAGATCGCGACACAGCTGCTCCGGCCACCAGGTCATCGGGCCGCCCAGGCCCATGACCAGCAACAACGGCTCCGCCTCGGGGTCGCCGAAGGTCTGGTAGCACAGCTCCATGCCGGTCGTCACCGGCGCGACCAGCTCATCGGAGGTAGTCACTTCGGGTGGTGTGGGCGGAGTCGGAGGGGTGGACATACCGCCAGTCTGCCGAACACCGTGTAGTGCACGTTTCAACTGGGTAACGTCTGTGACGTGAGCAACACACTGGCACCCTGGTTGCTGCCCGACGGCTACGCCGCACCGGCCCTGGCCGCCCTGCTGCGCGAGGGCAGCATCGTCACCGAGGCCGGCCGCTACGCGGCCCGCCGCGGGGTGCAGGGCGCGGCCCGTCGCCGCACGCCGTACGCCTCGCGTGCCGCCGTCGGCACCAACGAGCCCGTGCTGCTCATCCCCGGCTTCCTCGCCGGCGACTGGACCCTGCGGGCCATGGCCGCCGACCTCCGTGCCCGCGGCTTCCGCACCTACCGCTCCCACATCGCCGCCAACATCGGCTGCACGCTGGGGTCGGCCACCACCCTCGAGAACCGCATCGAGCAGCTCGTCGAGCGACGCGGCGAGCGAGTGCAGATCGTCGGCCACAGCCTCGGCGGCATGATCGCGCGGGGGCTGGCGGCGCGTCGTCCGGACCTCGTGGCGGGCATCGTCACCATGGGCAGCCCCATGCGCGCGCCCGCGGCCCACCACGCGGCGCTCACCCGCGGCGTGCGCGCCCTCACCCGCCTCGCGGACGTCGGCGTCCCGGGCGTCATGTCGGCCGACTGCGTGGCCGGCGAGTGCGCCCACCTCAGCTTCACCGAGTCGCAGGAGCCCCTGCGCCACGACGTCGCGATGACCAACATCTACTCGCGTCGCGACGGCATCGTCGACTGGCGCGCCTGCATCGACCCGGCCGGTCAGGCGATCGAGGTGCGCGCCTCGCACATCGGCATGGCCGTCGACCCCCGCGTCATCGAGCACGTCACCGCCGCGCTCGTCCGCCACCGCGCGGCCGACACCGCCCCGTCGCTCACGGTCGTCGAGTCCGCCTGACGGACCAGGTCACGTCCCCGCTGCGCTTACGGCACCTCGGGACGGCGCTGGCGCGCCTCCCCGGTGACCGAGGCGTTGGGGCTGCGCAGCGCGGTGAGTTGCGCACGCGGTGGACGGAGGACGCCGAGCGAGGAGGCGCAGGGAGCGGAGCGACCGGAGCCGACGAATCGGCGTCCGCAGTCGAGCGCCTGCGTCTGGCCGCCAGCGGTGCAGGACCACCGCGAAAGGCGACCGCGAGCGCGGCAGCGCGACCGAGCGTAGCGAGGGCGCGCTCGCGCCAACCAACTCAGTCGAAGTCGATGGCCGAGTAGCCGCGCAGCTTCGAGAGCTGGTGCTCGGAGGTGATGGTGCGGATCGTGCCGGAGCGCGAGCGCATCACCAGCGACTGGGTGATCGCGCCGCCGCCGCGGTAGCGCACGCCGCGCACGAGCTCGCCGTCGGTGATGCCGGTGGCGACGAAGAAGCAGTCGTCGCCGGTGACGAGGGTGTCGGTGTCGAGCACGTGGGCCGGGTCGAGGTTGTGGCCGGCGTCGAGGGCGCGCTGGCGCTCCTCGTCGTCCTTGGGCCACAGGCGGCCCTGGATGACGCCGCCCATGGCCTTCATCGCGCAGGCGGCGATGATGCCCTCGGGGGTGCCGCCGATGCCCATGAGCAGGTCGATGCCGGTGTCGGGGCGGGCGGCCATGATGGCGCCGGCCACGTCGCCGTCCGAGATGAACTTGATGCGGGCGCCGGTGGCGCGGATCTCCTCGGCCATCTTCTCGTGGCGGGGGCGGTCGAGCAGCACGACGGTGACGTCGGAGGGGTTCGAGCCCTTGGCCTTGGCCACGCGGCGCACGTTCTCGGCGGCGGGCAGGCGGATGTCGACGGCGCCGGCGGCTTCGGGGCCGGTGACGAGCTTCTCCATGTAGAACACCGCGGAGGGGTCGTACATGCTGCCGCGCGGGGCGACGGCGAGCACGGCGATCGCGTTGCTCATGCCCTTGGCGGTGAGGGTCGTGCCGTCGATGGGGTCGACGGCGACGTCGCACTCGGGGCCGGTGCCGTCGCCGACGCGCTCGCCGTTGAAGAGCATGGGGGCGTCGTCCTTCTCGCCCTCGCCGATCACGACCGTGCCGTCCATGCCGATGGTCGAGATCATCACCCGCATGGCCTGCACGGCCACGCCGTCGGCGCCGTTCTTGTCGCCTCGCCCGACCCAGCGGCCCGCGGCCATGGCGGCGGCCTCGGTGACGCGCACGAGCTCGAGCGCCAGGTTGCGGTCGGGAGCGGAGGGTTCAACGGCGAGGACGTCGTTCATGGCCGCACCCTATCCGTCGTCGGCGCCTCGGGGCGGCGTCGGCGAGCGCGTGGGACCCAGATCACCGCGGGTGGACGACGACCTCGCTCGCCTTCACCACGAAGATCACCTCGGTGCCGGGTGTGAGGCCGACGTCGGCGACCGCTGCCGCGGTGACGTCGGCGGCCAGGCCGCCCCCGCGCACGCGCACCAGGTCGCCGACAGGCTCGAGCTCCTCGATCGTCACGGGCAGCGCGTTGCGGGGGCTGCCGCCCGGCGGATCGCGGTGCACGGCCACGGCGGAGGGCCGGAAGACCGCGACCGCTGCGCTCCCGACGCGTGCCGATGCCGCCCGCCCGCCCGCGATGCCGTGGACGACGCCACCGGTCTCGGTGCGCAGCGCCAGGCCGTCGTCCACGATCGCCTCGACACTTCCCGCGAGGAGGTTGAGGCCGGCGAAGCGGGCCGCGAACGCGCTGCGCGGGCGGGCGAGCACGTCGGCGGTCGGCCCCTGCTCGACCACGCGACCCGCCTCGAGCACCACGACCTCGTCGGCGAGCAGCAGGGCGTCGAGCACGTGGTGCGTGACCAGCACCGTGGTGCGCTCGGCGAGCACGCGACGTAGCAGCTGGCGCAGCGCGGGGGCGACCGCGACGTCGAGGGAGGCCATCGGCTCGTCGAGCAGCAGCAACCGGGGCTCGGCCGCGAGCGCGCGGGCCACCGCCACCCGCTGCGCCTGACCGCCCGAGAGCGCGGCGGGGCGGCGGTCGGCGAGGTCGGCGGCGTCGACCTCGCCGAGCCAGTGCCGGGCGGTGGCCGTGGACGACGCCCGCCCCGCCCCGCGCGACCGCGGGCCGAACGCCACGTTCGCAAGCACGTCCAGGTGCGGGAACAGCAGCGGCTCCTGCGCCAGGAGCGCGGTGCGGCGCGCGTGCGGAGGCACCCAGCGCTCGTCGTCGGTGAGCGGCTCGTCGTCCAGGATCACGCGGGCGCGGTCGGGGCGCAGCAGGCCGGCGAGCACGGCGAGGGTCGTGGACTTGCCGGCGCCGTTGGGTCCGAGCAGGGCCACGGTGGTGCCGGTGGCGACGCGGAAGGAGACGTCGACGTCGCGCTCGGCGATCGCGAAGGAGACCTCGAGGCTCATAGCGCGCCCCGCGGCCGGACGAGGCCGATGACGGCGATGGCGACCACGACCAGCAGCAGCGACACGGCCACGGCGGCCTCGGCGTCGACGGCGCGCAGGTTGTAGATCAGCAGCGGCAGGGTGCGGGTGGTGCCCTCGAGGCTGCCGGCGAAGGTGATGGTGGCGCCGAACTCGCCGAGGGAGCGGGCGAAGGCGAGCACGGCTCCGGAGGCGAGACCCGGCAGCACGAGCGGGAGGGTGACGCGCCGCAGCACCGTGGTGGGGCGCGCGCCGAGCGAGGCGGCGACCACGTCGTAGCGCTCGCCGGCCGTGCGCAGCGCCCCCTCGAGGCTGACCACGAGGAAGGGCAGGGACACGAAGGTCTGCGCCAGCACCACCGCCAGCGTCGAGAACGCGACGCGCACCCCGAGCGCCTCGAGCTCGCTGCCCAGCAGGCCCTGCCGGCCGAACGCGGCGAGGAGGGCGATGCCGCCGACCACCGGCGGCAGCACGAGGGGGAGCAGCACCAGTGAACGCACCGGGCCGAGCCACCGCGCGCTTCCCCGAGCCAGGACGACGGCCAGCGGCACCCCCAGCAGCAGGCACAGCACCGTGCTCGCCGCCGATGTGCGCAGGCTCAGCTCGAGCGCCGAACGGGCTGCGGGGGAGGTGAGGAGGCTCGGCAGCTCGCTCCAGTCGACCCGCGTGGTGAGCGCTGCGACCGGCACCACCACGAAGAGCCCGGCCAGCACCGCCGGCACGTACAGCCATCCCGGCAGGCCGACCCGCCGCGTGCGCGGGCGGGCGGGGCGGGTGTGCGGGCGGGTCACGGGGCGATCATGCCCGGCGGCTCGTCGTCCACGGGTGGGGGTGGCCTCAGGACGCCGGCGGGCCGAACCCGGCGTCCTTCAGCACCTGCTGGCCCTCGGAGCCGGTGACGAGCTCGACCCACTTGGTGGCGAGCTCCGCGTGCTTCGAGCCCTTCACGGCCACGATCGGGTAGTCGTTGATGACCTTGTCGGACTCCGGCGGCGTGATCGTGTCGACGCCCACGTCGCCGGTGGCGTCGGTGATGTAGACGAGTCCGGCGTCCGCCTCGCCCGAGAGCACCTTGGCCAGGACGTCGGTGACCGACTGCTCCTCGCTTGCGGGCGTGAGCTTGACGCCGGCGAGATCGGCCAGCTTCAGCGCGGCCGCGCCGCACGGCACCTCGGGGGCGCACACGACCGTGGTCTTCTTCGGGTCGCCGAAGTCGGCGAGGCCCGAGATGCCGCCGGGGTTGCGCGGCAGGGTGACGATGGTCAGCTTGTTGGTGGCGAACTGCGCGGGGGTGCCCTCGGCGAGGTCGGCGGTCACGAGCTTGTCCATGTTCTTGGTGTCGGCGGAGGCGAACACGTCGGCCTCGGCGCCCTCGGTGATCTGCGCGACCAGGTCGGAGGACCCGCCGAACGACAGCTTCACGTCGACGCCGGGGTTCTCCTCCTCGAAGGTCTTCTCCAGCGTCGTGAAGGTCTTGGTGAGCGAGGCCGCCGCGAACACGGTGAGCGTGCGCTGCTCGGCGCCTCCGCCGGCGGATGCGCTGCTGCTGCCGCCGTCATCGCTGCCGCAGGCTGCCAGGGGCAGGGCGAGCAGCAGGGCGGGGGCGATGCGCAGTGCTCGACGCAGGGCGCCGGGGCGCTCGGTCGGGAGGGGCCGACGGATGGAGCGGATGTGGGGCACGGGGTGTCCTCTCGGCGGGTGGGTGGCGCGAGTGCGGGTGGTGCGAGTGGTGCGGGTGGTGCGGGTGCGGGTGGTGCGGGTGCGGGTGGTTCCGATTCAGGTGGTGCGGTGGCCGGGCGCGGGCCGCTCGACGACGACGTTGGTCGACTTCACCGAGGCGATCGCCCTCACCCCGGGGGCCAGACCGAGCTCGTCGGCGGCCTCGGCACTCATCAGCGACACCACCCGGTAGGGCCCGCACACCATCTCGACCTGCGCCATGACGGTGTCGCTGACCACGCGCGTGACGATCCCGCTCATCCGGTTGCGCGCGCTCACCGCGCCGGCGCGTACGCGGTCGCGGTCGGCGTCGTCCACGAGGGAGGCGGCGAGCGCGGCCAGATCGGTGCCGGCGATCGTCGTCCTGTTGCCGGGGTGGGCGGGCAGACGGCCGGCGTCGATCCAGCGGCGGACGGTGTCGTCACTGACCCCGAGGATCTCGGCGGCTTCGCTGACGCGATACGCGGGTGCGGTCATACTCACGCTCACACTATGCCGCATGGTCGGGCTGATCTGCGATATCGGTCCGCATCAGCGGCATCGACGTCCGGCGCCTGGGCGTGCTGGGAGCGAAGGGCAGTTTCACCGGCCGGCCGGTGAATCTGCCCCTACCTGGACGACGTTTCTGGCGCTTGGACGAGGGAACTCCGTCGTCCAAGTGCCAGTTTCACCGGCCGGCCGGTGAATCCGCCCGAGGCCCCCGCCCCTGGGGCGGGCTGAGACACTGGAGGGGTGAGCAGCACGCAGCAGCAACGTCCGACGGGCAAGCCGGGGCGTTACCAGCGCTCGGCGGTGAGCCTGGTGACGTCGCTGGTGGTGACGATCCTGGCGGTGGGGGCGGTGCTGACCTTCATGGGCGCGTTCCGCAACGACTACGAGCGGCGCCCCGACAGGGTCGACTACCTCGACACGGTGCGCACGCTCCAGCAGGCGCAGCAGCGGCCGGTCTATCCCGCCTCGCTGCCGCAGGGGTGGACGGCGACCGGCGTCGACGTGCCCACGCCCGACGACCCCGGCACGATGATCCGGCTGCTCACCGACTCCGGCCGTTTCATCGGGGTGCGCCAGGAGGACGCCAGCCCGCTCTCGCTGACGCGCAAATGGGTCGACGAGGACCCCGAGACCGTCGAGGGCTACACCGTGCCTGCCTCCGTCGCCACGCCCGTGGCGCGGGAGTGGAAGGGGTGGGCCGACAGTGGCGGCGACTCGGCCTACACCGCCGAGATCGGCGGCACGAGCGTGATCGTGTTCGGCTCGGCGTCCCGTGCCGACCTGCGCGAGGTCGTGGACTCCCTCACCACCGCGCCGCTCGGCTGACACGCCGAGCTCTCAGGCGTCGTCGACCTCGGCCTCGAGGACGGCGTCCAGCCGCTCGCGCGCGCCGTCGATCCACCGCTGGCAGGTGGTTGCCAGCCGCTCGCCGCGCTCCCACAGCGCGAGCGACTCCTCGAGCGTGGTGCCGCCCGTCTCGAGCAGGCGCACGACCTCGACGAGCTCGGCGCGGGCCTCCTCGTAGCTGAGCTCGGGCTCCTGCGCGGCCTCCGGCCCCGAGCCGGCCACGCTGTCAGTCTTCTTCGCCACGGTTCTCCTCGGTGGTGGGGGTGAGGGCCTCGACCCGCTCGGTGAGCACGTGCACGCGCCCGTCGGCCACGCGCACCGTGAGCGGTGCGCCCGCATCGACGCCGGCGACCGAGGTGAGGGCCCGCCCGTCGGCGTCCTGGACGACGGCGTAGCCGCGCTGCAGCGTCGCCAGCGGCGAGAGGGCCCGCACGCGGGCGCGGCGGTGGTCGATGTCGTCGGCGGCTCGGTCGAGCTGGCGCTCCAGCTGGCGCCGCAGGCGCGAGCGCTGGTCGGCGAGCTCGCCCAGGCGGGCGTCGAGCAGGCTGTGCGGGGCGGCGAGGGCCGGGCGCGAGCGGAGGGCGTCGAGCCCCGCCTGCTCGCGCACCAGCCACGAGCGCAGCAGGTGGCGCATCCGCGCGCGGGCGTCGTCGATGCCGCGGCGCTCGTCGTCCACGTCGGGCACCACGAGCTTCGCAGCGTCGGTGGGGGTGGAGGCGCGCACGTCGGCGACGAGGTCGAGCAGGGGGGTGTCGGGCTCGTGCCCGATGGCGGAGACGACCGGTGTGCGCACGGCGGCCACCGCCCGGATCAGCCCCTCGTCGCTGAACGGCAGGAGGTCCTCGACCGAGCCTCCGCCGCGCGCCACGATGATCACGTCGACGGCCGGGTCGGCCTCCAGGCGACGCACCGCCTCGATCACCTCGCCGGCCGAGCGGGGGCCCTGCATGGTGGCGTGCGCGACCTCGAAGGCCACCGCGGGCCAGCGCCGGCGGGCGTTCTCGAGGACGTCGCGCTCGGCCGCGGACGACGGTGCGGTGACGAGCCCGACCCGCTGCGGCAGGAACGGCAGCGGGCGCTTGCGCTCGCGGGCGAACAGCCCTTCGGCGGCGAGCAGCTGGCGCCGCTGCTCCAGGCGGGCGAGCAGCTCGCCCAGCCCGACCATCCGGATGTCGCGCGCCTGCAGCGAGAGCGTGCCGCGGTTGGCGTAGTACGACGGCTTGGCGTGCACCACGATGCTCGCGCCCTCGGTGACGGGTGCGGCCAGGGAGTCGAAGAGCACCCGCGAGCAGGTGACCGGCACGGAGATGTCGGCGACCGAGTCGCGCAGGGTCAAGAAGACCGTGGCCAGGCCTGGACGACGGTTGACCTGGGTGACCTGGCCCTCGACCCAGATCGGGCCGAGCCGATCGATCCAGCCCGAGATCGCGTTGGCGACCGCCCGCACGGGTGCGGGCTTCTCCACCGACGTCTCCAGGGCCACCCGCGAAGTCTAGGGAGCACCTCCGACGGTTCACCGCGCGCGTCGCGGCCCCACTAGCCTGAGCCGGTGCGCCTGCGGATCGACCTCGCCTACGACGGCACCGACTTCCGCGGCTGGGCGGCCCAGCCGGGCCTGCGCACGGTGCAGGGCGAGCTCACCGCGGCGCTGGCCACCGTCCTCCGCGTGCCGGCGGACGACGTGGCGGTGACGTGCGCGGGACGCACCGACTCCGGCGTCCACGCGCGCGGCCAGGTGGCGCACGTCGACCTCGCGCCGGCCCTCGCCGAGCAGCACGCGGAGCGCCTCGACCTGCTCGCCCGGCGCCTCAACGGCGTGCTCGAGCGCGACGTCCGGGTGCGGGCCGTCACGCCCGCGCCCGACGGCTTCGACGCCCGCTTCGCCGCGCTGTGGCGCCGCTACGCCTACCGCATCGTCGACGACCCCGCCCGCGTCGACCCGCTGACCCGCCACCACGTGCTGGCCTGGCCCCGGCGCCTCGACGAGACCGCCATGGCCCACGCCGCCGCCACGCTGATCGGGCTGCACGACTTCGCCGCCTTCTGCAAGCAGCGCGAGGGAGCCACGACCGTGCGCACCCTGCTCGACTTCGACTGGATCCGCGGCGACGACGGCGTGCTCGTGGGGCACGTGCAGGCCGATGCGTTCTGCCACTCCATGGTGCGTGCGCTCGTCGGCTGCATGATCGCCATCGGCGAGGGTCGGCTGCCCGTGGAGTGGGCCGCCCAGGTGCTCACCGCGCGCGAGCGCGACCCGCGGGTGGTCGTCGTCCCGGCCCACGGGTTGACGCTCGAGGAGGTCGCCTACCCCGAGGACGACGAGCTGGCCGCCCGCGTGGAGCAGACCTCGGCCCGCCGCGCACCGCTCCCGACCGAGCCGCAGGAGGGCCCGTGAGCGACGAGCACTACTTCACCGCCGACCCCACGGTCGTCTTCGAGCGCGCGGCCGTCAGCTGCGAGGTGTGGGGTCACGAGCTGCGCCTCACGAGCGGCTCGGGCGTGTTCGCCAAGGGGCGCCTGGACGTCGGCACGGCCGTGCTGTTCCGCGAGACCGAGCCGCCGACCGGCGGGCGCATCCTCGACCTCGGGTGCGGCTACGGCGTCATCGGGCTCGCCTGCGCCGTGGCGGCGCCGGAGGCCCGGGTGACCGCCGTCGACGTCAACCAGCGGGCACTGCTGCTCGCCGGTGAGAACGCCGAGGCGCTCGGCGTCGCCGACCGGTTCCGGCCCGTGGAGCCGCAGCACGTCGACCCCGCCGAGCAGTACGACGAGATCTGGTCGAACCCACCGATCCGTATCGGCAAGGCTGCGCTGCACGAGCTGCTGCTCACCTGGCTGCCGCGCCTCGCACCCGACGGCCGCGCCGTGCTGGTGGTCGGCAAGAACCTCGGTGCCGACTCCCTGCAGCGGTGGCTGGTCGAGCAGGGGTTCTCGGCCGAGCGCCGTGCCAGCGCCAAGGGCTTCCGCGTGCTCGAGGTCCGACCCGGCTCCTAGCCCCCCGCTCCTATGCTCCGCTCCTATGCTCCGCTCCTAGGCTGGCCCCATGAGCGATCAGCCCGCCACGCAGGTCGAGCTCGTCGTGCGCGGCGCGGCCACCCGCCGCCACCCGGCCGAGGTCGGCACGGTCACCGGGGCCGTGGAGGCCGCGGACGCCGACCCGCGCACCGCGATCGACCGCGTCCGGGTCGGCATCGGCGCACTGGCCGACAGCCTCGCCGACCAGCAAGCGTCCGGCGTCGTGCGGTGGAGCACCGGCGAGCTGCGCACCTGGGTCGAGCAGCCGTGGAGCGCCGACGGCACGCCGCAGGCCGTCGTCCACCACGCCTCGTGCGGGTTCAGCGCGGCCTTCGAGGTCACCGACGCGCCGGGGGTGTGGCTCGGCGAGCGGCTCGGGCACGGCGACGGACTCGTCGTCCACCAGGTGGCGTGGGAGCTGGCGCCCGCCACCCGCTCCGAGCTCGAGCACGCGGTGCGCCGCGACGCCGTGCAGGACGCGGCGTCCCGCGCGCAGGACTACGCCGACGCCCTGGGCCTGGAGTCGGTGCGGCCCGTCGCCGTCGCCGACGCCGGGCTGCTGCACGGCGCGGGCACGGGCGGCGGCGCCGGTGGTGACCAGGCGATGTTCCGCCTCGCCGCCTCAGCGGACGGCGCAGGGGTCCCGCTGGATCCCGCCCAGGTGGAGATCTCCTGCAGCATCGATGCTCGCTTCGTGGCCGGATGAGCAGCGACGGGGGAGCGGAGCACTCGGACCTGCCCACCACCGCCGAGCGTCTCGCCGCTGTGGCCCGCGAGCTCGACCGCCGCGACGAGCTCACGTCCGAGCGGGCGATCGTGCTGCAGCAGGCCGCCGACCCGCGCCGCACCGAGCGCTACAAGTGCGTCCACCCCGAGATCGCCGGGGCCGGCTGGTCGCACCCGTGGCCCGACCAGCCGATGGTGCCGCACGCGTGCTGCCGCCAGCACGAGCACTGCCCGGCCGAGTGGGTGCGCTGAGCAGTCATCGGGCTGAGCGCATATCGGATGGCCTGGTCGTGGTCGCGGATGTGAGGATGGCGCGCTGTGGGTCATGTCGAGGTCTCCGGGGTCCGTTTCGAGCTGCCCGACGGGCGGGTGCTGCTGGATGAGGTGTCGTTCCGCGTCGGTGACGGCGCCAAGGTCGCGCTCATCGGTGCCAACGGCGCGGGCAAGACCACTTTGCTGCGCATCGTCACCGGCGAGCTGACGCCCCACGCCGGCAGCGTCGTCCGCTCGGGCGGGCTCGGGGTGATGCGGCAGATGGTCGGTCGCGATCTCGGGGACGACGCCACGGTCGCCGACCTGCTCCGCTCCCTCGCCCCCGCGCCGGTGCGGGCGGCCGCGGCCGAGGTCGACCGCCTCGAGCTCGCCCTGATGGACGTCGACGACGAGGCCACCCAGATGGCCTACGCCACCGCGCTCGGCGCCTACACCGACGCCGGCGGCTACGACATCGAGGTCGCCTGGGACGTGTGCACGGTCAAGGCCCTCGGCGTGCCGTTCGAGCGCGCGAAGTACCGCGAGCTGCGCACCCTGTCGGGCGGCGAGCAGAAGCGGGTGGTGCTGGAGTACCTGCTGGCCGGCCCGGAGGAGGTGCTGCTGCTCGACGAGCCCGACAACTTCCTCGACGTTCCCGGCAAGGAGTGGCTCGAGCAGCGCATCGCCTCCTCGGCGAAGACGATCCTCTTCGTCAGCCACGACCGCGAGCTGCTCGCCCGCGCCGCCACCCAGGTGGTCACCGTCGAGCTGGGCGCCGGGGGCGGGGGCAACTCGGTGTGGACCCACGCCGGCGACTTCGCCTCCTACCACGCCGCGCGCCGCGACCGGTTCGCTCGCTTCGCCGAGCTGCGCCGCCGCTGGGACGAGGAGCACGCCAAGCTCGAGGCGCTCGTGCTGCGCATGCGGATCAAGGCCGAGTACAACGACGGCATGTCGTCGCAGTACCGCGCCGCGCAGACGCGCCTGCGCAAGTTCGAGGAGGCCGGCCCGCCGACCGAGCAACCGCGCGAGCAGCAGGTCACGATGCGGCTCAAGGGCGGTCGCACCGGCAAGCGCGCGGTGGTGTGCGAGCAGCTCGAGCTCACCGGCCTGATGCGCCCCTTCGACCTCGAGGTGTGGTTCGGCGAACGAGTCGCGGTGCTCGGCTCGAACGGCTCCGGCAAGTCGCACTTCCTGCGGCTGCTGGCCGGCGGCGGCAGCGATCCGGACGTCGAGCACCGCCCGGTCGGCGAGGTCGAGGTGGCGCCGGTGGCCCACAGCGGGCGCGCCCGTCTCGGCGCCCGGGTGCGCCCGGGCTGGTTCGTGCAGACCCATGAGCACCCGGAGCTGGTGGGACGCACCCTCCTGGAGATCCTCCACCGCGGCGACGGGTCGTCGTCCGGACTGGGGCGGCAGGGGATGGGGCGCGAGCAGGCGAGCCGGGTGCTCGACCGCTACGAGTTGGCGGGCGCCGCCGAGCAGCGCTTCGAGTCGCTCTCGGGCGGCCAGCAGGCGCGCTTCCAGGTGCTGCTGCTCGAGCTCTCCGGAGCCACGCTCCTGCTGCTCGACGAGCCCACCGACAACCTCGACCTCGAGTCGGCCGAGGCGCTGGAGGAGGGGCTGGAGGCCTTCGAGGGCACGGTGGTGGCGGTCACCCACGACCGCTGGTTCGCGCGCGGCTTCGACCGCTTCGTCGTGTTCGGCTCCGACGGCGAGGTTTCGACCTCGCCCGAGCCGGTCTGGCACGAGGGACGCGTCGAGCGGGCCCGCTGACCTCGCTACTCCCGTCGAGGTGGTGCGGGCCCGCTCGCGCTGCTCCCGGCGGCCGGCGGATCCTCCAGTATCCGCAGGTCCACCGGGAGCCGGGCTCCCGCGGGGCCGGGGCGGCGGCGTCCGCGCTCCCGTGCATCGGCCGCCTGCACCGCCGACGGTGCCGGGTGCTGTGGCGGCACCCGGCCCGTCGCGGCCCCGCGGGGCCTACCCGTCCGAACCCAGCTTGAGTTCGGCCGTGTTCTCCTGCCCGCCGCGGGTGTAGGTGATCGTCACCGTGTCGCCGGGGCGGTAGGCGCGCACCGTCGCGATGAGGCTCTCGGAGTCGTCGATGCGGATGTCGTCGATGCGGGTGATCACGTCGCCCGTGCGGAGACCGGCGTCGGCGGCCGCCGACCCGCTCTCGATCTGGTCGACCCGGGCGCCGGTGATGGTCGGGTCGCTCGAACTGGCGCGACCCTGCGCGTCGGTGATCTGGATGCCGAGGCGGGCGTGGGTGGGCTTGTCGCCGTCCTTGAGCTGCTCGATGATCGGGAGCACCTCGTCGATCGGGATGGCGAAGCCGAGGCCGATCGAGCCGGACTCGGCGCCCTGGCCGCTGCCGGTGGAGCGGATCGAGGCGTTGATGCCGACGAGCTGACCGTCCATGTTGACCAGCGGGCCGCCGCTGTTGCCGGGGTTGATCGCCGCATCGGTCTGGATGGCCGGGTAGGCGGTGACGTTGCCCTGCTGGTCGCGGGCGACCTCCACGGGGCGGTTCAGCGCGCTGACGATGCCGCTGGTGACGGTGGCGTCGAGGCCGAACGGCGAACCGACCGCGACGACCTGCTCGCCGACGTCGAGGTTGTCGGACTTGCCCAGCGTGATCGGGCGCAGGTTGTCGACGCCGTCGACCTTCACCAGCGCGGTGTCGGTGAGGGGGTCGACGCCGACGACCGTGGCGCGGGCGCGTCGTCCGTCGTTGAAGGAGGCCGTGACCTCGGCCTGCCGGGCGTCTATCTCGCCGCCGAGCGTGACGACGTGGTCGTTGGTGAGGATGAGCCCGTCGGAGTCGAGGACGACGCCCGACCCGCTGCCGCCGTTGCCGCCGCCGCTCACCTCGAGCGCCACCACCGAGGGCAGCACGGTGGAGGCCACCGACTCCACGCTCCCGTTGGGCGCGGGCCGGTCCTTGGAGTCGACCTGGGTGAGCGTCGTGACGCCGCCCCCGCCCGCTCCGCCGTTCGCCGCGTCGTAGACCGCGGCTCCGGCGAGGCCGGCACCGCCGCCGGCGATGAGGGCCCCGGCCAGCAGCAGCGCCGGCACCGCCGAGCGACGCGAGCGTGCGGGCCGGGCCGGCGGACCACTGAAGAACGGCCCACCCGGGCCGGCCGGGCCGAAGCCGCCCGGCGGTGCGGGCGGGGGCGGCGCGGCTCCGTACGTCGGAGCGCCGCTGGGCGGCGGGTAGAGCGGGGACGTCGGCACCGCGCCGTACCCCGCCGGCGGGCCCGTCGGCGCGCCGCCCTGCGCCGGGAGGTCCTGCGCGGTCGGGGTGGGGTCCTGCTGGGGGCGGGGGTCGCGGGCCGGCTCGGGAGCCTGGTCCGGTGAGGGAACCTGGGTCATGCCTCCACTGTGCTCAGCATGCCTGTGAGGCGACTGAGACGGCCGTGAGGAGGCGGTAGGAGTTCACGGGGCGCCTCGACGCGCCGTTCCTGCCCCGCCGGCGCACCAGGGGTGCCCCCTCGGCGTCAGACCTGGCGGGCGCGGTCGTCCCAGTAGGGGGCGCGCAGGTCGCGCTTGAGGACCTTGCCGGTGGGGTTGCGGGGCAGGGCGGGCACGACGTCGACGCCGCGCGGGGCCTTGAAGTGGGCGAGGCGCTCGCGGCACCACTCGATGAGCTCGCGCTCGCTGGCGTCCGAGCCCTCCTTGAGCGCCACCACCGCCTTGACCGACTCACCCCACTGCTCGTCCGGCACACCGATCACGGCGACCTCCAGCACGCCCGGGTGCTCGGAGAGCACCCGCTCAACCTCGGGGGAGTACACGTTCTCGCCGCCGGTGATGATCATGTCCTTGAGACGGTCGGAGACGAAGACGTAGCCGTCGGCGTCGACGTGGCCCATGTCGCCGGTGCGGAACCACCCGTCGTCCACGATCACCTCGGCCGTGGCGTCAGGCTTGTTGAGGTAGCCGGCGGTGAGCTGCGGGGTGCGCAGCCAGATCTCGCCATGCTCGCCGGTGGCGGCCTCGCGCAGGGTGGCGGGGTCGACGATGCGCACCTCGCACGAGGGCACCGGCCGGCCGGCCGAGAGCAGCCGCTCGGGGTGGCCCGCGGCCTCGGCGGTCCGGTGGTCCTCGGCGCTCAGCTGCGTGGCCACGCCCGCCACCTCGGTGAGGCCGTAGACCTGGATGAAGTCGGTGTCGGGCCAGGCCGCCATGGCCGCGCGCAGCAGCGGCGGCGGCATCGGGGCGGCGCCGTAGGTGTAGGTCTTGAGCGCGCTGAACAGCTTCACCGCGTCGGCGCCCGACTGCAGCACCTGCGCGAGCACCGCCGGCACGAGGAAGGTGCGGTTGGCGCCCGCGAGGATGGCGCCGGCCAGCGAGGCGCCGTCGGGGTCGCGGGTCATGATGCTCGGCACGCCGTCGTGGATGCCGAAGAGCACGTAGGACGAGCCGCCCACGTGGAACAGCGGCATCGCGACCATCGACTTGTCGCCCGGCTCGAAGCTCCAGCCGTCGTGGGCGTTCAGCGTGTGCTGCACCATGTTGCGATGCGTCAGCATGACGCCCTTCGGCCGGCCGGTCGTGCCCGAGGAGTACATCACCAGGCACACGTCGTCGGGCTCCACGCCGGCCTCGGCGGGCGGCGTCGTCCACGGCTCGGAGGCGGCGAGCCACTGCTCATAGGGGTCCTCGGGGCCGCCCTCCGGAGTGATCTCGATGATCTGCTCCACCGCGTCGAGGCGGCCGTGGATGGAGGTGACCACGGGCATCAGCTCGCTGCCCACGATGAGCACCCGCGCGCCGGAGTCGTTGACCGCGTAGTCGACCTCGTCGCCGGCCGAGCGCCAGTTGATGATCGCGTTGGCGGCGCCGAGCATGCCGGCGGCGAGGCTGATCTCGACGCACGCGGGGTGGTTCTTGTCGAGGAAGGACACGACGTCGCCGCGGCCGATGCCGAGGTCGCGCAGGCCGCCGGCGGCCCGCTGCACCCGCTCGAACCATTGCGCCCAGGTCCAGGTGCGGCCGAGGTACGTCATCGCCTCCCCGTCGGGGGTGGCGGCGGCCCAGTGGGCCAGGCGGTCGACGGTGTACACGGGCGCCGGAGCGGTGGAGGGGCTCGCGGGCGCGGTCTCGGTGGTCGCACTCATCGCCCGATTGTGTCGCAGGTCACAGGCTGGCACAACGGGGCTCCGGGCGTCGCGCACCGACCGTTCACCTGCGTCGGATTGGATCATCGGGTGAGTGCCCCGTCCCCGCTGCTGCGCGCTGCCGAGGCCCCGCCCGTCCGCACCCTCGTCGACGTCCTTCGCGCGACGGTCGCCGACCACCCCGAGGCCACCGCGCTCGACGGCGGCAACGACACCGTCACCTACGCCGAGCTGCTCGAGGCGGCCGGTGCGCTGGCCGACGACCTCGCCGAGCGCGGTCTCGGCCCCGGTCACCGGGTGGGGGTGCGGGTGCCGTCGGGCACGACCGACCTCTACGTGGCCATCGTGGGCGTCCTCCTCGCCGGCTGCGCCTACGTGCCGGTCGACGCCGACGACCCCGAGGAGCGGGCCACGTTGGTCTTCGGCGAGGCGGGGGTGGGCGCGATCATCGGCGCCGGCCTCGCCATCGACCTGCGTCTGCCGGTCGCCGAGCGCACGCCGCGGGAGCGCCGCGACCCCACGCCCGACGATGACTGCTGGATCATCTTCACCTCGGGCTCCACCGGCACCCCCAAGGGCGTGGCGGTCACCCACCGCAGCGCCGCCGCCTTCGTGGACGCCGAGGCGCAGCTCTTCCTGCCGGATGCGCCCATCGCCCCGCGCGATCGCGTGATGGCCGGCCTCAGCGTCGCCTTCGACGCCAGCTGCGAGGAGATGTGGCTGGCCTGGCGCAACGGCGCCTGCCTGGTGCCGGCGCCCCGCGCGCTGGTGCGCAGCGGCGTCGACGTCGGACCGTGGCTGGTGGCCAACCGCATCACGATCGTCTCGACCGTGCCCACGCTGGTGAGCCTGTGGCCCGACGAGGCGCTGGCCGGTGTCCGCATGGTCATCCTCGGCGGGGAGGCGCTGCCCCCCGAGCTCGCCGCGCGCCTGGTGGCCGACGGTCGCGAGGTCTGGAACACCTACGGGCCCACCGAGGCCACGGTCGTGGCGTGCGCCGCGCAGGTCGACGGCGTCGGCCCCGTGCGCATCGGACTGCCCCTGGCCGGCTGGGACCTCGCCGTGGTCGACGAGCAGGGCGAGCCGGTGGGCCTCGGCGAGCGCGGCGAGCTGATCATCGGCGGCGTCGGCCTGGCCCGCTACCTCGACCCCGAGAAGGATCGCGAGAAGTACGCCCCCTCGCCCTCGCTGGGCTGGGACCGGGCGTACCGCAGCGGCGACATCGTCGTCAACGATCCCGAGGGCCTCCTGTTCGGCGGTCGCGCCGACGACCAGGTCAAGCTCGGTGGACGACGTATCGAGCTCGGCGAGGTCGACTCGGCCCTGCTGGCGCTGTCGGGCGTGGCGGCGGCGGCCGCGGCGGTGCGCCGTTCGGCGGCCGGCAACCAGCTGCTCGTGGGCTACCTGACCACCACCGGCGACGGCACCTTCGCCGCAGCCGCCGCCACCGCGCACCTGCGGGCCACCCAGCCAGCGGCCCTCGTGCCGCGCCTCGTCGTGGTCGACGACATCCCGACCCGCATCTCCGGCAAGGTCGACCGCGACGCCCTGCCCTGGCCTCCTCCGGCGGCCCCGGGCGTGGAGTTCACCGGCAGCGCCGCAGCGGTGGCGCAGGCCTGGCAGGAGGTGCTCGGTGCCGCGCCGGACGCACCCGACTCCGACTTCTTCGCCCACGGCGGCGGCAGCCTCGCGGCCGCGCAGGTCGTCACCCTGCTGCGCGCCACCCATCCCGAGCTCACCGTCGCCGACCTCTACCAGCGCCCGACCGTCGCGGTGCTGGCCGCCTACCTCGACGAGCTGGCCGCGGCAGCCCGCAACGGAGGCGGCGGGGTGGCCCGCGAGAACGCCGCGCGCGACCCGATCCCGCGCAAGACCCAGGTCGGGCAGGTGATCGCGGTGCCGCTGCTGCGCGCCCTCGCGGCCCCCCGCTGGGCCACGGTCACGTTCGTCGTCGCCCGCCTGCTCCACGACCTCGCCGACCTCACCTGGCTGCCCTCGCTCTCGTGGTGGCTGCTCCTGCCCGCGCTGGCCGTGTTCGTCAGCCCGCCCGGGCGACTCGTGCTCGCGGCGGGGTTGGCGCGCGTCGTCCTGCGAGGGGTGAGCGTGGGCGAGCACCCGCGCGGCGGCAAGGTGCACCTGCGCATCTGGCTGGCCGAGCGCGGCGTCGACGAGCTCGGCGCCACCCGCCTGTCGTCGGCGCCCTTCATCGCCTGGTACGCCCGGCTGCTGGGGGCCGACGTCGACCGCGGCGCCGACCTCCACTCGCTCCCGCCGGTCACCGGCCACCTGCGGGTGGGGCCGGGCGCATCGGTGGAGCCCGAGGTCGACCTCACCGGCTACTGGGTCGACGGCGACACGCTGCACGTGGGTGCGATCTCGATCGGCGCCCGCGCCCGCGTGGGCACGCGCTCGATGCTGTGCCCCGGCGCGAGCCTGGGCGTGGACGCCGAGGTGGCTCCCGGCTCGGCGGTGTTCGGCGAGGTGCCCACCGGCGAGTTCTGGTCGGGGGCCCCGGCCACCCGCGCCGCCGAGGAGGCCCGCGGCCCCTGGGACGACCGTCCGCCCGCCACCGTCGGCGAGCTGCGCCGCTGGGCGATCGCCTACACCGCCACCGGGGTGGGCCTCGCGGCCCTGCCGGCGGTGGCGGCGGCCCTCGTCGGCCTCCCTCTCGTGCTGCTCGTCGGGCTCGGTGCCGCAGACGGCGTCGACGGCGCCGGCGAGGCCCTTGCGCGGCTGCTCCCGTGGCTGCTGCCCGGTGTGCTCGCCGGCCAGGTCGTGCTCGCGCTGCTCGTGCTCGGGGCTGTGCGGCTGCTGGCGCGCGGCGTCGAGCCGGGCGTGCACCCGCTGCCGAGT
The DNA here is from genome assembly GCF_964229035.1 of Nocardioides sp. Taxonomy (GTDB): domain Bacteria; phylum Actinomycetota; class Actinomycetes; order Propionibacteriales; family Nocardioidaceae; genus Nocardioides. The sequence continues at coordinate 32,402 of NZ_CAXRAZ010000048.1, read as the reverse complement.
CGTGCCGCGCTCAGCGTGTGGGCCACCATGCGCGTGCTCGACGAGGCCCGCACCTGGCTCTTCCCGCTCTACAGCAGCCAGCTCACGCCGCGCTGGCTGCGCCTGCTCGGTGCCCGCATCGGCGACGACGTCGAGGCCTCCACCGTGCTGATGGTGCCCTCGCTCACCACCGTGGGCGACCTCGCGTTCCTCGCCGACGACACCCTCATCGGCGGCTACGAGCTCGGTGGCGGGTGGCTGCGCGTCGAGCGGGTGAAGGTGGGCAAGAGGGCCTTCGTCGGCAACTCCGCGATGGCCGCACCCGGGCGCAAGGTTCCCAAGCGCTCGCTGGTCGCGGTGCTCTCGGCCGCCCCGGCGCGGCACACCGTGCGGGCGGGGGAGTCGTGGCTGGGCAGCCCGCCGGCGCCGCTGCCGCGCCAGGTGGCCGGTGCCGAGGGCTCGCGCACCTACGCCCCGCCGACCCGCCTCAAGGTGGCGCGCGCCTGCTGGGAGGTCGCCCGACTGGTGCCCGCCTCGTTGGCGATCGGGCTGCAGGTGACGGTGGCGGCCGTCGTCCTCGGTGCGAGTGCGGGTGCGGCGGGGGCGTTCGACCCGCCGATGCCCGGCGGCGCACTCTCGGTGTGGGCCTCGCTCGGCGCGGCGGTGGTCGGCGTCCTCGTGGCCGCCGTGGCCCTGTGGACGGCGGGCCTGCTCGCCGCCGGCACCACGGTGCTCGCCAAGTGGCTGCTCGTCGGCCGCGCCCGCGCCACCGACCACCCGCTGTGGAGCTCGTTCGTGTGGCGCAACGAACTCGCCGACACCTTCGTCGAGGTGCTCGCCGCACCGTGGTTCGCCGGCCTGGCCACCGGGTCCCCGCTGCTGAACCTGTGGTTCCGCGCGATGGGCGCCCGCGTGGGGCGCGGCGTGTGGTGCGAGACCTACTGGCTGCCCGAGCCGGACCTCGTGGTGCTCGGCGACGGCGCCACCGTCAACCAGGGAAGCGTGGTGCAGACGCACCTCTTCCACGACCGCGTGCTCGCCACCGACACGGTGGTGCTCCAGCGCGGCGCGACGCTGGGGCCGAACTCGGTGGCGCTGCCTGCCTCCGTGCTCGGCCGGCACGCTACTGTCGGCCCGGTGTCACTGGTCATGAGAGGCGAGAGCGTGCCCGACAAGACCCGGTGGATCGGCAACCCGATCGGGCCGTGGCTGGAGCCGGGCGAGCAGGTCGAGACCGCCCCGTGAGCTCCCTCCCCACCGCCGACCCCTACCTCGCCGACCACGGCGACCGCACCTACGGCGTGCGCCACTACGACCTCGACCTCGCCTACGTGCTCGACGGCAACCGGCTGCGCGGCACCGCCCGGCTGGAGGTCGAGGTGCTCGAGGCCACCGACCGGCTCGTGCTCGACCTGGCGCACCTCAAGGTCGACAAGCTGCGTGCGGTCGGCGTCGGGGTGAGGCGCTGGAGCACGCGCGGTGCGCGGGTCGTGCTGCAGCTCGACCGTCGCCTCACCGTCGGCGACCGGGTCGAGCTCACCCTGGGCTACAGCGGGCGCCCCCGGCCCCTCGTCGTCCGCGAGCACGGGGACGCGGGGTGGGAGGAGCTCGAGGACGGCGTCATCGTGGCCGGGCAGCCCCACGGCGCGCCCACCTGGTTCCCGTGCAACGACCGCCCCGACGACAAGGCCACCTACCGCATCGCGGTGAGCGTGCCCACCGGCTACACCGTGGTGTCGAACGGCGAGCTGATCGAGCGGCGTCGCGCCGCCGGCGGCGAGCAGTTCGTGCACGCGATGGACCGCCCGATGGCCACCTACCTGGCCACGCTGCAGATCGGCCGCTACAGCGTCACCGAGCACGGCGGCACCCCGCCGGTGCGCACCATCGGCCCCGCCGACGCTGACCTCGAGGGCTCCTTCGACGCCCAGCCGGCGATGATGGCGTTCTTCAGCGAGGTGTTCGGGCCCTACCCGTTCGACTCCTACGCGGCCGTCATCACCGACGACGAGCTGGAGATCCCGCTCGAGAGCCAGGGCTTGTCGACCTTCGGGCGCAACTTCTGCTCCCCCGACTGGTCGCAGGTGCGCCTGGTGGCCCACGAGCTGGCCCACCAGTGGTTCGGCAACGCCGTCACGCTCGCCCGCTGGAGCGACATCTGGCTGCACGAGGGCTTCGCCTGCTACGCCGAGTGGCTGTGGTCGGAGGCCTCCGACGGCCCGCGCACCTGCGAGGAGTGGGCGCAGCACCACCACGAGCGCCTCAGCGAGCTGGACCAGGACCTCGTGCTCGTCGACCCCGGCCCCGAGGACATGTTCGACGACCGCGTCTACAAGCGCGGCGCCCTCGCCCTGCACGCCCTGCGCCGCCACCTCGGCGACGACGCCTTCTTCGACCTGCTGCGCCGCTGGGTGGCCGACCACAGCGGCACCTCGGTGGTCACCGACGACTTCCGCGCGGCGGTCACCGCCGCCGGCGGCGCCGAGGCGCTCGCCGTCCTCGAGCCGTGGCTGGACGACGAGGCGCTCCCGCCGCTGCCCTGAGGCAGCGCCACCGCCGGCCGGCGGCTCAGAGCAGGTCGTCGAGGCGGCCGGCGGCGCCGTCGGGGCTGTAGGCCTGGGCGATCTCGCCGGTGCCGATGACGCGCAGCTCGCCGTCGTTGTCGTCGGCGTAGGCGGCGTCGCCGCGGCGCAGGTGGAGCATCTCGTCGCGACGGTTGAGCAGGGCGAGCTCGCCGCCGGTGCACACCAGCAGGCGCTGGCCCCGCGCCGGCAGGACGACGCCCGCCGGCTCTGCCTGCGAGCTCTGCGTGAGCGAGAGGGCGAACTCGCGGGCCGGGCTGAACACGTCGGTGGAGGTGCCGAAGAGCTGGGGGGTCACGCGGGCCACGCGCGACATGCCCTCCTCGAGGCACTGCACCAGGCCCACGGGGTCGACGTGCTTGCTGGTGAGGCCGGCGCGCAGCACGTTGTCGGAGGACACCATGACCTCCAGGCACATCCCCTTGAGGTGCGCGTGGATGATGCCCGAGTCGAGGTAGGCGGCCTCGCCGGGCTGCAGGGTGAGGCGGTTGAGCAGCAGGGAGACCACAACGCCGACGTCGCCGGGGTGGAACTCCTCGATCTCCACCGCGGTGGCGTAGGCGCGCTTGATGTCGATGCCCTCACCGACCGCGCGGCGGCACTCCTCGACGATCTCCTTGACGACCTCGGCCGACGGCGGCTCGTGCAGCAGCGACTCGAGCATCTTCACGATGCCCGCGAAACCCGGGTTGCCGCGCAGGTTCTTGGCCATCGAGTCGGTGAGCGGGTGCTGCAGCGGCATCAGCACGCGCAGGATCTCGGCCGTCGGCCGGAAGCCGACGAGGGTGTCGAAGGTCGAGAGCGCGTAGACCATCTCGGGCTTCGGCTGGGGGTCCTTGAACACCCGCTCGGGGGCGGTGACGTCGATGCCGGCGGCCTCCTCGGCCTCGAAGCCGGCACGCGCCCGGGCGGCGGTGGGGTGCACCTGGATCGACAGCGGCCGGGTAGCGGCGAGGATCTTGAGCATCATGTCGAGCTCGCCCGCGACCTCGGTGAGGGGCCGCTCGCCGCCCTGCCCGTCGTCCACCATGGCGGTGCCGAGGGGGTGGGTGCCGACCCACACCTCGGCCACCGGCTTGCCGTCGCCGGAGCGGCGCTGGAAGCCGGGGATGTCGTCGGTGGAGCCCCAGTCGTAGGCCTGGGTGGGGCAGGTGAGGGGGAGCATGGGGGGCCTCCGGGGGTCGGGCGGGGTGACGCTGCGGGGGTGGTGGTGCGGTGCCGCCGGCTCAGACGTCGACGGGCTGGGGCCGGTGGTCGACGTCGGTGTCGACGTCGCTGTCCAGGTCGGCGAGGTAGGTGGCCAGGGCGGTGTCGGCGTCGGTGCCGGTGTAGCCGGTGGCGGTGATCTTGTCGAGGTTGAGGGTGCTGTGCAGGGGGCGGGGTGCCACGGGGCTGGTGCTGGGTCTGGCCGCAGAGTAGTCGGCGGTGGTGGTGTCGGTGATGCGTTCGGGGTCGTGGCCGAGGTGGGTGAACACGGCGCGGGCGTAGTCGGCCCAGGAGCGGGGGGTGCCGGTGTTGGTGAGGTGGTAGGTGCCGTGGGGGGCGTCGGTGGTGGTGAGGTGGTGGGTGGCGCGGGCGAGCTCGTCGGTGAAGGTGAGGCGGCCGATCTGGTCGGCGACGACGACCGGGTCGATGCCGTCGTGGGCGAGGCGGGCCATGGTGCGCACGAAGTTGTGTCCGTCGCCGACGACCCAGGAGGTGCGCAGGATGTAGTGGCGCGGGGTGGTGGTGACGGCGATGTCGCCGGCGGCCTTGGTCTGGGCGTAGACGCCGAGGGGGGCGAGGGGTTCGTCCTCGGTGTGGCCGGCGTCGGTGGCGTGGGTGGGGTCGCCGTCGTAGACGTAGTCGGTGGAGTAGTGCACGAGGGTGAGGTGGTGCTCGGTGGCGATGCGGGCGAGTGCTGCGGGGGCGTGGGCGTTGACGGCCCAGGCGAGGGGGCGGCCTTCGGGGGTCTCGGCGGCGTCGACGGCGGTGTAGGCGGCGGCGTTGAGGATGAGGCGGTAGTCGCGCCAGGGCCAGGCGGCCAGCGCGGCGGGGTCGGTGAGGTCGAGCTCGTCGACGTCGACCAGGTCGGCGTCGGGGAAGGCGCGGGCCAGCTCGCGGCCGAGCTGTCCGTTCGCGCCGGTGATGAGCACCTTCTTGGCGCTCATCGGCTCGACCTCGTCGAGCAGCGGGTTCTCGTGGTCCTTCTCGGAGATCTCGACGTCGGGGGAGTCGAGGGGGATGGGCCAGGGGATCGCGACGGTGGGGTCGGCGAGGTGGAGGGCGGGGTAGGTGCGGCCCTCCACGTAGTGGTCGTTGACGAGGTAGGAGTAGACCGTGCCGTCGACCAGGGACTGGTAGGAGTTGCCGACGCCGCGGGGCACGAAGACGGCCGTGTCCTCGTCGATCTCGGTCCAGTAGGTGGCGCCGAAGGTGGGGCCCTCGCGCATGTCGACCCAGGCGGCGAAGACGCGACCGACGGCGACGGAGACGAACTTGTCCCAGGGCTCGGTGTGGATGCCGCGGGTGGCGCCGCGGGTGGCGTTGAAGCTCATGTTGTTCTGTACCGGCCCGAAGTCGGGCAGGCCGAGCGCGACCATCTTCTCGCGCTGCCAGTTCTCCTTGAACCAGCCGCGGTCGTCGCGCTGCACGGGCATGTGGACGACGAGCAGCCCCGGGATCGGGGTCCGCTCGACGCTCAGCTCGGTGACGACGACCATCCGCGTCACTGGCCCTTCGCGGCGTAGGCGGCTTCGGTGGCGTGCTTGGCGGGTGCCCACCAGTCGCGGTGTTGGGTGTACCACTCGACGGTCTGGGCCAGGCCGGCGGCGAAGTCGGCGTAGGCGGGCCTCCAGCCGAGCTCGGTGCGCAGCTTGGTGGAGTCGATGGCGTAGCGCAGGTCGTGCCCGGCGCGGTCGGTGACGTGCTCGAAGTCGCCCGCGTCGCGGCCGGTGAGCTCGAGGATCATGCGCACGACCTCGAGGTTGTTCTTCTCCCCGTCGGCGCCGATGAGGTAGGTCTCGCCGATGCGGCCGCGCTCGATGATCGCGAGCACGGCGGAGGAGTGGTCCTCGGTGTGGATCCAGTCGCGCACGTTCTCGCCCTTGCCGTACAGCCGGGGGCGGCGTCCTTCGAGGATCTCGGTGATCTGGCGGGGGATGAACTTCTCCACGTGCTGCCAGGGGCCGTAGTTGTTGGAGCAGTTCGACAGCGTGGCCTGCACGCCGAAGGAACGCACCCAGGCCCGCACGAGGTGGTCGGAGCCGGCCTTGGTGGCCGAGTAGGGGGAGGAGGGCCGGTAGGGGGTGTGCTCGTGGAAGCGCTCGGGGTCGTCGAGCTCGAGGTCGCCGTAGACCTCGTCGGTGGAGACGTGGTGGAAGCGGACCCCGGCCTTGCGCACGGCCTCGAGGAGGGTGAAGGTGCCCACGATGTTGGTGTGCACGAACGGTGAGGGGTCGGCCAGGGAGTTGTCGTTGTGCGACTCGGCGGCGTAGTGCACGACCGTGTCGTGCTCGGCGACGAGGGGTTCGACGAGGGCGGCGTCGGCGATGTCGCCGACCACCAGGCGCACGCGGTCCTCGGGCAGGCCCGCCAGCGAGGCCCGGGAAGCGGCGTAGGTGAGCTTGTCGAGCACCGTGACCTGGGCGTCGGTGTGGCGCACCAGGTGGTGCACGAAGTTGGAGCCGATGAAGCCGGCTCCGCCGGTCACGATCACACGCTGCACGGGCAGCAGTGTATGAAGGTCCCTGACCGCGGGCGGCATCCGCGCGCGGGGCCGGACAGCGAGCGCACGTCGTCCGGGTGCCGTTGAAGCCCGAACCCCCCGAGAGGCGGCCCATCGAATGCGCGGGATCATCCTGGCCGGTGGCACCGGCAGCCGGCTGCACCCGATCACCCATGCGATCAGCAAGCAGCTGATGCCGATCTACGACAAGCCGATGATCTACTACCCGCTCTCGACGCTGATGCTGGCCGGGATCCGCGAGGTGCTGGTCATCACCACGCCCCACGACGCCGAGCAGTTCCGCCGCCTGCTGGGCGACGGCTCGCAGTTCGGCATCGACATCAGCTACGCGATCCAGCCCTCGCCCGACGGGCTCGCGCAGGCGTTCCTCATCGGCGAGGACCACCTCGACGGCGGCGGTGCGGGTCTGGTGCTGGGCGACAACATCTTCTACGGCTCCGGCCTGGGCACCCGCCTGCGCCGCTTCGAGTCCCTTCAGGGGGCAGCGGTGTTCGGCTACCGGGTCGCCGACCCCAGCGCCTACGGCGTGGTGGAGTTCGACGAGGCCGGTCGCGCGCTGTCGCTGGAGGAGAAGCCCGAGCAGCCGCGCAGCCGCTACGCCGTGCCGGGGCTGTACTTCTACGGCCCCGACGTGGTCGAGAAGGCCAAGTCGCTCACGCCCTCGCCGCGCGGGGAGCTGGAGATCACCGACCTCAACCGGCTCTACCTTGAGGAGGGCAGCCTGCAGGTCGAGATCCTGCCCCGCGGCTCGGCCTGGCTCGACACCGGCACCTTCGAGGACCTCAACGACGCCAGCAACTTCGTGCGCGCCCTCGAGGCCCGCCAGGGCACCAAGGTCGGCGCCCCCGAGGAGGTCGCCTGGCGCATGGGCTGGATCACCGACACCCGTCTCGAGGAACTCGCCACCCCCCTGCTCAAGAGCGGCTACGGTCGCTACCTGCTCGACCTGCTGGCGGAGAAGGAGGGACGTCCGTGAAGGTGCTCGTGACCGGCGGGGCCGGCTACCTCGGCTCCGTGACGGCCCGCGCGCTCGAGCAGGCCGGGCACGTGCCCGTCGTCCTCGACTCGCTGCTGAGCGGCCCGCGCCGGTACGTGGGCGACCGGATCTTCTACGAGGGCGACATCGCCGACCGGGTGCTGCTGCGCCGGATCGCGGCCGAGCACCCCGACCTCGACGCCACGATCCACATGGCTGCGCGGATCGTGGTGCCGGAGTCGGTGCGCGAGCCCTACCTCTACTACCGCGACAACGTGGCCAAGTCGCTGGAGATGTTCGACGAGCTCACCGCGCTCGGCCTCACGCGAGTGATCTTCTCCTCCACCGCCTCGCTCTATGCGCTCAAGCCCGACTTCGAGGTGAGCGAGACCGACGCGGTGGAGCCGACCTCGCCCTACGCGCGCACCAAGCGGATGATCGAGCAGGTGATGGAGGACCTCTCGGCCGCCACCGCGATGCGCTCGATCATCCTGCGCTACTTCCACCCGATCGGCGCCGACCCCGACCTCGTCACGGGCTACCACCTGCGCGACGCCACGCACGTGGTGCCGCTGATGGCGCAGGCGGCGCTCGGTCAGCGTGCGGAGTTCACCCTCACCGGCACCGAGCACCCCACGCGCGACGGCACCGGCATCCGCGACTACATCCACGTGTGGGACCTCGCCCGCGCCCACGTGCGTGCGGTGGAGGCCTTCGACGACGTGCTCGCCGCCGAGAGGGCCACCACGAGCTACCTCAACCTCGGCGCCGGCGACGGTGTGACCGTGCGCGAGCTGCTGGCCGCGGTCGAGCGGGTGGTCGGTCGCCCGGTGCCGGTGGTCGAGGCGCCCGCCCGCCCCGGCGATGCGGCCGGTGCCTTCGCCAACGCCGACAAGGCCGCCCGCCTGCTGGGCTGGCGCACCGAGCTCAGCCTGGACGAGGCCATCGCCTCCGCGCTCGCGTGGGGTGCCAAGCGCCAGGAGATCCTGGGCTACCCGTGATGCGTCTGCGCCTGCTGGTCTGTGCGGCGGCGCTCCTCGCTGCCGCGTCAGCCTCGGTGCCCACCGGCGGAGCCGCACCGGTGCGCGAGGGGGCCGGCCGTGCGACCCCGGTGGTCGAGCGGGCCGGCGCGCCGACCCCGGTGGTCGAGGCAGCCGGCCACGGCCGTGCCGACACCTCCGTGCGCGGCGCGGTGCCGACCGTCGTCCTCGACCCCGGCCACCAGCTGGGCAACCGCCGCCACGGCGCGCAGATCCGCCGCCCCGTGGACGCCGGCGGCTTCACCAAGCCCTGCAACACCACCGGCACCGCCACGAACGCCGGGGTGCCGGAGTCGACGATCGTCTGGGGGATCACCCAGCGGGTGGCCCGGGTGCTGCGGGCACGCGGCGTGCGCGTCGTCCTCACCCGCTCGGCCGACAGCGACCGGTTGTGGGGGCCGTGCGTCGACGTGCGCGGGCGGCTGGCCAATCCCGGCACCTCGGCGTCGCCGGCCGACCTGCGCGTCAGCATCCACGCCGACGGGTCGCTGCGACGTGGAGCGCGGGGCTTCCACGTGATCGCGCCGAGCACCGGTGCCGGACGCGGCGTGGTGCCGGTGCAGGGCTCGGTGCGGCTGGCCCGTTCGCTGCGTGACGCGCTCGTGCAGCGGGGCCTGGTCACCTCCACCTACACGGGACGCGCGGGCCTGGTGCAGCGCAGCGACATCGCCACCCTCAACCTCTCCGCCGTGCCTGCGGCGATGATCGAGACCGGCAACCTGCGCGATCCGTCCGACGCGCGCCGCCTGACCTCCGCCAGCGGGCAGCAGCGGGTCGCGGACGCCGTGGCGCGCGGCATCCTCGCGGTGCTGGCAGACCGCTCCCGCCCCTGAACCGCCCCACGACCTGTCGACCTCAGGTGTCGGCTGACCGGCCCTCGCGGCCGGCGGGGTCGGGGCTGGTGCTGCCGGGGGGCTCGGCCTGCGCGTTGCGGCGCTCCAGCCAGGCGGCGGTCACGCCGGCGTTCGGACGCGCCGGGGTGGGGCGCGCGACGCCCGTGGCGGGGGTGGACGACGCCGTGGTGCGCGGCGGCGTCGGATCGCCCGGGCGGTGCGAGCGCTCCGCCGGCCGCGCCGGGGCGAGCGGCGGCTGTGGTGGCCGCGCGAGCGCGGCGCGCAGGGCGTCGTCCTCGAGGCGCGGGCGCGGGCGCGGCGCGGGCTCCGGACGTCGGCGGCGCTTGCTGAGGCCGCGGGGGTCGTGGCGCTCGATGTGGGGGCACCCCCACCGGCCGTACTTGATGCGGCAGCGGAGGGTACGCCGGATGCGGCCCAACGACATGGCACGACTCCTCGGGGGGGTCAGGAGCGGGGGGGATGCGAGCTGATGGGGTGGATCGCCGACGACGCTAGCAGCGCGCGGGCCCCCCACGGGCAGAGCGAGATCGGGTTCACACCGCCCCGGTAGGTTGGCGGTCATGGAGATCCGCGCCAGCCGCTGGGACGACTGGACCCTTCCGGACCTCCTGGCGGCCAAGTCGCGCGGCGGGCAGCGGGTCAGCCTCGTGGTTCCGGCGCGCAACGAGGCGGCCACGGTGGGTGCCGTGGTCACCCGGGTGCGCGAGGCCCTGATGGAGACCGTCGAGCTCGTCGACGAGATCGTCGTCATCGATTCGGACTCCGTCGACGACACCTTCGACGTCGCCACCTCGGCCGGCGCCACGGTGCACCGGGCCGCCGAGATCCGCCCCGACCTCGGCTCGCACCGCGGCAAGGGCGAGGCGATGTGGAAGTCGCTGTTCGTCACCACCGGCGACCTCGTCGTCTTCATGGACGCCGACCTGCTCGACTGGGACACCCACTTCGTGCCCGGGCTGCTGGGCCCGCTCCTCGACGACGAGCAGGTGCAGCTGGTCAAGGGCTTCTACGACCGGCCCGGTGCCGAGGGGCCGCTCGAGGGCGGCCGGGTCACCGAGCTCGTCGCGCGCCCCCTGATCGCGCTGCTGCACCCCGAGCTCGCGCCCCTCGTGCAGCCGCTGGCCGGCGAGTGGGCGGTGCGGCGCGACTGGTTCGCCTCCCTCGCGGTGCCCACGGGCTACGCCGTCGAGCTCGCCTCCCTCATCGACACGGTGCGCCGCGGTGGTCCCAGCGCGCTCGCGCAGGTCGACCTCGGCGTCCGCGCCCACCGCCACCAGGCCCTGCGCGACCTCGGCGGCATGGCCACGCAGATCCTCGCCGCCGCCCTCGAGCGCGCCGGGCTCCCGACCGGCCACAAGGACGCCGTCCTCAGCCAGTACCTGCGGGGCCTCGCGCCCGTCGAGCAGGTCGTCGCCATCCACGAACGCCCACCCGCGGAGACCTACCTGTGACGCTCAAGCTCGGCCGCCAGGCCTTCGGTGACGACGAGGCCCTGATGATGGCCATCGTCAACCGCACTCCCGACTCCTTCTTCGACAAGGGCGCCACGTGGGCCGAGGACGCCGCCTTCGAGCGCGTCGCCACCGTCGTGGAGCAGGGGGCGGAGATCGTCGACATCGGCGGCATCAAGGCCGCCCCCGGTGTCGAGATCGGCCCCGAGGAGGAGAAGGCCCGCGTCGTCGACTTCGTCGCCCGCGTGCGCGAGACCTACCCCGACCTGGTCATCTCCGTCGACACCTGGCGCGCCGAGGTCGGCGCGGCGGTGTGCGCGGCGGGCGCCGACGTCCTCAACGACGCGTGGGGCGGGGCCGACCCCGAGCTCGTCGACGTCGCCGCGCAGTACGACGCCGCGATCATCTGCACCCACACCGGCGGTGTCACGCCGCGCACGCGGCCCTACCGCCTGGAGTACGACGACGTGGTGGCCTCCACGATCCACGACACCCTCGCCTACGCGGAGCGGGCCCTGGCCGCGGGGGTCTCGCGCGAGTCGATCGTCATTGACCCCGCCCACGACTTCGGCAAGAACACCTTCCAGAGCCTCGAGGTGACGCGGCGCATCGGCGAGATGGTCGCCACCGGCTGGCCGGTGCTCGTGAGCCTGTCGAACAAGGACTTCGTGGGCGAGACGCTCGGCCTCGAGGTCGGTGAGCGGCTGCTCGGAACCCTCGCCGCCACCTCGGTCTGCGCCCTCGCCGGCGCCCGCATCTACCGGGTGCACCAGGTGCCCGAGACCCGCCAGACCGTCGACATGGTGTGGACGATCGCGGGTCGTCGTCCGCCGCTGCGCGCGATCAGGGGGATCCAGTGAGCACCACCGTCTCGAACGCCGCCGTCTCGAACCTGCCGACGGCGCTGGTGCCCGGCGTCCTCGCGCTGCTGCCGCGCTACGCCTCGATCGAGGACCCCGTGGCTGACGTGCGGGCGGCCTGCCTGACGGCGGTGGCCGCGCTGGGCCCGCGGGTCCTGGTGCGCGCCTCGGGTGAGTCCGGTGCTCAGGTGGGACGGGCGCTGCTGGAGGCCGTGGGCGTCGACGAGACCCCCGACGCTGCGTCGGCCACGGGGGTGCTGGTGGTCGGCAACGGCACCGCCAAGCGCACCGAGAAGGCACCCGGCCACCTCGACGAGCGCGCCGAGGCGTTCGACGCCGCCGTGGCCGCCGACCCGTACGCGGTCGACGCCGCGCTGGCCGAGGAGCTGTGGGCCGACGTCGGCGCCTTCGACGCCCTCCCGGGTGCCATCGGCGAGGCCGAGGTGCTGCTGGACGCCGCGCCGTTCGGCGTCCAGTACTGGGTCGCGCTCTGGCGCTGATGTTTGCGCCGATGTTTGCGCCGATGTTTGCGCTGAGATCGGCGCGGACGACGCGGCGCGGCGCCCTACCCTCGGGCGGGTGAGCGACCGCGACCTGCTGATCGACCGTGACCGTCTGGCGCCCGGCGTCCTCGAGGTGACCTTCAACCGCCCCGAGCGACGCAACGCCTTCACGAAGGCGATGTACGCCGAGCTGCGCGAGGTGTGGGCCGGGCTGGCCGACGACGACTCGCTGGGGGTCGTCGTGCTGCGCGGCGCCGGCGGCAAGGCCTTCGCCGCGGGCAACGAGATCAGCGACTTCCTCGAGGCCGACGCCGTCGACTACGAGAACTGGATCCGCGAGATGCTCGACGGGCTGTGGTCGCTGCCGCAGGTCACGATCGCCGCGATCGACGGCGTGGCGGTGGGCGGCGGGCTCGCCGTGGCCACGCACTGCGACCTGCGGGTCGCCACGTCGTCCTCGCGCTTCGGCTACCCGATCGCGCGCACGCTCGGCAACGCGCTCTCGGGCACGGTGCTCTACCGCTGCCAGGCGATCTTCGGGGAGTCGCTGACGCGCGAGATGCTGCTCGCCTCCCGGCTCGTCGACGCCGCGCGCGCCCACGCCGTCGGCGCCCTCACCGCCGTGGCGGACGACGCCGCCGCCCTCGAGGCCGAGGTGGCCGCGCTCGCCGAGGGCATCGGCCAGGCCTCGCGCGTGACGATCCGCACGACCAAGCAGCAGCTCACCGAGCGCGCCCGGCTCGCCGAGGCCTCCCTGCCGGGCGAGGAGGAGCGGTTGCGCGCGGTCTACGGCGGCCCCGACTTCGCCGAGGGCGTGCGGGCGTTCCTGGCCAAGGAGAAGCCGCGCTTCGGGGCGGGTCGCTGATCGACCGGGCCCCCAGCCGGATCGCTGTGATCTGGCCCGCGGACGACGATCCGGCTGGGGGCCCCGACCTCAGGAGCGCCACCGGAGCCAGCGCGAGCGCTGCGCGGGCGTGAGCGCTCGCCGAGCGGCGACGCTCGAGGTGTCGACCCACCACGCCGGCCGGCGCGTCGTCCACCTGCTCTGAGCAGGACGACGGGCGGCACGCTCGTAGGCGGCGTGCAGCCGACGGGTGAACGCCTCGACGTCGTCCGGACGCCCCGAGTTGAGGCGGACGACCTCGAGTCCGAGGTCGCGCAGGTGATCCTCGGCGCCGTGGTCGCGCCGACGGACCTGCTCGGTGTCGTGGACCCGACCGTCGTACTCGCCCGCGACGCCGGCCGCGGGGTCGAGGAGGTCCGGCGTCGCGACGTGCCGACCCGCCTCGTCGAAGATCGGGACGTTCGTTCGCGGGCGGGGGAGGCCGGAGGATGCCCAGCGCAACCGGGCCAGGGTCTCCATCGGCGACCAGGTGTTCTCGTCGGCCGCTCGCAAGGCCGCCCGCAGCCGGACGATGCCCGGTCGTCCGCTCAGCCGTGTGGCGTAGTGCCACATCTCGTCGAGGCTCACGAGGTCGTCGACCGCGGCCATGTCGACCACCGTGACGGCCTCGAGAAGGCTCCGAGCCCGTCGCGCAGCCCAGCTGATGGAACGAGCGGCGGAGGTGATCGGCAACCCGTCGAGCTCCTTCGCGTCGTCGTCGAACAGCCAGTCGAACCCGATCTCCACCCCGGGGCGCCTGCTCAGGAAACGACGGTCGCCGACAGCGACAGGTACGGGCAGTTGTCGTGCAGCCTCGCGCCCTGACAGGTAGCGCGCCCCCTGCCAGTGCAGAGCGGCCCAGCCGGTCACCAGCGCCCCCGCGGGCAGCCCGGCGACCGCCTCGACGATGCGCTGCTCGGTGCTGTCGGCCGAGACATCCGTCGGTACGTAGAACCCCTTCGAGACCCGTCGCCAGCGCGGACCGCGCGCCTGGCCGTGGGTCGGACCCGGTCCTCCCGCAGCGCCTGCTGGCAGCGGGACCACGAGGCCGGGGCGGGCGATGATGAGGTCCACGCCGCCAGCATCGGCGGCTCCGCGGCGCGGTGCGGCCGTCGTCCACAGCCTTCGATGGGTGGTTGTGCAGGCCCCCAGCCGCATCGTCGCGATCGGTCCTCAGAAGTGCGATGCGGCTGGGGGTCCGGGAAACCGGCGGCCGACTTCACCGCCGCGCGACGGCACCCAGGCCAGCGACCACGCACAACGCCGCGGTGAGCAGGCAGGTCGTGGTGAAGGCCGCCCCGTCACCCCCGAGGACGTCGAGCAGGGCCACCGCCGCGGCCGAGCCGGTGGCGAAGCCGACGTAGCGCAGGAGCATGTTGAGCGACAGCGCGCTGCCGGTCTCGGCCACCGGCACGTGGGGCACGATCAGCGCCGGGAGCGAGGCGAACGAGAACCCGCTGCCCAGCCCGCCGAGCGCCATCGCGAGCAGCGCCTGCCAGAGCTGGTCGTGGGCGAGGGCGAGCAGCAGCAGCGACGAGCCGAAGACGAGACCGCCCACCGGCAGCACCACCTGGGGGCCGAAGCGTCGTGACGCGCGGATGGCCAGGCGGCTGCCCGACACGCTCAGCAGCGCGTAGGGCACCAGCACCGTGCCGGCCACCGCCACGCCCAGGTCGAGTCCCCAGCCGCGCGATCCGTCGGCGCGCACGAGCAGCACCACGAGCGTGAGCAGGGTGTACATCGCCACGCCGAGCGCCAGCGTCACCAGGTGGACGACGCGCAGCCGCGGCCGCAGGGCGAGGCGCAGGTCGACCAACGGCTGGCGCCCGGCGCGATCGAGGGCGACCGTGCGCCGCACCCAGGCGACCAGCAGGGCGATGCCGATCAGGGCGCCAGAGGTGACCGCCAGCGAGGTCCAGCCGCGCCGCTCGCCCTGGCTCACGGCCAGCAGCAGGCCCGTGACGCCCAGCCCCACGAGCAGCGCGCTCGGCACGTCGACCGGCTGCGGCACTCCGTCGGCGTCGCGGGGCAGGTGGCGCGCGGCCAGCAGCAGGGTGAGGGCGACGAGCGCGCCGCCGACGGCGTAGGCGCCCGAGACGCCGACCGTTCCGGCGAGGGCTCCGGTGAGCGGGTAGCCGAGCCCGGCGCCGGCGACCGTGGTGACCGAGAGCAGGGAGAGCCGGGCGACCAGCCGCTCGCCGTGCCACACGTCGCGCGCGACGGCGAGGGCCAGCGGCGTGACGCCCAGGCCGATGCCCTGCAGCGCGCGGCCGACGACGAGGCCCGTGAACCCGAACAGCGGATCGGCCAGCGCGGCCAGCGCCGTGCCGACGAGCACGGCTCCGAGGCTGGCCAGCACCACCGGACGACGCAGCCGCCCCGATCCCCACCGGCCGAGCGCGGGGGTCGCGGCGGCGGCGGTGACGAGCGTGGCGGTCAGGATCCACTGGGCGTCGGCCAGGCTGACGTGGTGGGTGCGGGCGATGCTCGGCACCAGCGGGGCGCCGAGGCTGCTGACCACGGCGGTGACGACGGTGATGGCGGCCAGGGTGGCGAGGAGCGGCCCGTCGCGGCGGGCGTCGTCCACCGGTGGTTGCACCGCCCCAGTGTGGGCCCCGCCCCCTCGAGGACGACGACGCGCCGCCGCCCGTGGACGGGCGACGGCGCGGCGGGGTGGTTCAGGGTGCGGGGCTCAGGCGTCGACGGAGGCCGGAACCTGGGTCCAGTTCGTGACGAACTCGGTGCCGCTGCGACGGAACAGCTGCGAGACGGGGCAGCGGCGGTCGACCTCGGACTCGAGCTGCGCGAACTGCTCGGGGGTGGCGTCGGTCTCGATCTCGGCCGTGACCTCGACGCGGTCGAAGTTGGCGTTACCGTCGGCCCCGCCCACGAGGACGGCGGTGTCGAGGTCGCCCTGCACGCGGAAGCTGAGCTTGCCGAGGGTGATGCCGAGGTCCTTGGCCACGAGCTGGGCGGTGACCTGGTTGCACGAGCTGAGCGAGCCGAGCGCGTAGAACAGCGGGCTCGGCGCGGCGTCCTGGCCGCCGAAGGCGGGGTAGGCGTCGGTCGAGAAGCGGTGCGGGGAGTCGGGGACGCGCAGGTCCTGCGCGACGCCGGTGCCCTCGGCCTCGATGATGAAGGGGACGACGGTCTCCTTGGGGCGAACGGTCATGGGAGCTCCTCCTGTGCTGGGTGCGCCGGCGGGTGCTGCCGGCGGTCGGTGCCGAGCGTGGGGGTGCCGCTCGCCTTGGCGATAATCTGTATCTAGAAAGTACACAATGCGCGCAAGCGGGAAACGCGCAGGGTGCGATCGGCTCAGTCCGCGAGACCGACGAGCAGGCTGGCCACGTGCGCCAGCTGCTCCACCGCGTCGGGGAGCGGCCTGGTCGGCGTGAGGCCGTGGCTCAGCGTGAGGCGCACGACGGGCTCGGCCCACTGCTCGACGCGTTCCTGGTCGAGCGTGGGGAGGTGGCGCCGCGCCCAGTCGCGCAGCACCTGCGTGGCCTCGCGCAGGATCCAGTCGCCGCGGGTGGTGAGCAGGGCGAGGAGGTCCTCGTCGCCCCCGCCCCCGATGACGATCTGCAGCAGCGGGTTCTGCTCCATGGCGCTCAGCGTGTAGGCGGCCGCCTCGCGGATCGCGGCGGGCGGGTCGTGGGGCGCCGACTCGAGGGCCGCGCTGATGCCGGCGAGCAGCTGGGCGATCTCGCGGTGGACGAGGTCGCTGGCGACCTGCGCCTTCGTGCCGAACTCGGCGTGGAGCGTCTGGCGGCTCACGCCGGCCTGGGCGGCCAGGGCTCCCATGCGCACCGACCGCCAGCCGCTGGCCAGTGCCACCTCGCGCGCGGCGTCGAGGACGGCGTCGCGCAGCTCCCCGCGCGTGCTCTCGGGCACTCGGGGGGCGGGCGTGGCGGCGGACACGCGCACACCCTACGGCGGTGGAGGCGGGGGATCACCGGGCCGGGGCGGCAGGAGGCCGGGAGGTCGGGAGGTCGTTGACATTTTTCGAAAAATGTCAGAGGTTGGCCCCACGCCGCCTGGCGACCGACCTCACCGTGGAGGACCTCATGACCGAACTCTCCGAGCGCCCCGCGCCGGCCCCCGCTCCCGCTCGAGCCGCACGCCCCTACGATCCGGCCGACCTCTCGTCGCTCGCGTTCTGGCGCTCCACCGCCGCCGAGCGCGAGCGCACCTTCGCCGAGCTGCGCGCCGAGCGGCCGATCTCGTGGCACCGTCCGGTCGAGGGCAGCCTCATCGAGGACCCCAACGACCAGGGCTTCTGGGCCGTCGTCCGCCATGCCGACCTGGTGGAGGTGACGCGTCGTCACGACGACTTCCTCTCCGGCGAGGGCATCGTGTTCGACTCCGTGCCGAAGGAGCTGCTCGACTCCGCGCAGGGCTTCATCGCCATGGACCCTCCCGACCACACCAAGATCCGGCGTCTGCTGGTGTCGGCGTTCACCCCGCGGCAGATGGCGCGGATCGAGGCCGACATCGAGGCCAACGCGCGCCGCATCGTCGATGCGATCGCCGAGAAGGGCGAGGTCGACTTCGTGCGCGAGGTGGCCATGCTCGTCCCGATGCACAACATCTTCGACATGATGGGCGTCGCCCAGGAGGACCGGCTCGTGCTGGCCGAGACCTCCGAGCTGATCGCCTCCTACCGCGACCTCCCCGGAGGTGACCCCGAGGAGGTGCTCGGCATCCTCTTCGGCTCGATGCTGCAGTTCAACGAGATCGCGGGGCGCATCATCGCCGAGCGGCGCGAGCACCCCGGCGACGACCTCGTCTCGGCGCTGGTGCAGGCCGAGGTCGACGGCCACCGGCTCACCGACGCCGAGATCTCTTCCTTCTTCGCGCTGCTCATGGTGGCCGGCAACGACACCACCCGGCAGAGCACGGCGCACGGCATGAAGGCGCTCACCGACTTCCCGGAGCAGCGCGCGTGGCTGATGAGCGACCTCGAGGCGCACCTGCCCTCGGCCGTCGAGGAGATCGTGCGCTGGGCCTCGCCGATCATGACGATGCGCCGCACCGCCGCGCGCGACTGCGAGCTGGGCGGTCGTCAGGTCACCGCCGGCGACAAGGTGGTGCTCTTCTACGCCGCCGCCAACTGGGACACCGACGTCTTCGACCGCCCGGAGCGGTTCGACCTGGCCCGCACGCCCAACAAGCACGTCTCCTTCGGCGGCGGCGGCATCCACCACTGCCTCGGCAACCAGCTCGCCCGCCGCCAGCTGGCCGCGACCTTCCGCGAGCTGCTCACGCGCCTGCCCGACATCGAGATCACCGGCGAGGTCGCGTACGGCGCCGGCACGTTCTTCCACGTGGTCTCCTCGATGACCGCGCGCTTCACCCCCGAGTCGCAGGTGCGCCGCTGATGGCCGGGTTCCGCATCGTCCTCGACGCCGACCGCTGCTGCTCGGCGGGCATGTGCGAGTCGTTCGCGCCCGACATCTTCGAGGTGGACGACGACGGCCTCCTCGTCATCCACGACGAGACGCCGCCGCCGAGCGCCGAGGCGAGCGTGCGCACCGCTGTCGCCTCCTGCCCCACCGCCGCGCTGTCCCTCGCGGAGGAGTGAGCGCGGTCGTCCTCGGCGGGCGGTCGTCGTCCTCGATGGGCGGTCGGCGTCCTCGATGGGCGGTCGGCGGCCGGCGTGCGGCCGGCGTGCGGCCGGCGGGGGATGTAACACGCCGTCCACCTGACCTGTCGCCGCTTCTCAGTCGTCTCGGTGCCCGATCGAGCATCGAAACGACTGAGAAGCGACAGGTAGTGCGGTGGACGGCGTGTTACAAGCCGCCCGGGCCGAGGCGGCGCTGGCGCTGCGCCAACGGCGGCGCCGACACGGCGGAACGAGCCGTCCGGCGTCAGCGCCCCGCGCCGGCGCCCAGGTGCTCGAGCGCGCCGAGCTCGGTGTCGGTGAGCGGCACGAAGGCGTCGTCGCGCAGCAGGTGCAGGGTGCCGTCGTCCACGCGCAGGAACAGGCCGACGAGGTCGACCTCGCGGTCGCCGAGCACGCGGCGCAGCCGCTCGAGGGTGATCGCGACGTTGACCTGGGCGAGCTGATCGGCCCCCGAGAGACCGGCGGCCGCAGCCGAGCGGGCCACCGGGTGGCCCTCGCGCCAGGCGGTGCGCGCGGTCTCGGCGTGACGCAGCCAGGCCTCGATGGGCGATCCGTCGCCCGGCCCGTCACCAGCCCCTTCACCAGCCCCGTCGACGGCGGCGGCCATGGCGCCGCAGCCGGAGTGACCGCAGACCACCACGGTGTCGATCCCGAGGGAGTCGACGCCGAAGAGCAGCGGCGCCGAGACCGACCCGTCGTCCTCGGGCCCCGGCTCGGGCGTCAGGTTGCCCATGGTGCGCACGGTGAACAGGTCGCCGGGGCCGCTGCTGGTGAGCAGGTTCGGCACGACCCGGGAGTCGACGCAGCACAGGAAGAGCGTGGTGGGCGACTGGCCGCCGGCCAGCTCGTCGTACACCGGTGCGAGCACCGAGGTGGAGCGGCGGTGGTACTCGCGGACGCCGACCGCGAGCGGGTGGGCGGGGGTCTCGACACCGAGCTCGGCGCCGCCGTTCTGCCAGCGGGTCCAGGGCAGCAGCGCCCTTCCCGACAGCGGCACCGCCTTGCGGGGGCGCTCCGCCGCGGCGTCCTCGCCGTCGGGCCCGGCGTGCTCGACCACCGCCTGCCCGCCGCGGGCGGTGTAGCGATCTGCCCACTCGACGACCTGGTCGCGCCCGGCAGGATCGAGGTAGTCGACCAGGAGGTCGATCTCCACGACCTGACCCTCGGGGATGCGGGCCAGCTTGGGCACGATGAGCGGGATCGCGAGGAACGACAGGCTGCCCCGCACCTCGGCGATCCACAGCTCGCGGCCGTCGGCGGCGTCGCCGCTGCGTCGCACGTCGACGTCCACCCGGGTGACTCGCCACAGCGTGAGGGCCAGTGCACCGAGCAGGCCGAGCAGCACGCCCTCGATCAGGTTCAGCGCCAGGACGCCGCCGATGGTGAGCGCCCAGATCCACAGCTCGCCGCGGTCGCGGGCCTGACGGATGTCGACCGGCTTGACCAGGTTGGTGCCCATCACGATGAGCAGACCGGCGAGTGCGGCGAGCGGGATCTGCTCGACGAGACCCACCAGCACGAGGGCGAAGACCAGCACCCACACGCCGTGCAGCACCGCCGAGGCGCGGGTGCGCGCGCCGGCCGCGACGTTGGCCGAGGAGCGCACGATCACCCCGGTGACCGGCAGGCCGCCCAGGGCTCCGGACGCCGTGTTGGCCACGCCCTGCCCGATGAGCTCGCGGTCGAGACGCGCCCGCGGGCCGTCGTGCAACCGGTCGATCGCCACAGCGGAGAGCAGCGACTCCACCGAGGCGATGAGCGCCATGGTGAGCACCGCGCCGGCGATGGCGAGCGAGGTGCCCTCGGGCATCGCGATCGACCCGATCTGGGCGAGCAGGTCGCCGCCGAGGTCGACGCGCTCCGCACCAGGCAGCCAGGCGGCCGCGAGCAGCGTGATGAGGACGACGGCCACCAGCTGCCCCGGCACGACCCGCACCCGCTGCGGCAGGCGTGGCCAGCTGAGCAGGATCGCGATGACCCCCGCCGCCGCCAGCACTGCGTGGACGTCCGGCGTGGTCATCGCCGAGGCGATGCCGGTGAGGTTCTCCCACGCCGAGGGCTGGGACGACGATCCGAGCGCCACGTTGAGCTGCCCGAGCACGATCGAGACGCCGATGCCGGCCAGCATCGCGGTGACCACCGTCGGGCTGATG
The DNA here is from genome assembly GCF_964229035.1 of Nocardioides sp. Lineage (GTDB taxonomy): Bacteria > Actinomycetota > Actinomycetes > Propionibacteriales > Nocardioidaceae > Nocardioides. The sequence continues at coordinate 11,771 of NZ_CAXRAZ010000048.1, read as the reverse complement.
GCCAGCGCGTAGCGGCCCAGCCGGGTCGCGCCCAGCAGCAACTGGACGACGCCCGCCATCGCCGTGATCGCGCAGGTGGCCTCCCACCCGAACTCGGCCACGGTCTCGGCCACCACCACGGTGAGCCCGGCCGCCGGACCGCTCACCTGCAGCGGTGCGCCGCCGAACAGGCCGGCCAGGATGCCACCGACCGCCGCGGCGATGAGCCCGGCGGTGACGGGTGCGTCGGAGGCCACGGCGATCCCGAGCGAGAGCGGCACGGCCACGAGGAACACGACCAGGGAGGCGGGCACGTCGAAGCGTGCGTCCTCCCTGATCCAGCGCCGGGCCGCATCGATGCGGCCGGTGGGCGAGGGGTCAGGGGTGGGGGAACCGGGGGCTCCGGGGGTCGCAGAAGCGACGTGGCGTTCGAGGATCACCGAGAATCTCCTTCGACGTCAGCAGGAGCCACCACGGTAGGCAGACGATGAGAATCGATCTCGACTCGGAGGGACGACCACTGCCCGACGATGCGATGAACGGTCGTCCGACCCTGCCGAGCGGTCGCTTTCTCAGCGGGATCCCAGGTCCCAGGCGGCGCGGGCGGGTCGGGCGCAGCGGCGGGGATGTAACACGCCGTCCACCCGACTCCTCGCCCATTCTCAGTCGATTTCCTTCTCGATCGGGCAGGAAGCGACTGAGAAGCGCCAGGTAGTCGGGTGGACGGCGTGTTACATGCCGGGCGGCAGGCCGGCCACGAGGGCCGCGATCCGCCGGGCGCGGGTGTCCGGGCGGGCGGCGTCGTCCACAGGGACGAGCAGTTGGCGGCGCTGCGAGGGGCGCAGCGCTTCGAACGCCTCCGAGCGACCGGCGTCGTCGAGAGCCGCCCGCACGTCGTCGGGCACGAGGACGACGTCGGGGTCGACGGGTGCGAGTCGGCACTCGACCACGTCGCCCGGTCGAGCCCCGAGACGCCGCTGGAGGCTCGCGCCCGCCCAGAGGAAGACGCCCTCGGTGACGTCGGCCTTGGTCAGGGCGAGGTTGACCTCGACGTCCTCGATCGTGCCGGCCACCCGCCGGGTGCCCTCGGCCCCGGCCGCGGCCACGAGCTCGGGCGGCACCCGAAGGATGGTGTACGTCGCCCGGCCCCACTCGAGGGGCTCGAGCGCGGCGCTGAACTCGTGCGGGCCCACCTCGGTCACCCGGTCATTGTCGCGCGCCCCCGCACGCACGACGTCCCCAGCCGATCTGCTGTGTTCCGGCCCGAAGGACGACAGATCGGCTGGGGACGTCGGGTGCTCGCCCGGAGGCGGGACCTACGTGTTGGCGTTACGCGCTCGGCTCGCTGCCTGCCCTCGCTTCGCTCGGGCGGCAGCTCGCCTCGCAGAAAGCCCCCAAGCAAACGGTCTACGCTCGTTCCTCGCTGCGACCGCTCACTTGTTGGCTTTACGCGCTCGGCTCGCTGCCTTCGCGCGGGTGTTGGCGTCGAGGTCGACCTTGCGGATGCGCACGGTCTCGGGGGTGATCTCGACGCACTCGTCCTCGCGGCAGAACTCCAGGCACTGCTCGAGGCTGAGCTTCTTCGGCGGGATGAGCTTCTCGAAGTTGTCGGAGGTGGCGGACCGGATGTTGGTCTGCTGCTTCTCCTTGGTGATGTTGACGTCCATGTCGTCGGCGCGGGAGTTCTCGCCGACGATCATGCCCTCGTAGACCTCGGTGCCGGGCTCGACGAACATCACGCCGCGCTCCTGCAGCGACGTCATCGCGTAGGCCGTGGCGGCGCCCGCGCGGTCGGCCACCAGCGAGCCCGAGGCGCGCGAGCGGATCTCGCCGGCCCACGGGAAGTAGCCCTCGGAGATGTGGTGGGCGATGCCCGTGCCGCGGGTCTCGGTGAGGAAGTCGGTGCGGAAGCCGATGAGACCGCGCGCGGGGACGACGAACTCCATGCGCACCCAGCCGGTGCCGTGGTTGGTCATGCCCTCCATGCGGCCCTTGCGGTTGGCCAGCAGCTCGGTGATGGTGCCGAGGAACTCCTCGGGCGCGTCGATGGTGAGGCGCTCGAAGGGCTCGTGCAGCTTGCCGTCGACGTGCTTGGTGACCACCTGCGGCTTGCCCACGGTGAGCTCGTAGCCCTCGCGGCGCATCTGCTCGACGAGGATGGCGAGTGCCAGCTCGCCGCGGCCCTGCACCTCCCAGGCGTCGGGGCGCTCGGTGGGCAGGACGCGCAGCGAGACGTTGCCGATGAGCTCGGAGTCGAGGCGGTCCTTCACCAGGCGCGCGGTGACCTTGTGGCCCTTGCCGCCCTTGCCCACCAGGGGCGAGGTGTTGGTGCCGATGGTCATCGAGATGGCGGGCTCGTCGACGTGGATGAGCGGCAGCGCCACCGGGTTCTCGGGGTCGGCCAGCGTCTCGCCGATGGTGATGTCCGGGATGCCCGCCACCGCGACGATGTCGCCGGGGCCAGCCGACTCGCCCGGCTTGCGCTCGAGACCCTCGGTGATGAGCAGCTCGGAGATCTTGACGTTCTTGATGCCGCCGTCGCGCTGCATCCACGCGACCTGCTGGCCCTTCTTCAGCGTGCCCTGCTTGATGCGGAGCAGCGCCAGACGGCCGAGGAACGGCGAGGAGTCGAGGTTGGTGACGTGGGCCTGCAGCGGCGCGTCCTCCTCGTACTCCGGCGCGGGGATGGTCTCGAGGATCGTGCGGAACAGCGGCTCGAGGTTGTCGCCCTCGGGCAGCGTCGCGTTCTCGGGCTTGGTGAGCGAGGCGATGCCGGCCTTGCCGGAGGCGAAGACGACCGGGAAGTCCAGGGCGTCCTGGCTGTGGCTGTCGTCGAGGAGGTCCATGAACAGCTCGTAGGTCTCGTCCACGACCTCGTCGATGCGGGCGTCGCCACGGTCGGTCTTGTTGACCACGAGGATGACGGGCATGTCGGCGTTGAGCGCCTTGCGCAGCACGAAGCGGGTCTGCGGCAGCGGGCCCTCGGAGGCGTCGACCAGCAGCACGATGCCGTCGACCATCGACAGGCCGCGCTCGACCTCGCCGCCGAAGTCGGCGTGGCCGGGGGTGTCGATGATGTTGATGGTCATCGGGCCGCCGGCGATGTCCTGCGCCGCCGGACCGGCGTAGCGCACGGCGGTGTTCTTGGCGAGGATCGTGATGCCCTTCTCGCGCTCGAGGTCGCCGGAGTCCATGACGCGCTCGGCCACACCCTCGGCCTGGTGGGCGCTGAAGGCGCCGGCCTGGTGCAGCATCGCGTCGACGAGAGTGGTCTTGCCGTGGTCGACGTGGGCCACGATGGCCACGTTGCGCAGGTCGTTGCGGATGCTGGGCATGGCGGCGATGTTCAACTTTCACGATGCGGTGGCGCGAGCACCGGCACGACGTGCCCGCCGCCCGCGCGGGACGCGGAGGAGTTTAGTGGCGACGCAGGGTGCGGCCCGCATCCGCGCGCTCGGGGTGCTCCCCGTCACGTGTCGGTGCGCGTCGTCCACCGCTCCGGGTCACGGGTCGCGCCGTCGGTCCGGGCGATCAGCCAGCGAGTCGCCTGGTCGGCATCTCCACCGGTAGGGGAGACTCCTCCCCATGCAGACCATCGGCCTCGTCGGCGGCATGTCCTGGGAGAGCAGCGCGTCCTACTACGAGGCGCTCAACCGCGGTGTCGAGCAGCGTCTCGGCGGCCTCCACTCGGCCCGCACGATCATGGCGTCGGTCGACTTCGCCGAGGTCACCGCACTGCAGGAGGCCGAGCAGTGGGACGGCGTCGCCGACATCCTGCGCGAGGCCGCGATCTCGGTGGAGCGCGGCGGAGCCGACTTCCTCATGCTCTGCACCACCACCTTCCACCGCGTGGCCGAGCAGGTGGCCGACGCCGTCGAGATCCCGCTGCTGCACCTGGGTGACGTCGTTGCCGAGGCCTGCACCGCGCAGGGCGTCGAGTCGGTGGCGCTGCTCGGCACCCGCTTCGCGATGTCGCGCACCTTCTTCACCGACCGCATCGCCTCCCACGGCCTCGACGTCCTGGTGCCGGACGCTCGGCACCACGACGAGCTCAACCGGATCATCTACGACGAGCTCGTGCACGGGAAGGTCGTCGACTCCTCGCGGCGCACGGTCGTGGAGATGATCGGCGAGCTCTGGGACGCCGGCGCGGGCGGCGTCATCCTCGGCTGCTCCGAGCTCGAGCTGCTCGTGCGCCAGGCCGACTCCGAGCTTCCGGTCTTCGGCTGCACGTCGCTGCACGTCAGCCGCGCCCTCGACCGCGCGCTGGCCTGAGCGCTGGCCTGAGTGCTGCCCCGCTCCTCCGAGAGTGGCGCGGCGACGGCCCGAGCCGCCTCAGACCCGGTGCACCTTGTGCTGGGCGGCCTGCGCCCGCGGCTTGATGACGAGCTCGTCGATGTTGACGTGCGGGGGCCGCGTGGCCACCCAGGCGATGGCGTCGGCGACGTCGTCGGCCACGAGCGGGTCGGGCACGCCCGCGTAGACCGCGTCGGCCTTCGACTGGTCGCCCTCGAAGCGGACGAGGGAGAACTCCTCGGTGTGCACCATGCCCGGCGCCACCTCGCAGATGCGCACCGGCTGGTCGAACAGCTCCAGGCGCAGGGTCTGCGTGACCACCTTCGTGCCGTGCTTGGCCGCGGTGTAGCCGCCGCCGCCCTCGTAGGCCACGCGACCGGCCGTCGAGCCGACGTTGACGATCACGCCGGCGCCGGAGACGACGAGCGCCGGAAGCAGCGCGCGGGTCACGCGCACGAGGCCGAGTACGTTGACGTCGTAGGTGCGCCGCCACACCTCGACCTCCGCCTCCGCCACCGGGCTGAGGTCGAAGGCCCCGCCGGCGTTGTTGACGAGGACGTCGACGCGCGGCCCCGCAGCCTCGGCGAGCGCGGCGACCGAGGCGTCGTCCGTGACGTCGCAGACCACCGCGCGCCCGCCGATCTCGGCGGCCAGTTCCTCGATGCGCTCCGCGCGCCGCGCGGCGCACACGACCTCGAAGCCGGCGCGCGCGAGGTGACGGGCGGTCGCCGCGCCGATCCCGCTCGAGGCGCCGGTGACGACGGCGAGGGGACGCCGATCGGGCTCGGCCGACGGTGCGCCGGTGCGCTCGGGGGCGGTGGGATGCTCGCTCACCCGACCATCCTGGCGCACGCGGCGTGACGGGGGTCGCCCGCCGTGTGACGAGCACGGTCTTGGGTGCCTAGGAATGTTCGGCACACTGGGAGGGTTGACCGATCAGCCCGGCCCGGCGGCCGAGCACGTCCGGCCCGCCGCCGCGGGCCCACGCAGGAGGTGGCAGTGGGGCACAGCGAGCCGTCGTCGACCTTCTCCGGGTTCCCCGAGGACTCCCGCCGCCCGGTGCGGCGGGTGGCGATGATCAGCCTCCACACCTCGCCGCTCGACCAGCCGGGCACCGGCGACGCCGGCGGCCTCAACGTCTACGTGGTCGAGGTCGCGCGCCGCCTCGCTGCGCGCGGCATCGACGTCGACGTCTTCACCCGTGCCACCAGCTCGCGACTCGACCCGATGGTCACCCTGGACCCCCTGCCGGCGCTGCCCGGGGCGCCCGTGGACGACGCCCGCGTGCGCGTGCACCACGTGCACGCCGGTCCGTTCGAGGGCCTCACGAAGGACCAGCTGCCCGCCCAGCTCTGCGTGTTCGCGCGCGACGTCCTGCGACTGGAGGCGGCCATGCCGCCGGGGCAGTTCGACGTCGTCCACTCGCACTACTGGCTCTCGGGGCAGGTGGGCGCGCTGGCGCGCGATCGGTGGGGCGTCCCGCTGGTGCACTCGATGCACACGATGGCGAAGGTCAAGAACGAGTCGCTGGCCGCGGGCGACACCCCCGAGCCCGCTGCGCGGGTGATCGGCGAGGAGCAGGTGGTCGAGGCCGCCGACGTGCTCGTCGCCAACACCGACATCGAGGCCAAGCAGCTGATCAACCTCTACGACGCCGACCCCGGCCGCGTCGAGGTCGTCCACCCCGGCGTGGACCTCGACGTCTTCCGGCCCGGCTCGCAGGCCGCCGCCCGCGCCGCGCTCGGCCTGCCGCCCGACGCGCAGGTCGTGCTGTTCGCCGGCCGCATCCAGCCGCTGAAGGCGCCCGACGTGCTGCTGCGCGCGATCGCCGTGCTGCTCGAGCGCCAGCCCGCGCTGCGCTCGCGGCTGGTGGTCCCGGTCGTCGGCGGCCCCTCCGGGTCGGGCCTGGACCACCCGGAGTCGCTCGCCGAGCTCGCGGTCACCCTCGGGCTCGACGACGTCGTGCGGTTCGTCCCGCCCGTGGCCCAGTCGCAGCTGGCGCAGTGGTACGCCGCCGCGACACTGGTCGCCGTGCCGAGCTACAACGAGTCGTTCGGGCTCGTCGCGGCGGAGGCGGGGGCGTGCGGTACGCCAGTGGTGGCTGCGGCCGTGGGCGGGCTGCCCACCGTCGTACGCCATGAGCGCAGCGGGCTGCTCGTCGACACCCACGACGACACCGACTGGGCGCGCGCGCTCGGGCGGGTGCTGACCGAGCCGGGCCTGCACGACCGGCTGGCGGCGGGCGCGGCGGCGCAGGCACGGGAGTTCAGCTGGGACGCGACGGCCGGCGCGATGCTGGAGACCTACGAGCGGGCCCGGCAGCTGATGAGGGCGGAGGTCACGGCGTGATCGAGCAGGAGCTGGACCCGAAGCGGGACGAGGGCCGCGACCAGGTCATCGAGGTCGTGCGCGGCTACCTCGCCGACAACGAGCTGGAGGCCGACGAGGTCGCCGACGGGGTCTTCTCCTTCGCGCTGCCCGGCGAGAAGAAGCTGCAGACCCCCGTGCGACTCGACGTCGGCCCGCACGCCCTGGGCATCCACGCCTTCGTGTGCCGCCGCCCGGATGAGAACCACGAGCGCGTGTGGCGCTGGCTGCTCGAGCGCAACCTGAAGATGTACGCCGTCGCGTTCGCCTGCGACCACCACGGCGACATCTACCTCGATGCCCGGCTGCCGCTGGCCGTCGCCACCCCCGACGAGCTCGACCGGCTGCTCGGGTCGGTGCTGAGCTACGCCGACGAGTCGTTCAACGCGATCCTCGAGCTCGGCTTCGCCTCCTCGATCCGCAAGGAGTGGGAGTGGCGCAAGCTGCGCGGGGAGTCCACCCGCAACCTCGAGGCGTTCCGGGGCTGGCTGGAGGCCGAGGACGCCGCCGGCGGGGCTGGTGGGGCTGGCGGGGCTGGCGGGGCCGGCGGGGCCGGCGACGCGGCCGAGGGCTGAGTCCCAGGGGTCACTCGGGTCCCGTCGACGGGATACTCCGCACGAGTTCTCACCCTCGACTCGAGCTGGGGGTGAGAACTTGTGCGGACTAACCCGCTTCCCGTCAGCCCACCCGACCCGTCGCACCGGAGCCCCCACCGAGGCTCAGCTCGTGGGCGGGGACGGGGCGCCCGAGGTGGTAGCCCTGGACCAGGCGGACCGAGAGGGTCCGCAGGATCGCGGCCTGGGCCTCGTTCTCGACCCCCTCGACGACGACCTCGACCGGGGCGGTCTCGAGCAGCCCGAGCACCGCGCGCAGCAGGTCGAGGTCGGCGGGGGAGTGGTCGATGCGGGCGACCAGCGAGCGGTCGACCTTGACGGTGTCCACGGGCAGGTCGAGCAGCTGGCCGATCGAGGACCAGCCGGCGCCGAAGTCGTCGATGCCGAGCCGCACGCCCAGCGCCCGCAGGTCGTCCAGGGTTCGGCGCACCTCGCGGTCGCCGATCATCAGGTCGGTCTCGGTCAGCTCGAGCAGGAGCGCGGTCGGCGGGAGGTCGTGGAGGCTGAGCGCCCGCGCCACCGCGGCGGCGTACGCCGATGAGCGCAGCTCCACAGGGCTGACGTTCACGTGGACCGTCACGTAGCGGTGCGACCGCCACCAGGCCGAGGCCTGCCGCAGGGCTCGGTCGAGCACCCACTGGCCCAGCGGGTGGATCAGTCCCGACGCCTCGGCGACGGCGATCGCGTCCGTCGGCGCGACCGGGCCGTGGACCGGGTGCCGCCACCGAAGGAGGGCCTCCACGGCGGTGATCCGCCCGGTGCGCAGGTCCCGCACGGGCTGGTAGGCCAGGGACAGCTGCTCGTCGGGACGGCCGAGGGTCTCGGCCAGGTCGCCGGTGAGGCTCAGGGCCCGGGCCGCCGGGTGCTCGGCGCCCTCGGGGTCGAACCACCGCACCCCGCCCGGCGAGCGGCGGTCGGTGTCGAACACCGTCCGGCGGGCCTCCTCCAGCGCCCGCTCGGGGGCCTGTCCGTCCAGGCCGCGCAGGCCGACGGTGACCACGGGCCAGACGCGGGCGTGGGTGGTCGTGACGAAGCCCGCGCAGACCTCCTGCACGGCGTCACCGAGCGTCGCCCGGTCGGCGCGGTCGCAGACGATGGCTGCCAGCGCGCCACCCAAGGGTGAGACCGCGAGCAGGTGCACCTCGTGCGCGAGCCCGAGCATCCGCTGGGCCAGGACCGAGGTGACCGTGCCGAGGACCTCGGCGCCGAGGACGTCGGCGATCTCGGTCGCGTTGCCCACCGACATCGCCACCAGCACCGAGGTGCGGTTGTGCCGGACGGCCTCCTCCTGCACGCGGCGTACCTGACGCAGCAGCGTGCGGCCGTGCCCGGGCACGGTGACGGCCCCGTCGTGCGGGCGGGGCAGCGGCACGACCGGAGCGACGGCGGGGGCAGGGGCGGGGACAGCGGCGGTGGAGGGCGGGGCAGGCTGCGCGGGCGCGGCACGGTGCGCGCGGTTCGCCTCCATCTGGTGCCCCCATGCATCGACGTGTGGCATGACGGTCTCCCGAACGACCGGCGAGGGACACAGTGATGGACCCTCGGCGCCTAGTCAGCACTCGTCTAGACCGGGGTGAGGGATGTTTCAGGCGTGACGGGTGTGACGGACGTGAAAGATTTTGCTTAGACGTCCTGTCAGTTCCGGACCGCGCCGGACCCGAGCTCCGGGGTCGCGCCGGTCGGTCGGAGGGGCGGGTCAGGAGAGGCCGGTCAGGGAGAGGTACGCCGACGCGATCGGCTCGCCCGCGAAGACCCCCACCGCCGCGCCGAGCAGCATGAACGGCCCGTGCGGGAGGCGCTCCCCGCGCCGCAGCCGACCGGTCGAGAGCAGCAGGACGCCGACCAGCGCACCGAGCACGAAGCCGGCCATCAGGCCGACCAGCGCCGGGCCGAGCCCCAGCGCGCCGAGGGCCAGTCCGAGCACCGGGGCCAGCACGACGTCGCCCAGGCCCATGCCGCGGCCACCGGTGACCAGCCAGGTGCCGGCGTACACCCCCACCCACGCCGCCAGCCCGGCCAGCAGCTGCCACAGCGGCGCAGCGGGGGACGAGCCGAGCTGGTCGGCGACGACACCGGGGAGGGCCAGGACGAGCGCGACGCCCGAGATCGCGAACGGCAGCCGCTGGTGCTCCAGGTCGATCAGCGCCAGCGCCACGCCGGCGGCGGCCACCGGCAGCACGGCCAGGACGAGCGCGACGTCCTGCAGGTGCAGGGCCACCGCGACCAGGAGCGCGGCGGTGCCTGCCTCGACGAGCGGGTAGCGCACCGGGATCGGGGTCCGGCAGTCGCGACAGCGGCCACGCAGCAGCAGCCACGACAGCACCGGCACGTTGTCGCGCCCGCGCACCGGCTGCCGGCACTGTGGGCACGCCGACGGCGGGTGCACGACCGAGAGCCCCAGCGGGACCCGGTGCACCACCACGTTGAGGAACGACCCGATCGCCAGCCCCAGCGGGGCCACCAGCCCGACCACCAGCGGCCAGGGGAGTGCCGCGGTCACCGCGCCGTCACCCGACCAGCCCGGAGGGGGCCGGTCCGGCAGGGGCTGCTCCGGCAGGGGCCAGTCCGGAAGCAGCCAGTCGCTCGCGCTGGTCGGCGGGCAGCATGTCCAGCAGCGGGCCCGGCAGCGTGGTGGGGGCCCCCACGCGGCCCACGCCGCCGCCGAGGTCGCCCAGGTCGGCCAGGTGGTCCAGCGGCGCCAGCAGCGCCCGCACGGAGCCCGCCGTGCGCACCAGGCCGAGCGCGGCCTCGCGGCAGGCGCGCAGGGCGGCCACCGGCTCGTCGTGCCGTACGCCGGAGACGGCTCGCGCCAGCTCCGCACCATGGGCCCCCAGGGCCGGTCGGAGCACCTGCAGGTCGGCGGCCCACTGGGCCAGCACCGCGCCCGCGGGGTCGCCCGTGGCCGCGAGCTCGCGGGACAGCGCGACGTAGGCCGTGGAGGGGCCCGTCGGGGGCGCGGGCCAGCCGGTCGGGGCGGGCGGCGCGGAGGGGGCAGTCAGGGTGGCCTGCTCCACCGGCTCGCCGGACGCGTCGCCCGGGACCGGCCGGTCAGACGAGGCCGACGGCGCGGACGGGTCGAGCCGCACCGAGGGGTCGACGTCGAGGGGGTGGGCCTGCTCGGGCCCGCGCGGCGCGGGGACACGCTGCTCGCTGTCCCACTCCGCCAGGGTCCGGGTCAGCACGTCGACCTGGCGCTTGAGCACCCGCACGTCGCGGTCCTCGGCCTGCACCGGCAGGTCGTCGACGTCCTCGAGATCGGCGACCTCCGCGAGCCGACGCCGGCGCACGGACAGCACGAGGTAGGTCGAGAGCAGCAGCGCGAGCACGCCCAGGCTGCTGGGGACCACCCAGGGGGCGAGCTCGGGGGTGAGGGGCAGGGTCACGACCGGGGTATCGGTCCAGCCGGAGGAGGTCTTGAGGGGCGGGTCTCGAGGGGGTGCGAGGCGTCAGCGCCCCAGCAGGCGGGACCCCTCGCGGTGCCACGCGCCGGCCCAGCCGGCCACTTCGTCCAGCGGCACGGGCTCGCCGAGGAGGTAGCCCTGGAAGGCGCCGCACCCCAGGCCGCGCAGTCGGTGCACGGTCTCGGTGGTCTCGACGCCCTCGGCCACCACGCGCACGTCCAGGCCGCGGGCGGCGCTGATCATCGCCCGGCACAGCCGCTCGGCGTCGGGGTCGTCGGCGACGGCCTGCACCAGGTGCGGGTCGATCTTGATCTCCCGGACCGCGGGCAGCTGCCACAGTGCGGTCAGCGAGGTCTGCGCGGAGCCGAACCCGTGCACGCTGACCCCGCAGCCCAGCGCCCGCAGGCCCTCCAGGAGCCCGGTGACCTCGGCAGTGGCGCGCGGGGCGGGCTCGGTGATCTCCAGGACCAGGTCGTGGGCGTGGACGCGGGACTCCTCCAGCAGCCGTCCGAGGTCCCCGAGGAGGCGGGTGCCCATCATGGAGCGGGCCGAGACGTTGACCGCGACGGTCGCGCCGGGCGCGGAGACCTGCAGCGTGGGCAGGTCGGCGAGGGCGCGTCCGAGCACCCACCGGGTCAGGTCGGCGATGACCGCGCTGCGCTCGGCGCGCGGCAGGAACAGGTCAGGGAGCAGCAGCCCGCGCTCGGGGTGCTGCCAGCGCACCAGCGCCTCGAACCCGGTCACGGCGCCGGTCCATCCGTCGACCTGCGGCTGGTAGTGCACCACCAGCTGGTCGCGGCGCAGCGCCTCGGCCAGCTCCTCGGGGCCGGTCCCGTCCGAGGCCGCCCGGTCGCCGCCCGGTCGCCGCCAGCGCTGGGGGGAGGACTTGGCGTCGTACATCGCGGAGTCGGCGGCCTGCACCAGCTCGCCGATCGTGCGGCCGTCGTCGGGGTGGACGGCCAGGCCGATGGAGGGGGTGATGCTCCAGCTGACCTCGTCGAGCCGGATCGGCTGGGAGAGCTCGGTGAGCAGGTCCTCGGTGCGCTGCTCGAGGGCGCACGCGTCCGGGCCGGCGATGAGCAGGGCGAACTCGTCGCCGCCCAGCCGCACCGCC
>NZ_CAXRAZ010000047.1:0-18455 GCF_964229035.1 Nocardioides sp. | reverse complement strand
GCTCGATGCCGCGACGGATCGGCGGAGTTCCTGGCGACCTCATCGCCGGTCGTCCCGTCTGCGTGACCATCCACCCTGGCTGTCGTCCCACGAACACCTCCACGATCGGGGTGTTGCTTCGACTGGTTGAGTCTGGGCAGTTCGCCTCCTGGGCCTTCACCCGCCGCGCGAAGGAGTCCGGTCTCGTGCCGTCGATGGGTTCGGTCGGTGACTGCTACGACAACTCGATGATCGAGTCGTTCTGGTCACGCATGCAGGTCGAGCTGCTCGACCGGCGCAAGTGGAAGACCCGCATCGAGCTGGCCAATGCGATGTTCGACTACCTCGAGATCTGGCACAACAGGCAACGCCGCCACAGCCAACTCGGGATGCTCACCCCGATAGAGTTCGAGCGCACCAACACCATCACCGTGGCATGAGAATCCAGCTTCACGACTCCACGGAACCCGGGGTGGACCAGCCTCCATCAGACCCGGCACGCGACACACCGCCCTCCACCCGTGTGTGTGCGGTGCCTTCCGTTTCATACGCGGCGGCGTCCTCGAGGTCGGGGCTCGCCTCTGAGCGAGGCAACATGTCCCAGTTGTCGTTCACCGGTGCTTCATGCCGAAGCTCCGCGCCATACTTCCTCGCCACTCCATGCGCGAAGAGAACTGCGCCTGTCAGATGGGATAAAAGACCGCTGACGAACTGGTAGAACGCGCTGAACGGTTCGCCATCGCGCTCTCGAAACAGCGTCGGGTACAGCGGCAGCTCATCGTCCAGCGCGGAGTGTCGAGCTCGAACTTGATGGCCAGTCTTAGGATCAGTGGTCGCGAAACTGACGTAACCCACACCGAGAACGACCAGAGCCTTGACCATGTGCACGCGAGGGAGCTGCCCATTGATGGCGACGAAGCGGTGCACGAGGTCCTCCAGATCCACGCCTTCTGCAAGACCACCGGCGACGATCGCCGTGAACACGCGCGACGGATCATCGGCAGTCGCAAAGGCGCCACCGCGATTCTCGACTACCCGATTGAACGAGGGCGGCGGATCGACGTGGAGCCGACTCACCGTGACCAACTTCTGCATCGCAGCTTCCAGGGTTTCGGCGCTCAGGCTCTGCTTTGCCTCAAGCACGCCGTACACCCCCTCAATCGGATAGTGCCAACGCCGAGAGTGCTCGGTCGCCCCCGCCTTGATGGCTGGGAACCAAGTCGAGTTGTAGATGACGACGTCGCAGTCGCCAGCCGACAAACCTTCAGAGTCAGATACCACGCCGGCCCTTACCGAGTATCGGTCAGGTAGTAGCCGGGCCATCTCCTCTCGCAAGATGTCCTCGAACCCAGGACCAGAATCGAAGTTGTCGATGTTCATGCGGCGCTCAAGTTCCGCCCGCAACATCAGGATCCGCTCGACACCAAGGCAGCGCTCGAAGAACGCTTGCCGCAGCGAATCCTTGGTGAGGCGTCTCGGAAACCAGCCTTTCGAGTTGGGATTGCCCAGTGGAGGGTCCCAACCGTCTTGTTCGTTCTCCGGCATGTCTTCCCTCATATGCGCAGCCTAGAACGCAGTGACGGGCGGTTCGCGCTCACCATGTTGCTCGCATCGACAGCGGGAGCAGTCAACACACCCCCTCGTCCGACAACGGACATTTTGCCGTTGCGCCACCAATCATTCCTAGAGGGCGACGGCGTCCACGACCCCGGCCGTCGTCCCGGGCTGCCCGTCACGGAGCTCGGTCGGGTCGCGAGGCGCGATGGTCAACCGGATAGCGTGCGCTTCGTGGACTGCGACGAGTATCAGCGAGCCGCGATGCGGACTGCCCGCGACAAGGACGCCCAGGATGAGTTCATGCACCTAGTCCTGGGACTGGTCGGCGAGGCGGGCGAGATCGCGGAGAAGGTCAAGAAGTTGGTGCGAGACAAGAACAGCGACCTCGCCCAACTCGATCGCGATGATATGGCGTCGGAACTAGGCGACGTCCTGTGGTACACCGCCGTTCTGGCGAACTTCCTGGACCTCTCGCTCGACGACGTTGCGCAGCGGAATGTCGACAAACTTGCGGATCGTCAACGGCGCGCCGTCCTTGGTGGCTCCGGCGACAACCGTTGAGTAGCGCAGGTCGGTGAACATGCGGAGGAGCGCATTTGACGTGCCGCGACGTTCGACCAGACATCGTCGCCCCTGTGGGCGGTGTCAGCGGTATGCCGACGACACAAAACCGGCCCCTGACCTGCGGCGTAGCATTTGGTGGTCGGGAAATGGCTACCGCGGCGAGATCAAGGTGCTGCTCATCAACCACGACCCCGCCGATCCGATCGTGCTGCGCCGGGGCGACCGCATCGCCCAGTTGGTCATCCAGCGGGTCGAGCGGGCACGATTCACACCAGTCGACACCCTCTCGGACACCCCGCGCGGAAGCGGTGGTTACGGTTCTACCGGAGGGTTCGGCGGCTGATCGGCCCTCGGGGCCGACGTCGATGACGAGGAGAGCACAGTGAGGTTGCGCCGCAAGGGCGTCGAGCAGGCCGTCGGCAACGACGGTGAGCAGACCACCACCCCCGACGAGGCCGGTGCCGACGGGGCCTCCGGATCCTCCGGCGGCCCCTGGGACGCCGACGAGCTCCCCGAGGACGACGACCTCGAGCGCATCGACCTCGGGTCGATCGCCCTGGTGCCGCTCGCCGAGTGCGAGCTGCGCGTGCAGGTCGACGAGCCCACCGGCGAGGTGCGGGCCGTGCTCCTGGCCACCGACGAGGGCGCGGTCGAACTGCGTGCCTTCGCCGCGCCGCGTCACGGCGACCTCTGGGAGGAGGTGCGTCCCCAGATCGCGGCCGACACCGCCCGCCGCGGCGGCACCGCCACCGAGCAGGAGGGGCGCTGGGGCACCGAGCTGGTCTCCGAGGTGCGGCTGACGCTGCCCGACGGGCAGACCGGCGTGCAGACCTCGCGCATCGTCGGCGTCAACGGGCCCCGCTGGATGCTCCGGGCGACCTTCCTCGGCGAGCCTGCCCGCGACCCCGAGACCGCCGCCGCTTGGGACGAGGTGGTCGGCCACGTCGTCGTCCGCCGAGGCGCGGGTGCGATGCCGGTGGGTGAGCAGCTCCCGCTGACCCTGCCCGACGGGTCGAACCCCCGCCCCGCCGAGGGCGCCGTCGGTCCCGGCCTCGACGACTGACCTCCACGGACCCAAGACCGGACACCCGCCCGATGAGCACGACGAGCCGCCTGCGCCGCACCATCAACCGCTGGGCCAACCCCGACGAGGCCGACGCGCGCGACCTCCGCCGCACCTTCAGCCACGACGGCGTCGTGTGCATCGGCGAGGCCCCCTCGCGCGAGCAGGTGTGCCTGCGCGGCACCCTGCGCACCGTCACCCTCCGCCCGCGCGGCGGCGTCCCGGCGCTGGAGGCCGAGCTCTACGACGGCACGGGCACCGTCACCGTGATCTGGCTCGGCCGCCGGCAGATCGCCGGCATCGACCCGGGCCGCTCGCTCGAGGTGCGTGGGCGCCTGGGCAACCCCGATCCCGCGCACGACGGCGTCCGCGTGCTCTACAACCCGCGCTACGAGCTGCTGTGAGCGGGTCGCAGCAGCAGCCGGCCCCCGGCGATCCTGCGGACGACGCCGCGGCCGCACCGCACATCGGCGTCGACACGGTCGAGGCGCTCGTGCGCCGCCAGCTCGCCACCGCGCTCGGTGGCCGACGCGGCATGGTGGAGGCGGCGGTGCCGGGCATCGTCTTCACCCTCGTGTGGCTGACCTCGAAGAACCTGCAGGGCGCGCTGATCGCCAGCCTGGTCGTGGCGGGTGTGGCGCTGGCCGCCCGGCTCGTGCAGCGCAGCAGCACGCAGTACGTGCTCAACGCGGTCTTCGGCATCGCGATCGGCTGGGTCTTCGTGCGGTGGGCGGAGAGCTCCGGCGGCTCCGAGACCGACCAGGCCCTCGCCTTCTTCCTGCCCGGCATCCTCATCAGCCTCGGCTACACCGTGGTGCTGGGCGCCAGCTGCCTCGTCGGGTGGCCGATGCTCGGCTTCATGCTCGGCAGCGTCACGGGCGACCCGACCGCGTGGCACGACGACCGCCAGGTCGTGAAGCTGTGCAGCCGGCTCACCTGGGTGATGCTGCTGCCGGGCGCGATCGGCGTGCTCCTGCAGGGCCCGGTGTGGCTCCTCGGGCGCAACGGCACGATCGACCCCGACCAGGCCGTCGTCCTCATCCTCATCCTGCGCACCGGTCTCGGATGGGTGCTCCGCATCGGCTCGTGGTCGGCGATGATCTGGCTCCTGGCCCGCAACGCCACGCCGATCGAGGCTGTCGCGGCCGAGGAGACCGGCCGCGACTAGCCGCTACTTCTTCTCGGGGTGCGACGACGGCGCGAGCAGGCGCTCCAGCCCGTCCTCGGCCTCCGCGGGGACGACGAACAGCAGCTCGTCGCCGGCCTCGACCGGCTGCTCGGGTGCCGGCAGGTAGACCTGACCGTCGCGCAGGATGGTGACGAGCGCGCAGTTGTCGGGCAGCGGGATCAAGCCGCTGGCCTTGCCGACGTAGGGCGAGTCGGCCGGCAGCGTCATCTCGACGAGGTTGGCGTTGCCCTGGCGGAAGGTGAACAGGCGCACGAGGTCGCCGACCGTCACGGCCTCCTCCACCAGCGCCGACATGATGCGCGGTGTGGAGACGTTGACGTCGACGCCCCAGGCCTCGGTGAAGAGCCACTCGTTGTGGGGGTGGTTGACCCGTCCCACGGTGCGCGGCACGCCGAACTCGGTCTTCGCGAGCAGCGAGGTGACGAGGTTGGCCTTATCGTCGCCGGTGGCGGCGATGACCACGTCGCAGCGGTCGAGACGCGCCTCCTCCAGCGAGGACAGCTCGCAGGAGTCGGCGAGCAGCCACTCGGCGTCCGGGACCCGCTCGGGGCGGATGGACGCGGGGGACTTGTCGATGAGGAGCACCTCGTGCCCGTTCTCGATCAGCTCCCGTGCGATGGAACGGCCGACGGCGCCGGCTCCGGCGATCGCAACCCTCATGCCGGCCTCCTCAGCCCTCGTGCTCGGGACCGGCGGCCAGCACGTCGTACGCCTGCTGGGCGGTCTCCTCGCGGGTGACCAGGTGGAGCATGTCGCCCTCCTGGATGATGCTGTCGTGGTCGGGGAGGATGCCCTCGCCGAGCCGGTCGATCCACGCCACGCGGCAGCGCCCCTGCACCTGCAGCTGACCCACGCGGGCGCCCACCCACACGCCAGGCGCCGGGATGTGGTCGACGCGGATGGTGCCGGTGGGGTCGCGGAAGTCGGGCTCGGCGCCGACGGGGAGGATGCGGCGCAGCACCTGGTCGGCGGTCCACTTGACGGTGGCGACGGTCGTGATGCCGAGGCGCTGGTAGACCTCGGCGCGGCCGGGGTCGTAGATGCGGGCTACGACCTGCTGGATCCCGAACGTCTCCCGCGCCACGCGGGCGGCGATGATGTTGGAGTTGTCGCCGCTCGACACGGCGGCGAAGGCGTCGGCGCGGCGGATGCCGGCCTTCTCCAGGACCTCCTGGTCGAAGCCGACGCCTTGAATCTTGTCGCCGTTGAAGCCTGGCCCCAGACGACGGAACGCGTCCTGCTCGGCGTCGATGATCGACACGGTGTGGTTGCGGTCCTCGAGGCTTCGAGCGAGGGTCGAGCCGACCCGACCGCAGCCCATGATCACGACGTGCACGGTGAGAACGCTAACGCACGTCTCATGCCCTACCGTTGTCGCTCGTGGGTGTGGGCGATGTCTCCAAGCGGATCCTTCTCGGGCGCAAGCTCCGCAGCGCTCAACTGGGGGAGACCCTGCTGCCCAAGCGGATCGCGCTGCCGGTCTTCGCCAGCGACGCGCTCTCGTCGGTGGCCTACGCCCCCGACGAGGTCTTCATCATGCTGGCCATCGCCGGCGCGGCGCAGTACGTCTGGTCGTGGAAGATCGCCATCGCGGTGGCCCTCGTCATGGCCGCCGTCATCGCCTCCTACCGCCAGACGGTCCACGCCTACCCCTCCGGCGGCGGCGACTACGAGGTCGCCACGGTCAACCTCGGGCGCACCGCGGGCATGACGGTGGCCAGCGCGCTGCTGGTCGATTACGTGCTCACCGTGGCGGTGTCGATCTCCTCGGGCTCGCAGTACGCCGCAGCGGCGATCCCTGCGTTCCAAGGCCACGAGGCGACGGTCGGCACCGTCCTGGTGCTCGCGCTCATGGCGATGAACCTGCGCGGCATCCGCGAGTCCGGGTCCTTCTTCGCGATCCCGACCTACCTCTTCATGGTGGCCATCCTCGGGATGTGCGCCTACGGCTTCCTCCAGCTGTCCGCGGGCACGCTCCCGCTCGCGGAGAGCGCCAACCTCGAGATCGAGCCCAAGCCCGGGTGGGAGGAGCCGCTGACGACGTTCGGCCTGCTCTTCCTGCTGGCCCGCGCCTTCTCGTCGGGCTGCGCGGCGCTCACCGGCGTCGAGGCCATCTCGAACGGCGTGCCGGCCTTCCAGCGCCCGAAGAGCAAGAACGCCGCCACCACGCTGCTCCTTCTCGGCCTCATCGCGATCTCGATGATGATCAGCGTCATCGTCCTGGCCAAGCAGATCGCCATCAAGTACGTCGATCCGCACGAGCTCGAACGCCTCACCCTCAACGGGCGCCCGGTCGGGGAGGACTACGACCAGCACACGGTGATCGCGCAGATCGCCCGCGCGGTCTTCAGCGACTTCAGCCCGGGGTTCTACTTCGTCGTCACCGTCACCGGCGTGATCCTCGTGCTCGCGGCCAACACCGCCTTCAACGGCTTCCCGGTGCTCGGCTCGATCCTCGCCAAGGACGGCCTCGCCCCGCGTGCGCTCGCCGCGCGCGGCGACCGTCTGGCCTACAGCAACGGCATCGTCTTCCTCGCCCTGATGGCGATCGTGCTGATCATCGCCTTCGACGCCGAGACGACCAAGCTGATCCAGCTCTACATCGTCGGGGTGTTCGTCTCGTTCAACCTCAGCCAGCTCGGCATGATCCGACACTGGACGCGCGCCCTGGCCACGGAGCGCGATCCGGCCGAGAGGCGACGGATGGTCCGATCGCGCACGATCAACGCGATCGGTCTCACCTTCACCGCCGTCGTCCTCGTGATCGTCCTGATCACGAAGTTCCTGGCCGGTGCGTGGATCACGATCCTGGCGATGGCGTTCTTCTTCGCCCTCATGCGCGGCATCAAGTCGCACTACGAGGGGGTGGAGCGCGAGCTGGCCGCCGACGAGACCGACAAGGCGCCGCCCACCCGCGTGCACGCCATCGTCCTGGTCTCCAAGCTGCACAAGCCGACGCTGCGGGCGCTGGCCTTCGCCAAGGCGACGCGCCCCAACACCCTCGAGGGCGTCTTCGTAGCGGTGGACGACAAGGAGACGGCCAGGCTCCTCAAGGAATGGGACGAGCGCAACACCGGGGTTCCCCTCAAGGTGCTCCACTCGCCCTACCGCGAGGTCGGGAAGCCGATCGTCGAGTACGCCACCGCGATCCGCCGCGCCAACCCCCGCGGTGTCGTGGCCGTCTACATCCCCGAGTACGTCGTGGGCCGCTGGTGGGAGCAGCTGCTCCACAACCAGACGGCGCTGCGGCTCAAGGGTCGACTGCTCTTCACGCCCGGCGTCATGGTCATCTCGGTGCCGTACCAGCTGCGCTCCTCGGGGATCGCGCTCGAGCGCGAGGAGCGCGACGACTCGCGCCCCTACCCGGGTGACCTGCGTCGCGGTCGCGTGCGCCGGTGAGTCCGGCCCCCGATCGCCGTCGCCGCGGTGGAGCTGCGCCGCGAGAGGGCGGTCGCACTGCCGCACGGGTGCGCACGGCCCGCGGCGAGAGCATGGTCGGGCGTCGCTTCGAGGCCGAGGTCGGCCCCGTGGCCCACGGCGGCCACTGCGTGGCGCGGGTCGAGGGACGCGCGGTGTTCGTGCGCCACGCGCTGCCCGGCGAGCAGGTGCTGATCGAGATCACCGAGGGCACCGAGGGCGACCGGTTCTGGCGCGCCGACGCCGTCGAGGTGCGGCGCCCCTCGCCCGACCGGGTCGAGGCACCGTGTCGCTACGCCGGCCCCGGGCTCTGCGGCGGCTGCGACTTCCAGCACGTTGCGCTCGATGCCCAGCGCCGCCTCAAGGCCGCCGTGGTGCGCGAGCAGCTGCAGCGCCTCGCCGGTCTCGACCTGCCCGTCGAGGTCGAGTCGGTGCCGGGCGACGCCGACGGTCTGCGCTGGCGCACCCGCCAGCGCTACGTCGAATTGCCCGACGGTCGCCGCGGCATGCGCCAGCACCGCTCGCACGAGGTCGTGGTCGTCGACGAGTGTCTGCTCGAGGCGCCCGAAGGCCCGCGCCTCGAGGTGCGCGGGGAGCACTTCACCGTGCCCGGCGGCGGTTTCTGGCAGGTGCACCCCGGCGCGCCCGAGGCGCTCGTGGACGCCGTCCTCGCCGCCCTCGCCCCGCAGCCGGGGGAGCGGGCGCTCGACCTCTACGCCGGCGTCGGTTTGTTCAGCCGCTTCCTGCGCTCCGCGGTCGGTCCGGACGGCGCCGTCGCCGCGATCGAGGGCGACGCGCGGGCCATGAAGGCCGCTGCCCGGACGACGCCCGACCTGTTCACGCGGGCCGGTGACGTCGCCGACGTGCTCGCCGGTCAGATGCCGCCCGAGTGGGACGTCGCCGACGTCGTCGTCCTCGACCCGCCGCGCACGGGGGCCAAGCGCGCCGTGGTGGAGCAGGTGGTCGCGCGGCAGCCGCGGGCCGTGGCCTACGTGGCCTGCGACCCCGCCGCACTGGCCCGCGACGTCGCGATCTTCGCCGAGCACGGCTACGGGCTCAGCGACCTCCGTGCCTTCGACCTGTTCCCGATGACACACCACGTCGAGTGCGTGGCACTGCTGACGCCCCGCGGTGGACCTGATCCTCAGACGGTCGACTGGACCAGGTAGAGCGCCGCGAGCGCGATCGCGAGGGATCCGAGGAGACCGCGCAGCAGCGCCTCCGGCAGCCGCGGTTGGAGGCGGGCCCCGGCATAACCGCCCACGATGCCTCCGGCGCCGATCGCCAGTCCGAGCGACCAGTCTGGTGCGACCGTGCCGGGCGTGGTGAGGGCCAGGCCGGCGAAGGCGACCACTCCGACGATCGAGGTGATGAAGGTCGACGCCAGCGCCGCTGGCGCCACGCGCGCCACGGTCATCCCCGAGCCGACGAGGATCGGCCCCAGGATCGAGCCGCCGCCGACGCCGTAGATGCCGCCGACCACCCCGACGACGAAGGCGAGGCCGGTGACGGTGCGCGGAGCGGGTCCGGAGCTCGCTCCGACGCCGCGGCGCCGTCGAGGTCCGAGGAGGATGAAGAGCCCGGTCGGGAGCAGCACCGCGGCCGCGAGCAGCCGGAAGGTGTCCGGATCGGCCACGACATGGACCCGCAGTGCTGCGCCCAGGGCCACTCCCGGTGCGGATCCCAGCACCAAGGCACGCGTGAGTGGCCCGTCGACACGTCGCTGGCGCACGTAGCGGAGGAGCGCTCCGGGGCCGGAGACGACGTTGTAGAGCAGGTTCGTGGGCGTGACCTGGGGGTTGGGCACGTGCAGCACGCTCAGTTGAACGGGCAGCAGGAACACCGCACCGGACACGCCGACCGGTGCGGTGACGGCTGCGACGAGCATGCCGGCGAGGAAGCCGAGGGCCTCGCGCTCCATGACCCCTCGGATCGATCGACGCGTCGATTGTCCACCGGAATGGTGGAGATGGTTGAGGTGGTCCGGAAAGGCTCGCCTGGTGGCTAGGGTGTCGCCCGTGCCCGACGACTTCCTGATCGCGCGCAACACCGACGAGGGCTCCTCGCTGCCCTACGTGCTCCGCGTGCCGCTCGGCGAGGGCATCATCCTCAAGGCGAGGGACACCTGGCCCCGCACCGGCAAGGTCTACTGCCACCGGGTCGAGGAGTGGCCGGACGAGGCGGAGATCGTGGAGCGCGTTCCCGTGCGCTCGTGCGTGCGCCGCGGTGCCGCGATCGACCTCGTCCTCGACCGTGGTCGCGAGAACCGCTCGCAGATCGTGATCACCAACGCCCGCGGGCGCCAGATGATCTTCTGGCAGACCGCCCGCACCGCCAAGCAGGCCCGCCCGGCGGTGTCCGTGCCGGGCGCTCGCGCGAGCGGAGTCGACGACCTCGAGGTGGTCGTCGACTCCCACGAGCGGTACCCGTACACCTTCGCCGACCGGCAGGTGGCCACGCGCCGCGCAGCGCTGGCGGCCGGCGACTACGGCCTCGTCGTGGACGACGTGCTGCGCGCCAGCGTCGAGCGCAAGTCCCTCGACGACCTCGTGTCGTCGCTGACCTCCGGCAAGCTCCGCTTCCAGCTCACGGACCTCTCGGCGGTGCCGCGTGCGGCCGTGGTGGTGGAGGAGCGCTACTCGCAGATCTTCAAGCTCGAGCGGGTGCGCCCCAGCACCGTGGCCGACCTGATCGCCGAGTGCCAGGTGCGCTTCCCCACCGTGCCGATCGTGTTCTGCGAGACGAGGAAGTTGGCACAGGAGTGGACCTACCGGTTCCTTGCCGCCGCTCGGGTGGCGCTCGCGGAGGAGGCGATCGGCGAGTCGGCAGTGGCCCGGCTGGAGCCGGCGGCGCCGCTCGAGGAGGCCCCGCCGACCCCGGCAGAGGTTCGACGGTGGGCGCGCTCCGAGGGCATCGAGGTCTCAGCCAAGGGCAGGATCCCGGCCGCGGTGGTGGAGCAGTTCCGACAGGCGCGTCAGCGCACGACCTCGTAGACAAGCTTCTGGATGCCGTTGGGGTAACCCTGGCTCTCGGTCAGGCGCAGCATCCGCTTGGGCTTGTCGGTCTCTGAGAACAGCCGCTTGCCGGCGCCGAGGATCACCGGGAACACCAGCAGGTGATAGCGGTCGACCAGGCCGGCGTCCTCGAGGGAGCGGACGAGCGTGGCGCTGCCGTGCACCGAGATCGGTCCGCCTTCGCCCTCGCGCAGCGCCGCCACGTCGTCCAGGGAGCGCAGGATCGTGGTCTCGCCCCAGTTGTCGACGAGGTCGCCCTCGCCGAGAGAGGTCGACACGACGTACTTGGGCAGCGCGTTGTAGCGCGGGAACACGTCGGTCATGCCCGGCCACACCGGGGCGAAGGCCTGGTAGCTCACCCGGCCGAGCAGCATCGCGGTGGCCTCCTCCTGCTCCCGGCCCTTGATCTCGTAGGCGTCCTCGATGAAGTCGATGTCCTGGAAGGTCCAGCCGCTGCTGCGGTGGTCGGGCTCGCCCCCGGGAGAGTCGACGACTCCGTCCAGGGAGACGAACGAGGTGGCGATGATCGGGCGCATGCTTCCTCCGCGGGGGATGATGGGTGGTCGCCGGCATCAGCCGGCGCGGCATAGGCGGAATCATGCTTGGTCGCGCCGACGTTGGTCCGGCACGGCCGAGATCCGGCGCGTCGTCCGCGCTCGGGCTCGGAGCGGAGCAGCACGAACGACCCGGAAGGCGGTGGCGCACGATGAGCATGGAGTCGATCGCCTGGAACCAGCTCTATCGCACGATGCACGGCGAGCAGGAGCGCCGCTCCTTCAGCCGCGCCACGGCTCGGCGGGTGCTGCAGTTCGCCGGGCCGCACCGACGCAAGCTCGTCGGCTTCGTCATCGTGAGCATTGCCTCGGCCGCGCTCGCGGTCGCCACGCCGGTGCTGGCCGGCAAGGTGGTCAACGCGATCATCGCCGGCGACCGGCGCGACGTGGTGGTGTGGCTCGCCTCGGCGATCGCCGGGCTGGCGCTGCTCGACGCGGCTCTGACCCTCTGGTCGCGGTGGCTGTCGTCGCGCATCGGGGAAGGGCTGATCCTCGACCTGCGCACCAGCGTCTTCGACCACGTGCAGAAGATGCCGGTGGCCTTCTTCAGCCGCACCCGCACGGGTGCGCTCGTGAGTCGGCTCAACAACGACGTGATCGGCGCGCAGCGCGCGTTCAGCACCACGCTGTCGGGCGTCGTCGGCAACCTCGTGATGCTGCTGCTCACGCTCGCGGTGATGCTCGGGATCTCGTGGCAGGTCACGCTGCTGGCGCTCGTGCTGCTGCCGGTGTTCGTCGTCCCCGCCCGTCGCATGGGTCGACGCCTGGCCGGCATCCAGCGCGAGGCCGCCGAGCACAACGCGATCATGGGCAACCAGATGACCGAGCGCTTCTCCGCGCCCGGCGCGACCCTCGTCAAGTTGTTCGGCCGCCCCGAGGAGGAGTCGGTCGAGTTCGCGGCCCGCGCGCGCCGCGTGGCCGAGATCGGCGTGCGCACCGCGATGGTGCAGACGACATTCGTCACCGCCCTGACAGTCGTCTCGGCGCTGGCGGTGGCGGTCGTCTACGGCGTGGGCGGTTCGCTCGCCCTCTCCGGCTCGCTGAACGCCGGCGACGTCGTCGCCCTCTCCCTGCTGCTGACGCGCCTCTACGCACCCCTGACGTCGCTGGCGAGCGCGCGGGTCGACGTGATGAGCGCGCTGGTGAGCTTCGAGCGCGTCTTCGAGGTGCTGGACCTCGAGCCGCTCATCCGCGACCGCGACGATGCCCAGCGGGTGCCGGACGGCCCCGTGGCCGTCGAGTTCGACGACGTGCGCTTCGCCTACCCCTCGGCCGACAAGGTCTCCCTCGCCTCGCTGGAGTCGGTGGCCACCCTCGACACCCGCGGCGGCGAGGAGGTGCTGCACGGCATCAGCCTGCGCGCCGAGCCCGGCCAGGTGGTCGCCCTCGTCGGCTCCTCCGGCGCGGGCAAGTCGACCATCGCGCAGCTGGTCGCCCGCCTCTACGACGTCGACTCCGGGGCGGTGCGCCTCGCGGACGTCGACGTACGCGAGCTGCGCTCGGACTCCATCCGTGCGGCCGTCGGCATGGTCACCCAGGACGGTCACCTCTTCCACGACTCCATCCGCGGCAACCTGCTGCTCGCCCGTCCCGAGGCCGACGAGGCCGATCTCTGGGACGCCCTGCGCCGGGCCCGGCTCGAGCCCCTCGTGCGGAGCCTGCCCGACGGCCTCGACACCGTGGTGGGGGAGCGCGGCTACCGCCTCTCCGGCGGCGAGCGGCAGCGGCTGACGATCGCCCGCCTGCTGCTGAAGCAGCCGCGGGTCGTCGTCCTCGACGAGGCGACCGCGTCGCTGGACTCGACCTCGGAGGCCGCCGTGCAGGCCGCGCTCAACGAGGCGCTGGCCGGGCGCACCGCGATCGTCATCGCTCACCGGCTCTCGACCGTGCGCGCCGCCGACCAGATCCTGGTGGTCGAGGGCGGGCGCATCGTGGAGCGCGGCACCCACGCGGAGCTGATCGCCGTCGGCGGACGCTACGAGGAGCTCTACCGCACCCAGTTCGCCGAGGACGGCGACGGGCCTCTCGTCGTCCACCCGGTCTGAGTGCACCCGGTGTGACGCCACGCGGACGGGTACATGGAGTTCGGCCGATCCTCGGTGTATCTTGATATCAAGAGATCACCGAGGGCGGCCGGGCCGCCCGCCGCAGTGCTAAGGCCAGCCTCACTAGGCGGGGCCGGGGGTGCGGCGGCAGGATGATCGAGACGACGGATCGGCGCGACCAGCGCAGTCGACGAGGACGGAGAAGCCTGTGGCGAGCAAGAACAGCTTCGGTGCGAAGAGCACCCTGGACGTGGACGGCAAGTCCTACGAGATCTTCCGCCTCGACGCGGTGAAGGGCGAGGGGCTCGACGTCGACTCGCTGCCCTTCTCGCTCAAGGTGCTGCTCGAGAACCTGCTGCGCACCGAGGACGGTGCCGACATCACCGCCGAGGACATCAAGGCCCTCGCCGGCTGGGACGAGACCGCCCAGCCCGACAAGGAGATCCAGTTCACGCCGGCGCGCGTGATCATGCAGGACTTCACCGGCGTCCCCTGCGTCGTCGACCTCGCCACCATGCGAGAGGCGATGGCCGAGCTCGGTGGCGACGCGTCCAAGATCAACCCGCTCGCCCCCGCCGAGATGGTCATCGACCACTCCGTGATGGCCGACGTCTTCGGCTCGCCCGAGGCCTTCCAGCGCAACGTCGAGATCGAGTACGAGCGCAACCGCGAGCGCTACCAGTTCCTGCGCTGGGGCCAGGGCGCCTTCGACGACTTCAAGGTCGTCCCCCCGGGCACCGGCATCGTCCACCAGGTCAACATCGAGCACCTCGCCCGCACCGTCTTCACCCGTGAGGTTGACGGCGAGCTGCTGGCCTACCCCGACACCTGCGTCGGCACCGACTCCCACACCACCATGGTCAACGGCATCGGCGTCGTCGGCTGGGGCGTGGGCGGCATCGAGGCCGAGGCCGCGATGCTCGGCCAGCCCGTGTCGATGCTCATCCCGCGCGTGGTCGGCTTCAAGCTCTCGGGTGAGCTGCCCGAGGGCTCCACCGCCACCGACCTCGTGCTCACGATCACCGAGATGGTGCGCAAGCACGGTGTGGTCGGCAAGTTCGTCGAGTTCTACGGCCCCGGCGTCTCGGCGCTGCCGCTCGCCAACCGCGCCACCATCGGCAACATGAGCCCGGAGTTCGGCTCCACGATCGCGGTCTTCCCGATCGACGACGAGACCGTCAACTACCTGCGCCTCACCGGCCGCTCCGAGGAGCAGTTGGCGCTGGTGGAGAAGTACGCCAAGGAGCAGGGCCTCTGGCTCGACCCCTCGGCCGAGCCCCGCTACTCCGAGAAGCTCGAGCTCGACCTGGCGACCGTCGTCCCCTCGATCGCCGGCCCGAAGCGCCCGCAGGACCGCGTGCTCGTCTCCGAGGCCAAGACCGCCTTCCGCGGCGCCCTGGTCGACTACGCCGGCGACTCGCACGAGGCCGCCGGCTACGACGAGGTCGTCGACGAGACCTTCCCGGGCTCCGACGCTCCCTCGCATGACCCGGCGCAGTCGAACGGCGAGCCCGCGCCCACCGCGCACCTCTCCGCCGCGCCCACCGACGGCGGTCGCCCGTCGAAGCCGGTCGAGGTCACCCTCGAGGACGGCACGCGCTTCACCCTCGACCACGGTGCCGTCACGATCGCCTCGATCACCTCGTGCACCAACACCTCGAACCCGTCGGTCATGATCGGCGCCGCGCTGCTGGCCAAGAAGGCCGTCGAGAAGGGCCTGACCCGCAAGCCGTGGGTCAAGACCACCCTGGCGCCCGGCTCGCAGGTCGTCTCCGACTACTACGACAAGGCCGGCCTCACGCCGTACCTCGACAAGCTCGGCTTCAACCTCGTCGGCTACGGCTGCGTCACCTGCATCGGCAACTCGGGCCCGCTCATCCCCGAGGTCTCGGCCGCGGTCAACGAGAACGACCTCGCCGTCGTCTCGGTGCTCTCGGGCAACCGCAACTTCGAGGGCCGTATCAGCCCCGACATCAAGATGAACTACCTGGCCTCCCCGCCGCTGGTCGTCGCGTACGCGCTGGCCGGCTCGATGGACGTCGACCTGTTCAACGACTCGCTCGGCAACGACACCGACGGCAACCCGGTCTACCTCAAGGACATCTGGCCGAGCCCGGCCGAGGTCGAGGAGACCATCGCCGGCGCGATCAACCAGGAGATGTTCACCTCCTCCTACGCCGACGTTTTCAAGGGCGACGAGCGCTGGCGCTCGCTGCCCACCCCCGAGGGCAAGACCTTCACCTGGGACGACGCGTCGACCTACGTGCGCAAGGCGCCGTACTTCGACGGCATGCCCGACGAGCCGACCCCGGTCACCGACATCGAGGGAGCCCGCGTGCTCCTCAAGCTCGGCGACTCGGTCACGACCGACCACATCAGCCCGGCCGGTGCCATCAAGAAGGACTCGCCCGCGGGCCTCTACCTCACCGAGAACGGCGTCGAGCCGCGTGACTTCAACTCCTACGGTTCGCGCCGTGGCAACCACGAGGTCATGATCCGCGGCACGTTCGCCAACATCCGCCTGCGCAACCAGATCGCGCCGGGCACCGAAGGCGGCTTCACCCGCGACTTCACGCAGGACGACGCCCCGGTCACCACGGTGTACGACGCCTCGGTGAACTACCAGGCGAAGGGCACGCCCCTCGTCGTCCTCGCGGGCAAGGAGTACGGCTCCGGCTCCTCGCGCGACTGGGCCGCCAAGGGCACCTCGCTGCTGGGCGTGAAGGCCGTCATCGCCGAGAGCTACGAGCGCATCCACCGCTCGAACCTCATCGGCATGGGTGTCATCCCGCTGCAGTTCCCCGAGGGCCAGAACGCCGAGTCGCTCGGCCTCAGCGGTGAGGAGACCTTCTCGATCAGCGGCATCACCGAGCTGAACGAGGGCACCACGCCGAGCACGGTCAAGGTCGTCACCGACTCCGGCGTCGAGTTCGACGCCGTGGTGCGCATCGACACCCCCGGCGAGGCGAACTACTACCGCAACGGCGGCATCATGCAGTACGTGCTGCGCAACCTGCTGCGCGGCTGACGCCACCAGCCGGCACCCGACGGTCCGTCCCCTGCAGGGGGCGGGCCGTCGTGCTGTTCTCGGGAGTGGGTGAGCGGGTCGACGGGGCGGGTGGCGATGGCCGGCCGAGAGCGCGTGGGGGCGGTGAGCGCGGGGGTGGGCGGCGTCGTCCACAGCCCACGGCGGTGTGGTGGTCACGTCCGCGGAGGCGCGTTAGGTTGCCCGTGACGTCCTGGTCCTGGTCGTCGTGACACTCTCGGGAGGACCTTCCATGCTCAGACGCGTCCCTGTGATGGCCGTGCTGTCGGTCGTCATCGGCCTGCTCGCCGCGTGCGGCGGCGGGGGAGACCCCGGCGCCACGGCACCCATGTCGCCCGGCGCCCCGTCCCCGTCCTCCTCGGGCTCGAGGACGACGGCGGCTCCGAGCCCCGATCTCACCGTCGCGCCGCCGGGGGAGACGGCCGAGGAGTTCATCCGGCGGTGGTATGCGCTTCTCGATGACGCGCAGACATCGGGTCGTACCGACGCGTTCCTCGCGGCGAGCGGTCCGGAGTGTGAATCGTGCAAGGACTTTGCGAAGAACGTGCGGTCCATCTATGCCGCCGGCGGTTCTGTGGAAGGCGGGAGGACCACGATTCTCAGTCTTCGCTCGGAATCGAAGACCCAGTGGGTAGTAGCGGTTCGGGCCGAGGAGTCCCGAGTCCGACGTACGTCGGCAGCGCCCGTTGAGTTGCTTGAGGGCGGTCCACTGACATCGAGGATGTACCTCGTTGACGTCGGAGGAAAGTGGCTGGTCGGTGCGACCGAGGGCTTGCGATGAGGGTGGCCCTTCATGCCGTCAGTCTGCTGACCGTGGCAGCTCTCCTGGTCGTAGTCGACCTGCCAGCCAGGGAGGTAGCGGCAGCGTCGGGATGCCGCGCGACGGCGACGCTCTACCGGGTCAGTGAGGGATGTGTGAACCCGGCAGCACAGCGGAAGACCGTTCAGATTGCCAGCCGCCCCGGCCGCCCCGGACACGCAGTGCGCTCGAAACCGGTCTGCGGCCTCAGGGTCAACGGCGTCTGTGAGCGAGGGATCTCCTGCTCGGTCGGCGGCCGTGCCGGCGGCTACTACGCCGTGTACGGGGAGGGCGTGAAGCGCCCGGGCCGAGCCTGTCTGCCCGGGCCTCGTCGAGCCGCAGCGGCTGCGGCTGCGGCTCCCACGCCGCCGGTGCTCTCCGCGGGACTCGTGGCCACGGCGATGCGGCGGCTCGAATGGCGGGTACCGCAGCTGACGGTCCAGCCACCCGGCGGCGCGACGCTGGTCAACCTCCCGACCATCGTCTTCGCCGGTGGCGCGCAGACCCAGACGCTCACGACCACCCTGCTGACGCAGGCGGTCACGATCGAGGCCCGACCGGTGAGCTACGCCTGGGACTTCGGAGACGGCGCTCGCCTCGTCACCGCCAAGCCGGGTCGGCCCTACCCCGACCTCGACGTCGCCCACCGCTACCCCCGGCCCGGCCGGTTCCAGGTCGCGCTCGCGACCAGTTTCGTCGGCAGGTTCCGTGCCGGCGACGGCCCGTGGCGTCCGATCCCAGGTCAGCTGGTGCTCGCGTCCACGCCGCAGCCACTGCGAGTCGTCGAGGCGCGCCCGCAACTGCGAGGGGAGTAGGCCGACGAGCCGCCCGGCTTCTCCCGACCATCAGGGTCGGTCTACGTCCGTCGGTGGAAGCGGATTCGTCCGTCGGGTTGTCGTCGCCAGTGGTAGCGGGGGTCGTGGAAGAGGTGGTGGTGGCGTGAGCAGGCGGGGACGCCGTCGGTGAGGTTGGTGTGGCCGCTTGCTGCCCAGGGGGTGAGGTGGTGGATCTCGGTCCAGGCGACGGGGATGTCGCAGCCCTCGGCGACGCAGTGTTTGTGCTTGTTCTTGATGAGGGTGCGTTGGATGCCGGTGAACAGTCTGCGGGTTCTGCCGGCGTCGAGGATCTGCCCGGCGCCTGAGAGGACGACGGGCAGGATGCCTGCGTTGCAGGCCAGACGCCTGGTTTCGGTGGCGGTGAGGTCGTGTTCGGTGTGGGTGAGGATGCT
>NZ_CAXRAZ010000046.1:0-27659 GCF_964229035.1 Nocardioides sp. | reverse complement strand
CCGCGCCGTCACGAGACGCAGCGCGACGACCGCCGCCCCCCTCCCCCGGTCGTCGAGGAGGCGCCCCAGCGCCGTCACGAGACGCAGCGCGACGCCCGCCGACCCACTCCCACGGTCGTCGAGGAGGCGCCCCAGCGCCGTCACGAGACGCAGCGCGACGACCGCCGACCCACTCCCACGGTCGTCGAGGAGGCGCCCCAGCGCCGTCACGAGACGCAGCGCGACGACCGCCGGCCCGGTGTGAGTCTCAGCGCTCCTCGTCCTCGGGCGCGAGCACGATCTCGTGGGTGTTGCCGTCGCGGCCGTCGAAGCGCACGGCGACGGTCTCGAACCCCTTGTGGCGCTGGGCCTGGGCGTAGAGGGCGTAGGCGCGGCGGTCGGCGTCGGTGAGGTCGACGGCGTCGGTGAACGGGGTGAGCAGCGCCCGGGGCCACAACCGCCGGGCGAGCACGACGTTGACCTCCACCCCGAGGATCGCCATCACCGAGGCGATGTAGATCAGGCCGATCAGCCCGAGCACCAGCCCGAAGGTGGTGTTGAGGGAGGTGGGGCCGACCAGCGCCTCCTGCACGTACAGCGTGCCGAGGTACTGCAGCAGCTGCCACTGCACGGCGATGGTGAAGGCGCCGGGGGCGGCGGCGATGATCGGGTGGTGGCGCGCGGAGGCCAGCCGCATGAGGAAGGTGAGCACCAGCCCGATCACCAGCACCGTGCCCACGACGATGAGCACCCGCAGCGTGAGGTCGACGCCCTCGCCGAACACCTGCGTGGTGCTGCCGAGCGCGGAGAACACCGACACCGCGAGCACGCCGGCACCGGCGGCGAAGACGAACAGCAGGCTCTTGAAGCGGGCCCGGAACGGGTTGGGCCGGCTGTTGCGCGGCACCGCCCAGGCGGTGGCGAGCACGTTCTGCAGCGCCTGTCCCAGGCCCAGCGAGCCGTACAGCGCCGCGAGGGCGCCGCCGATCACCGCGCCGGTGGACCCCTGCAGGCCCTGCGGCCGGCCGAGCTCGTCGCCGACGATCGGGAAGGTGGCCAGGGCTGAGTCGAGCACCTGCTGCTGCAGCTCGGGGTTGCCCTGCAGCACGAAGCCGAGGATCGAGGAGGCCAGCAGCAGCAGCGGGAAGATCGCGACGAAGGCGTAGTAGGTGACCACCGCGGCCAGGTAGTTGCCCTGGTCGTCGAAGAACTTGTAGACGACGGCGAGGGGGAACCCGATGACCCGGTGTCGACGCTGGAAGCGGTCCAACCGCGACGCCCCGCCCACCGCGCCAGTATGGCGCAGGGACGGGGCGTGCGGCGGACGGGCTCAGTAGGACTTGGGCAGGCCCAGGGAGTGCATCGCCACGAAGTTGAGGATCATCTCCCGGCTCACCGGCGCGATGCGGCCCACGCGGCTGGCCACGAGCAGGCCGGCCATCCCGTACTCGACGCTGGCGCCGTAGCCGCCGTGGGTGTGCACGGCCCGGTCGACGGCGTTCGCGGCGGCCTCCGCGGCGGCGTACTTGGCCATGTTGGCGGCCTCACCGGCGGCCATCTCGTCGCCGGCGTCGTAGAGGGCGGCGGCCTTGGCGTTCATCAGCCGCGCCATCTCGATCTCGATGTGGCTCTGGGCCAGCGGGTGCTGGATGGCCTGGTGGGCGCCGATCGGCGCCTTGAAGACCTGCCGCTCCTTGGCGTAGGCCACCGCCTTCTCCAGGGCGAACCTCGCCAGGCCGAGGGAGAAGGCCGCGGCCATGATCCGCTCGGGGTTGAGGCCGGCGAACAGCTGCACGAGGCCGCCGTTCTCATCGCCCACCAGCGCGTCGGCGGGCAGGCGCACGTCGTCGATGAACACCTGGAACTGCTTCTCGGGGCTGACCATCTCGACCGGGATGTGGTGGAACTCGAAGCCGGGCGAGTCGGTGGGCACGACCAGCAGCACCGGCTTGATCTTGCCCGTGGTGGCGTCCTCGGTGCGGGCCACGACGAGCACGTTCTTGGCCTCGTCGACGCCGGAGATCCAGATCTTGCGACCCGAGAGCACCCAGCCGTCGCCGTCCTTGCGGGCGGTGGTGGTGATGTTGTGGGTGTTGGTGCCGGCGTCGGGCTCGGTGATGGCGAAGGCCATCGTGCCGGTGCCGTCGCAGATGCCGGGCAGCCACTTCTGCTTCTGGGCCTCGGTGCCGTAGCGGCTGATCACGGTGCCGCAGATCGCGGGGCTCACGACCATCAGCAGCAGCGGGCAGCCCTGGGCCGCGAGCTCCTCGCACACGGCGGCGATGTCGCCGATGCCGCCGCCCCCGCCGCCGTACTCCTCGGGGATGTTGATGCCGAGGTAGCCGTTCTTGCCGATCTCCAGCCACAGGTCGGTGGTCTTCTCCCCCGCCCGGGCCTTCTCGGTGAAGTACTCGCGGCCGTACTTGCCGGCCAGCTTCGCGACCTGACGGCGCAGCTCGAGCCGCTCCTCGGACTCGCTGAAGGCGATGGTGTCGCTCATGACTCCTCCTGGTTCTGTTCGCCGACGACGGCGAGCACCTCTCCGGCGGCGACCTGCGCACCGGGGCTGACATTGATCTCGGTGACCACGCCGTCGGTCGGCGCGCTCACGGTGTGCTGCATCTTCATGGCCTCGAGCACGAGCACGACGTCGCCGGCGGCCACGGTCTGCCCGGCCTCGACGGCCACCTTCACGACCGTGCCGGGCATCGGCGCCAGCAGGCTGCCGCTGGCCACCTGGTCGGCGGGGTCGACGAACCGCGGCACCCGCCGCAGCGCGTAGTGGCCCCACGGCGAGTCGACGTCGACGGCCGCGCCGGCGATCCGCACCGCGTGGGTCGTGCGCACGCCGGCGTGGTCGACGGTGACGGTGCGCTGCCCGCCCTCGGCGACCACCGAGACCAGGCGCACACCGTCGACCTCGTCGTCCACCAGGACGTCGCCGTCGCGGTGGTGCAGCCAGTCCACCGCCACCTCGGTGCCGGCGTACTCGAACTCGATCCGCTGCGGCGCGGACACGACGTTGCGCCAGCCCGCCGGGATCCGGCGCTGCACCGGACGGCGCGAGGCGGCGTCGTCGACGCAGGCCAGGGCGGCGGCGAAGAACGCCACGGCCTGCTGGGCGGCGGTGCCGGGCACGGCCGCGGGTCCCGCGAGGTCGTGCTCGCCGAGGAACGCGGTGCTGACGTCACCGGCGAGGAACGCCGGGTGGCGCAGGCTGGCGATCAGCTGCTCGCGGTTGGTGACCAGGCCGTGGATGCGGGCCCGGCGCAGCACGCCGGCCAGCTGGCGCGCGGCCTGCTCGCGGGTGGGCGCCCACACCATCACCTTGGCCAGCATGGCGTCGTAGAACGTCGACACCGTGCTGCCGGAGGTGAACCCGGCGTCGACCCGCACGCCGTCGCCGCCGGGGATCTCGAAGGCGGTGAGGGTGCCGCTCTGCGGCTGGTAGTCCGCGGCCGGGTCCTCGGCGTAGAGGCGCACCTCGATGGCGTGCCCGCGCGCGGGCGGGGCCTGCGCCAGCCACTCGGCGGGCAGGCCACGGCCCTCGGCGACGGCCAGCTGCAGCGCCACGAGGTCGACGCCGTGCACCAGCTCGGTGACCGGGTGCTCGACCTGCAGGCGGGTGTTCATCTCGAGGAAGAAGAAGCGCTGGGTGGCGGCGTCGTAGAGGAACTCCACGGTGCCCGCGCCGCGGTAGTCGATCGCCGCGGCCGCCGCGCGGGCGGCCTCGTGCAGCGCGGCCCGCACGTCGTCGGGCAGCTGCGGGGCGGGGGACTCCTCCACGACCTTCTGGTGACGGCGCTGGAGGGAGCAGTCGCGCTCACCGAGCACGAGCACCCCGCCCGTGCCGTCGCCGACCACCTGCACCTCGACGTGACGCCCGGTCTCGATGTAGGGCTCCACGAACACGGTGCCGTCGCCGAACGCCGAGGCGGCCTCGGCCGCGGCGCGCTCGATCTCGACCGGCAGGGCGGCGAGGTCGCGCACGATCCGCATGCCCCGGCCGCCACCGCCCGCCGAGGCCTTCACCAGCAGCGGCAGGTCGGCGGCGGTGGGCTCGGCGGGCGCCTCCAGCACGGGCACGCCGGCGGCGCGCATGAGGTCCTTGGAGCCGATCTTGGAGCCCATCGAGACGATCGAGTCCGGCGTCGGTCCGACCCAGACCAGGCCCGCCTCCTCCACCGCGCGGGCGAACTCGGCGTTCTCGGAGAGGAACCCGTAGCCGGGGTGGATGGCGTCGGCCCCGGTGCGCCGGGCGGCGTCGAGGACGAGGTCGACGCGCAGGTAGGTCTCGGCCGGGGCGTTGCCGGGCAGCCGCACGGCGTGGTCGGCCTCGGCGACGTAGGGCAGGTCGGCGTCGGCGTCGGAGTGGACCGCCACGGTCTCGATGCCCAGGTCGCGGCAGGTGCGGAAGACCCGCGACGCGATCTCGGCCCTGTTGGCCACAAGCAGACGAGTGATCATCGCGGGTGTGAACCTCCGGAGGACACGGGGCCCCCGCGGCGTTGTGCGCGGAGGAGCGGAGCGGGGGAGCGCAGAACGTCGTGGGGATTCACGGGCGGAAGACTCCGAATCGGTCGGTGCCGACGATCGGCTTCGTGGCGATGACGGACAGGCAGATGCCGAGCACGGTGCGGGTGTCGCGGGGGTCGATCACGCCGTCGTCGTAGAGCATCCCGGAGAGGAAGTGGGGCAGCGACTGCTCCTCCACCATCCCCTCGATCATCGCGCGCATGGCGGCGTCGCCGGCCTCGTCGAAGGGCTGGCCCTTGGCCTCGGCGGATGCGCGGGCGACGATCGAGAGCACCCCGGCCAGCTGGGCGGGACCCATGACGGCGGACTTGGCGCTGGGCCAGGTGAACAGGAACCGCGGGTCGTAGGCGCGGCCGTTCATGCCGTAGTTGCCGGCCCCGTAGGAGGCGCCCATGATCACCGTCAGGTGCGGCACGGTGGAGTTGGAGACGGCGTTGATCATCATCGCGCCGTGCTTGATGATCCCGTTCTGCTCGTACTCCTTGCCCACCATGTAGCCGGTGGTGTTGTGCAGGAACAGCAGCGGCGTGTCGCTGCTGTTGGCGAGCTGGATGAACTGGGTGGCCTTCTGCGCCTCCTCGCTGAACAGCACGCCCTGGGCGTTGGCGAGGATGCCGATCGGGCGGCCGTGCAGGCGCGCCCAGCCGGTGACGAGCGAGGTGCCGTAGAGCGGCTTGAACTCGTCGAACGCCACCGCGTTGGTGGGGCTGACGCCGTCGCAGATGCGGGCGATGACCTCGCGGGGGTCGAAGGGCTCCTTGAGGTCGCTCGGGATGAGGTCGAGCAGCTCCTCGGGGTCGGCGTCGGGCTCGGCGTAGTCGACCGGCTCCGCACCCGCCTTGGCGCTCTTGAGGCGCGCGACGATGCGGCGACCGATGCGGATGGCGTCGCGCTCGTCCTCGGCGAGGTAGTCGGCCAGGCCGGAGATGCGGGCGTGCATCTCCGCACCCCCGAGCGACTCGTCGTCGGACTCCTCGCCGGTGGCCATCTTCACCAGCGGCGGGCCGCCGAGGAACACCTTGGCGGCGTTCTTGACCATCACGATGTAGTCGCTCATGCCAGGCACGTAGGCGCCGCCGGCGGTGGAGTTGCCGAACACCAGCGCGATCGTGGGCTCCTTGCGGGCGCTGGCGCGGGTGAGGTCGCGGAACAGCTTCCCGCCGGGGATGAAGATCTCCTTCTGCGTCGGCAGGTCCGCACCCCCGGACTCCACCAGCGAGATCGTGGGCAGCCCGTTCTCCTGGGCGATCTGGGAGGCCCGGAAGATCTTCTTCACCGTCCACGGGTTCGACGCGCCGCCCTTCACCGTGGGGTCGTGGGCCACGATCATGCACTCGACGCCCTCGACGACGCCGATGCCGGTGACCACGCTCGCCCCGACGGTGAAGTCGCTGCCCCAGCCGGCGAGCGGGGAGAGCTCGAGGAACGCCGAGCCCTCGTCGATCAGCAGCTCCACGCGCTCGCGGGGCAGCAGCTTGCCGCGGCGGTGGTGGCGCTCGACGGCGCGCTCGCCACCGCCGGCCACGGCCTTGGCCTGCTCGGCGTCGAGGGCGGCCAGCTTCTCCAGCATCGCCTCGCGATGCGTCGGGGCCCCGGGGGCCTCGGGGATCTGGGAGGTCACGGTCACTTCTCCACCACCAGCTTCATCCGCTCCAGGGTCGTGCGCATGCCGCGCTGGTTGGTCCGGTTGCGCAGCCGCCCGAGCAGCAGCCAGTACACCTTCACCGGCAGGGCGGGCTCGAGCCGGAAGTACTCGGTCACCACGCAGGCGGCCTCGCCGTCGGGCTCGATGCGGTAGCCCCAATTGTTGATGGGGCGGCCCTGCGTGCCGACCCTGAACTCGAAGACCCGCGGGGCCTCGCAGCGGGTCACCGTGCAGGGCGCCCAGTAGATCGGGCCGACGCCGTTGCGCTTGACGTGGCCCTTGAAGGTGGCGCCGACGGCCGGGCCGGTGGCCCCGCGGGTCCACTGCGCCTCGAACGTCTCCGGGCTGAACTCCCCGATCCGGGTGACGTCGCTGACCAGGTCCCAGACCTTCTCGGCCGGGGCCTCCATGCGCAGGCTCACCGAGCTGGTGAGCGGGGTGAGCAGGTTCACCGGGTGTACCCCAGCAGCTTGGCGGCGAGGTCGGCGAGCACCTCGGTGGCGCCGCCGCCGATGGGCAGCAGCCGGGCGTCGCGGTAGTGGCGCTCCACCTCGGTGCCGTGCATGTAGCCGGCGCCGCCGTGCAGCTGCACCGCCTTGTCGACGACGTAGGTGGCGGCGTCGCAGGCGGTCTGCTTGGCCAGGCACGCCTCGGCGATGACGTTCTCCCCGGCGACGTGGCGCCGGGCGACCTCGCGGGCGTACGTGCGGGCCACCTCCACCTGCCGGCGCATCTCCACCAGCGTGTGCTGCACCGTCTGGTTGCGGATCAGCGGCTTCCCGAAGGTCTCCCGGTCGCGGCACCACTGGGCGGTGAGCTCCAGGGCGCGACCGGCGATGCCGTAGGCGTGCACCGCCAGCGCGATGCGCTCGACCACGAACTGCTCGGCGATGTAGTAGAAGCCGGCGTTCTCCTCGCCCACCAGGTTGGCCGCCGGCACGCGGACGTCGACGTAGGACAGCTCGGCGGTGTCGGAGCAGTGCCAGCCCATCTTGCGCAGCGAGCGGTCGACGGTGAAGCCGGGCGTGCCGGCCTCCACGACGATCAGGCTCAGGCCGTGGGCACCGGCCTCGCCGGTGCGCACCGCGGTGGTCACGAAGTCGGCGCGGGTGCCGGAGGTGATGTAGGTCTTCGCGCCGTTGATGACGTAGTGGTCGCCGTCGCGGCGGGCGGTGGTGCGGATGCCGGCGACGTCGGACCCGCCGCCGGGCTCGGTGACGCCGAGGGAACCGATCATCTCCCCGGCCAGGGTGGGCCGCACGAAGCGGTCGACCAGGTCGGTGTTCCCGGTGGCCAGGCCCGTGCTCACGATGTGGGGCAGGGCGATGCCGTGGGTGAACAGCGCCGACATCAGCCCGGAGGAGGCGCCGGCCTCGAACATGCCCTCCTGCAGGTCGGTGGTGTCGATCAGGTCGCCGCCCTGGCCGCCGACCTCCTCGGGGAAGCCGACGCCGAGCAGGCCCTGCTTGGCCGCCGCGAGGTGGAGCTCGCGCGGCAGCCGGCCGTCGTCCTCCCACTGGTCGAGGTGGGGCATGATCTCGCGCCGCGTGAACTCGGCGCCGACCTCACGGATGTTCACAACAGACCGTCCTGAATCGACACGGTGCGCGAGCGCACCCACTCCCCCAGGCCCTTCGCCTGCGGGTCGAACCGGGTGGAGGCGGCGACGCCGTCTCCGAGGAGCCCACGGATCAGCACGTTGACCGCGCCGAGGTTGGGCAGCAGGTAGACCTCCACGTCGAGGTCGGCGGCCTCGGGCACCAGCTCGCGCACCTTGGTGGGGGTGATGAGCTTGCTGAGCCAGCGCACGCGGTCGTCGTACTTCGGCGAGCCGTCGTGCACCACCCACAGGCCGAGGTTGGCGTCGCCGCCCTTGTCCCCGGAGCGGGCGTGCACGAAGGTGCCCAGCGGCAGCCGGCGGGTGCGCTGGTCGGCGGGGGCGGGGAACGGTGAGGGGCGCTTGCCGGCGTCGGGCTGCAGCGGGGCGAACGCCGTCGGCTCCGGCACGGTCTCGCGGGTGCCGTCGGCGTGCACGACGGTGTGCGCCACGGCGTTGCGGGACACGTAGTGGGGCGTGTAGACGCCGAACGGGCTGGGCGCACCGGGCGGCGTCGTCATCGTGAACCCGGGGTAGGACGCCAGCGCGATCTCGACGAGCGGCCCGGTGAACGCCTTGCCGACCGGCCCCGGGGCGGTGTCCTTGACCGTGCACCGCAGCAGGCAGGAGGCGCCCTCCTCGGTGTCGGCGTCGGGCAGCGGCAGGGCGGTGCGGGTCCAGGAGACCTCGGCGGCGGTGAACGCACCGTCGAGCTGGGAGCGCACCCAGTCGGCCTTGGCATCGAGGTCGAGGCCGGTGAGCACCAGCTCCATGGTGTTCTTGAACCCGCCGAGGGTGTTGACGCACACCTTGAGCTGCTCGGGCGGGGCGTCGCCGCGGGTGCCGGCCAGGCCCACCCGGTCGGTGTCGAGCTGGGTGAGCTCGACGGTGTCGAGCAGCGCGGTGACGTCGGGGTTGAGGTAGCGGGTGTTCTGGATCTCGTAGACCAGCTGCGCGGTGACGGTGTCGACGGTGACCGCCCCGCCCGTGCCGGGGTGCTTGGTGATGACCGCCGAACCGTCGGCGGCGAGCTCGGCCAGCGGGAAGCCGAGCGGACGGCCGTCGTGGGGCAGGGTGCGGAAGCCGGAGAAGTTGCCACCGGTGGCCTGGGTGCCGCACTCAAGCACGTGGCCCACCACCACCGCACCGGCGAGGGCGTCGCGGTCCTCGTAGGTCCAGCCGAAGTGGGCGGCCCCCGCGCCGACGACGAGGGAGGCGTCGGTGACGCGACCGGTCACGACGACGTCGGCGCCGGCGCGCAGGGCCGCGGCGATGCCGAACCCGCCGAGGTAGGCGTTGGCGGTGAGCGCCCCGCCCATCCCGAGCGCCTCGGCCTGCGGGCGCAGGTCGTCGCCCTCGACGTGGGCGATGGCCGGGTCGAGCCCGAGGCCGCGCGCCACCTCGCGCAGCCGGTCGGCGAGGCCGGCGGGGTTGAGACCGCCCGCGTTGGCGACGATGCGCACGCCGCGTTCGAGCGCGTCACCGAGGCAGTCCTCGAGCTGGGTCACGAAGGTACGGGCGTAGCCGAGGCCGGCGTCCTTCATCGTGTCCTTGCCGAGGATGAGCATCGTCAGCTCGGCCAGGTAGTCGCCGGTGAGCACGTCGAGCGGGCCGCCGTCGAGCATCTGGCGCATCGCGGCGAGCCGGTCGCCGTAGAAGCCCGAGCAGTTGCCGACGCGCAGCACGTCGGCACCGGGGGTCGCGCTCATCCGCGGGCCTCGCGGCCGACGCCGGCGGGGCCGGCGAAGCACTGGGCGATGTCGAGCCAGGCGTCCACGCCCGGCCCGGTCGCGACCAGGTCGGTGTCGGCGCGGTGCACGCGCTGGGTGGCGAGCAGGCACAGGTCCACCGCGCTCCCGGTGAGTCGCTCCTCGGCGTCCTCGGACCCCCAGGTCCAGGTCTCGCCGCTGGGAGCGACCAGCTCGATGCGCGGCTCGGCGGCCGGCACCTCCCGGCCCCGGTTGGCGAAGGAGTAGCCGCGGGTGCGCACCGCGAGGTGGGCGACGTGGCGGATCCGGTCGCTGTGTTCGGTCGGCAGGCCCAGCGCCTCGTGGACGTCGAGCGCGTGGGCCCAGGTCTCCATGAAGCGGGCGGTGGCCATCGACGCCGCCGACATCGGCGGGCCGAACCACGGCATCTTCGCCCCCGCCGGCAGCGCCCGCAGTGCGGCGCCGAGGCCGACCCGGGCGGCGTCCCAGCGGCTCAGCAGGTCGGGGTCGGCCGCCAGCGCGTGGGCGCCGGCGTCGACGAACCCGTCGGGGTCGGCCATCGCACCGAGCACGACGTCGTCCCAGGCCGCCTTGCCGGCGGGATCGAGCGAGCCGGCCGCGAGCACGGCCACCTCGTCGGTCCAGGCGAGGTGGGCCACCTGGGTGGCGACGGTCCAGCCCGGGGCGGGGGTGGGCGTGGCCCAGCCGCCGTCGGCGTCGGGTCCGAGGTCGGCGACGACGCCGCGCAGGCGCTCGCCCTCCGCCGCGAGGTCGGCCAGCAGGGTCTCCAGCAGGTCGCTCATCGCGCTCCTCCGGGGGTGGTCGGGGCGAGCCGGGCGTCGAGCAGCCCGGCCCATTCGTCGAGGATCCGGCGACGCCGCTTGGAGTCGTCGGTGATCGTGGCGGCCAGCCCGAGCCCGCGCACGAGGTCGAGGGTGGCCTGGATGAGCTCACGGACGCCGGGGCGGGACTCGTCGGCGCCGAGCAGCTGCACGGTGAGCTGGTGCACCTCGCGACCCACCCGCTGCTCCAGCGGCCCGACGGCGGCGAGCAGGGCCTCGTCGGTGCGCGCCGCGACCCACAGCTCCAGGGCGGCGGTGAAGATCGGGGAGGTGAAGTGGTCGCCCAGCATCTCCAGCACCGCGCGGGTGCGGGTGGGTCCGGTGGGCAGCCGCGCTGCCGCGGCCTCGAGCTCGGAGCCCCGCACGCGGGTGAGGTGCTCGACCGCCGCCACCACGAGGTCGTTCTTGGTGGGGAAGTGGTGCAGCTGCGCCCCGCGGCTGACCCCCGCCCGCTCGGAGACCAGGGTCGTGGAGGTCCCGGCGAACCCGCGCTCGACCAGCACGTCGACGGCGGCGCTCAGCAGCCGCGCCCGCATCAGCCGGGTGCGCTCCTCCTGGGGCACGCGTGTCGCCGTCGTCACAGGGGCGAGCCTGCCGGGTCAGGAACAAACAGTCAAGACTGACTTTAAGAGGACGACGGGCGCGTGGGGCGCCGGGGGAGAAACGTCAGGTACCTGACGAATTGTCGCGGCGCCGGGGGACCTCAGCCCGCGGGAGCCGCGGGCGGCGGGACGGCCGGCGGGGTGAGCACGTAGCGGTAGCGCAGCTTGGAGCCGATGGCGGGCGGGGTGTCGTCGGGCGTGACCCTCGTGATGACGATCCTGCCGAGCTCGAGCTGGTAGGACAGCGTGCTCAGCTCGTTGCCCGAGCCGGCGGTGGAGGTGTAGGGCAGTGGCAGGGTGGCGCCGTTGAGCTTCACGAACACCTCGACGCCGTAGCCGTCGAGCACGGCCTGGGTGATGGCCGGCACCGCGATGACGTCGCGCACCTGGGTGGTGCCGTCGAAGGTCACCGACTCGGCGTCGACGGCCTTGAGCCAGGTCGAGGCCACGGTGCGGGCGGTGGGGGCGAGGTCGATGCCGGCGAGGGAGCCGTCACGCACCGAGGTGGAGTTCACCGCTCCGGCGCGGATGCGGGTGGAGGTGACGGCGTTGGCGGCGATCTTGCTGTTGGTCACGGCCCCGGGCGCGATGTCCTTGGACTGGATCAACGCCTTCGCGGCCACCGGCGCCACGCCGGCGGCGACCCCGCCCAGGGCGAGTCCGACGGCGAGGGCGAGGGCGGGGGTGAGGCGGCGGGTGGGGGAAGTCACGGGCTCTGGTCCTCTCCGCGGGCTCCCGATGAGCCCGACCGGGGCAGCATCGCACGGGCGGGGCTCAGCCGACCCCGTGTCGACCCAACGCCGCGCGCATCGTGTCGGCCAGCCACCCGGCGTACTGCTCGGGTCGCCACCCGAGTCCGGGCACGAACTGGAGGTAGATCGGCGCGCTGGTGAGGACCATCGTCTCGTCGATGAGGTCCTCCGGCACCGGGCCACCGGTGATGGCCTCGAGCATCAGCCGCGTGGTCTCGCGGCGCTGCACCTGCAGCCCCTGCATCATCACGCGGGCGTCGGCCGAGGAGTCGGCGGCCTGCTCGAGCGCCGGGATCAGCGGCATCATCTGGGCCATCATGCGCACCAGGAACCCGCTGAGCACCTGCAACCGCTCACCGACGTCGTCGAGCTCGGCGAGGCCCAGGCCGAGCACCGCCTCACGGAGATCGGGCGCCTCGTCCCCGAAGCTGGTGGCCCGCAGCGCGGCGAGCAGCAGCTCGGACTTGGTGCCGATGGTGTGGGTGATGAGGTCGACCGAGACGCCGGCCTCCTGCGCGACCGCCGCGATCGTGGTGCGGGCCCACCCGTGGGTGGCGAACCGCTCGGCCGCGACCTCCAGGACGCGCTGACGCCGCGCGGCGGCGGCCGCACGTCGACGCGAGGAGTCGTAGGCGCGCCGACGCGGGCCCTCCGACTCCGTGGGGGAGAGGGTCATGCGCACACCCTGCCCCAGCCGGGCGGCGCGGCGGAGCGGTCGGCGACTAAGGATTCGCACAATTTTGATCGCGCGCACCGGATCGGTCGCGGCCTTTGACGCCCCGCCTATCCTGCGCGCATGACGCTCCCCCGTCGCCGCCTCCCCGCGGCGCTCTCGCTGCTGCTCCTGCCCACCGCCCTGCTCGTGACGACGGGCGCCGACGTGCGCGCCGACGTGCCGGGCACCCTGACCCTCGCG
Organism: Nocardioides sp.; assembly: GCF_964229035.1. Taxonomy (GTDB): domain Bacteria; phylum Actinomycetota; class Actinomycetes; order Propionibacteriales; family Nocardioidaceae; genus Nocardioides. The sequence goes on along the minus strand of NZ_CAXRAZ010000046.1, from coordinate 15,081 downwards.
TCCTGCATCGGCGACGGCGCGAACGGCGTCCCGGGAGACGAGTGCGCCACCGTGTACGAGGCGATGCGAGGCCCCGGCGGCGTCACCCTCAGCCCCGACGGCACCCGCGCCTTCGTGGCCGCCTTCGACGACGACGCCGTGGTGATGTTCGACCGCGATCCCGCCACGGGCCAGCTCACCCCGGTCGACTGCGTCGCCGACGTCGGATCGCCGGTGGCCGCCTTCTGCGGCGAGACGATCGAGGGCCTCGACGGCGCGTGGGCGATCGCCGTCGCGCAGGACGGCGGGGAGATCTTCGTCGCCGGCAGCAACGACAGCGCCGTCGCGCGACTCAGCGTCGCCGACTCCGGCCTGACCCCGGTGGGCTGCATCTCCGATGCCGGCACCGGTGGGTGCACCGACGCGAGCACCACCGGCACGACGCTCAGGTTCGTCTACGACATCCAGGTCCGCGGCGACGACGTGTACGCCCTGGCCCTCGCCGATGCCGCGGTCGTGCACCTCCGGCCCACCGCCACCGGCCTCACCCTCGAGGCATGCATCGCCAAGGCGGCGACCGCCGGCTGCACCGCCGACACCAACCTCTCCCGTCCACTCTCCATGGAGCTGAGCCCCGACGGCCGGCAGGCCTACGTCTCCGACCGGGGTCGCCTCCACACCTTCGACCTCGCGGCCGACGGCGCGATCACCACCCGGGCGTGCCAGTCCCGCGTCGTGACCGACGGGGTCAGCAGCCTCGCGCCGTGCGCGGACCCCAGCCGGATCGACTCGTTCTACGGCCTGACCCTCAGCCCCACCGGCTCCGACCTCTACCTCACCTCCGAGACGGCCGACGAGGTGCTCCACCTGAGCCGGGCCGCCGACGGCACGCTCGCCTACCGCGGGTGCATCGCCGACGAGGTCCCGGTCGGGGCACCCACGCCGGGGTCTGGGACCTGTGCCCGCGTGGCCGAGGGCCTCGACGGCGTCAACGGCCTGACCACGGATCCCGACGGCGACGAGATCGTCGCGGTGTCCTACGTCCGCAACGCGGCCGTCCGACTGCTGCGCGGCGCCGACGGATCGCTCACCTCGGCCGGCTGCATCGCCGACACCGAGGGCACCGCGTCACCGCTGACGACCTGCCCCACCACCACGCCCGGTCTCGCCGAGCCCTACGACCCCACGATCAGCCCCGACGGTCGCCACCTCTACCTCAGCGGCTACCGGGACGGCACGATCAGCGTCTTCGCGCGGGCGGGCGTGCGCCCGGTCGCGACGTTCACCGCGCCGGCCCGCCAGCGGGCCGGTGCCCTGACCGCCACGGTGAGCTCCACCAGCTTCACGACCGCCGCCCTCACCGGCACGGTCGTGGTGCGCGGCGCCACCAAGAAGCCGCAGCGGTTCACGGTCCGCACCGTGCGCACGAACCTCGTGCCGGGAACCCCCCGCACGCTGCCCCTGACGACGACGCAGAGCGGTCGGCTGAGCAAGCTCCTCGCCGTCCGGGGTGCGCGGGCGACGGCGACGCTGGTGGCGACGGTCAGCAACAGCCGCGGCGACACGGTCAAGCGCGCCACCGTGATGCTCCGACGCTGAGCAGACCCCGGGGCAGGTGATGTTGACGGCATCAACATCACCTGCCTACGGTGTCCCGACGACTCACCGAGGAAGGGGCGCCCCATGAGGGTCACCTGGACACTGCTGCGCGCCACCGACCCGACACCGGAGTGTCCCTGGCTGCCGTCCGGCGCCCGCCACGCCCAGGCCGGGCACGCCGCCGGTTCCCGTGCCACGCTCCCGCCGGGCGACGGGCTGAGCTGGACCGTGCTCGGGGTCTTCGACGACGAGAGCGCCGCGGAGACACCCGCCGGCACCCCCGGCCTGGCGGAGTGGTGGCACGTCGTCCTCGAGCCTGCCTCCTACCACGGCGACGCGCTGCTGGCCGGCGGCGCGACCCCCTTCACCGAGGTTCCGCGACGCGGGAAGGTGGCCGGCGCCGCCGCCGTGATCACGATGGCGGGGCTGGGCGACGACGTCGCGCGCACCACCGAGTTCTTCGAGCGCGTCGACACCCTGGGAGCGCTCGTGGCCGACGCGCCCGGACTGCGGGCCGGCCTCGTGCACGCCCCCTCCGACGGCGCGGTGCTCACCTTCTCCGCCTGGACGACGCTGCGCGACGCCGTCACCTGGGCATATCACCGTCCCGATCACGCCGCCACGGTGCGGCGTCAGCAGGAGCACCCGCTGCTGGCCCGCACGGGGTTCCTGCGATGCGCCGTGCTGTCCAGCAGCGGGAGCGTCGACGGCGTCGACCCGCTCGCCGGACTCACCGGCGCCCCCGTCCCCTCGACCCGACCGGAGTGACCATGACCGAGCCCGCCCCGACCCCCGACCCGGCCGCCGTCGTCGTGGCGATCGACGCCTACGGCGCCGCCTGGGTCGAGCGCGACCCGGTCCGCCGCCGCGCCCTGCTCGACGTCGCCTGGGCCGAGGGCGCGGTCTACTCCGACCCGCTGGCCGAGGTCGCGGGCCGCGACGCGCTGAGCGACCACATCGGCGCCACCCAGGAGTCGCTGGCGGGTGGTGAGATCCGCGTGACCACCGCCCCCGTCACCCACCACGCCAACGCCTTCTTCCGCTGGACGACGTTCGCCGCCGACGACACCGAGCTGCTGACCGGCTGGGACGTCGTGCAGCTCGCCCCCGACGGCCGGATCGCCCGTCTCACCGGCTTCTTCGACCCCGACACCGAACGCCGCGGCTAGGACGTCCGGAGACGCTGCATCACGGTCCTCAGCGCCTCACTGGCGAAATCGGCGTCGGGGTAGGTACCGAAGGCGGAGGCCTCCACCACGGTGGAGCCGCTCAGCGCGTACATCTGCACGGTCTGGGCGATGATGTCGCTGACGAGCTCGACCTTCACGCCGAACGCCTCCTCCCCCACGCGCGGCGCGTCCTTGGGGCGCATCGCGAAGCTGAGCCCGTCGTAGTCGCTGTCGCTGCACTCACCCCACCCGGTGCGGATCGCCTCGAACACCTCGCGCGCCTCAGCGACGGTCGGATACTGCGCGATCACGGAGGTGACGCCGATCGTGCCGGACACGCCGGCCGCGAAGCCCCGCCCCACCAGCAGGTCGGGGTCGCCGGGCACGGGCTCCTGGCAGACGTCCTCGAAGCCCGACCCGACCGCGTCGGCATCAGGGGGGATCGGCGCGAACCGCCCCGGCAGGTCGCCGTCCTTCAGCAGCGCGCGCGTGAGCTGCGCCTCGGTGCGGCGATCCGGCTCGCCGGCAGGCGGGTCGCCCTCCCCGCTGCAGCCACCGGTGGCCAGCACCGCCCCCACCAGCACCACGCTCATCCACCGCACCCGAGTCGTCATGTCCGGATGGTGCCACGGCGACGCGCAGCACCGACCCTCAGCGACCGGCGCGGCGGTCGAGGTGGGACACGATCCTCGTCATGAGCGCGACGTCGCCTGCCTCGCTGTCGTCGTCGCTGTCGTCGAGAACGAGGAGGCTGGCGAGGACCTGCAGGCGACGCAGGTCCCGGCAGTCGCGCAGTCGTGCCCGATCGATCGGTCCCGGATAGGCGGCCACGGCGTCGTCGGTGATCGTCAGGGACCCCAGGTCCCACTCCACCGGCCCGGAACACACGTCCTCGAAGTCGTTCCACCGCGGCCCGGACGACGTGAGGAGCAGATTGCCGGTGTGGACGTCGCCGTGCAGTGGCTGCCGGGGCCAGGTCCGGGCGAGCGCCACCAGTTCCTCCGCCGCCCGGTGCAGGGTCGGGTGGGAGGAGACCTCGAGCGCGGTGTCGATGTCGGTCAGGGGGCCGACCAGCACGGGCAGGTCCTCAGGACAGCCCGCCAGCGCCTCGTGCAACGCACCCAGCATCGGACCGAAGTCGGCCGCCGCCACGACACCGGGAACGTGCTCGACCCACTCCCACAGCGACACCTCCAGCCCCTCGGCGAGATGAGGCCCGGGCGCCCCCCACGGGGCCACGACCGGCTGCCCCTGCTCCGCCAGGAACTGCGCGACCGCCACCTCCCGCTGGAGCCAGGGCAGCGGCTCCGGCCGCAACCGCCGTCCCAACGTCACGACCCGCGTCACGACCGGCGCCGGGCGCAACCTGACCCTGACGCTGTAGCCCTCGGCGACCACCTCGGGGTCTTCGGCCGGCAGCCCCAGCACGCGGGCGCACGCCAGCGAGGCCGACACCGCCTCCTCCGTGCTCGGCACCACGACGTGCTCGCCATCGCGGTGCGGGGCCGCCTCGTGGTCCATCCGGTCACTGTTCCATTCGTGCCCGAGACGACGAAACCCGGCGAACCATCTCGGTTCGCCGGGTTTCCGATGCCCGGGGACATCGCGCGGCGGTGGCGGAGGGATTTGAACCCTCGGTGGACTTTCACCCACAAACGCTTTCGAGGCGTTCTCCTTAGGCCGCTCGGACACGCCACCGCGGAGAACCCTACTAAAGAGCCGCGTCGGGGTGGGAATCGCCCTGCATGGTGAGGCGTCGGGTGCCGTCGGGGGTGACGAGGTAGAGGGCGCCGACGGGGGTGTGCCACAGGGTGATGCCGGGGGCGAGGTGGTCGGGGTGGTAGCCGTGGTGGGTCTTGAGGCGGTGGTGATGTCGGCACAGGGCGAGGAGGTTGTCGCTGTCGGTGGGGCCGCCCCGGGCGTGGGGGGTGAGGTGGTCGAGGTCGCAGCGTTCGGCGGGGCGGGCGCAGTGGGGGAAGCGGCAGGTGCGGTCGCGTAGGCGGATCTGGCGGGTCAGGGTGGCGCCGGGGCGGTAGGTGTGGTGGGTGATGCGGGCGCCGAGGTCGAGGACGGGTCGGACGGTGATGTCGGTGCGGGGGCGGCCGCACCAGGCCGCGACGGCGTCGGCGAACAGGTGGCGGACCGCGGCACCGGGGCTGGTGGCGATGCCGGCGACGGGGTCGGTGCCGGCCAGGGTCTCGGGGGTCACGTGAACGACGAGGTCGACCTGACGGCGGGCGGCACCGGGCTCCTCCCCGGTCTCCTGATCGGGCTCGCCAACGGGCTCCTCAGCCGGCTCGTGGTCGGGGGTGTGGCCGGTGGCGAGGAGCGCGGCGGCTGCGGCGGGGTCGGCGAGCAGGCCGAGGGCGCGGGCGCGGCGGTAGTCGCGGGGGTCGTCGGGGTGGACGGGGTGGAGGGTGTCGGTGAGGGTGGGGAGGAGGTCGGCGAGGGTGTCGAGGGTGTGGTCGAGGTCGTCGAACTCGGCGTACTCCCCGCGGGCGGAGAGCTGGACCAGACCGGTGTGGGAGATTGTGCGGTGCTCGAGGGTGACGTAGGCCTGCTCGAGGCGTTCCAGCGAGGCCGCCTCGACGGCGTCGGGGTGGAGCCGGATCATCGCGGCGCGGATCAGGTCGTCCAGGCTGATCGGTCCGATCACGGCCAGCCGGGGCGCGACCTCGAGGTCGATGTGGGTGCACACGTCGTCGGGGGCGCCGGCCACGGCGGCCGCGACCCGGCGGGCGCGCCACACGTCGACCTCCCCGGACAGCACCCGTCGCCAGCAGCGCGGCAGCCGGTGGGCCAGGATCAGGGCGTCGCGGATCAGTCGGGTCGCGACCGGTTCGGACAGGTCGGCCGCGCACGCGAACCCCGCCGTCGCGGTCTCGTCCAGCCGCGGGAGCCCGGCCCACGAGGGGGAGTCGCAGTGCTCCTCGGGCTCGACGCCCACGAAGTAGGCGGCCAGCACGTCATCAGCCACCGATGCCGGCTCACGGACCTCACCCGTGATCGCGTCGACGTCGGGATGGGCGTAGGCCCAGACCGTGGCCAGCTCCAGCAGCCCGACCTCCGCCGCACGCGCACGCGCCCGCTGCTCGGCCACCAGCCCTGCCAACCCCACCACCGACAGATCCGTCGGCTCCGGGGCAGGCCCCGAAGCGGGCGCGGGAGCAGATGCGGGGGCAGGCGTCGCCCGCACCACCGATCGCTCCACGACCCGAGTCATGACTCCACCCTAGTCGAACACGTGTTCGAACACAACGCGGTCTCCTCAGCCCTGACTGTCATGTCGCAGGACATCGGTGACAGTTCTGCATCAGGACATCGGTGACGGTCCGGGGGTCGACGCGTTCGGCGACATCGACACCACCCGACGCCCCCACCCACGGTCACCGGTGCCCCGAGCCGTCACACGTCCCGGCCCGTCGGGCAACCTCCTCGCAACGTGGCGCAGGAGACGCTGGTCACATCCACCGTCCCGGATCCATGGCGAGGAGGCCTGCGACCGATGTCTACTGGTGTGGTGACCCGACCCGCCGAGAGTCCCGAGGCCGCGCGCGGCATGCGGGCCGAGGTGGCGGAGTCCTGGCAGCGGTCCGCTGCGGCCGGCGTCCGGGTCGACCAGACCGAGGCGCCGATCGTCGTCTCCGAGCGCGACCTGCCGGACCTGCGCGCCGCCCATCCCCTGGCGCGGGTCTTCCCGCTGCTCGACGACGTGCTGGGCCAGGCGGTGCGCGACTGCGACGCCGTCATGGCCATCGGCGACGCCGACGGCAGCCTGCTGTGGGTGTGCGGCTCGCCGCAGATGCTGCGCACGGCCGAGCGCATCGGCTTCGTGGAGGGCAGCAGCTGGGACGAGCGCGCGGCGGGCACGAACGCCCCCGGCCTGGCGATCGCCACCGGGCGCCCCGCGACGGTGACCCGGGCCGAGCACTTCCGCAACAGCGTGCAGCCGTGGAGCTGCGTCGCGACCCCGATCCACGACCCCACGAGCCGACAGCTGCTGGGCGTGCTCGACGTGACCGGCGGCGACCAGATCGTGGTGCCCCAGACGATGGCCATGGTGCGCGCCGCCGCCCGGCTCGCCGAGGCCGAGCTCGCGCGCAGCGCCGCGCCCCACACCGAGCGCCCCGCGGGCACCGGGCTGCACCTGGTGATCGAGGCCCTCGGGCGCAGCGAGGCGCTGGTCACCGTCGACTCCGGCAGCGGCCGGCCGACCACGGTGCGGTTGACCCCGCGCCACAGCGAGATCGTGCTGCTGCTCGCCGCCGCACCGCGCGGCCTGTCGGGCGACGAGCTGGCGGTGCTGCTCTACGAGGACGACGGCGCCTCCTCCACGCTGCGGGCGGAGCTGAACCGCCTGCGCGGCCTGCTGGGCGAGCAGCTGCTGGCCTCGCGGCCCTACCGCCTGAGTGCGACGGTGACCGGCGACTGGCTGGCCGCCGAGGCGCAGCTGGCGGCGGGCGACCTGCGCGGCGCGATGCGGTCCTACCAGGGGCCGCTGCTGCCGCGCTCCAACGCTCCCGGCGTCGCCCGCATCCGCGAGGCCCTGGAGGAGTCGATGCGCCGAGCCCTGCTGGCCTCGCGCGAGACCGACCTGATGTCGGCCTGGACCCGATCGCGCTGGGGCGGCGACGACTACGCGATGTGGACGGCCCAGCGCGACGCCGTCGCCGCCGACTCGCCGCTGCGGCCGCTCATCGAGGGGCAGCTCGCCCGGCTCGACCGCGAGCTGGGATAGCAGCCATCCCATCCCCCACCCCGTCGTCGCCACCGACGACGGGTGCTGCCGCATGCCCCGAACCTGGGTGCAACCTAGGCAACGTTCCTGCAACGCAGCGCTCTCTACCGTGGTGATCGTCGTCACAACCTAGGCACGAGGAGCCACCCCATGACGGTCTTCGCAGCACCCGGTCAGCCCGACTCGCTGGTCTCGGTCCAGTCCCGCTACGGCCACTTCATCGGTGGCGAGTGGGTGGACCCGATCCGCGGCGAGTACTTCGAGAACATCTCCCCGGTCAACGGCAAGGCCTTCTGCGAGGTCGGCCGCGGCACCGCCGAGGACATCGAGGCGGCCCTGGACGCCGCCCACGCCGCCGCCGACGCGTGGGGCCGCACGGCCGCCACCGAGCGCGCCAACATCCTGCTGCGCATCGCCGACCGGATGGAGGCGAACCTGGAGATGCTGGCCGTCGCCGAGACCTGGGAGAACGGCAAGCCGGTGCGCGAGACCCTCGCCGCCGACCTCCCGCTGGCCGTCGACCACTTCCGCTACTTCGCCGGCTGCCTGCGCGCCCAGGAGGGCTCGATCGGCGAGATCGACGAGCACACGATCGCCTACCACTTCCACGAGCCGCTGGGCGTGGTCGGGCAGCTCATCCCCTGGAACTTCCCGATCCTCATGGCGGTGTGGAAGCTCGCGCCGGCGCGGGCGGCGGGCAACGCCGTCGTCCTCAAGCCGGCCGAGCAGACGCCGTGGTCGATCCTCAAGGTGGTGGAGCTGATCGGCGACCTGCTGCCGGCCGGCGTCCTCAACGTGGTGAACGGCTTCGGCGTGGAGGCCGGCAAGCCGCTGGCCTCGAGCCCGCGGGTGGCCAAGATCGCCTTCACCGGCGAGACCACCACCGGCCGTCTGATCATGCAGTACGCCAGCCAGAACATCATCCCGGTGACGCTCGAGCTCGGCGGCAAGAGCCCCAACATCTTCTTCGACTCCGTGGCCGCCGAGCGCGACGCCTTCTACGACAAGGCGCTCGAGGGCTTCGCGATGTTCGCGCTCAACCAGGGCGAGGTGTGCACCTGCCCGAGCCGCGCGCTCGTGCAGCGCTCCATCTACAGCGACTTCGTGCACGACGCCGTGCAGCGCGTGGAGAAGATCAAGCAGGGCAACCCGCTCGACGACACCACGATGATCGGCGCCCAGGCCTCCAACGACCAGCTGCAGAAGATCCTCAGCTACATCGACATCGGCAAGGAGGAGGGCGCGAAGATCCTCACGGGCGGTGAGCGCACGATCCTCGAGGGCGACCTCGCCGAGGGCTACTACGTGGCCCCCACGGTCTTCGAGGGCGACAACTCGATGCGCATCTTCCAGGAGGAGATCTTCGGTCCCGTCGTCTCCCTCACCGGGTTCGACGACGAGGCCGACGCCCTCAAGATCGCCAACGACACCCTCTACGGCCTCGGTGCCGGCGTGTGGTCGCGCGACGGGTCGCAGGCCTTCCGCGCCGGCAAGGAGATCCAGGCCGGTCGCGTGTGGACCAACTGCTACCACGCCTACCCGGCGCACGCGGCGTTCGGCGGCTACAAGCAGTCGGGCATCGGTCGCGAGACCCACAAGATGATGCTGGACCACTACCAGCAGACGAAGAACCTGCTCGTCAGCTACAGCCCCGACGCGCTCGGCTTCTTCTGAGCCGATTCTTCTGAGCCGAGGCCTCCCACACCCCGACCGCGACCGGATGCCCGGTCGCGGTCGGGGTACCGGCGTCCTCGGGTCGTGAGCTTGGACGTCGATCCGCACCGTCTCGCCCACCCCTCGAGGAGCCAGCGATGAGCACCGCACCGACCCGCGTCGCCGTCACCGACGACGCCGCCGACCTCCTGCGTCGGCTCACCGAGCAGCACGGCCCCGTGATGTTCCACCAGTCCGGCGGCTGCTGCGACGGCTCATCTCCGATGTGCTTCCCCGACGGCGACTTCCTGCTCGGCGACGCCGACGTGCACCTCGGCGACCTCGAGATCGGGCTCGATCGCGCGGTGCCGGTGTGGATGTCGGCCTCGCAGTTCGAGTACTGGTCGCACACCCACCTGACCATCGACGTCGTCGCGGGCCGCGGCGCGGGCTTCAGCCTCGAGGCGCCGCACGGCGTCCGCTTCCTCATCCGCTCGCGCCTGTTCACCGACGCCGAGGCGGCGGCGCTCACCGACCTCGGCGCCCCCACGACCGGAGCCATGGCGTGATCGCCCGCGAGATCGCCCTGCTGGTGCGCGACATCGCAGGGTGGGCCCTCGGACGACGCCCTCAGCGCGTGGGCGCCCCGGCGGCTGCGAACCGCCACTCGGTGCGCGCCCGATAGGTCTCCCCCGGCCGCAGCACGGCCGACGGCCACCCGGCTTCGCCCTCGTGGTTCGGCGAATCAGGCGGTAGCTGCGGCTCGAGCGCGACACCGCACCCGCTCACGAGCGGGCGACCGCGCAGATCCTTCTCCGAGCCGTCGAACGCCTCGCCGGTGTAGACCTGCAGACCCGGCTGGTCGCTCCACACCTGCAGGCGCGTGCCGGTGGTGGGCTCGTCGAGCTCGGCGAGCAGCCTGAGCGTGCCGTCGACCACCGTGTCGGCCTCCCCGACGTCGAGGTGGTGGTCGAGGAACGCCAGCTCCTCCAACCGTCGCGGGGCCTGGAGGTCGAAGGCCGTGCCGTCGACCGGTGTCGGGCCCGCCGTCGGGATGCCGGCGTCGTCCACGGGGCGGTAGGTCGGCGCGGGCACGCGGAGCACGTGGGCGGAGGTGTCGAGCGTGCCGGCCAGGTTCCAGTAGCTGTGGCCGGTGAGGTTCACGATGGTCGGTGCGTCGGTGGTAGCGCTGAGCGTGAGGACGACGACGTCCTCGCCCACCTCGTAGCGCGCCCTCACCCGCAGCTCGCCGGGATAGCCGGCGTCGCCGGCGGGGCTGAGCAGCTCGAGCTCGACCGCGTCGTCGTCGTGCTGGACCACGCGCCACTCGCGGGTGTGGAAGCCGTCGGGACCGCCGTGCAGGTGGTGCCCCCGGTCGTTGACCGGCAGCTCGTGCCCGACCCCGTCGAGGGTGAAGCGACCGTGGGCGACCCGGTTGGCGTAGCGGCCCACGATGCTGCCCACGTAGGCACTCCCGGCGCGCACGGCGTCGCCGTCGGGCAGCCCGAGGACGACGTCGCGTCGCACGCCGTCGCCACCGGGCACCAGCAGGCGCTGCACCGTGGCGCCCGTGGCGAGCACGTGCAGCTCGATGCCGGGCGCCCCACCGACGACGATCGGGCCGGCGGCGGGCCCGCTCACCAGCGGGGGTGGATCGCGGCGCGCAGGTGGGCGTCGTACAGCGCGCGAACGTCGTCCAGGAAGGCGGCGGGCAGGGCGCCGAGCTCGCCGGCGGAGGCGTTGGCCCGCGCCTGCTCCACGTTGCGGGCGCCGGGGATCACGGTGGTGACGCCGGGCTGCTGGGCCACCCAGGCGAGGGCCGCGCGGGCGGGGGTGACGTCGTCGCCGAGGTGGCGGGCGACCAGGGCGCTGAACTCCTGGGCGGCGCGCACGCCGGTCTCGAAGTCGACGCCCGAGAACGTCTCGCCCACGTCGAAGGCGCTGCCGTCGCGGTTGAAGGTGCGGTGGTCGTCGGCGGCGAACGTGGTGCTCGCGTCGTAGCGGCCCGAGAGCAGGCCGGAGGCGAGCGGCACCCGGGCGATGATCGCCACGCCGGCCTCCGCGGCGGCCGGCAGCACGGCGTCCAGGGGCTTGAGCCGGAAGGCGTTGAGGATGATCTGCACCGACGCGCAACCAGGACGGGCGATGGCGCTGAGCGCCTGGTCGCAGGTCTCGACGCTCACGCCGTAAGAGGCGATCACGCAATCGTCCACGAGGGCGGCGAGGGCGTCCCAGGTGCGGTCGTCGTCGATGGTGGCGCTGGGCGGGCAGTGCAGCTGCACGAGGTCGATGACGTCGACGCCGAGGTTGCGGCGCGAGCGGTCGAGCCAGGCGCGGAAGTTCTCGAGGGTGTAGTTCTCGGGCAGCTGGTCGACGCGGCGCCCCATCTTCGTGGCCACCGTGAACCCGGCGTCGGCGTGCGCGGCGGCGAAGCGCCCCACGATCTGTTCGCTGCGACCGTCGCCGTACACGTCGGCGGTGTCGTAGAAGGTGACGCCCGACTCCGCGGCCGCCTCGAGCACGGCGCGGGCGTCGTCCTCGCTGACCTCACCCCAGTCGGCGCCGAGCTGCCAGGTGCCGAGGCCGATCGACGAGGCCGAGAAGGGGGTGCGGGCGAGGCGTCGTTGCTCCATGCCCCGATCCTGCCCGACGGGGCCAGCCGCGCACATCTCTGCCACCTCGGCCACCCGTCCCTTCCGCGTCAGCGCACCATGCGCGCCACGTCGGCGGGTCAGGGGCGCAGGGCGGCGGCGATCTCGCCGGCGACGCGCGCCATGGTGACGCGGGCGCGGGTGGGGTCCTCGGTGAGGAAGTAGTGGTCGACGCCGGGGGTGACGTCGTGCCAGACCTCGACGCCGGCCTCGCGCAGGCGGATCGCGTAGGCGTCGCCGTCGGGGCGCAGCGTGTCGCGCTCGGCGGTCATCACCAGTGCGCGCGGCAGACCGGTGAGATCCGGCGCGAGCAGCGGGGAGGCGTACGGCTCGGCGCGGGTGGCGGGGTCGGGGAAGTAGACGCGGCGCACGAGATCGCGGAAGGACGGCGAGATCATGCCGCGCCCGCGGGGCACCTCGCTGGCGACGTCGAGGGCGGGGATGCCCAGCACCTGCAGCGCGGGGGTGAAGCTGCCGAGGTCGCGCGCCTGCAGGCACACCGAGGCCGCGAGTCCTCCGCCGCTCGAGAAGCCGCCGACGCTGACGGGGGCCTCGGCGGCGACCGCCGCCGACACGTCGTGGCACTGGTGCTGCGCCACCGGATACGCCACGTAGGGGCCGGTGCGGACGTCCACGTTGAGCACGCGCACGCCGGCCGTCGCGGCGATGTAGCGGCACCACCAGTCGTCCATCTGCGGGTAGCGCATCATCCACGCGCCGCCGTGGAAGTGTACGTGCGCGGGTCCCTCCCCGGCCCCGGCGCCGGGGGCGTCGTACTCGTAGGCGGTGACCTCGCCGTGGCGGGTGGCGAAGCGACGCTTGCGGGGAGCAGGGAGATCGCGACCCGCGAAGCGCAGGTTCGCGCCGTAGCGGACGGTGTAGCGCGCGGTGGCGTGCACGATGCTCGCGCGCAGCCGATCGGTGGGACTCACGCCCCGCATTCGGAGCCGGACTACTCCTCGGATGCCGGCGCGTCGACCACCGTGGGCCGCCACATCGCCCAGCCCTGCATCGCGGCCGCGAAGACCAGCAGGGCGATGCCGACGCCGATGTTGATCGGGCGCCCCTCGGTGACGCTGTCGGCGGTGCGCTCGGGGCCGAAGAGCCCCGCACCGATCAGGATCAGGCCGAAGAGGCCCATGAGGCCTGCGATGAAGGTGCGGATGTCGAAGGCGCCGGCGGTGTGCGGCGCCTTCTGCTCGGCCTTCTGCTCGGCCTTCTGCTCGGACTGCTGCGCGGGCTGCTGCTCGTTCATCTCGGTGCTCCTCACCAGAAGACGATGTTGAGGACGACGACCACCGCGAGGCCGATGCCGGCGAGCACGTTGGGCTTCTGGTACCACGCCAGCACCCCCTCGCTGTCGTCGTGGAAGTCGGACTTGGGGGTCAGGCTGTAGACGAGGCCGCGCAGCTCCGACTCGGGCCGCGGCTGGGTCACGAGGGTGACGACCACGCTCACGAGGATGTCGACGGCGAAGGCCGTGCCGGCGGCCACGAAGCTCGCCCCCTGGCCGCTGAGCCCGATCACGCCGAGCGAGAGCGGGCCGAGGACGTCGGTGCCGAGCACCGCCACCACGACCGCGGCGAGCGTGCCCGACACGAGACCGGTCCAGCCCGCCGTGGCCGTCATCCGCTTCCAGAACATGCCGAGGATGAAGGTGGCGAACAGCGGGGCGTTGAAGAAGCCGAACAGCGTCTGCAGATAGTCCATGACGTTCGAGTAGGACGAAGCGAAGATCGCCGTCCCGATCGCCACGACGGTGGCCGCGACGGTGGCCCAACGACCGACCGAGAGGTAGTAGCCGTCCTCACGGTCCTTCACCACGTAGGACTGCCACAGGTCGTAGCTGAACACGGTGTTGAACGCCGAGATGTTCGCCGCCATGCCGGCCATGAAGCTCGCGAGCAGGCCAGCCACCGCCAACCCGAGCATGCCGTTGGGCAGCAGGTCGCGGATGAGGTAGATGAGCGAGTTGTTGTAGTCGAAGTCGCTGCTCGGATCGGCCTTCGCGGCCGCCACCGGGGCCACGAGGACGCCGGCGATCATGCCCGGCAGGATCACGATGAAGGGGATGAACATCTTCGGGAAGGAGCCGATGATCGGCGCGCGCTGCGCGGCGCTGATCGACTTCGAGGCCATCGCCCGCTGCACCTCGACGAAGTTCGTCGTCCAGTAGCCGAAGGAGAGGACGAAACCGAGACCGAGGACGATGCCGAGCACCGACAGGAACGGGCTCGTGATCTCGGTGAGGTTCGTGCCCGGCCACGACGACAGCTGCGCGGCGCCGTCCGGGGAGCCGGCGATGCGCTCCTTGAGGCCCGAGTAGCCGCCCACCCGGTTGAGGCCGATGATCGTGAGCGGCGTGAGGGCCGCGACAATGACGAAGAACTGCAGCACCTCGTTGTAGATCGCCGCCGAGAGGCCGCCCGCGGTCGTGTAGGCGAGGACGACGAGCGCCGCCGCGATGAGCGACACCCACAGCTGCCACCCCAGGATGATCTCGACGATCTTGGCCAGCAGGTAGAGGTTGACGCCCGCGATCAGCAGCTGTGCGACGGCGAAGCTGATCGCGTTGACGAGGTGGGCGGTGGGGCCGAAACGCCGCAGCATGAACTCCGGCACCGAGCGCACCTTCGAGCCGTAGTAGAACGGCATCATCACGATGGCGAGGAAGAGCATCGCCGGCACGGCACCGATCCAGAAGTAGTGCACCGTCGGGATGCCGTACTTGGCGCCGTTCGCGCTCATGCCGATGATCTCGACCGCGCCGAGGTTGGCGGAGATGAACGCCAGGCCCGTCACCCACGCGGGGAGGGACCGCCCGGAGAGGAAGAAGTCCAGGCTGCTCGACACCGCTCGGCGTGCGGCCAGCCCGATGCCGAGGACGAACACGAAGTACAGCGCGATGACGGCGTAGTCGACGGCGTTGGTGTCGAGCCGGAGACCGTCACTCGCCGCGAGCGAGACCGAGAACATGCCACTCCTTCCGTGGCGTCCCAGGAGTCGGGGGTCGGAAACGCCCTCCAGCACGCTACTCCCCGGCTGGGCGAGGTCGCGGTCGCCCCGGCGGCCGCGTGCGGGTGGAGGCCGGTGGTGGCCAGTGGTGGCCAGGTGGTGGCCGGTGGTGGCCAGGTGCTGCTGCGGGGCGACCATGGGCAGTCGCCGCTCTGCGGGCTGGTCGGGCGGCGGGCGGGCGACGTCCACCGGGGAGGCCTCGGAGCGCCCTCGATTGGTGGGAAACCGCAACCGGAAGGCGCGGAATGTTGGGGTGGGGCGGCGACCCGGCACCCCC
>NZ_CAXRAZ010000045.1:0-29287 GCF_964229035.1 Nocardioides sp. | reverse complement strand
CCCGCTCGCCCGCCTCCCCGGCGTCTGCCCCGCCCCGACCTCCGACCCCCGCGCGGTGGGGCTGGCCGTGCGGGTGCGCGGACGCCGCGGCGGGCGCGCCGGCGTGCCGGAATCGCCGGTCGACCGGCGATTCCTGCACCTGGCACGCGTTGCAACACGTGCCAAGTGCCAGCAACGCGTGCCAAGTGCCGACGCTCAGGCCCGCGGGCCCTCCTGGGCGAGCGTGGACGACGGCCTCAGCCGTCGAGCGCGTCGTCCTCGTCGGGGTCGACGACGTGCATCGCCGCCTCCTCCGCGCTGGCGGCCGCGCCGTCGATGCCGAGGTCTTCGGCCACGACGTCCTGGTCGTGGGCGACGTCGTCGGCCTCGTAGCCCACGCCGTCGCCCGCCACGAGCCGCCCGGCGCGCTCGCCGCCGACCTGGCCGATCTCTTCGGGTGCGTCGCGCTCGCCCTCGGGGGAGCCGTCGGACGATTCGTGGGGGACGCCGTCGTCCTCGGCTCCGTCGGCGGGCTCGCCCAAGCCCTCGACCTCGGGCTCCTCCTCGGCGAGGCGGTCATCGAGCGGGCGGTCGTGGGCCTGCTCCCAGGGGGTGTTGCCGTAGCGCTGGGCAGCCGACCACTTCTCGGGCGCGGTGTAGCCGCGGTCGAGCGGGTCGTCGACGCCGGTGGCGGGGTCGGGCTCGAGCAGGGTGTCCTCGGGCTGCAGCTGGGTCTCGTCGTCGACGCTGTACTCGTCGTAGGACTCCGCCTCGGTGGTGGGGTCGGTGCTCATCGCTGCTGCTCCTTCGCGGTGCCCGCGGCTCGTCGTCCACGGGCTCGGTGATCTCGGGTGACCCCGGCGGTACCCAGCCGCCGGGGGATGCCACGGGGCCACGACGTACCAACACATCTGGTCCCATCTGCGGCGAGAAGCCGACGAAATCTGTTGGTGGACCGACAAACAGCCGCCCGCCCCCTTGACTTAGTTCGAGACTCGCACAAAATGGGTGACGTGCCTCTCATCCTCGGTGTCGACTCCTCGACGCAGTCCACGAAGGCCGTGCTCGTCGACGCCGCCGACGGCACGATCGTCGACTCCCGCTCCGTGCCCCACCCGAGCGGGGCCCGGTCCGAGGTCGACCCCCGCAGCTGGCTCCGGGCCGTGGACGACGCCACCGCCGGCCTGCTCGGGCGCGCGGACGCCGTGGCGGTGGGCGGGCAGCAGCACGGCATGGTCGCGCTGGACGCCGACGGCGAGCCGGTGCGCGATGCCCTGCTGTGGAACGACACCCGCTCCGCCCCGCAGGCGGCGGCGCTCATCGAGGAGATGGGCGGGCGCCAGGCGTGCGCGGACGCGATCGGCAGCGTGCTCGTCGCCTCGATCACCAGCACGAAGCTGCGCTGGCTGCGCGAGAACGAACCCGAGGCGGCGGCCCGCGTGGCCTCGGTGCTCCTGCCGCACGACTACCTCTCGGCCCACCTCGCCGCGCCCGGCACCCCCGTGTTCACCGACCGCGGCGACGCCTCGGGCACCGGCTACTTCGACGCCCGCACCGCCACCTGGCGCCGCGACCTGTTCGAGCAGGCCCTCGGCCACGACGCCGAGCTGCCGCGCGTCGTCGCCCCCGGCGAGGTCGCCGCGCACACGGCCGACGGCCGTGTCGTCGCCGCCGGCACCGGTGACAACATGGCCGCCGCGCTCGCCCTCGACCTCACGCCGGCCGACGTGCTGGTCTCGATCGGCACCTCGGGCGTGGCCTCCACGGTGGCCACCGCCCCGATCGCCGACGCCACCGGCACCGTCACCGGCTTCGCCGACGCCCGCGGCGCCTACCTGCCGATGGTCACCACGATGAACGCCGCCGGCATCCTCGACCTCCAGGCGCGGCTGCTCGGTGTCGACCACGCCGAGCTCGCGCGCCTCGCGCTGGCCGCAGCGCCCGGCTCGGGCGGCCTCACGCTGCTGCCCTACTACGGCGGCGAGCGCACCCCCGACCGCCCGAGCGCGCGTGGCCACTGGAGCGGCCTGACTCCCGCCACCACCCGCGAGGACGTCGCCCGCGCCGCCGTCGAGGCCCTGCTCTGCTCCCTCGCGGACGCCGTCGACGCGCTCGTCGTCCACACGGGGGTGGAGCCGCAGCGGGTCCTGCTCACCGGCGGCGCCGCCCGCAACGAGGCGGTGCGCGCGCTGGCTCCCGCACTGCTCGGACGCGAGATCGTCTGCCCGGCCCCGGGCGAGTACGTCGCGCTCGGCGCGGCCCGCCAGGCCGCCTGGGCCCTGGCGGGCACCCCCGAACCGCCGGCCTGGACGGTGCCCACCGAGGCCCGTCTGCCCGCCGAGGCGCCCGACGCCGAGGTGCGAGCGGTGCGCGAGCGCTACGCCGCGCTCCGCGACCGCCTCGCCTGACCCGGCCCAGCAACCACAGCACCGACGACCGCCCCACCCCGACCACCGCACCGCGGACCACCCGCACCCGCCACCACAGAGATGAGGAACCCCTCGTGACCCGCACCACCGCCGTCCCCGAGCCCACCCCGGCCGACCAGTTCTCCTTCGGTCTGTGGACCGTCGGCTGGGAGGCGCGCGACCCGTTCGGCGACGCCACCCGGCCGCCGATGGACCCCGTGCACGCCCTCGAGCAGCTCGCCTCGATCGGCGCCTACGGCGTGAACTTCCACGACGACGACCTCATCCCGTTCGGCGCCGACGACACCACCCGCGACGACATCATCGCCCGCTTCAAGCAGGGCCTGGCCGACACCGGTCTGGTGGTCACCACCGCCACCACGAACCTGTTCAGCCACCCCGTCTTCAAGGACGGCGCCTTCACCTCCAACGACCGCACCGTGCGTCGCTTCGCGATCCGCAAGGTCATGCGCAACCTCGACCTCGCCGCCGAGCTCGGCGCCAAGGTCTACGTGTGCTGGGGCGGGCGCGAGGGTACGGAGTTCGGCGCGGCCAAGGACGTCCCGGCCGCGCTCGACCGCTACCAGGAGGCGTTCAACCTGCTCGGCGAGTACGTCGTCGACAACGGCTACGACCTGCGCTTCGCGATCGAGCCCAAGCCCAACGAGCCCCGCGGCGACATCCTGCTGCCGACGGTGGGCCACGCGCTGGCCTTCATCGAGACCCTCGACCGCCCGGAGCTCGTGGGCGTGAACCCCGAGATCGGTCACGAGGAGATGGCCGGTCTCAACGCCGCGGCCGGCTACGCCCAGGCGCTGTGGCAGGGCAAGCTCTACCACATCGACCTCAACGGCCAGAACGGCCCGAAGTACGACCAGGACCTCCGCTTCGGCGCGGGCAACGTGCGCGGCGCCTTCTGGGTGGTGGACACCCTCGTGGCCGGCGGCTACGACGGCCCGGTGCACTTCGACTACAAGCCGGTGCGTCCCGAGACCGAGGCGGGCGTGTGGGCCTCGGCCCGCGCCTGCATCGACAACTACCTCATCCTCCGCGACAAGGTGCACGCCTTCCGCGCGGACGCCGAGGTGCAGGCCGCGCTCGAGGAGGCGCAGCTGCCCGAGCTCGCCCAGCCGACCCTGGACGACGGCGAGGGCTGGCGCGAGCTGCTGCAGTGGCAGCTCCCTGACGCCGACGCGGTCGCCGCGCTGGGCCGCCGCGAGGTCGCGATGGAGAAGCTCGACCAGCTGGCGCTGGAGTTCCTCTACGGCGTGCGCGGCTGACGCGTGGCGCCCGCTCCCGGCTCCTCCGGCACCCCCGCGCAGCCCGGCGCCGCCACGCCGCCCGGGGCGCCCGGGCTGCCGGGGGCGCCGGGGGCGCCGGGCGGGGCGGAGGTGCTGCGCCGTCGCAACACCGCCCTCGTCCTGCAGGCCCTGCGGTCCGGGGGGCCGGCCAGCCGCGCCGAGCTCGCCGGCCGCACCGGTCTGGCCAAGGCCACCGTCGGCGTCATCGCGGCCGACCTCACCGCGGCCGGTGCGCTGCGCGAGCTCTCCGAGCCCGCCCGCCCGGGGGAGCGGGGTCGCCCCGGTCTGCGCCTCACCCTCGAGGGCGGTCGTCCCGTCGGCGTGGGCTTCGAGGTCAACGTCGAGTACGTCGCCGCCGCCGTGGTCGACCTCGCCGGCGTCACCCGCCACGCCGTCACCCGGGCGATCGCGAGCAGCGACGGCGGTGGCGCCCTCGACACCCTCGAGGCACTCAGGGCCGTGGCCGCCGAGACCGCCGCGTGGCTTCGCGCGGCGGATCTCGCCCTCGCCGGCACCACCGTCGCGCTGCCCGGCCTCGTCGGCGACGACGACCGCTCGGTGCGCTGGACCCCCAACCTGCGCCTCGGCGCCCCGCAGGCCGTGGCCGAGCTCGTGGACGCCGCCTTCGCGACCCCCGGGCGCACCCGCGTGAGCAACGACGCCGACTGTGCGGCGGTGGCCGAGCTGCGCCACGGCAGCGGGCGCGGCGTCGTCCACCTGCTGTACCTGACGGGCACGGTCGGCATCGGTGCCGGCGTCATCGACGACGGGCGGCTGGTGCGGGGCGGGCGCGGCTTCGCCGGCGAGGTCGGTCACCTGCCCATCGGTGCCCCCGACGCGGTCTGCGGGTGCGGGCGCACCGGCTGCTGGGAGGCCTCGGTGGGTCTGCACGCCCTGCTCGCCGCCACCGGACTCCCCGAGCGCGGCACTCCGGTCGAGACGGCGGCGAGCGTCGTCGCCGCCGCAGCCGACTCCGCCCCGGTGCGGGCGGCTGTCACCGAGCTCGGACGACGCCTCGGCCGCGGGCTCGCGGTGGTGAGCGGCGTCCTCGACCCCCGCGCGATCGTGCTGGGCGGCTACTTCGTGCCGCTCGGCGGGCTCGTCCTGCAGCCGGCCGCCGCCGAGCTCACCGCCGCGCTCGCGACCAGCCACCTCGCGGTGCCCGAGCTGCGCCTGGGCCGCCTCGGCACCGAGGCTGCCGCCACCGGCGCCGCCGAGCGCTCCCTCGAGGCCCTGCTCGCCGGTGCGGCCGACCTCCCCTGAGCCCCGCTCCGATCGAAGTCCCCGGTCCCGGGGAGGGGAGTGCTGGCGGCTCTCAGCCGGCGAGGTGCGCGGGAGCGTCGTTGACGGCGGCGGCCAGGCTCGCCACGGGGTCGACGAACACCGGCTCCATGGCGATCTCGGCCGCACCCAGCAGCACCGAGTCGGTGTCGAGCCCGGGCAGGGCCAGGCGCACTGCGTCGCCGGCCGGTCGCAGCGCGCGCTCGGCGAGACCGGCGGCGACCTCGGGGCGCGCCAGGCGCAGGAGGGGGCGGAAGTAGCCGCCGAGCACCACGACGCTGGGGTTGAAGATGTTCACCACGGCCGCGAGGCCCCGGCCCAGCTCGAGCGCGATCGGCCGCAGCTCGCGCGGCGCCACGGTCAGCTCCTCGAGGACGTCGCTCAGCCGCGCCGCCTCGGTGGAGGTGCGCAGCGCCGTGGCGATCGCCGGTGCCCCGACCACGGTCTCCCAGCAGCCGCGGCTGCCGCAGTGGCAGGCTGCGCCGAGGGGGTCGTGGCACAGGTGGCCGACCTCGCCCGCGTAGCCCGCGGCACCCACGAGACGTAGGCCGCCGGTGATCACGCCGGCACCGACGCCGACGTTGCCCGAGAGGTAGACCAGGTCGTCGACGCCCACGGCCGCGCCCAGCCGGTGCTCGGCCAGCGCCCCGAGGTCGGCGTCGTTGCCGAGGAAGATGGGCACGTCGAGGTCGAGGGCCGCCAGCACGATGGAGCCGAACGACACGTCGCTCCACCCCAGGTTCGGCGCCTGGCGCACCAGGCCGTCGCTGCGTCGCACCATGCCGGGCACGGCCACGCCGATGCCCAGCAGTGGGGCGCCGGGGGGCGCCGCAGCCACGACCTGGCGCACCAGCGCCGCGACGCTGGCCCCCACCTGCCAGGCCTCGGTGTCGTGCGAGATCGGGGCAGTGGCGCGGTGTCCGATGCGACCGCCCAGGCCGACCCCGGCCGCCACCGCGTGGTCGACGGCGAGGTCGACCGCGACGACGTACGGGCCGTCGTCCAGGATGCGCACGCCCGCCGAGGGCCGGCCCGCCCCCCGCCGCTCGGCGGCGGGGGAGGCGTGGCCGACCAGTCCGAGGCCCTCGAGTTCGGTCACGAGCCCGGCGATGGTGGAGCGGTTGAGCCCCATCCGGCCGGTCAGCTCGGCACGGCTCACCTCGCCGGTGTCGTGCACGTGGCGCAGCAGGGTCCCGAGGTTGTGGCGGCGGACGGCCTCCTGGTTGGTGCCGGTGCCCGCCCGCGCGGCCACCTCAGACTCCTGAGGCCGACCGGCGCCGGCGCGAGATCGCGTCCACGCTGGCGGCCAGCAGCAGCACCCCGCCGGTGACGATGAAGTTGGCGTAGCTCTTGTCGATCAGCAGGGGCAGGCCGTTGTCGACAGTAGCGAGGACGACGCCGCCGATGACGCCGTGCACGGCCAGGCCGCGGCCGCCGAAGAGGCTCGTGCCGCCGATGACCGCCGCGCCGACGGCGTAGAGCAGCACGTTGCCGCCACCCGAACCGGGCGAGACCTTGCCGCTGTAGGCGGCCTGGAGGATGCCCGCGACCGCGGCGAGCGAGGAGCACAGCACGAAGGCCATGACCCGCATGTAGATCACGTTGATGCCGGCGCGGCGCGCGGCCTCGGCGTTGCCGCCGACCGCGTAGAGGTGGCGGCCGAAGGAGGTGCGGCCGAGCAGGAAGGTCAGCGCGATGAGGATGACGATGACCACGGGGATCATGTACGGGATGCCCTCGATCGGGAAGACCGGGTTGCGGCTGCGGTTGGTGTTGAAGTAAGCGGTGAGCCCGAGCACGAGGACGGCGAGCGCGCCGATGCGCAGCCACACGAGCGCGAGCGGCGGGTGGGCGAGCTCGCGGGCCACCTTGCGGCGGAAGCTGAACAGCGACAGCCCGCCGTAGAGCGCGACGATGGCGACCGCGGAGATCCAGCCCACGGTCGGCGGCACGTTCTTGATCGCGAGGCCGCGCAGCACCTCCTGGTCGAAGCGCACCGAGCCGCCCTGGCCGATGAGCAGGAGCATGACGCCCTGCAGGGCCAGGAAGAACGACAGCGTGACCACGAAGGACGGGATGCCCAGGCGGGCCACCAGGTTGCCGATCACCACACCGATCACCGCACCGACGACGACGCCGGCGAGCACGGCCAGCGGCCAGGCGAAGCCCTTGTCGACGATGGCGAGGGCGGTGACGGCGGCGCCGGTGCCGCTGGCGACACCGGCGGAGAGGTCGATCTCGCCGATCAGCAGCACGGGGATCAGCGCCATGGCGAGCACGCAGATCGGGGCGGCCTGGACGGTGAGGTTGGCCAGGTTGAGCTTGGTGAAGAAGGTGTCGGTGGTGGTGCCGAAGACGATGAAGAGCACCAGCAGGCCGAGCAGCGCGGGCAGCGAGCCCATGTCGCCGCCGCGCAGGCGGTTCACGTAGTCGGTGGCGGCGCCGCGCAGGGTGGTGACCTGGCGCGCGTCGGCGGCGAAGTCGGCGTCCGCGAGGCTGCTCTTCGAGGTCTCGGTGGCGGACACGGACGAAGGAGTGTCGGTGGTCATCGGTTCGGCCCTCAGATCGTGGCGGTCTCGGCGGCGGCCGCGAGGCCGTGGCGGTCGCTGCGGCCGGCGGTGATGAGCTCGACGACCTCGCGGTGGGTGACCTCGGAGGTCGGGACGTCGGCGGCGACGCGGCCGAGGTAGAGCGCCGTGATGCGGTCGGCTACCTCGAAGACGTCGGTCATGTTGTGCGAGATGAGCACCACGCCGAGGCCGCGGTCGGCCAGACGCCGCACCAGGTCAAGCACCTGGCGGGTCTGGGCCACGCCGAGGGCGGCGGTGGGCTCGTCGAGCAGCACGATCCGGGAGTTCCACAGCACGGCCTTGGCGATCGCCACGGTCTGGCGCTGGCCACCCGACAGGCTGGCCACGGGCTGGCGCACGGACTTCACGGTGCGCACCGAGAGGGAGGCGAGGGTCTCGCGGGCGCGCGACTCCATCGCGGCCTCGTCGAGCACGGGCCCGCGCTTGATCTCGCGGCCGAGGAACATGTTCTGGACGATGTCGAGGTTGTCGCACAGCGCGAGGTCCTGGTAGACGACCTCGACGCCGAGGGCGGCGACGTCGCGCGGCCCGTGGACGTCGACCGAGCGACCCTCGAAGTGGTACTCGCCGCTGTCGCGGCCGTAGATGCCGGCGATCACCTTCACCAGCGTCGACTTGCCGGCGCCGTTGTCGCCCACGAGGGCGGTGACCTGCCCGGGATAGACGGCGAAGTCGACGTCGTGCAGCACGTGGACGACGCCGAAGCTCTTGTTCACGCCCTGCAACTGCAGCAGCGGTTCGGTCATGGCCTGCCTCCAGGTCGGATCGGTTCGGGCGGCGGAGTGTGGCCGCCGCCGGTGGTGCCGTGTCGTGCGAACGGGGGCCGGGCCGGTGGGCCCGACCCCCGCTGCGCGGGTGGATGCTGGTCAGCCGGTGGCTGGCTCAGTCATCCGCTGCCGTGAAGCTCCGGTCAGGAGATGCCGGCGGCCGTGCAGAGGTCGGCGAACTTGCCGGTGCACACGTCGGAGGCCTTCTGGCCGCCGTCGTCGATCACGCTCTTGACGGTGTCCTTGGTGATCGCCTGCGGGTCGAGCAGGATGCTCGGGACGTCGCGGTTGCCCTCGCTGTCCTTGACGGTGCCGGTGGTCTCGGCCTTCTCACCCTTCGACAGCGCGATCGCGGCGTCGGCGAGCGCGCCGGCCTCGAGCTTGGCCGACTTGTAGACGGTCATGCACTGGGTGCCGGCGAGGATGTTCTGCAGACCCTCGACGGTGGCGTCCTGGCCGGTCACCGGGACCTTGCCGGCGAGGCCGTTCTTCTCCAGGATCGAGATGGCCGAGCCGCCGAGGCCGTCGTTCGCGGCGAGGACGCCGTCGACCTTGCCGCCGGCCTTGGTGAAGAGCTGCTCGAAGATGGTGACGGCCTGGTCGTTGTCCCAGTCCGGCACGGCCTGCTCGCCGACCGACTTGATGGTGCTGATGCCGTCGAGCACCTTGTGGGCACCCTCGGCGAACAGCGTCGCGTTGTTGTCGGTGGGCGAACCGTTCAGGTAGATGATGTTGGACTGCTTGCCGCCGAGGCAGTCGGCCAGACCCTGGCCCTGCAGCTCGCCGACCTTGGTGTTGTCGAACGAGACGTAGTAGTCCGCGGAGCCGCCGAGGGTGAGGCGGTCGTAGTCGATGGTCTTGACGCCCTGCGAGGCCGCCTTCTCCTGGATCGCCGCACCCGACTCGGAGTCGAGGTTGACGATGGCCAGCACCGTGACGCCGTCGGCGATCATGCCGTCGGCGATCTTGGTCATGTTGTCGGCGTCGCCCTCGGCGTTCTTGATGTCGTACTCGACACCCGCCTTCTCGAAGGCCGCCTCGAGCGCCGGACGGTCGGCCGACTCCCAGCGCACCGACGACTGCGTGTCGGGGAGGATGACGCCGATCTTGCCCTGGGCGTCGCCGCCGTCGTTGCTGCCGCTGCCGTTGCCGCTGTCGTCGGACCCGCAGGCCGAGAGCGACAGTGCGAGCCCGAGGCTCGCCGCGACCAGTGCGCCGTACTTGCGCTTCACCTCAACCGCCTCCTAGCGAGTGCGGCCCCGCACGCAGTGTCGTCTCTCGACACTCCCGGGCCGCACATATGTTGTGTCGCACAACATATGCAGTGACGGCAGTCACGTCCATAGTTCGACGTGACCAATTTCAGCCGAGTTTCAGCGGGGCAACGTCCCCGGTCGGACGGGGGTTGAGGCGCCATCGACGGCCGCGGCCGTCTGGAACGTTCACAAGCGACCCCGGCCCCCGGATCGTGGTCCGGATCGACTTATTCGATCGGGTGGCGACGGGCAGCGGGAGGTGGCGCGAACCCCCGGGCCGGGTGACGGGCTCAGCGAGCCGGTGCGGAGTAGAGCGTGGTGCGCTCGCGCACCGGGCGCTCGATCCCGCGCCCGATCTCCTCCAGCTCGGCCACCGTCTTGGCCGAACCGTGCTCGGAGCCGGCCATGCGCGAGATGGTCTCCTCCATGAGCGTGCCGCCGAGGTCGTTGGCGCCGGCGCCCAGCATCAGCCGGGTGCCCTCGACGCCGAGCTTCACCCAGCTGGTCTGGATGTTCTCGACACGGCCGTGCAGCAGGATGCGCGCCATCGCGTGCACCGCCAGGTTGTCGCGCAGGCTCGGGCCGGGTCGGGCCACGCCCGCGAGGTAGATCGGGGCGGAGGTGTGCACGAACGGCAGCGGCACGAACTCGGTGAAGCCGCGCCGACCCGCCTCCAGCGCGGCGTCCTGCACGCGGGCGAGCACGCGCAGGTGTCCGACCCAGTGACGGGGGTTGTCGACGTGGCCGTACATCATCGTCGCGGTCGTGGGCAGGCCCACGCGGTGTGCGGTGGAGACGACGTCGATCCAGGTGCGGGCGGGGAGCTTGCCCTTCGTCAGCACCCAGCGCACCTCGTCGTCCAGGATCTCGGCGGCGGTGCCGGGCAGGGAGCCCAGGCCGGCCTCGCGGGCCTTGATGAGGAAGTCCTCGACCGAGAGCCCGGTGCGGGCCGTGCCGTTGACGACCTCCATGGGCGAGAAGGCGTGCACGTGCATCTCGGGCACGCGCTGCTTGATGGCCGAGACCAGCTCGAAGTAGGCGTCGGCGGGCAGCTCGGGATCGATGCCGCCCTGCATGCACACCTCGGTGGCGCCGAGGTCCCAGGCCTCCTGGGCGCGCTCGCCCACCTCGCTGTAGGACAGCGAGTAGGCGTCGGCGTCGGTGCGACGCTGCGCGAAGGCGCAGAAGCGGCAGCCGACGTAGCAGACGTTGGTGAAGTTGATGTTGCGGTTGACCACGTAGGTGACCGCGTCGCCGACCGTCTCCTGGCGCAGGTCGTCGGCCAGGCGGACGACGCCTGCCAGCAGGTCGCCCTCGGCGGTCATCAGGGTGAGCGCCTGGGCGTCGGTGAGGCCCGCCGGGTCGCGCTCCGCGGCGCGGAGAGCCTCGCCGCCCTCGCCGAGCAGGGCCGCGGGGGCCGTGGGCAGGGGAGCGCCGGTGCGCCGGGCCGCCTCGCCCACGGCGTCCCAGTCGCCGTACACCGAGGCGAAGTCGCTGCGGCGCTCGTCGGCGCGACCCTCGGAGTCGATGGCGATGTGCAGGTCGGTGCGACCGCGGCTCTGCTCCAGTGCGGGGTCGGGCTCCTGCCAGGGCAGGCCGGTCGCCCGCACGCCCTCGCGCGCCAGCCCCTCGTCGTCCGCGAGCGCGGCGACGTGGGGGTGCAGGCGCGGGTCGATCCAGGGTTCGCCCCGCTGTAGCGAGCCGGTGACGTACTCGGGGTGCACGGTGAGCCGTGCGCGCAGCGTGAAGCCGCAGGCGGCGGTGAGGTCGCGCAACCGCTCGAGGGAGGGCCACGGCCGCTCGGGGTTGACGTGGTCGGGGGTGAGGGGTGAGACGCCGCCCCAGTCGTCGACGCCGGCCTCGAGCAGGGCACGGCACTCGGCGAGGTCGACGAGGTTCGGCGGCGCCTGCACGCGGGCGCGAGGCCCCAGCACGAGCCGCGTCACCGCGATCGCGGCGCGGTACTCGGCGAGCTCGAGGTCGTCGACGTGGCGCATTGCGGTGTCGGGCTTTGCCCGGAAGTTCTGGACGATGACCTCCTGCACGGCGCCGTAGGCGCGCGCGGTGGCCCGCAGGGCGAAGATCGTCTCGGCGCGCTCGGCGAGGCTCTCGCCGATGCCCACCAGCAGCCCGGTGGTGAAGGGGATCGCGTGGCGACCGGCGTCCTCGAGCACCCGCAGGCGCACCTCGGGATCCTTGTCGGGGGAGCCGAAGTGGGCCAGGCCCCTGGTGTCGAACAGTCGGCGCGAGGTGGTCTCGAGCATCATGCCCATCGACGGCGCGACGGCCTTGAGGCGGTTGAGCTCCTCCCAGGTCATGACGCCGGGGTTGAGGTGCGGCAGCAGGCCGGTCTGCTCGAGCACCCGCACCGCCATCGCGCGCACGTAGGCGATGGTGGAGTCGTAGCCCTGCTCGTCGAGCCAGGCGCGCGCCTCGGGCCAGCGGTCCTCGGGGCGGTCGCCGAGGGTGAAGAGCGCCTCGAGGCAGCCCATCGCCGCCCCCTGCGCCGCGATCGCGACGATCTCGTCGGGCGACAGGAAGGGGGCCCGGCCCTCGCGTGCGGCCTGGGCCGGCGTCTCGACGAAGGTGCAGTAGTGGCAGCGGTCGCGGCACAGCCGCGTGATCGGGATGAAGACCTTGGGGGAGTAGGTGACGACGCCCGCACGACCCGCGGCGACGAGGCCGGCGTCGCGCACGCGCGCGGCCGCCGCGGCGAGCCGGTCGAGGTCGGCGCCGGTGGCCGCCAGCAGTGCGGTGGCCTCGTGGACGTCGAGTGCGGCGCCGCGCTCGGCGCGCGCCAGGGCCCGGCGGATCTGCTGGGGTGTGGGGAGGTCGGACATCTCTTCGCGATCGTAACCCGCGGTCCCGTCAACTAGAACAGGTTCTAGAAATCGGGTCGGGCGGGCCGTGGGGGGCGGGCGGTCGCCACCACACCGGCGGACGCCGGCCCGGTTGTTCCGGGCCGGCGTCCGGCGGGTGCTGGTCGTTCGGGGATCAGAGGCCGAGGAAGCGGCCGATGATCTCCTTCATGATCTCGGTGGTGCCACCGTAGATCGTCTGGATGCGGCTGTCGGCGTAGGCCTTGGCGATGGGGTACTCCATCATGTAGCCGTAGCCGCCGTGCAGCTGGAGGCACTCGTCCACGGTCTTCTTCTGCAGCTCGGTGACCCACCACTTGGCCATCGAGGCCAGCGAGGGGTCGACCTTCTTCTCGTTGAGCAGCTCGATGCAGTGGTTGACGAAGACGCGGGCGATGTAGGCCTCGGTGGCGAGCTCGGCCAGCTTGAAGCGGGTGTTCTGGAACTTGCCGATCGGCTTGCCGAACGCCTCGCGCGTCTTGACGTACTCCAGCGTCATGTCGAGCACGTGCTCGATGGCCGCGATGCCGACGTTGGCGATGGAGATGCGCTCCTGGGGCAGGTTCTCCATCAGGTAGATGAAGCCCTTGCCCTCCTCGCCGAGCAGGTTGGCCTTGGGCACGATGACGTTGTCGAAGATCAGCTCGGCGGTGTCCTGCGCCTTCATGCCGAGCTTGTCGAGGTTGCGGCCGCGGCTGAAGCCCTCCATCCCCTCCTCGACGACGAGCAGGCTGATGCCGTGCGCGCCGGCGTCGGGGTCGGTCTTGGCGACCACGATCACGAGGTCGGCCAGGATGCCGTTGGTGATGAAGATCTTCGAGCCGTTGAGCACGTAGTGGTCGCCCTTGTCGACCGCCGTGGTGCGGATGCCCTGGAGGTCGGAGCCGGCGCCGGGCTCGGTCATCGCGATGGCGGTGACGATGTCGCCGCTCACGCAGCCGGGCAGCCAGCGCGCCTTCTGCTCGTCGTTGGCGACGTCGACCAGGTAGGGCAGCGTGACGTCGTTGTGCAGGGTGTAGCCCAGGCCGCTCGCGCCGACGCGGGTGACCTCCTCGGCGATGATCGCGTTGTAGCGGAAGTCGCGGATGCCGGGGCCGTCGTACTCCTCGGGGACGTCGAAGGCCAGCAGTCCGGCCTCGCCCGCCTTGCGCCACACCTCACGGTCGACGTGGCCGTCCTTCTCCCACTGGTCGTGGAAGGGCACGACGTCGCGCTCCAGGTGCGCTCGGACCGACTTGCGGAAGTCCTCGTGCTCGGTCTCGTAGATGCTGGGACGCTCGGGCATCAGCTCACCCACTCCTTGATCTTCTCGATGGTGGCAGCAGCTCCCGCGGTGTCGGGGCTGGCCGGTGACACGGACAGATTGGTGACGCCGGACTCGCGGAACGCCGCGATCCGTTCCTGCACGTAGGAGGCGGGGCCGACCAGGTTGCCGGCCTCCAGCCACTCGAGGGGCACGAGCGCCTCGGCCTCCTGCTTCTTGCCGGCCAGGTAGAGCTCCTGGATCTCGGCGGCCTCCTTCTCGAAGCCGTACTCGCAGGCGAGCTGGTTGTAGAAGTTCTTGTCCTTCGCGCCCATGCCGCCGACGTAGAGCGCGTAGAGCGGGCGCATGAAGTCGAGCAGCGCCTTGGTCTCCGGGCCCTCGCCGATGGCGACCATGCCGCCGGCGCAGACCTCCAGCGGTGCGAGGTCCGGCGACCGCTTCGCGGTGCCGCGGGCGAGCGAGTCGCCCCAGACGTCGGCCGCCTTCTCGGGGTAGTAGAGGAAGGGCAGCCAGCCGTCGGCGATCTCGGCGCTCATCGCCACGTTCTTGTCGCCGAGCGCCGCCACCCAGATCGGCACGTCGGCGCGCTCGGGGCGGTTGAGCAGCTTGAGGGGCTTGCCGAGGCCGAGGCCCTGGCCGGCCGGCAGCGGCACCTGGATCGTCTTGCCCTGGAAGTCGAGGCGCTCCCCGCGCAGGCCGGCGCGGAGGATGGCGATGACCTCGCGGGTGCGGGTCAGCGGCCGGTCGTAGGGCAGGCCGTGGAAGCCCTCGATCACCTGCGGGCCGGAGGCGCCGAGGCCGATCACCGCGCGCCCGCCCGAGACGTTGTCGAGGCCGGCCGCGGTCTGCAGCAGCGCGCCGGGCGTGCGCGAGTAGACGTTGAGGATGCCGGCCGCGATCTCGATCCGCTCGGTCTTCGCGGCCAGGTAGCCCATCAGTGTGGGGGCGTCGAAGCCGTAGGGCTCGGCGACCCAGACCATGTCGAGCCCCGCCGACTCCAGTGCGGCGACCTGGTCGGCCGACTCGCGCGGGTTGCCGGCGTAGACCAGCGGGGTCGAGAGCTTCATGGATCTCCCTGGTGGGACGGCGGGCTTCATCTCGGACGCCGAACGGGCGCCACAGCACAACTGTGACAGTACTACTGTCATTCAGGCAATGCTGGAGGTGGTGTGACCGCGGTCATGCTGCTGTGGGACGCTCGCGTCCCGAGCGCGAGAGGACGACGAGATGGCCGAGAACCCTGACAACTCCGGGACCCCTGAGACCCCCGAGGTCACCGGGGCCGACCCCGCCACCTACACGGTGGCCGTGATCGGCGGCACCGGCCCGCAGGGCAAGGGCCTCGGCTACCGCTTCGCCCGCCACGGCCACACCGTCATCCTGGGCTCACGCGCTGCCGAGAAGGCCGAGACCGTCGCGGCCGAGGTCACCGAGCGGCTCGGCGGCCTCGATGGCGCCGGCGCGGTGAGCGGCGCCACCAACGAGGACGCCGTGGCCGCCGCCTCCGTCGTGCTCCTCGCGGTGCCCTACGACGGCCACGACGAGCTCGTCGCCGCCCTGGACCTCGCCGGACGCACCGTCATCAGCTGCGTCAACCCGCTCGCCTTCGACCAGCGCGGCGCCCACGGCCGCGTCATCGACGGCGGCGAGGGCTCGGCCGCCGAGTCGGCCCAGCGCCTCGCCCCCGAGGCCGTCGTGGTCGGCGCCTTCCACAATGTCTCCGCGGTGGGGCTGTGGAGCGAGGAGGACTACCTCGACGAGGACGTCATCGTCGTCGGCGACTCCGTCGAGGCCAAGCAGGTGGCGATCGACCTGGCCGCGTCGGTCACCGGACGCCCCGGCGTCGACGGCGGCAAGCTCCGCCTGGCCCGCGTGCTCGAGCCCTTCACCGCGGTGCTCATCTCGATCAACCGCAAGTACAAGGCGCACTCGGGCATCCGCGTCACCGGGCTCGGCGGCCACTGACCGCCGACGTGGCAGGGATGCGCGCCCGAGGTGGCGTCAGTGCCGCTGACGCCGGGAGCCCCCGGCCACCGTGGCGAGCAGGCCCAGCCCCCCGCCCACGAGCCACGGGAGCGGCAGCAGCCAGCGGGCGTCGTCCAGGCTGACGTCGTCGCGGGCGAGGACCGCCCAGACCACGGCGAGGCCGACGAAGGCGGCGCCGAGGACGAGGTGCGTGACGTTGAGCGGGTGCCATCCCGAGTCCGCGCCCCGCGCTGCCGGTCCGCCCTGCTCCGTCGGTTCCTCGGTGTCCTTCGTGAGGTCGACGGCGAGGGTGGGCTCGGGCCCGACCGGGCTGGTTTCGCTGGTCTCGCTGGTGCCGCTGGTGCCGCTGAGATCGCCGGTCATCGCTGTGCTCCTGAGGTGCGGACCTCGACCTGGCCGATGCCCAGGTCGGCGTCGATGGTGAGGGTGGGTTCGTCGGTCGATCCGGTCGTGGCGCGGGTGCGCTGGTCGTCGCGGGTGGTGCCGAAGAGCAGGCTCTCGCCGAGGTCCACCTGCGAGCGGACGACGACCCGGAGCCCGTCGTCCGGCACGGTCACCAGCAGGTGCCCGATGCCCTGCTCGACGCGCACGGTGCGGCCGTCGAGCGCCGCGAGGTCGGTCGCCCCGCTCACGCCGGAGAGGTCGATCGAGAGCTCGCCGACCCCGTGCTGGTAGCTGCTGCGCAGGTCGGCGGCGCTTGAGACGACGTAGGCGGAGCGTCCGATGGAGGCGTCGCCGACGGTCTGGGCGGCCGAGGTGATGCCGGTGGCGCCGGCCGCCACGAGGCCGACGAGCACGAGGCCGCCGGCGCGGCCGTAGACCGAGCCGACCAGCAGCATCACGCCGGTCACGGCCAGCACGAGCGCCGGGTAGGCCGCCGGCGCCACGGCCAGTCCGGCCAGGTCGAGGGTGGCGAGCACGCCGACGGCGAAGGCCGCCAGCGCCAGGGTGAAGGGGAACAGCAGCGGTCCGCG
The DNA here is from genome assembly GCF_964229035.1 of Nocardioides sp. GTDB lineage: Bacteria > Actinomycetota > Actinomycetes > Propionibacteriales > Nocardioidaceae > Nocardioides. The sequence goes on along the minus strand of NZ_CAXRAZ010000045.1, from coordinate 12,622 downwards.
GCGTCGTGGCCGCGTGGGCGGGGCGGTGTAGCCCGCCCACGCGGCACCCGGCGCTCCGGCTGTGCCCTGCGCGAGGCCTGCCTGCGCCATCGCCGAGCCGGCAGCGGCGTCCGCGTACTGCTGGGCGCCGGCGCGCGCGGCCTCGGCCTCGGCGTAGGCGCGGCGGGCGGCCTCGTCGCGAGCGGCCCGGTCGCCGCGCGCGTTGCGGCGACCGAAGATCACCAGGAGGATCACGCCGCCCACGACGCCCGGCCACGGCACCCCGGGGCCGCCGAGGTTGTCGCTGAGCAGCGACAGCGCCGCGAGGACGCCGACGACGGCCAGCACCGCCGAGCGCAGGCCGTCGTCCAGGTTGATGATGGCGCGCTCCTCGCCGTCCTCGGGGACGACGAGCCAGACAGCGCCGTAGAGCAGGAGTCCGCCCCCGCCGAAGATCGTGAGGACGACGAGGACCACGCGGACGACGAGCGGGTCGACGTCGAAGTGCCGGGCGATGCCGCCGGCGACTCCGGCGACCTTGCGCTCGCCGGGCGTGCGGCGCAGCAGCGCGAGATCGCGGAGCAGGTCGCCGCCGGGTCGTGGGCCCCGCTCGCCGCCCGGAGGCGGCGGCGGGGGCGGGGGAGGCGCGGTGTCCGCGCCGGAAGTGCTGGTCATGTCGCTCAGCCTGCCTGCGCCACACCCCGGCCACCATCGGGGAACACCCTGATCCTGCCGACGCCGGCGGTCCTGATCTCGGGGTCGATCCCGGGGGCGTTCCCCTCGGGAACCGTCGGGCGTCTGTGTGACGATGAACCGGTCATGAGCACCTCCTCCTCCAGCCCGGCCGGGCCCGCGTCGTCGGTGCCGGGCGCGTCGGCCTGGCAGCCGCGTCGGGCCTGGCGCGACCTGCGCCAGCCCGAGCTCGGTGGCGTCGCCGGGGGCCTGGCCGTGCACCTGTCGGTGCCGGTGCTGTGGGTGCGCCTCGCGTTCGTCGTCGGGGCGCTGCTCGGCGGCGCGGGGCTCGCCGCCTACGGCGCGCTGTGGGTGCTCCTGCCAGCGGGTCCCCCGCCGGAGCTCGTGGCGCCGGGGCTCGCCAGCGCCGAGCGCACCGGGCGCCGCGCCCCTCGACTCCGCGCCCTCGCCGACCGTGGCCCCACCGTCGTCCTCGCGGTGCTCGGGGTGGGGCTGGCGCTCACCGCCAGCGGCATCCTCGGCGCTGGCTGGTGGATCTGGCCGGTCGGCATCGCGGTCGCCGGCGTGGCGCTCCTGTGGCGGCAGGCCGACGAGGCTCAGCGTGAGCGGTGGCGCGACGCCGGCGAGCGTCTCGACCCGTCGCGGCTCGTGCTTGGCGGCGGCTGGGAGGCGTGGGCGCGCTTGGCCGCCGGCGTGACCCTGGTCGTCGTTGCGCTCTCGCTGGTGGTGCTGCGCGACGGCACCCTGACGGCCGCGCGTGAGGCGGTCGTGCCCGTGGTGCTCGCGGTGGTGGGCCTGGCGATCGTGCTGGGCCCCTTCGCGATCGGCCTGGTCGGCGAGCTCGCCCGCGAGCGCTCGGAGCGCGTGCGCACCCAGGAGCGCGCCGACGTCGCCGCCCACCTGCACGACTCCGTGCTGCAGACCCTGGCCCTCATCCAGCGCGAGCCGGCCGACGCCGTCCGCCTGGCGCGCACGCAGGAGCGCGAGCTGCGGGCCTGGCTCTACGCGGGGGAGTCGCTCGACGACACCACGCTGGCCAGCGCGCTGCGGGCGGCCGCGGGAGAGGTCGACGACACCTACGGCATCGGGGTCGATGTCGTCACCGTGGGCGACCGCGCCAGCGACGAGCTGTCGCGCAGCCTCGTGATGGCGGCGCGCGAGGCCATGGTCAACGCCGCGAAGCACGCCGGCGTCGACCGCATCGACGTCTACGCCGAGATCGCGGCCGATCGCGTCGAGGTGTTCGTGCGCGACCGCGGCGCCGGGTTCGACGTGGAGGCCGTGCTCGCGACCCCCGACGATCGGCTCGGCGTGCGGGCGAGCATCATCGAACGCATGCGGCGACACGGCGGCTCGGCCACCATCCGATCCACCCCCGGCTCGGGCACCGAGGTGCGCCTCGTCCTCGGCGAGGCGGAGCGTTGAGCGGCGCGGTGCGGGTCGTCATCGTCGACGACCACGCGATGTTCCGCCGGGGCGTGGCGGCCGAGCTGGCGGCCGCGCCACCGCTGCCCGACGGTCGCGCCGTCGAGGTCGTCGGGGAGGCCGCGGACGTCGACCAGGCGGTCGCCGCCGTCTCGGCCCACCGGCCCGACGTCGTCCTGCTCGACGTCCACCTGCCGGGTGGGGGCGGCGGCGAGGTGGTGCGTCGCGTGGCCGACGCCGGCGTGCGCTTCCTCGCGCTGTCGGTGAGCGACGCCGCCGACGACGTCATCGGCACGGTGCGCGCCGGCGCGCGCGGCTACGTCACCAAGACCATCACCGGCGCCGAGCTCGTCGACGCCATCGCGCGCGTGGCCGACGGCGACGCCGTGTTCTCCCCGAGGCTGGCCGGGTTCGTGCTCGACGCGTTCGCCGGGGCCGGGCTGCAGGCCGATCTCGCCACCGTCGACGAGGATCTCGACCGCCTCACCGAGCGCGAGCGCGAGGTGATGCGCCTGATCGCCCGCGGCTACTCCTACCGCGAGGTGGCCGGCGAGCTGTTCATCTCGGTCAAGACCGTCGAGACCCACATGTCGGCCGTGCTCCGCAAGCTGCAGCTCTCCTCGCGTCACGAGCTCACGCGCTGGGCCTCCGAGCGGCGCCTGCTGTGAGCCGGGTGTCTCGGGCGGGGGTGCCTCGGGCGGGGGCGCCTCGGGTGGTGTCGTCGCGGACGACGGTCGCGGGCGTCGTCCTCGCCTCGGTGCTCGGGCTCGCCGGGTGCGGCGGCCCGTCTCCCTCCCCGGCCTCTGGCGGCCCGACCGGCTCGTCGTCGGCCTCGGGGTCTGCCCCGGCTTCGGGATCGGCCTCGCCGACCGCGACGGGGTCGACTGCAGTGGAGCCCGCCTTCTCCGCGTGGCAGCTGGGGGCGCGCGCGCTGCCCACGGATGCGGCGGGTCAGGGCGTCGTCCAGCCGACGCCGAAGGCGCTGAGGGTGCGCCGGTTCCCGACCACGGACCTGCTGCCACCGCCGGCCGGTGGGCGTTTCCGCGGCACGATCGAGCCGATCACTCCCGCGATCCGCGCCCGCATGGGCGACACCTGGCTGCCCGGGTGCCCGGTGCCCCTGGCCGACCTGCGCTACCTCACCGTCAGCTTCCGCGGCTTCGACGGGCGACCCCACACCGGTGAGATCGTGGTGGCCGCGCGGGTGGCCCGCGACGTCGTGTCGGTCTTCCGTGCGCTGTACGCCGCCGACTACCCGATCGAGGAGATGCGCCTGCCCACGACGGCCGACCTCGAGGCGCCGCCCACCGGCGACGGCAACAACACCGCCGGCATGGTCTGCCGCACCGCCCGCGGCTCCACGACACTCTCGGCCCATGCCTACGGGCTCGCGGTCGACGTCAACCCGTTCCTCAACCCCTACCGCAAGGGCGACCGGGTGCTGCCCGAGCTGGCGTCGGCCTACCTCGACCGCTCGCGCACCCAGCCCGGCATCATCCACGCCGGCGACGTCGTCGTCCGCGCGTTCGAGCGCATCGGCTGGACGTGGGGCGGGTCGTGGAACTCGCTCAAGGACTACCAGCACTTCAGCGCCACCGGTCGCTGATGGCGCGGGCCCGACCCCCTAGAGTGCGGTCATGAAGCTGCTCGAGCACCTGCTGCTGATCGTCCACATCCTCGGGTTCTCGGCCCTCATCGGCGGCCTGCTGGTGCAGGTCGGGCCGGGCGCCAAGAAGGTCCTCCCGGCGATGCGCGACGGCGTCGGCACCGCCTTCATCGCCGGCCTCGCGCTCGTCGGCGTCCTCGAGGCGGGCGACGAGGAGGTCAACCACGCCAAGATCGGCGTGAAGTTCACCATCGGCCTGATCCTGCTGATCCTCGTGATGGCCAACGTGCGCAAGGACAAGATCCCCACCGGCCTCTGGGCCGGCCTGCTCGTGCTGTCGATCGCGAACGTCTCCGTCGCCGTCCTCTGGTGAGGCGTGGGGGTGGCCCCGGTCGCCGTCCGCGTCCTCGTTCGCTTCTCCGTCCCCCGCCCGCTCCCTGTCCCCCGCCCGCTCCCCATCCGTCGCGAGCGCATGTAACACGCCGTCCACTCGTGTTGTCGCCACTTGTCAGTCGCGCGAGGGCCTGAATCCACGCTCCGGCGACTGAAAGACGCCCGGTAGTCGGGTGGACGGCGTGTTACATCTCGCGGCCGGACACGGCCGCTCTACCGCCGCCATCAACGGCTACCGGTCACGGCGTCCACCACGGCAGCGCTGCGGGCGGGGCCGGTGTCGGACGACGGCGCGGCCCGCGCGGCCGGAAGCGCGCCAGGTCGGCGACGTCCGTGCCGAAGCGGTGGCACGTGTCGAGGTACTCGCGTCGACAGCGCTCGAGAGCGGCAGCCCGGTGCGGCGCGAAGAAGTCCCGCCAGGTCAGGCGTGAGATCCCGAGCTTGAAGCCGCTCACGAAGTCCTGGCGCAGCTTCTCGTCCCACAGCATCTCCTCGCCGGTGCGCCCCTGCCGTTGCCCGGAGTCCTCGGGCCGGTACTTCTGCCGGCCGTCGATCTCGAAGACATGTCGACCCAGGCGCAGGTCGCACCAGGCCGTGCGCCCCTCGGCGGTGAGCCCGAACTGGGTCTGCGGAGCGCCGTAGCCGAGCGAGAGGACGAGATCGCGCCCGAGCGTCTCGGCGACGCTGTCGCTGTGCGGTGACGCGGCCGCGATGACGGCGCGCACCGTCGTCACCCCCGGCCAGCTGCGCATGCGGCGCGCGGCGGCGTGCAGCGCTGCCACGGAGGATCCGCGCCGCAACGCGGAGTCGGCGGCGACCAGTCCCTGCTGGTAGCCGTGCTCGCGAGCGATGTCGAGAGCCGTGCGCGCGGGGTCGAGGACGTCGATGCCGCGTACCCGCGTCACCTCGTTCGCGCCGAAAGGAGCGAGGTGGTGCTTGACGCCGTGTCGCACATGAGCGCCGACGATGCCCGGCCGCCCGATGTGGGTGATCGGCGTCGGCTCCGCGAGCGTGTCGATGCCGAGGAGCAGGGCGGCGGAGTGGTGGCTCATCACATGTGGCTCGCCGACTCTCAGGCTGCCGGCGCGATCGAGGAGCAGCTGGTGCTGGCGACGGTCGGTGAGGTTGTCGAGATGTGCCCGCGGCGCGTAGACGCCGCGCCGCACCGACTCCCATCGCCCGCGCCGAAGGTGGTTGTCGATCTCGGCCGGCGCGAGTCCGGCCTCCAGCGCCTGGCGTCGGGTGACCAGCCCCCACTGCCGCGCCATCGTGTCAGCGATCCGAGCATCCATGGCCGCAGCGTGCGGTGCGGCCGAGCGGTGCCCGTGCCGTCGTCCTGCTGGCTGTGGAGACGCTGGTGCTTGCGGGCCGCCTGGGGATGTTCGACGCGCCGGCCTGGGGCTGATGTGCCAGGTGATGTAACACGTCGTCCACCCCACTCCTCGCCCGATCTCAGGCGTTTGGGCGCCCAGATCGGCCTCGGAACGACTGAGAGCGGTCAGGTAGACGGGTGGACGACGTGTTACATGCCCCGAGCGGCCGGACGCCGGAGCCTGCGGGACGCCCAGTCAGCGCCGGCGGGGGCCTGTGAGGCGCAATGGGTGGACGTCGGCGAGCCACCGTAGGCTGGGCGCAGCATGACGACGACATCCACGACGCCCCCCGCCCTCACCGCCGACGCCCTCCTGGAGGGACTCAACGACCCTCAGCGCGAGGCGGTGCGGCACGAGGGGGCGCCGCTGCTGGTGGTGGCCGGCGCTGGGTCGGGGAAGACCCGCGTGCTCACCCGTCGGATCGCGTGGCTGATCGCGGTGCGCAAGCAGCACCCGGGCTCGATCCTGGCGATCACCTTCACCAACAAAGCGGCCGCGGAGATGAAGGAGCGCGTCGCCGAGCTGGTCGGCAACCGCGCGAAGATCATGTGGGTCTCCACCTTCCACTCCGCCTGCGTGCGCATCCTGCGCAAGGAGGTCGAGCACCTCGGGTACGACCGGCTCAAGTCGAACTTCTCCATCTACGACGCACAGGATCAGAAGCGCCTCGTCTCGCTCGTGCTGAGCGACCTCGAGCTCGACCCCCGCAAGTTCCAGCCGGGCCCGGTGCTGCACTGGATCAGCAACCACAAGAACGAGCTGCGCGACCCGGCCGAGGTGGCGGCGGGCGCCACGACGGCGTCCGACGAGGCGTACGCCCAGGTCTACGCCGCCTACCAGCGCCGTCTGCGCGAGGCCAACGCGCTCGACTTCGACGACCTCATCCTCGAGACGGTGCGGCTCTTCCAGGCCCACCCCGAGGTGCGCGAGACCTACCGTCGGCGCTTCCGCCACCTGCTCGTCGACGAGTACCAGGACACCAACCACGCCCAGTACGCCCTCATCCACCAGCTGTGCGGTCAGGACCTCGAGGAGCGCGATCCCGACCGCCACGGCACCCTGGACGGCGCTCCCGCCGATCGCGTGCCGCCCGCCGAGCTGATGGTGGTCGGCGACGCGGACCAGTCCATCTACGCCTTCCGCGGCGCCGACATCCGCAACATCGTGGAGTTCGAGAAGGACTTCCCCGACGCCCGCACCGTGCTGCTCGAGCAGAACTACCGCTCCACGCAGACCATCCTGAGCGCCGCGAACGCGGTGATCGAGCGCAACGAGGGGCGCAAGCCGAAGCGGCTGTGGTCCGATGCCGGCGACGGCAGCCGCATCGTCGGCTATGTGGCCGACGACGAGCACGACGAGGCGCGGTTCGTCTCCGGGGAGATCGACAAGCTCACCGACGACGGCGGCGTGCGGGCCGGCGACGTCGCGGTCTTCTACCGCACCAACGCGCAGTCGCGGGTGTTCGAGGAGATCTTCATCCGCACCGGCATGCCCTACAAGGTCGTCGGCGGCGTGCGCTTCTACGAGCGGCGCGAGATCCGCGACGCGCTCGCCTACCTGCGCACCCTGGTCAACCCCGACGACCAGGTGTCGCTGCGCCGGATCCTCAACACGCCCAAGCGCGGCATCGGCGATCGTGCCGTGCTCGCGGTCACGATGTTCGCCGACCGCGAGCGCATCACCTTCTGGGAGGCCCTGCAGCGCGCCGGCGAGGCGCCTGGCCTCGCCACCCGCAGCCAGAGCGCGATCGCGGGCTTCGTCGCGATGATCACCGAACTCCAGCAGATGGTGGCGGCCGGCGAGCGGCCCGACGTCGTCCTCGAGACGGCGCTGGACCGCTCCGGCTACCTCGTGAGCCTCGAGGACTCCGACGACCCCCAGGACGCCACCCGCATCGAGAACCTCGCCGAGCTCGTGGCCGTGGCGCGCGAGTTCGCCGAGGACCCGGTCGCCGGACCCTCCGCCGACCCCGCGGACGTCGACGCTGGTCTCCTCGAGCCCGGTCTCGCCGACTTCCTGGAGCGTGTCGCGCTCGTCGCCGACTCCGACCAGATCCCCGACAACGCCGACCCCGACGACCCCGACGCCCCCGCCGACTCCGGGGTGGTCACCTTGATGACGCTCCACACGGCCAAGGGCCTGGAGTTCCCCGTCGTCTTCCTCACCGGCATGGAGGACGGCGTGTTCCCGCACTCGCGGGCCCTCGGCGACCGCCCCGAGCTCGAGGAGGAGCGCCGCCTCGCCTACGTGGGCATCACCCGCGCGCGCGAGCGGCTCTACGTCTCGCGCGCCGTCGTCCGCTCCGCCTGGGGCGCGCCCTCGCACAACCCCGCCTCCCGCTTCCTCGCCGAGCTGCCCATCGACCTCGTCGACTGGCGGCGCACCGAGGCCGAGCAGACCCGCTGGAACCGTCCCTCCTACGCGCCCGGCGGCCGTGAGTACGACGCCGGCTCGCGCAGCACCGGCCTCGGCAGCCCCACCGCCGCCGGACGACGCAACTTCAGCTCCGCGGCCGCCCGCGCCGACGCCGCCGCCAAGTCCAAGCCCTCGCGCCCCATCCCCGTGCTGGCGCCCGGCGACAAGGTCACCCACGACAGCTTCGGTCTCGGCACCGTCGTCTCGGTCGAGGGCGCGGCGGAGAAGTCCGTCGCCTCCATCGACTTCGGCTCCGACGGCGTCAAGCGCCTCCTGCTGCGCTACGCCCCCGTCGAGAAGCTCTGAGTCGTTGGGCGCGAGCGTGTCGCCAGTCGCCCCCGATCAGGACCCTTCGGGCCCGTGATCGTGGACGACGCGCCTTCGGCGCTGGCGACACGCTCTGAGCCATTGGGCGCGAGCGTGTCGCCGGTCGTCCGCTCGCCCTGACCCTTCGGGCCAGGACTCTCAGACGACGCGGGCTTCGCCCGCTGGCGACACGCTCTGAGCCATTGGGCGCGAGCGTGTCGCCAGTCGCCCCCGATCAGGACCCTTCGGGCCCGTGATCGTGGACGACGCGCCTTCGGCGCTGGCGACACGCTGCCGCGCGCGCGGTCGACGTGGGCAGGGTGGGAGGTCGTCGGGCGGCCAGACCTGACCTGACCTGACCTGACCTGACCTGGTGGCTCGCCGACTGGGCCACTGCACGTGCAGCGGAGAGGGGCAGCCTCCGAAGGACGTCGAGCGAGGAGCCGCAGGGAGCGCAGCGACCGGAGGCGACCAATCGACGTCCGCAGGACGCCACCTGGGCGTCTGGCCGCCAGCGAGCACCTCACGGGGCGGACGTCGACCGCGCGCGCGGCAGCGCGGCGCGAGGAACGAGCGACGCGCTCGCGCCATGGGTGAGCGCAGCGACCGGAGGCGACGAATCGACGTCCGCAGGACGCCGCTGAGCGTCTGGTCGCCAGCGGTGATGTCACCCAGCGGACGCCGACTGCGCGGGCGGCAGCGTGGCGCGAGGAACGAGCGACGCGCTCGCGCCATTCGACTCAGGGCGTGACGCCGTGCTGACGCAGCGCCGCGTCGGGGTCGACCGGGTCGCCGCCGCCGGGGCGGACCTCGAGGTGCAGGTGGGGGCCGGTGACGTGGCCGGTGGAGCCCACGTTGCCGATCTGCTCGCCGGCGCGGACCTTGTCGCCGGGGGAGACGAGGATGCGGCTCTGGTGGCAGAACCAGAGCTCGGTGCCGTCGTCCAGGGTGATGACGGTGCGGTTGCCGTAGGCGCCGGCGAACTCGGCGGAGGTGACCGTGCCGTTGCTGACCGCGTAGATGGCAGTGCCGGTGGGCGCGGCGAAGTCGAGGCCGGTGTGGTAGCTCGACCACAGGCCGTACTCGCCGAAGGTGGCGGTGAGGCGGTAGCCCTTCAGCGGCAGCACCCACCGGTTGAGGGCGATGTCGGCGGCCTCCTTCTCGGCGGCCTTGGCGAGCTTGCCGAGTGCGCTGTTGCGCTCCTCGGCGTGCTGCTCGGCCTGGGCGACGAGGTCGGTGCCGGTGGCCTGCCCGAGGGTGTCGCGGTCGGAGGCGCGGCTGACGGTCGGCAGGCGCTCCCCGACGCTGGCGGTGCCGAAGGAGCCGGTCATGGCGTTGGCGGCGGCGAGGCGGGTCTCGCCGGCGACGAGCTGCGGGTCGCCGGAGACGACAGCGCCGCCGACCGCGACCGCGAGGGTCGCGACGCCGGCGGCGACGGGGAGCGAGGGCAGGCCGCGAAGGAGCGGGCCGCGCGCATCGGCATGGCGCTCGGCGCGACGCTTGCCGGCGGGCTTGACCGGGCGCAGCAGCGTGGTGGAGGAGTCGGTGAGCGCGGAGGTCAGGTCGATCTCGTGCAGTGCGGGCAGCTCGACGGTCGCGGCGCGGTCGGTGCCGCGGGGGGCGGGCGCCGGCTCGGTGATCAGCGGCGCGGAGGTGGCGGGCACCACGGCGAGGGTGGGGACGACGGCAGCGGCGCGTCGTCCACCGGTGGAGGTGCTGGGGGAGGCGGCCGGAGAGGCGAGCGGGGCCGGCGGGTTTACCGCGGCGGTCAGCGGGGTATCTGGCGAGAGGCTGCTGGCAGCCGGACGCGCGACGCGCTTGCCGACGTAGGGGACCGGCGACTCGTCACCGCGTCCCGGGGTCGGCGCAGCCACCCGTCGTCCAGGTGTGCCGTGCTCGGCTCGGTGGTTACCCATCGACTGCTGACTCCTTGTGGGACTTCTCGGCAGGCCGCTTCGGTGCCTCAACCCGTTGCCACAGGACGAAGTTACGCCGCTGGCAACGCGACGACCGCCACACGGGCGGCCGGGCGAAACATGCTCCGCGAGGTTAACCGATGTGACGGGTGCCCCGAAATCGTCTCGTCCGAGCGGTGGAGAACGCCTCGTCGGGTGCCGGGCCGGCCCGGGCGGGCCGCTCGGACGGTCCGCTCGCCGGGTGACGCGAGTTAGGTCACACCGCCCGGTGGTGGTCCGGGGTCGTCCTACTCACGGGTCGGGACTAGGGTGCCCGGGGGTGTGCCGAGGCGGCCACCCCCCACCTGACTCAGATGTGAGGACGAACCCAGTGGACCTGATGGAGTACCAAGCGAAGGAACTCTTCGCGAAGCACGGTGTGGCCACCACCCTCGGCAAGGTCGTCGAGACCGCCGAGGAGGCGAAGGCCGCGGCCGAGGAGATCGGCGGCGTCACCGTCATCAAGGCGCAGGTCAAGGCCGGTGGCCGAGGCAAGGCCGGCGGCGTGAAGATCGCGAAGACGCCCGACGAGGCCTTCCAGTACGCCACCGACATCTTGAACCTGACCATCAAGGACCTGCCGGTCAACCGCGTGCTCGTCACGCCGGCCACCCCGCCGGAGGAGGAGTACTACTTCTCCTTCCTGCTGGACCGCTCCAACCGCCAGTACCTCTGCATCGCCTCCGTCGAGGGTGGTGTGGAGATCGAGGAGGTCGCCAAGACCAACCCCGACGCCGTCAAGCAGATCGCGATCGACCCCGGCGCTGGCGTCGACGCGGCCAAGGCCCGCGAGATCGCCACCGAGGCCGCCTTCCCGGAGGCCGTCTTCGAGCAGGCCGTCGAGATGATCCAGGCCCTCTACACGGTCTTCGTCGAGGAGGACGCCACCCTCGTCGAGGTCAACCCGCTGGCCCGTCTGGCCGGCGACAAGCTCGAGGCCCTCGACGGCAAGGTGTCGCTCGACGACAACGCCTCGGAGGTGCGCCACCCCGAGCACGAGCACTTCGAGATCCGCGAGGAGGCCGACCCGCTCGAGGCGAAGGCCAAGGACCTCGGTCTCAACTACGTCAAGCTCGACGGCCAGGTCGGCATCATCGGCAATGGCGCGGGCCTCGTCATGAGCACCCTCGACGTCGTCGCCTACGCCGGCGAGAACCACGGCGGCGTCAAGCCCGCCAACTTCCTCGACATCGGCGGCGGCGCGAACGCCCAGGTGATGGCCAACGGTCTCGACGTGATCCTCAACGACGAGCAGGTCAAGAGCGTCTTCGTCAACGTCTTCGGCGGCATCACCGCCTGCGACGAGGTCGCCAAGGGCATCGTCGGTGCGCTGGAGCTGCTCGGCGACGCGGCCACCAAGCCGCTCGTCGTCCGCCTCGACGGCAACAACGTCGACCTGGGTCGCGAGATCCTCACCGAGGCCAACCACCCGCTGGTGACCCTCGTCGACACCATGGACGGCGCGGCCGACAAGGCCGCCGAGCTGGCCAACGCCTGAGGCCGGGGGAGAAGAAGAGATGAGCATCTACCTCAACAAGGACAGCCGGATCATCGTCCAGGGCATCACGGGCGGCATGGGTGCCAAGCACACCGCCCTCATGCTCGACTCCGGCGCCACCATCGTGGGCGGCGTGAACGCCCGCAAGGCCGGCACCACCGTCACCCACAAGGACGCCGCTGGCGCCGACGTCGAGCTGCCGGTCTTCGGCACCGTCGAGGAGGCCATCAAGGAGACCGGCGCGAACGTGTCCGTGCTCTTCGTGCCGCCGGCCTTCACCAAGGCCGCCGCGATCGAGGCCATCGACGCCGAGATGCCGCTGATCGTCGTGATCACCGAGGGCGTCCCGGTGCAGGACACCGCCGAGGTGTGGTCGTACCTGCAGGGCAAGAAGACCCGCATGATCGGCCCCAACTGCCCCGGCATCATCACCCCGGGCGAGTCGCTGGCCGGCATCACCCCGCACACCATCACCGGCTCCGGCCCGGTCGGTCTCGTGTCGAAGTCGGGCACGCTGACCTACCAGATGATGTTCGAGCTGAAGGACTTCGGCTTCTCCACCGCCATCGGCATCGGCGGCGACCCCATCGTCGGCACCACCCACATCGACGCCCTCCAGGCGTTCGAGGAGGACCCCGACACCAAGCTGATCGTCATGATCGGCGAGATCGGCGGCGACGCCGAGGAGCGGGCCGCGGCCTACATCAAGGAGAACATCACCAAGCCGGTCGTCGGCTACGTCGCGGGCTTCACCGCCCCCGAGGGCAAGACGATGGGCCACGCCGGCGCGATCGTGTCCGGCTCGGCCGGCACCGCGCAGGCCAAGAAGGACGCCCTCGAGGCCGTCGGCGTGAAGGTCGGCAAGACGCCGTCCGAGACCGCCGCGCTGGCCCGGGAGATCCTCCAGGGTCTCTGAGGCGCCTAAGTCGCACCAGCGCGAGAGCCCCCCCCCATCACCGAGGGGGCGGGCTCTCGCGCT
>NZ_CAXRAZ010000044.1:0-138538 GCF_964229035.1 Nocardioides sp. | reverse complement strand
GGGGCGGTGGGCCCCCCCCCCGCAACACCCAGCCGCCGGACGCCGGACGCCGGACGCCGGCCGTCGCCTGCGTGCCGCGACGTGCCGCGACGGCGGGCGGGTGGGGATCAGGCGCGGGTGAAGATGTAGTTGAGGCCCTCGATCTGCAGGAGGGTGTAGCCCGCGCGCTGGAGGAGGCGGGTGGAGGCGATGACGCGGCGGATGCGGTGGTCGTCGAACTCCACGCACAGGCAGCGGGGGAGGATGCCGTCGGCGAGCATCGAGCGCAGGACGTCGTGCTCGGCGCCCTCGATGTCGAGCTTGAGGATGTCGAGGGGGGCGCCGTCGAGGCCGGCGTCGGCGATGAGGTCCTTGACCGTCATCACCGGGAAGGACTGCGAGCCGGTGGTGCCGACCGAGGCGGTGGCGGTGCCGCCGATCATCCACGACTCGGCGAAGGTGGAGTCCTGTGCGAACTCGATCTCGCCGGTCGAGGTCCACACGCCGACGGGGCGCACCTCGAGGACGTCGCGGTACTGCTCGAGGTAGGCGACCGAGTCCGGGGTGGGGTCGGCGGTGACGACGTGGAAGCCGAGGCGCGCCAGCTCGAGGTCGAAGGTGACGTCGGTGCCGGCGCCCACGCAGAGAGCGGTGCCGGGCGGGGTGACGTCGTCGGGGATCCACCAGCCGCCGTAGTAGGTGCCGAGGCGCACCATGTGCGGCGGGCGCAGCGGGCGCAGGAGGTTCTCGAGGAAGAAGATCCGCAGCTTGATGCTGACCTTCAGCAGCGTCACCTTCAGCGCGTTCACCGTGCGCCCCCCTTCCGCAAGGTGCGCACCCGCCACTCGACCTGGTCGCGGATGTTGCGGGCCCAGCCGTCGGAGGTGATGCGCGAGCCGAGAGCACGGCTCACGTGCGACATGGCGCCGAGCGCTGCGTCGTCCTGGGCGGCGACGCGACCCATCGCGACGGCGAGCGCGTCGATGTCGTCGCCGGGCACGGTCCAGCCGTTCTGGCCGTCCTGCACGTACATGGGGGCGGCGCCGACGAAGTAGGTCGACACGATCGGCAGTGCGCTCACGGCACCCTCGTGCAGCACCACCCCGTAGGGCTCCTCGCGCGAGGGCACCACCAGGCAGGAGGCGGTGCGCATCAGCTTCGCGACGTCCGCGGGCTGTTGGAAGCCGTGCATCGTGACGCCGTCGATGCCCTCGAAGGACGACGCCAGCGGGCCGATGCCCACCACCGACAGCTCCCACGGGGTGCTCCCCGAGCCGGCGGACGACGCCCGGTACCGGCGGTAGGCCTCGGCGAGCACGGCGGCGCCCTTGTGCTCGACGAGGCGCAGGCAGGCGATGAAGCGGGCCCGCTCGCGCAGCTCGGTGCCCTCGACGGGCTCGGAGCCGAAGAGCTCGGTGTCGGCCGACAGGGAGCCGCGGATCACGTCGCCCTCGCCGAAGCCGAGGCGGCGGGCGAAGAACTCGGTGCGATCGCTCGGCACCATCACGGCGTCGTAGAGCGAGCGCACCCACCACGGCGCGACCGCGCGCCCCACCCACTGCTTGGGGGTGTTGCGCCACACGTTGTCCATCCACAGCACCTTGAGGGTGCCGGCGGGCAGGGCCTTGAGGGCGGCCCGGAAGTAGGGCAGGTGCCAGGAGTGCACCAGCACGGCGTCCGGGGCGAAGGCGCGCAGCCGGGCGGCGATGGCCTCACCGTCAGGTTCCTGCGGCAGCTCGTGCAGCTCGGCGTAGGCCGGCACGGTGGCGGTGGTGAAGGCGGTGTCGGGGGTCGTGGCGTGGGTGATCACGAGCACCTCGACGCCGAGGCGGGTGAGTGCCTTGAAGGCGGCGTCGTTGTAGCCGGTCCACCCCATCGCGAGGACGGCGACGCGCATGCTGCTCATGCGCCGCGGTCGGGGAGAGGGGTCACGTCGCGGCGGCGGGCGGGCGGCGGGTTCATGGCGGTACCTCCGTGGCCAGGAGCGGGCAGGGGGAGGCCCGCGGGCCGCACGTTACACCGCGGGCGGTCGGTCCCGAGGTGGGATCGGCCGGTGGGACGAAGGCCTCGCGCGGCCTGCCGCACGGGGCGGGCGGTCGGCGTCTCGCGACGTCCACGGCCTCCTCGGCGCGGGCCGAGCCGCCTCTAGGCTGTGCCCCGCCGGGCGCCGTCCGGCCGCTGCGCGGTGCTCTCGTCACCGCGCGACGTCTGCGCCCCCCAGCGGAGGACACATGCCCGCCGTCACCGTGCTCGTCGACCCGGACCCAGCCGGCCACCACCTGCAGGCGGTGGCGAATGTGGCGCGCGTGGCCGCCGAGACCGGCCCGGTGGTGCTGCTGACCCTCCAGGGCGTGAAGGAGTGGCCCTCCTACGAGGCCTACCTCGGCGACCTCGACTTCCCGCTCGAGGTGCGGGAGGTCTTCGACGACCGGAAGATGTCGTCGCAGGCGATGATCGACGCCGTCGCCGACCTGCGCACCGAGCTCGCCCGCACGGGCGGCACCGTGAGCACGGTGGCGCTCATGGACGCCGACCAGGCGCTCAAGGACTGGTTCTGGCGCGGCCGGCGCAACCGCCGCCGGCTCTTCGGGCCGCGGGTGTCCGGACGCGTCGTCCTCATGCTCACGCGCTACCCGGCGCGGGCGCGGCTCACCGACCCCTGGCTCTACAAGCTCAAGCTGCCCAAGGCGCTGCTCACCGCGCTCGCGCTGGTCACCGGCGCCGCCCAGCGGGTGGTGGGTTTCGCCGGCCGCGACGACCTCAGTGCCGGTGCGCTGGTCAAGCGCCTGCGCGACCCCGACGTGTGCGAGGCGCACTCGCGCGACCGGGTCGCCCTGCGCGAGCGCCACGGCCTCCCTGTCGACCGGCGGATCGTCGGCGTGTTCGGCGTGATCAGCGAGCGCCGCAACGTGCCGCTGATCTGGGAGTCGATGCAGGCCGCCGGCGTGGACGCCGACCTGCTGCTCGCCGGCGCCCAGGACGACGACGTGCGGGCGTGGGTCGAGGCCACGGCCGCTGCGAACCCCGGCAGGGTGCACATCTTCGACGCCTTCTTGCCCAACCAGCTGATCGACGAGCTCGTGGCGGCCAGCGATGTCGCTCCCATCGCGCTCACCAACAACGGGCCCAGCGGCATCATGGGCAAGGCGATCGCCGCCGGGGTGCCGGTGGTGACGGCGGGGTCCGTCGTCCGCGCGGCGGAGGTGAAGGCCGCCGGCTGCGGCGTGGCGGCCGAGCTCACCCCCGCCAGCCTCGGCGCTGCGATCAAGCAGGTGCTGGCCTCCGAGGGCACCTGGGAGAGCCGCATCCCGCCCGCCACCCCCGAGGAGTTCGCGCGCAACCTCCTCGGCGTCGACGCCGACGGTCGCGTCAGCAGCACCCCCTTCCGCGCCTGAGTCCACCCGGACCGCACCGGGTCGGGCGGCGCGATCGGCGGCGGGCGTCGGGCGGCGCGTCGTCCACGCGGACGACAGCGGCCGGCCCCCGAGGTTCGGGGACCGGCCACTCTGATCGCTGGACGACGCTCAGCTGGTGCGGCGCAGCCAGAGGGACGACGGGGGGTTGGGGTCCTGCGCCAGCGGCGTGTAGTCGCTGAAGCGGCGCGTCAGGAACGCCTCGTCGTGGTGGCGCAGCATCGGGGTCGACAGCTCGATGTCGAAGGCGGAGTTGAAGGCCAGGAACGTCTGCACGGCCATCGCCTCGTTCCAGTAGACCGGCCACCGCTCGCCGAAGAGCCAGAAGTCGGCGGGGAAGGGCCCGTTGTACGGGAAGTGGACGTCGTGGATGTGCACGATCACGCCCGGCTTGACCTGCGGCAGCACCTCGAGCAGCAGGTAGGCGACGTCGGAGTCGATCTTGAAGGCGTGCGAGGAGTCGATGAACAGCACGTCGCCGGCCTCGAGCTCGGCGAAGCGGGCCACCGGCACGTTCTGCACGAAGTCCTCGATGAGGGCGACGTCGTCAATCGTGCGCAGCGCGTCGTAGGGGTAGGGCTCGACGCAGGTGATGCTCATGGGCGAGCCCTCGGCGGCGTTGGCCTTGCCGGCGAGGCTGGCGTAGTAGGTCGAGAGCCCGGAGCCGACCTCGAGGTAGCGCTTCGGCTTCTCCTCGCGCAGCGTGTAGTAGAGGGTGCGCGAGTCGAAGCGGGGGTAGCCGGGCCCGAAGCCGCGCTGCTGGTTCTCGTCCCAGGAGCCGGCGACACGGCGGTAGTCGGCCTCCCACTTCTGCTCCAGGTCGCCGAGGCGGGTGCGCAGCTTGTCGATGTCGATGTCGAGGCCGGCCAGGCCGCTGGGGCGGTCCCAGCGCTCGCGGGTCTTCTCGATCTCCTCGAGCACCGGCAGCACGGAGTAGTAGTCGTCGTGCTTGACGATGTTGTAGCCGACCTTGGCCGCCACCTTGCGGGCGAGGCGCACCTTGGCCTTGCGGTAGCCGAAGACGATGCGGTCGAGGAACTCAACGATGAAGCGCGGCAGGAACTTCGCCGCCTTCTGCTTGGCGCTGCTCATGAGGTGAGTCCTCCGTCCACGACGATGACCTGTCCGGTCAGGTACGAGTTGGCCGGGTCGACCAGGAACTGGACGACGCGGGCGATGTCGGCCGGCTCGCCGAGGCGACCGGCCGGGGTGCGGCGCACGATCTGCTGCAGCTGGGCCTCGTCGAGGCCGTGGCTCATCTCGGTGCGCAGGTAGCCCGGGGCCACGCTGTTCACGGTGATGCCCCGCGAGCCGAGCTCGCGGGCCAGCGCGCGGGTGAGGCCGTCCATCGCCGCCTGGGTGGCGCTGTAGACGGCGAGGCCGCGGTAGCCGGAAAGTCCGACGATGGAGGAGATGTTGACGATCGACCCCGAGCGGCGCGCCAGCATGCGGCGGCTCACCAGGCGGCTCACGTAGAGCGTGCCCTTGAGGTTGAGGTCGATCACGGTGTCGAGGTCGTCGTCGCTGGTCATGCCGAGGATGCCGTCGCGGGCGACGCCGGCGTTGTTGACGAGCACGTCGACCTTGCCCCAGCGGTCGATGATCGCGTCGACGTAGGCCTTCGCGTCGTCCGGCTTCGACAGGTCGGCCTCGATGAAGAGGAAGTGGTCGGGGTGGCTCTTCGCCCACGCGTCGGTGGCCGGGGTGGCGCTGCGCGAGCACGTGGCGACGCGCTCGCCGGCGTCCAGGAACGCCTGGACGATCCCGGCGCCGAGGCCGCGGCTACCGCCGGTGATCGCGATGACGCGCGGCTGGGCCTCGGGGGCCTCGGGGGCCTCGGGGGCCTCGGGAACACTGCGGGCGTCGGAGGGGTCGGTGGTCATCTGGAGCCTTCCTGCTGGGGGGTGGCACGGAGGATCTTGGCGCCCTTGGTGGGCAGGTCGTCGACGAATCTCACGCTGCGCGGTCGCGAGGCGGCCACGAGGTCGGCGCAGGCCTCGGTGATGTCGGCGCGCACGCGGTCCTTGTCGGCACCCGGGGCGAGGACGACGTCCACCGCGACGATCGCGCCGGTGAGCGCGTTGGGGCGACCCCACACGCGCGCCAGCGCCACGCCCTCGACGGCGCTGATGCGCTCCTCGACGGGCAGCGGGTGCACCTTGACGCCGCCGACGTTGATGACCTCGCTGGAGCGGCCGCGGAACTGGATGCGATCGCCCACGACCTCGACGAGGTCGCCGGTGGCACGCCAGCCGTCGGGGTCCTCCACGGGCGGCTCGCCGTGGTAGCCGAGCATGCCGACGCGCGAGCGCACCCACAGCTCGCCGTCGACGATGCGCATGGCGATGTCGGCGTCCTCGCCGCGCTCGAGCACCTCGGTGGAGAGCCCGGCGCGGCCGTCCTTCACCGAGCCGCTGGAGCCGAACTCCGAGGCGGCGTAGACCTGCGAGATGTTGGCGTCGGGGAACGCGCGGGTCAGGTGGCCGAGCAGGGGGCCGGGGATGGCCTCGCCGCCGAGCGTGATCTGGCGCAGCGACGGCAGCACGCCGCCGTCGTTGGCGGCCTCAGCGAGCAGGAAGCGCCAGTAGGTGGGGGTGGCGGAGGCGTGGGTGACGCCGAGCTCGCGCAGTGCCCGCAGGCCCTCGCGCGGGGCGCGGGGGATGGGCGCCACGAGCGTGGCGCCGCTCGCCATGGTGTGCAGCAGGATCTGCAGGCCGGCGAACTGGTGCAGGCCGTAGGCCAGCAGCCACCGCTGCTCGTCGCCGACCACCTGCACGCGCCGCACGCTGCGCACCAGCCGCGACCAGTCGTGACGCACGCCGCGGGGGGCGCCGGTGGTGCCGGTGGTGAGCACCAGGTGCGGGCGGGCGGTGGGGGGCTCGGGCAGCGCTGCTTCCCGCTCGGTCGTGGACGACGTCCAGCCGGTGTGGTCGACCACGCGCAGGCCCTCGGGGGCGCTCGCGCGGACCTCGCGGTCGCCGCTGAGCAGCACCTCGTGCTCCATGCGCGCGGCGAGGTCGGCCACCGCGCCCGGCTCGGCGGGCGGGTACTGGCACACCTCGACGCCGAGGCTCGAGGCGGCCGCCAGCAGCGCGATGATGCGCGCGGCGTCGCCGTCGAAGGTCGCCACGCGGGTGGCGCCGAGCTCGCGCAGGTGCGCTCCCGTGGCCTCGGCCCGCGCGACGAGCTCGGCGTAGGTGACGGCCTCGTCGTGGGTCAGCACGGCGAGGCGGGCCGGGTCCGCCTCGGCGGCCCGGCGCAGCAGCTCGATCACGGCGTCGTCCCGCGGATCACTTGTCGGCCGGCTTGGCGGCGGTCGCCGCCGGCGCCGAGTCGCGCATGCCCACGCGCCGTGCCGGGTTGCCGAGCACCACGGTGTCGGGCGGCACGTCGGAGAGCACCACGGAGTTGGCGCCCACGGTGGCGTTGCGCCCCACGGTCACCCCGCCCACGAGCACCGCGTGGGCGCCGATCACGGCGCCGTCCTCGATGGTCGGGAACTGCTGCTCGCGCCCGTGGCTGTCGTCGTAGTACTTCGCCGCGAGCACCACGCCGCTGGCGAGGGTGACGTCGCTGCCGATGCGCGCGCCGTAGCCCATGGTGACGCCGACCGGGTGCATGAGCCGCAGGCCGGGGCCCACCTCCATGCCGGCGCCGAAGTCGGCGCCGATGAGCACGTTGCCCAGGCTGCGCAGGCCCTCGGCCAGGCGCGGGTGGCCGGAGCGGAACAGGCACTGCTGCGCGCGCAGGAGGATCGAGGCGATCACGCCGGGCACGAACGGCAGGCGCACGAGCACGCCGAGCCAGCTGCCGCGGCTGCCGGGGCGCAGGCCCGCGACGTCGCTGAACACCAGCTGCGAGAAGCTCAGCGCACGCGAGGCCGAGCCGACGTCCTGCTGGCGCTCGGGCTGGGCGGGCTGGCTGGGCTGGGCCGGCTGGGCGCTGTCGGTGCTCATCCGACCTTCTCCGCGGCGAAGATGCCGTAGCCGAGGGTGCGGTCGTCCCACAGCCGCTCGAGGATCTCCAGCGAGCGCACGAACACGTCGAGCTCGTCGGGGCCGATCAGCTCGAGGACGGCGTCGCGGTGCTGCTCGGCGTTGGCCCGCCAGGCCGCGAAGGTCGGGCGGGTCTCCTCGGAGATGTCGCGCTGGGTGAGCACCTTCAGGCCGTGCTTCTCCGCGTGCGCGGCGTACAGGTCGAGGGGGTCCATGCGAGCCGCGCCGAAGCCGGCGCGCAGCACGGCGAACTCCTCGCGGCGCTCGCGCAGCTCGCGGAAGCCGATCTCGCGGCGGCGGATGATGTCGCACAGCACGAGGCGCCCACCGGGGCGCAGCACGCGGGAGGCTTCGCTGATCAGGGCCTCGCGGTCGGGCATGAGGTGGGAGGCCTCGAGCACCCACACGCGGTCGAACGAGGCGTCGGGCAGGCCGTTGTCGGTGCCGTCGCGCTGCTCGAAGCTGCCGGGCAGGCCGGCGGCGGCGAAGCGTGCCGTGGCGGCCTCGATGCCCACCGCGCTCGGCGTGATGCCGAGCAGGTCGACACCGTGGTCGCGCACCAGCCGGCTGGCGGGGCCGCCGGTGCCGCACCCGACGTCCAGCACCCGCAGGGGAGCGCCGTCGGTGCCCTCGGGGCCGGCCTCGGTGAGCCCGCCGACCTCGATCATCAGCGAGGTCAGCCGGTCGCTGGCCTCGGCGAGCGGGTCGGAGGGGGCATCGAAGACGCCGTAGTGCAGGTCGTCGCCCATGAGCAGGGCCCACGCCCGCGTGACGCGGTCGTAGTGCTCTGCGGGCTCGTAGTCGACCACCGCCGCGCTCAGGCGGTCTCGGCGGCGGCGTCGTCCGCGCCGTAGTGGTCCAGCACCTCGCGGAGGGTCTGGGGCAGCACGTCGGCGGTGCTGAACGGGTCGTTGCCCAGCTCGTCCTCGAGGAGGGCGGAGAGCTCGGCGGTCTCGAGGGAGTCGAGGCCGACGCCGTCGGCGTAGAGGGGGGCGTCGAGGTCGGCGGAGGCGTCCTTGTTGATCCGGGTCAGGAAGTCGCGGACGAGGGTCTCGGCAGTGCTGCGGGGGGACGGCACGTGGTCACTTCGCTTTCTTGGCTCTTCGATGCTGGTGTCGCGAGATCACAGTCTCAACGACGGTGAGCGCGCGGGGCGACGGATCAGATCGCACCAATTGGTGCGGGTTTCACCAGCGCCCCCAGCAGGGCGGGACGGCCCGGGGCCGCGGCCACAGGATAGGGGCCCCAGTGGTCGCTGTGAGGGCCGGTCCACCAACGTTTTTCGTCGTTTTTCCGGGGAAAAGCGACGAAAAGTGTTGGTAGACGGCCCACCGCGGCGTCCGGCCGATGCCCGCCTGCACGAACCGACACGGCCCGACCGCGCGGTGCGCGATCGGGCCGTGGGGGGTGACGGGGGGTGGTTCCGCTAGGCGGAGCGGCGACGGGTGCCTCCGCGGTTCTTGTCGTCGACCTTCTCCGCCTTGCCGCGAGGGCCGGCCACGGGGGCGGTCTCCTCGTAGTAGTAGTAGTAATACGCGCCGATCGCGCGGCGGGCGACCATGTTGACAACCACGCCGTAGAGCCGGCCGCCCACTTGGCCGAGGCGGTTGATGGCCTCCTCGAGCTGGTCCTTGGTGGTGTGGGCGTGGCGCACGACCACGATCACGCCGTCGGCGACCTGGGCGAGCACCGAGGCGTCGGCCACCGGCAGCAGCGGCGGGGCGTCGATGATGACCATGTCGTAGCTGGCGCGCAGGCGGTTGATGAGGTCCTGGGTGATCTTCGACTGCAGGATCTCGGTGGGGTTCGGCGGCTTGGCGCCGCTGGCCAGCACGTGCAGGCCGCTGGGCTCGTGCACCTGGATGGCGTCGTGGATCTCGGTCTTGCCCACCAGCGCGGTGGTCAGGCCCACCGCGGGGTCGAGGCCGAGCGTGCTCGCCACCCGAGGACGACGCAGGTCGGCGTCGATGATGAGCGTGTTGCGGCCGGTCTGGGCCAGGGCCACGGCGAGGTTGGTGGCCGTGGTGGTCTTGCCCTCGCCGGGCACCGAGCTGGTGACCACGAGGCAGCGCGGCGGGTGGTCGAGGTCGATGAACTGCAGGTTGGTGCGCAGCAGGCGGAACGCCTCGGTGCGCGCCGCGAAGCCGCCGAGGTCGGTGAGCACCGGCGAGGAGCGGATGTCGGACTCGTAGCCGATGCTGGCGAGCACGGGCGACTCGGTGAGCTCGGCGACGTGGTCGGCGGTGCGGATGGTGCGGTCGAGCAGGTCGCGCACCACCGCGAGGGCGATGCCGAGCAGCGTGCCGACGATCGCGGCCACCACGAGGTTGAGGACGACGCGCGGGCTGACCTGCCCGGCGTTGAAGGACGGCGCGTCGATGACGCGCACGTTGACCTCCGCCGAGCCGGTGCCCGAGGTCTCGAGGGTGCGGATGTAGCTGATGAACTGCTGGGTGACCGCGTCGTTGATGCGCTGGGCCTGGCGGGCGTTGTCGTCCCTCACCGAGAGCTCGATGAGGGAGGTCGTGTCGACCACCTCGGCGCTGATGTGCTTCGAGAGCTCCTCGGGCGTCATCTGCAGGTCGAGCTCGTCGACCACGCGCTTGGCGAGCTCGGTGCTGCTCGCGACCTCGGCGTAGGAGCCGGCGCGGTTCGAGGCGAACAGGAGCGCGGTGTAGGGGTCGGAGTCGCTGCTGACGCCGACGGTGAGGAACACCTGTGAGGTCGACTCGTACTGCGGCGTCTGCGTGAATGTCAGCGCGGAGGCGAGCCCGAGCGCGACCAGCACCATGGAGGCCACGCTCATCCAGCGTCGCCGGAGCACCGACAGGAACTGCTTGAAGTCCACGGCTCACCTTCGTTGTCCTGGGGGGAGGCGGCATGCGCCACCACGGCGAATCCTAAGGCAAGCGCGGTGCGCTGATAGCGTTGCCCACCATGTCGCCCGAGGTGCGCCGGCGTCGTCGACGCAGCCCGTCGCGCCGGGCAGTGCACAAGGTGCGCACCTGGTTCGCCGAGGCCGACCGCCGCGCTCGGCGTCGTCTGGTGCTCGGCGGGCTGGCCGCGCTGGTGGTGGTCACCGCGGGCTGGACGCTGTGGTCGGCCGCCCGCGACCTCTCCTCGGCGCAGAACAACGCGACGATCCTGCGCGCCCAGCTGGTGCGCGGCGACGCGGCTGGCGCCCAGCGCTCCCTCGCCGACCTTCAGGACGACGCCCGCGGGGCCCGCGAGCGCACCCGCAGCGGCATCTGGCGACTGCTCTCGGCCATCCCCGCCCTGGGTGACGACCTGCGCGCCACGCGCGACGGGGCCGCCGTCCTCGATGACATCGCTGAGCGCGGCCTGCCGCCCCTGGTGGACGCCGCGAGCGTGGTGTCGGCCGACACCTTCCGGCCCCGCGACGGGCGGATGCCGCTGGCGGCGGCCGAGTCGCTGGCGGCGCCGGTGGAGCGCAGCCGGCGCGAGTTCACCGCCGCCGCGCGGCGTCTCGACGCGCTCGACCTCGGCGGCACGATCGGCCCGCTGCGCGGTCGGTTGGAGGCCTTCCGCAGCCAGGTGGACGAGGCGGTGGCCACCCTCGACGCCACCTCCCGCGCCGCGCGGCTGCTGCCGTCGATGCTCGGCGGCGAGGGCCCCCGCACCTACCTACTGGTGCTGCAGAACAACGCGGAGCAGCGCAGCGGCGGCGGCCTGCCCGGCGCGCTCACACTGGTGCGCACGAACGACGGCCGCCTGCGCATCGACGGTCAGGGCGACACCGCCGACCTCGGCCGCGGCGACGTCGGCATCCGGCTGAACCGGGCCGAGCGGGTGCTCTTCGGCGACGTCCTGGCCGACGTGTCGGTCAACGCGAACCTCACGCCCGACGTGCCGCGGGCCGCGCAGATCCTGCGCGCCCGGTGGGAGTCGCTGGATCGCCCGCGCCTCGACGGCATGGTGTTCGTCGACCCGGTGGCAGTGTCGTACCTGCTGGAGGGCACGGGCCCGGTGGCGGTGCCCGGCTACGCGCCGGTCAGCGCCGACACGCTCGTCGCCTCGGTCGAGAACACCATCTACCGCACCACGCAGGACCGCGCGGCCCAGAGCGCCTACCAGCAGGCGGTGGCCGCGGCGGTGTTCGACGCCTTCACCGGGGGGCAGGGCGACACCGCCACCGTGCTCTCGGGTCTCGTGCGCGGCGTGGCCGAGGGGCGGGTGCGGCTGCACAGCTTCATCGACCGCGACCAGCGGCTGCTCGCTGGCACGCGCGTGGCCGGCGAGCTGGGCCGCGCCGACGCCTCCCCGCGGCTCGGCGTCTACGTCAACGACGCCGGCCCCTCCAAGCTCAGCTACTACCTCGACTACCAGGGGCAGGTGCTGGCACGCAGCTGCACGGCCGGTCGCCAGCGCATCACCTCCACCGTCGACTTCACCGCCGACACCCCGGCCGACATCGCCGCGCTGCCGCCGTCCATCACGGGCGCCGGCCTGCCCGACCAGCGCGCACCGGTGGCGGGCGACCAGGTCGTCGTCCTCTACGTGGCGGCGCCGAGCGGCGGCGACTTCACCCGCGTGCAGCTCGACGGGCAGCGGTTGACGCCGCAGGTCGTGGAGCTCGAGGGTCGGCCCTTCCTCAGGCTGGGCCTCAGCTTCGAGCCGCGTCAGCGCCACCGGCTGCGCTTCGAGGTGCTCAGCGGTCAAGGGCAGACCGGTCCGGTGCGCCTCGAGGTCACGCCGCCGGCGGCGGAGGGCGATGCCGGCGACGTCTCGGTGAGCGCCTGCTGAGCGTGAACCAGGACGTTCGTCTCGGAATGCGGGCACGCGTCTCGCGATCCGGGACTCGCGGAGGGGTGCCTGCCGCCGCTGCCCTAGTCTCGACATCGTGACCACCACCCTGCTGCTGACCAAGCGGCGCGCAGTCGACAACTGCCGCGTCTCGTCAGCGCTGTGTCGTCACTGACGGCGATCGCCTGCTGAGGCCCGCCGGCCGTCCCCTCTCCGCGCTTCCCGCGCCCGTGGACGACGCCCGCCTCCCGCCCGCCGCGATCCGCCCGGCCCCGCGTCGTCCATGCGCCCTGTGCTGTGCCCGACGCCCCGGCCCCACCTCTGTTCGCACCGCATCAGCAAACAACCGAGAAGGAACCCCAACATGAGCCGCGAGAACTCACTCGTCTCCGCCCAGTGGGTCGAGGACAACCTCGACAACCCCAAGATCGTGCTCGTCGAGGTCGACGAGGACACCTCGGCCTACGACAAGGGCCACATCAAGGGCGCCATCAAGCTCGACTGGACCACCGACCTGCAGGACCAGGTCCGCCGCGACTTCGTGAACAAGGCCCAGTTCGAGGCCCTGCTCTCCGACCGCGGCATCGCCAACGACGACACCGTCGTGCTCTACGGCGGCAACAACAACTGGTTCGCCGCCTACGCCTACTGGTACTTCAAGCTCTACGGCCACACCGACGTCAAGCTGCTCGACGGTGGTCGCAAGAAGTGGGAGCTCGACAGCCGCGAGCTCGTCTCCGAGCTGCCGAACCGCGAGAAGACCTCCTACACCGCGCAGGAGCAGGACGCCTCGATCCGCGCCTACCGCGACGAGGTCGTGGCCGCCATCGGCACCCAGAACCTCGTCGACGTGCGCAGCCCCGACGAGTTCGCGGGCCGCCTCCTCGCCCCGGCCCACCTCCCGCAGGAGCAGGCCCAGCGCGCCGGCCACATCCCCACCGCCGCCAACGTGCCGTGGAGCAAGGCCGCGAACGACGACGGCACCTTCAAGTCCGACGAGGAGCTGAAGGAGATCTACACCGAGGCCGGCGTCGACTGGAACAAGGACACCATCGCCTACTGCCGCATCGGCGAGCGCTCCTCGCACACCTGGTTCGTGCTCAAGGAGCTGCTCGGCCAGGACAACGTGAAGAACTACGACGGTTCGTGGACCGAGTACGGCTCCCTCGTGGGCGTGCCCGTCGTCCTCGGCGACGAGCCCGGAGAGGCCTGAGCCATGTGCGGAGCAACCGTGGGAGGTCTCTCCCTCGACGGCGTCAACGTCGCCAAGGAGGCCGTGATCCAGGGCCAGGTCCTGCGCGGCACCGGTGACGACGCCACGCCGGTGGCGGGTGCCTACGTGCGCCTGCTCGACCGCAGCGGCGAGTTCACCGCCGAGGTGCCCACCTCGGCCACCGGCCACTTCCGGTTCTTCGCCGGCGACGGCCAGTGGACCCTGCGCACCCTCGCCCCCAAGGCCGAGCCGGTCGACCGCGTCGTGCACGCGCAGACCGGCGAGGTCGCCGAGGTCCAGATCAGCATCTGACGCTGCTCTGAGCCTCACCCCTGATGCGGTGCTGCCGGCTCCCTGAGACCCGCCCCACACGGCGGAATCAGGGGGCCGGCGCCCATCGTTGGAGACAGACGTGACCGGACTGCTCATCCTTGTGCTCGCCCTCGCCGCGGCCACCGCCTTCGGGCTGTACCGCCGGCGGGTCGACGGCCGCTTCGCCGCGTCCGCGGCCCCGGCCGTGGTCGCAGGCACCGTGGACGACGCGCAGCCCGCCGCCTCCGAAGCCCCGGCCGGGCCGGACGCCCACAGCGTCTGGTCGCAGGTCGAATCCGCGCTCCCCGGCGTCGAGCCGGGTCGCAGCGCCACCCTCGTGCAGTTCTCGAGCGCCTTCTGCGCGCCGTGCCGCACCACCCGCGTGGTGCTGGCCGACGTGGCCGAGAAGGTCGACGGCGTCGTCCACGTGGAGGTGGACGCCGAGAAGCACCTCGACCTCGTGCGCGCCCTCGACGTGCGGCGCACCCCCACCACCCTCGTGCTCGACGCTCGGGGCGTCGAGATCACTCGCGCCGCCGGCGCACCCCGTCGCGAGCAGGTGCTCGCGGCCCTCCCCGCCCTCTGATCCGCTGCCCGCCTAGGAGATCGACGATGAGCACCGCCACCTCGCAGCCCACGCAGGCCGGCCGCCCGGCGGGCATCGACCCCCGCGGCCCCCGCTTCACCGCCTCGATCACCCTCGTGGTCTTCGCGGTCGCCCTCCTCATCAGCGGCTCCGCGCCGGAGGCGGCGGCCGTGATCACCGGCGTCCAGGCCGTGCTCTTCGCGATCGGTGCCGGACTCGGCGTCCAGAAGACGCCCACGGGTCTGCTGTTCCGCTCGCTCGTGCGCCCGCGCCTGAACCCGCCGTCCGAGCTCGAGGACCCCACGCCGCCCCGCTTCGCGCAGGCCGTCGGCCTGGTCTTCGCCGTCGTCGCCACCATCGGCTTCGCCACGGGCGCCGTGCTGCTCGGCCAGATCTTCGCCGGCTTCGCCCTGATCGCGGCCTTCCTCAACGCCGTCTTCGCGTTCTGCCTCGGCTGCGAGATGTACCTGCTCGGCCTGCGGGTCGCCAAGCGCGCCTGACTCAGTCCCCTCAGGCCGGGCGCGGCCCACATTGCGCTCACATTGCGTTGGGTTCCGTCGATTCCGAGACGCCGATGCGTTGCTCGCTCCACGCTCGTCGCGTTCTGCTCCCGAACGTGAAGCTGGTGTCGTGTGTTCGCCCTCCCCCCAAGCGCTCGCCGCCGTGGTGTCTCCTCGTGGACGGCGGCCGCGCTCGCCTCAGTAGTCGTTGCCGCCGGTCTGGCTGTGGCGCCGGTGGACGCGGCGCAGGCGGCTGCGCCGACGGCGAGTGACTGCGCTGCCCCGTTCACCCTGAGCGGCGGGGTGTGTGCACGGTCCGCTTCGGGTACACCGGCGTTCAGCAGGAGCTCACGCTCCCGGTCGATGCCTCGTCGGTGACCGTCGAGCTGGCCGGTGCATCGGGCGACGGCAGCGACCTGCAGACGCGAGCGGCGCCCGGCAAGGGCGGCAAGCTCCGTGGCGTTCTGGCGGCTGCAGCTGGCGAGCGGCTGGCAGTCATGGTCGGCCAGGAGGGCCTCGGCTACTCGGGCGGCACCACCTTCGGCGGTGGCGGTGGCCCCGGTCAGCTGCACGCCACGGACCAAGGCGGTGGCGGGACGTTCGTTGCCTCGGTCGACCGCTCTCGGCTCCTCGCCGCTGCCGGTGGCGGTGGTGCGGGTGGTCTGCAGAACAACGGTGGGCTCGACGGTGGAGCGGGATCAGGGTCGTCGACCGCCGGCTCGGTGGCGGTCTGCGGTGGAGGCGGCGCGACGGGATCCGCCGGCGGTGCCGCGGGTTTCTGCAGGTCGGGCGGGTCTGACCGCTTCGGGCGCCCGGGAGGCGGCCCGGCCACGATCGAGAACGGGGTCATCAAGCCGGGCCAGGGCGGCTCGGGGACCCATGACGGCGTCTACGCGGGCACCGGTGGCGGCGGCTACTACGGTGGCGGCTCCGGCACGACCTGGTATGGCGGCGGCGGCGGCAACGGCTTCTCCGGCGGCCTGACCGGCCCGCTGGTGACCGAGTCGACGCTCGGCGGGAACACGGGTCACGGCTACGTCGTGCTCTCCTACACCCCGATCCTCGCCCCGGATGCTCCTGGTGCGATCGCGGCTGTCGCGGGTAACGGCGGGGCCGCGGTGGTGTGGTCGGCGCCCTCCTCCGACGGCGGATCGCCCATCACCGGCTACACCGTCACCGCCTCTCCGGGCGGTGTGGTCTGTTTGACGACAGGGCTGGTGTGCTTTGTCGCCGGTCTTGCCAACGGCACCGCCTACACGTTCACGGTGACGGCGTCGAACAAGAAGACCGCCAGCGCGCCGTCGTCCAGCGCGCCGGTGGTTCCCCGCCCCATCGCGGCGGCTGACTGTGCGGCGCCTTTCAAGGCGACCTTGAGCGGCTGCATCGCAGCGATCAGCTTCAGCGGCAGTCAGCAGGACCTCACCTTGCCGGACGACGCGGACACCGTGCTCGTCGAACTCGGCGGTGCGGCCGGGAGCGGCCCTGGCAACTCGACCGCGGGTGACGGCGGGAAGGTCCGTGGAGTGCTGGCGGGTTTCGCCGGCCGACGGATCGGGGTCCTGGTCGGGCAGCAGGGACAGAGTTCTACAGGGACGCAAGGGGACCCGTCCCTCGTCGGCGGTGGCGGCGGGGTCGACGTGGGGACGTTCGCCTACCGCGGTGGTGGGGGGACCTTCATCGCTGCGCTGGACGCGCCGAGCGGCCTGCTCGCCGCTGCCGGCGGCGGTGGCGGCGGGAGCTTCCAGCCGATCCAGGCCGGAGCGGGATCGGGATCGGCCACCGGCGGTTCGGGCGGATCGTGCAGTGGCGGGGGTGCGCAGTCCGGTTCCGGCGGTGTCGCCGGGCAGTGCCTCGCCGACAGGGGGAAGCCCGGCACTGGTCCGGCCACGGTCGAATCCGGTGTGATCAGGCCCGGCACAGGAGGAAGCGCGCCCCAGAACCTCATCGGCGGCGGCTCCGGCGGCGGCGGCTACTTCGGTGGCGGAAGCGGAGCGACGAAGGGCTCCGGCGGCGGCGGAAGCGGGTTCTCGGGAGGCCTGTCGGGGCCGCTGGCCTTCGAGTCGACCCTGGGGACGAATGCCGGCGATGGCTACGCCAGGCTGGTGTACACGCCCACGGTGGCACCCGATGCACCGAGTGGTGTGTCGGCGGTTGCTGGCGTGGAGGAGGCGACGGTGTCGTGGTCGGCTCCGGCGTTCGATGGTGGGTCGCCGGTGACGGGGTACACGGTGACGGCGTCGCCGGGTGGTGCGTCGTGTTCGACCACGGGTGCGACCTCGTGCACGGTGTCGGGTCTGACGGGTGGGACCGGCTATTCGTTCTCGGTGGTGGCGTCGAACAAGAAGCGCTCGTCGGTGGGTTCGGTGGCTTCGGATGTGGTGACGCCGAGGGTGCCGGCGGTGTTGCCGGTGGTCTCGCAGGAGCCGGTGGATGTGTTGGCGATGGATGAGCGGACCGCGGTGTTCTCGGTGTCGGCGTCGGGTGTTCCTGCGCCGTCGTTTGGTTGGGAGCAGTCGTTGGATGGTGGTCGGTCGTGGTCGGCGGTGGCTGGTGCGCAGAGCGCCGCGTTGGGGGTGACGGCGGCGGCGAGGCTGAATGGTGCGTTGTTCCGGGCGGTGGTCTCGAATGAGGCGGGGGTGGTGCGGTCGGGGTCGGCGCGGTTGTCGGTGTCGCGGTTGTTGCGGGCGCCTGCGTCGTTCCGGGCGTCGCCGGGTAATGGGCGGTTGACGTTGTCGTGGGTGCCGTCGGTGGGTAACAAGCCGTTGCCGGTCTCGTCCTACGTGGTGCGCAGGCTTGATGCGGGCGGCGCGGGTGGCGCGGGTGGTTCGAGCACGGAGTGTGTGGTGCCGGCGTCGGAGCCGTTGGTGTGTGTGGTGGAGGGGTTGACGAACACGCAGCGGTATTCGTTCTCGGTGGTGGCGGTGAATTCTGCGGGTGAGGGTCGGGTGGCGACCACGGCGGGGACGCCGTATGCGGCGGTGGTCTTCACCGAGCAGCCGGTGTCGGTGACGGTGGGGTCGGGTGCGTCGTTCACGTTGAGCGCGGTGGTGGCGGCTGATCCGGTGGCGTCGTTGCGGTGGCAGGTCAGTGGTGATGGTGGTCGGACGTGGCGTAACACCGGTGGTGTGGTGACGGGTACCTCGACGAGCCTCACCGAGCGGGCGCAGTTGGCGCGTACGGGGTGGCGGTATCGGGTGAGGGCGTCGCAGCCGGTGGGTGGGGTGAGTTACAGCGATGTGGTGACGGTGAGCGTCGTCCGGTAGCTGGTGTGGGCGGTCTACCAACGGTTTTTGTCGGGTTTCGGGCCTGGAAGCGACAAGAATCGTTGGTAGACCGCACCCCACAGCGACCACCACCACCCGCCACCCACCACAGCCAGCCGAGGGTCAGGGCGTCTCGAGCAGCACGGTGAAGGGGCCGTCGTTCACCGACGTGACGGCCATGTCGGCGCCGAAGACCCCGCGCTGCACGGGCGTCCCGGCGGCCAGCAGCCCCTCGCACACCGCTTCGTACAGCGGCTCGCTGATCGCCCGCGGGGCGGCGGCGACCCAGGTGGGGCGGCGGCCCTTGCGGGCGTCGCCGTAGAGCGTGAACTGCGAGACGACGAGTGCGCCGCCGCCGGTGTCGGCGAGGGAGGCCTCGTTGGGGAGGATGCGTAGGTCGCGGATCTTGCGCACCATCCAGGCCACCTCGGCCTCGCCGTCGTCGTGGGTGACGCCGAGGTAGACCAGCAGGCCGGGGGAGTCGAGCGCGCCGACCACCTCGCCGTCCACGACGACGGAGGCGGAGGTGACGCGCTGCAGCACCGCGCGCATCAGCGGGCGCCCATCAGTAGACCAGCGCCTGGACGCCGTCGGCGAGCGCCTCCTCCACGAACGCCGCCGCGCCCGCGATGCGCACCCCCGGCAGCAGGTCGTCGGCCACGCCACGACGCTCCACGCACTGCGAGCACGCGGTGACGCGCCCGCCCTCGAGCAGGAGGGGCACGAGCTCGGTGAGGGGCGTGGCGAACTCCAGTCCGAGGTCCGCGAGGCCGGTGCGGGTGAGCAGCAGCACGGCGTCGCCGGTGCCCCACAGCGACACCTCGACGCCCGCGCCCACGGCGGTGGCGGCCACGGTGAAGCCCTGGTTGGCGCGCTCGGGGTCGTCGGTGCCGCAGGTGACCTTGACGAGGAGGGATCGCGACATGGCGCGAGCCTACGGCGTCACTAGACTCGTGCTCCGTGGCCTTCGAACTCCCCGACAACCTGCACCCCGACTGCGGTCCCATCGCCTGGATGCTCGGCACGTGGCGCGGCAACGGGCACGGCGACTACCCCACGATCGAGTCGTTCCAGTTCGGCCAGGAGCTGATCTTCACCCACGACGGCCGCCCGTTCTTCCACTACATGGCGCGCGCCTGGATCATCGACGAGGCGGGTGAGAAGGTCCGCGACGCCGCCATCGAGACCGGCTTCATCCGCGCTCGCGGCGAGGGCGTCTTCGAGATCCTGCTCACCCACAACCTCGGCATCGCCGAGATCTGGCACGGCGAGGCGGCCGACGGCAAGTTCGAGTGGACGACGGACGCCGTCGCCCGCACCGAGTCGGCCAAGGAGTACGCCGCCGGCAAGCGCCTCTACGGCAACGTCGAGGGCGACCTCCTCTACGCCTACGACATGGCCGCCATGGGCCAGCCGCTGCAGCCCCACCTGTGGGCGAGGCTCAAGCGTGCCTGAAGCCGCCGATCGCGCGGACGACGACTGGCGCGCCGCCCTGCGCCGGCGCGGCTACCGCCTCACCCCGCAGCGCGAGCTGATCCTCGCCGCGGTCGACGAGCTGGGCCACGCCACCCCCGACGAGGTGCTGGCGAGGGTGCAGCAGACGGCGAGCACGGTCAACGCCTCCACGGTCTACCGCACCCTCGAGGTGCTGGAGGAGCTCGGCCTGGTGCGTCACGCGCACCTCAGCGACCGTGCGCCCACCTACCACTCGACCCGCGACCACGAGCACTTCCACCTGGTGTGCCGGGGGTGCCGCGAGGTGATCTCGGTGGCGGCGGAAGAGGCGGAGGGGTTCGTGGCGTTGTTGAGCGAGAAGGGCTTCACGCCCGACCTCGGGCACCTCGCCGTCTTCGGGCGCTGCGCCCGCTGCGAGGCCGCCGGCACCGACACCGGCGGCGACGACCGGAAGGAGGGAGTCGAACCGTGACCACCGTGCTCACCTACGGCACCTTCGACCTCTTCCACATCGGTCACCTGCGCCTCATCGAGCGCCTGGCCTCGATGGGCGACCGGCTCGTCGTCGGCGTCTCGACCGACGAGTTCAACGCCGGCAAGGGCAAGCGCTCGGTGGTCTCCTACGACGACCGGGCCGCGATCGTCGGCGCCATCAAGGGCGTCGACCTCGTCATCCCCGAGCACTCGTGGGACCAGAAGCGCACCGACATCGCCGAGCACGGCGTCGACGTGTTCGTGATGGGCGACGACTGGGCCGGCCGCTTCGACGACCTCGGCGACCTGTGCGAGGTCCGCTACCTCCCGCGCACCTCGGGTGTCTCCAGCACCGAGATCAAGGACATGCTGCGCACCCTCGACCCTGCCCACATCGAGGAGATGCAGACCGCGCTGGGCACCCTCACCCGCCTGCTGGAGCACTACCGGGACCTCACATGAGCAACGACCAGACCAGCAACGACCAGACCAGCACCGACCAGACCAGCACCGACCAGCCCGCAGCCACGCGCACCTCGCCCCTCCTCGCCCTGCCGGGTGCGGTGGCCGGCGACGGCCGCGACGCCGGGGTGGCGGCCCACTACGGCAGCCTCTTCGGCGAGCAGCGGGCCCTGGCGGCCGGCGAGGGCTTCGTCGACCTCAGCCACCGCGACGTCCTGCGCATCGCTGGCCCCGACCGCCTCGGCTGGCTGCACTCGCTGACCACCCAGTTCTTCGAGGGCCTCGAGCCCGGTCGCTGGGTCTCGGCGCTCGTGCTCAGCCCCCAGGGCCACGTCGAGCACGCCTTCACCGGCGTGGACGACGGCGAGGCCTTCACCGCGCACACCGAGCCCGGCGCCGCCGCCGCACTGATCGGGTGGCTGGAGCGGATGCGCTTCATGATGCGCGTCGAGGTCACCGACGTCACCGACGAGTTGGCCGTGGCCTGGCGCCCCGACACCGAGCCCACCGAGCTGAGCCCCGGCCGCTACGACCTCGTCCCGCGCGAGCGGCTGGAGGCCTACGCCGAGGCGGCCGGCCCGGCCGCCGGCCTGTGGGCCTTCGAGGCGCTGCGCATCGCCCGGGGCGAGCCGCGCTTCGGCGTCGACACCGACGCCCGCACCATCCCCAACGAGGTCGGCTGGCTCGAGGGCGAGGCGGCGTGGGCCGCCGTCCACCTCGACAAGGGGTGCTACCGCGGGCAGGAGACGGTGGCGCGGGTGTTCAACCTGGGCCGCCCGCCGCGTCGGCTCACGCTGCTGCACCTCGACGGCTCCGAGAACCGCCTTCCCCCCGAGGGCGCCGAGGTGGTGCCGTCGGGTGGTGGTCGAGCGGTCGGTGTCGTGGGCTCGTCGGTGCGCCATCACGAGTACGGCCCGATCGCGCTGGCGCTGCTCAAGCGCAACGTGGACGTCGCCGCGCCGCTCGAGGTCGACGGTCTGCCCGCCGCCCAGCAGGTGATCGTGGATCCCGAGGTCGGTTTGCACTTCCGCCCTCAGCGCTGAGGTGCCCTACCAGCGCGGCGCGGTGCGCGTGGGGCGGTTGTGACAGCCGACTGGTGAGCCAGCGTTAAATCTTCATTTCGGCCGCTTCGTTTTCTTAAGAACCTGCTCGGACCTGCCACGCACTCTGGCATGCTGTGGGCTGCCCGGGGGTGGGGACCTGGGTGTGCCTTCGCCCAAGACCCCCTCGGGCAGCCCGCTCCACTGCAAGGGGAAACACTCATGAAGAAGATGGCCCTGGCCCTCCTGGCCACCATCGCTGTCGTGCTCGGGCTCGCTGTCGCGCCCGCTCAGGCCGCGCCGTACGCCGGCTCCGTGCCGACGTCCACCACGATCACTGCCGTCAACCCGCCCAACGCCGGCCAGCGCGTCGTCGTGCGCGCCAACGTGCGTGCCTCGGGCGCCCGCGTCACCGACGGCGACGTCTACCTGCGCTGCGCCACCGTGCGCAACGGCCGGACCATCGTCCGCCTCGGCTCCACCGTCGCCTACAACGGCGGCACCCAGCGCATCGTCGGCCCGGTGCTGAACCTCGCCCGCACCTGGGGCTGCCGCCTCTACTACGTCGGCGGCTCCTCGGTCTTCGCGAACAGCAGCAGCGACCGCGTCGCCGTCCGCGTCCGCTGACACCAGCACCTCAGCACCGCACCTGCGGGGCCCCGGGCTACTGCCCGGGGCCCCGTGGCATTTCCCGGCCGGCATGCCCGGCCGCCCCGAGCGAGGAGCGAGGGTTAAATCTTCGAGCTGCGAGCCGCGAGCACCAGCAATCCGGCCCGCGCCCGAGGTGCCCTCTGGCAGGCTCTCGCGAGCCCGGGCATGGGGCCCGGGCAGGTCAACGCCCGACCCCCTCGGGCGGTCTGCTCCGCTAAGGGAAAACCATGAAGAAGATGGCCCTCGCTCTCCTGGCCTCCGTCGCCGTCGCTCCCGGGCTCGCCGCCGGGGCTGCTCAGGCCGCGCCCTACCCGGGCTCCGTGCCCACCACCACCACGATCAACAGGGTCGTCCCTCCGGCGGCTGTGGGTGATCCCGTCATCGTGCGCGCCACCGTCGGCGCCTCGGGCACTGCGGTGACCGCCGGCAGCGTCTCCGTGACCTGTTCCGTGGTGGCCAACAACCGCACCTTCACGCGCACGGGCAACGCCTTCGCCTACGTCGACGCCAACCAGCGCATCCGCGGGCCGGTGCTCAACCGCGCCGGCACCTGGGCGTGCCGGGTGCTCTACACCGGTGACGGGTCCGTCTTCGCCGACAGCAGCAGCGATCCCGCCGCCGTCGTCGTCAGCTGACGCGTGATCTGGCGCCCACTCTGCGGCGAATGACCGCGCGTGGGCGCCGCATCGCCTAGGTTCGCCTCCATGTCGCGGTCCCGCTCTCGGAGCTCCTCGCGCCGCTCCGGCTCGCGTGGCCGGTCGCGCTCGCGGCGGCCTCGCCTCGACCGCCGCTGGCTCCTCGGCGGTGCCCTGCTGGCGGTGCTGGCCG
This sequence comes from Nocardioides sp., assembly GCF_964229035.1. Lineage (GTDB taxonomy): Bacteria > Actinomycetota > Actinomycetes > Propionibacteriales > Nocardioidaceae > Nocardioides. Next base: position 115,603 of record NZ_CAXRAZ010000044.1, on the reverse strand, counting down.
TGGCGTGGGCCGGCTACCAGGCGCTGCAGGTGCGGGGCGACCTCAACCGGGCGGCGGACGCCGCGCAGGCGATCCGCGCCGACGCCTCGGCCGGGCAGATCGTGGCCGAGGGCGACCCGCGCCTGACGACGCTCACCGAATCGGCCGCCTCAGCCGACGACCGCACCCACGGCTTCACGTGGTCGTTGCTCACGCGCCTCCCGTTCTTCGGGGACGACGCCCGCGGCGTGCGCGCTGCCTCGGCCGCGATCGACGCGATCGCCCGCGACGGCATCAGCCAGCTGGTGACCGCCTCGGCCGAGGTCGACAAGCTGACGGTGCGCGACGGCCGCATCCCGCTCGACCGCGTCACGGCACTGCAGGCGCCGGTGGCGAGCGCAGCCCAGGCCTTCGAGCGCGCGCAGCGCCAGCTGGCCGCCGAGGACCCGAGCGGCTACGTCGGCCCGGTGCGCTCGGCGTTCGACCGGCTCGCGAAGGAGACCGACGACGCCGCCGCGGCGCTGCGCTCGGCCGAGATCGCCACCCGCATCCTGCCGTCGATGCTGGGCGCCGACGGTCCGCGCAACTACATGCTGGTGTTCCAGAACAACGCCGAGGTGCGCTCCACCGGCGGCCTCCCGGGCGCGGGTGCCTACCTGCGGGCGGCGAACGGCAAGATCAGCCTGCTGCGCCAGACCGACGGCTTCGACTTCCCGAAGACCTCCCAGCCCGTCCTCAAGCTGACAGAGGCGGAGCAGGCGCTCTACGGCACGCCGGTGGGGGAGTACTACCTCAGCGCCAACATGACCCCCGACGTGCCGCGGGCCAGCGACATCATGAAGGCGCTGTGGCTGCGCTCCTTCCCGAACGACCGCATCGACGGCGTGCTGATGGTCGACACCGTCTCGCTCGGCTACCTCATCAAGGCCACCGGCCCGATCACGGTGCAGCGGCGCGAGCTCAACGGCGACAACCTGGTCGACGAGCTGCTCAACAACACCTACCTGCGCGAGAAGGACCCGCTCAAGCAGAACGTCTTCTTCGCCGAGGCCGCGCGCGTAGCCTTCGAGAAGATCACCTCCGACGTGAAGGACCCCGCGGCCCTGCTGCGCGGCGTCGCCCAGGCCGCCCAGGAGGGCCGGGTCTTCCTGCACAGCTACGACCGCACCATCCAGGGCGAGATCGACGGCACCCGGGTGGCCGGTCAGGTCGAGCCGGTGGCGGGGGCGCCGGCCAAGCGTCGTCCTGATGTGCTGGTGACCTACAACGACAACACCGGCTCGAAGATGTCGTACTACCTGCGCACGCAGGCCGTGATCGACACGGCCGGCTGCACGGGCAACCGCCAGAGCTACACCGGTCGCCTGCGCGCCACCTCGATCGCGCCCAAGAACGCCGCGCAGCTGCCGGAGTACATCACCGGCGGCGGGCTGTTCGGCACTCCGCCCGGACTCCAGCTGGTGTCCGTGCGGCTCTTCGCCCCGCAGGGCGGCACCATCGGGGAGGTGCGCTCCAACGGCCAGCCGCTCGAGGTCGACCGCGTGGACGACGCCGGCCGCCCCGTCGCGATGACCTTCCTGCAGCTCTCGCCGGGCCAGACCATCAACCTGTCGTGGACGATGGAGTCGGCCAAGGGCCAGCTCGGCCCCACCGACGTGCGCGTCACGCCGACCATCGACGGCAAGGTGCCGCCGAGTCAGCTCGCCCCGGCCTGCTGAGCCCCGGCCGTCCTACCGGCGCCGCAACAGCCCGAGGCCCAGCAGCTGATCGATGAAGGTCAGCACGTCGTCGCGCACCACGTCGGCCTCGACGAACACCTCGTCGGCGACCGCCGCGACCACACCCTCGAGGTCCCGCTCGCCGTCGATCGCCTTCCAGATGATCGCCGCCGAGCCCTCGAGCACCACCGGCGGCCGATCGAGGTGCGCGAGGTCGAGCAGCGACACGCGCTGGGGTGACGACGCCACGGCGACGTCGTCACCCTTGGCGACGACGACCCGCTCGACCTCGTGTTCCGTCCGCTCCACCGCGCTCAGGCGTACTGGCGCCTACGGCTACGGCGCGACTTGCCGCCACCGCGGCCACCGCGACGCCCGCCACCGCGGTAGTCGTCGCGGTCGTCGCGCCGCGACTGGCGGGGTGCAGGGGCGGAGCCGTCGTCCTCGGTCACGTAACCGTCGTACATGTCGCCATAGCCGTAGCCGTAGACGCCGGTCTTCTTGCTGACCCGGTTGACCACGAGGCCGAGGATCTCGGAGTTGACCGTCTCGAGGGAGTCGATGGCCTGCTGGATCTCGGTGTCGAGGGTCTTGCCGCTCGAGAGCACGAGCAGCGTGCCGTCGACGGCCACCGAGAGCACGGCGGCGTCGGTGACGGGCAGGAGCGGCGGGGCGTCGATGATCACGTAGCCCTGGCCGCGCAGCTTCTTGACCAGCTCACGCATGGCCCGCGAGCCGAGCAGTTCGCTCGGGATCGGGGCGGGCGGGCCGGCGGGCAGCACCTGGAGGTTGTGGAAGCCCTCGGGACGCTGCAGAGCGTCCTCGAGCGGCACGAGGCCGGCGAGCACGCTGGTGAGGCCCACGCCGGTGGTGTCGACGCCGAAGGCCGAGGCGGCCGAGGGGCGGCGCAGGTCGCCGTCGATGAGGACGACGGGCGCGCCGGTCGAGTCGAGTGCGGCGGCCAGGTTGACCGCGACCGTGCTCTTGCCGTCGCCCGGGCGGGCGCTGGTGACGACGATCGAGCGCACCGGGTTGTCGACGCGCATGTAGGTGAGGTTCGTGCGCAGCTTGCGGAAGGCCTCAGCTGCGGGGGAGTTGGCGGTGCGGGCGCCGCGCACGGCGATGCCGCCCTCGTAGCCGCGGTCGTGCTCGAGCACGGGCGCGGCCGGGATCGCGGCGACGACCGAGTGGCCCACGCGCTTCTCGATCTCGTCGGGGCGGCGAAGACGTCGATCGAACTGCTGGCGGACGACGGCGTAGGCGGTGGCGAGGATGAGTCCCAAGGTGAAGCCAAGGGCGCCGTTCATGATGGGATCCGGCGAGACGGGAGCACCGGGCAGCTCAGCGGACTCGATCGGAACCACGCGCGGGGTGCCATCGGGGGTCGGAGCGTTCGGCGACTCGATCAGCTTGACCTGATCCGCCACTGCGGCGATGTAGGCGTCGGCTTGGCGCTGAGCTTCCTCTGGTGTGCTGGCTCGCACCGTGATCTTGAGCAGGACGGTCTCTACCGGCTGCGACACCTCAACCTTGCCGACGAGGCTCGCCGGAGACTCCCTCAGCCCCAGGTCGTCAATCACCTGCTGGGCGGTGGCGCGGCTCTTGGCGATGTCGACGTACGAGGTCGCACGACTCTTGGCGAGCTGGTCGTTGATCGATCCGAGCGCGGGGTTGTCGCTCTCGCCGGTGCCGACGAACCCGGTGGCATTGGCGGCGTAGACCTTCGGCTGCGTCACGGTGTACGCGGCGACGGCGATCAACACGGCCGCCAGGATCGCCAGCGAGCCGATCCAGTGCGAACGCAGTGCCCGCAGGTAGTCCTGGATCCCCATGATTGCGTCAACTCCCTCGATTGGTCGGCGGCTCTCGCGTTACCGCATTCCTCCGTAGCCGCGCGTCCGAATCATTACAGTGACCGCGTGCAGCCTGGGGTGGAATCGTCGGATCGACGCGCGGCGATCGTCACAGTGCAGACCTTGGGAGGCACCGTCGCCGTGTGTTTCGAAAGCGACGACGCCGTTGTCGCCTCCTTCCGGCGATTGTGGTCGCGTGCGCTCGTCGATGCCACCCAGGCTCACGTGCCGGAACCGGACGCGCAGGTGACGGCGATCGCGGGATCGGACGAAGAGGTGCAGCACGCGCTGGCGCGCGACGTCACGGTCGCCGCGATCGAGGCCCGATCGCACGAGCTGTGGACGGTGCACGCAGCGGGCCTCGCCGACCCGTCCACCGGCGCTGTGGTCGCGCTCGTCGCTCCCTCCGGCACGGGCAAGTCGACCGCTGCTCAGCACCTGGGCCGACGCTGGGCCTACCTGTCCGACGAGACCGTCGGTATCGACGCCGAGGGCAGGGTGTTCGCCCACCCCAAGCCCGTCTCCGTGGTCGTTGAGGGCACGTATCTCAAGAGGCAGGTCAGCCCGGATGAGGCCGGTCTCGTCGAGACCTCTGGAGACCTCCACCTCGGGGCGGTCGTGCTTCTTGAGCGTGACGGGCGGGACGTCCCCCTGGTCGAGGAGTTGCCCCGCGCTCACGCGGTCGCGCTGGTGGCGAGGGAGACGTCGTACCTGGCGCGGCTCCCACGCCCTCTTCACTACCTCGATCGCGCGCTGAGCCGGGCGGCCGGCGTCTGGCGCGTGACGTACGGCGATCTTGACGGACTCGAGCAGGCGGTGGAGAGCCTCCTCTCCCGATCCTCGGAGTCTCCGCGTCCCTCGGATGAGGCCCCGATCGAGGGTTCTGCGGGGGGAGTTTCCGGCCCCGGAGTGGGCGACGACGACCCGGTCGAGCTCGACGCCGAGCAGGTGGTCGCGGCCCCGTCGCTCGATGTCCTCGACGTAGAGGGTGAGCGTCTCATCCTGATCGGCGAGCGGGTCGTGCTGCTCTCCCCGGTGGCTGCGGCCATCCACCGCCACCTGACCGCGGGCGGGCCGATGACCCGATCCGAGCTGCTCGCGTCGTTGGCGAGGGAGCTGGACCTGCCCGATCAGCCAGATGAGGCACTGGGGCGCCTGCTGGAGCAGTTGGCCGGCGAGGCGGTGGTCGTGACGGGCGATGCTGCTGATCCCGAGTGAGGCCTCAACCGGTTCCCATCGGCGGGCGGGGCGCGAACGTGAGGCACGACATTCGGATTTAACACAGCATTCTTGAAATCCGGGTCCGGGTCCCAGCGCGGGCCGCTAATCTCATCCCATCGACCGCGGACCACATCTCCACCTGTCCTCGAACCCCCGCTGGTCGCGCGTCCTATGGGGGGACGCACATCATGACTGAGAACGCTCCCGTCTCCGCCAAGTCCGGCGCCACCCGTCGCTCCGTGCTCCGTGTCGGCGCCAACGCCGCCTGGGCCGTCCCGGCCGTCTCGCTGGCCACCGCTGTCCCGGCGTTCGCCGCCGTGAGCCCCGACGCCAAGGTCACCGCCTCCGGCGCGCAGATCAACAAGCTCGGCAACCTCTTCACCGGCACGATCATCCTCGCCAACGAGGGCGTCAAGCCGACCGGTCAGGTCACCGTGGTCTTCAGCAACCTGCGTGTGCAGCGCAAGCCCGGCGGCCCCTTCGTGCCGTTCAAGCCCGACGCCGCCACCTGGGCGACGGTTGGCCTCAACTTCGTGGGCATCACGCTCAGCTCGAAGACCGCCACCACCTCGTCGCTTGCCGGCATCCCGGCGGGGTCGAACACCACGCTCACCTTCACGATCGTCCCCGACCTCGGCGAGGTCCTCGGCGGGCTGCTCGGCGGCGGCGCTGCTGGCGTCTCGGTCGACTACGCCGTGTCGGTCCCGGCCCCGGGTGTCTCCGTGGCTGCCGGCACCATCACGGGCTGACCCTTGCCCCTCCGGGGGCACAGAAGCACAGCGAACGCCAGTGGACCCCCGCTATCTCGAGGACGACGACGGGGGTCCTACTGGCGTTTTGCTGCACGCGGCCGATGCGGTCACGCTCGGCTACGCGATGGTCGACCACATCGCTCGCGGAGCAGGCATGCGATGCCTCGCCATCAAGGGCCCGGTCTCGGCGGCCCACGGGTTGAAGCCTCCTGGCGCCTCGGTCGACGTCGACGTGCTCGTCGATCCGAATCAGAGCGCCGCTCTCCGGCAGGTGCTGGCCGGGCACGGCTGGCTGCCGATGGACACCCCGATCGACGGGCGGTTGTTGCCGGCTCACTCGGCCACGCTCGGGCATCGGTCATGGCCCATCACGATCGACCTGCACCACCGCTTCCCGGGCTTCCTCGCCGATCCCTCAGTGGTGTTCGAGGCACTCTGGGCCGAGCGGGCGACGATCCGGGTGGCCGAGTGCGACGTGCTCGCCTCAGGTCGTGACGGGTCCACTCTGATCGCCGCGTTGCACGCCCTGCGGGAACCGGAGCACCCGCGGAGCGAGGCCCGGATGAAGCACCTCATCGCTGCCCGCGGGGCCGACGACGACGCCCACCGCAGCCTGGTTGATCTCGCTGCACGTACCGGGGCAACCGAGACCGCGGTGTCGCTGTTGCGGCGCATCGGTATCGATGCCGCGTCCGACCCAGCCGACGCGACGGCGATGCGGGAGTGGCTGGCCCTCACCGAGTACGGGCGCGTCCGAGGCCTCGGCTGGGTGCGCAAGCTCCGGGACGCCCCGCTCCGTGAGCGCCCGCGCATCCTGTGGCGGGCCGTCGTGACCGACAACGAGGCCACCTTGCGACGCCACGGCCTGCGGCCTGACGGCTCGGGCCGTCGGCGTGCCCATCTTCGTCGCATCGCCAGCATCATTTTGGACGTACCCCGACTCGCACGGGTTCTCGTGTGGGATCGTCCTCTCCGGCGGCTGCGCCGCCCGAACGTTCACCGCAACGACGCGTCGTGACGATCTAGCGCTCGACCGCTTTGCGTTTCTGCCGATTCCCCCTCGGCAGCGTCTCTGGAAAGGGATCTCATATGAGCCGGCTGCTCGTTCTCGGAACCGCCGACTGGAACCAGGCGATCGCCACGAACCAGCACACGATGGTGAGAGAGCTCGCTCGTGAGTATCCGCTGATCTACACAGAGTCGATGGGTCTGCGTCAGCCTGAGCTCAAGATGCGCGACGTCAAGCGCATCGCGCGGCGCCTGAAGCGCGACCGCGTCGCGGACGCCGCCACCAAGCGCGCCATCCCGGCCGGAGTCGAGGTGCGCTCCCCCCGGGTGATCCCGCGCCACGTCGGCGTCGCTGCGAAGCTCAACCGGCCGGCGGTCCACCGCCTGGTCTCCGACTGGATCGCCCAGCCCTCGCCGCGCATCCTCTGGACCTACACGCCGGTCACCTACGGCTTGGAAGACATCGCCGACGCCGCGGTGTATCACTGCGTGGATCTGCTGGGCACGGTCGACGGCATCGACAACGAGTTGGTCGAGCGCTCCGAGCGGCGCCTGGCCGCGGCGGGAGTGCAGGCTGTCGGCAGTAGCGAGGTCGTGGTAGAGCATCTCGAGCGCATGGGCTTCAAGGACGTGCTGCACTGGCCCAACGTCGCCGACACCGAAGTGTTCGACGCTGCCCGCCCTGCGGTGCTCGAGCGGCAGCCCGGCCGTGCGGTCTTCGCCGGCAACCTCAGCACCTGGAAGGTCGACTTCGAGCTCCTCGGCGCCCTCGTCGACGCTGGCATCGACCTGCATCTGGCCGGCCCGGTGGCCGAGGGCGGCGGCAGCGCAGATGACGAGCTGCGGACGCTCGTCGGCAAGGGCGCGACCTACCACGGCATGCTGAGCCTGCCCGAGCTCGCCGAGCTGTACTGGACGGCTGAGGTGGGAGTGATCCCTTACTCGATCAACGAGTACACGCGCGGCGTCAACCCGCTCAAGACTTACGAGTACCTGGCCACCGGGCTAGGCGTCGTCTCTACGCCGGTTCCAGCAGTTGTCGCTCGCCCCGGGCACGTCGAGGTGGAGTCGACCCGGGAAGGCTTCGTCGAGGCTGTGCACCGGCAACTTGCGACGCCGGCGAGTGATGAGCGGATCTCCATCGCCCACGGCAACAGCTGGGTCGGTCGAGGTGCCGAGGCTCGCCGCCTCATCGCCACGCTCCAGCCGGCTTAGCGCTGGAAGGTGCGTCCGCGGGACCTTACGAGGCCCCGAGCCGCATTCACTCAGCCCTCAGGCGTTACGAGCGCGCTCCAGAGCCCGAAGTGATCGAGTGCCGAGCGGAACTGGTGGTCGTTTCGGCCACCGTCGACATTGACCTTCATGAGGGCGCTCGTCTGTGCGCTCCGCACCGTGAGGTAGTCCTGAGGTGCCGTGGCCTGGCGCACCTGCGTTCCCGCGAGCATCGACGTGACCTTGAACCAGATGTCGTCCGCAGTGGGGCATAGCTTCATGGCGAGATCGGCATCGAACGCCTCTGCCGGCAGTGAGCGTGGCGGATAGACGATGCCGCCCATGCCTGTGAGCATCACGCGCAGGGAGGGAACGTCCGGGGTAGCCAGCGGCCATGTCGAGTACGGAGCGAGCGTGTTGTCGTGGACAAGCATCTCGCGACCGCGGACACCGACAATGGCGTCCGGTGTTTCGCGGTGGGCGTGAGCGAGCTCATCAAGCCACTCAGGCGGATACAGCACATCATCATCGATCGTGATGATCGGATCGTCCGGATAGAGGTCCCGAACTGGAAGGAGCTTCTTGTAGCTTCGGATGTTCCCAGGAGCGAAGTGCAGCACCAGCCCACGGTCCTGCAGGGCGGCAAGCTCGGGGGTGGGAGCCGATTGCTGAGGGAACTCGTCGCTCGACAGCACGAGGACGATCGCCCTCGGCCGCGTCTTTCCCTTCAACACCGTGTGCAGCGCCAAGTGAGCCTTGCCGACGCGGGCGGGGAAGGTCGTCAAGGAGACGATGTAGGGACTGGTCGGGTCGCAGCGATCGGTAGGTGAGAGCTTGTGAGCGGCACGTTCTGCGCGGACACGGTTCCCCTCGCGCCGCAGCTTGGCCTTCAAGGTCGACAGCTTCAACTCACAACCCCTTGGAGCTCGTTGCTCGGAGCACGCCCGGCGTTGACGTCTGGCCTCTTGTGCTCGGGCTGACGCAGGTAGCTGACCGAGTAGCCGATCATCACCGCCATGAGAGCCATGGAGTGAGGGTCGCCGAAGATCGTCGTGTTGTCGCCCATTCCGTGGATCAGTGGCCAGGCAACTCCGACGAGGCACAGCGCGGCCGACCGCCGGCCACGGTCGGTCGTCTGCGCCGTCATGGCGCGATAGGCGGTTGCGAGCGCGACGAAGATGAAGACGATCGTGAGCAGCGCCGCGATTCCGCCGCTGTCGGCCCAGGCCTGGAGAACGGTGTTGTGGGGTGGATATCGCGTTGTCCCCAAGTACTGGCTGGCCGTGGCCAGCCAGCCTCCGAAGCCCAGGCCGAGCATCGGGTTCTCCTTGAACAGCAGCCACGCCGTCGACCAGATCTGTTGGCGCGAGTCGAGGCTCAGCGCTGACTTCTCCGCGTAAACCGGGAAGAGCTGGTTCAGGGTCGCCTCGGCGCCACCAGACACGACCCACGTTGCGAAGAACAACGCCAGCAGTGGGATGAACACTCCGTATCCCCTTCGCGACAACCGATCGAGAAGCACCGCGGCGAGGGGGAGCATGATCACGAGCGCCAGCCCGGTCTTGGAGCCCGTGCCGATCACTCCGGCGAAGGTGACCAGTGAGGCAAGGAGCATGGAGCGCCTTTTCGTCCGTTGCCACACGAGGAGGCACGCGACTCCGCCAACCCCCATGAACATGGAGGCTGTGTTGCCGTTCACGAAGAGGCCGCCGGCCTTCTCCGGGTCCAGGACGTTGTTGCGTAGCGCGACAATGCCGCTGAACAGGTCAGCCGCGCTGCCGCCGACCAGTAGGGCTCCTGCTGAGGACTTGAGGAAGGCTTCTTCGATGTCCGGCGAGACCCTGAAGATGATGGTGATGATTGCGTGCGCCATCAGTAGAGGAGCGGACCAGATCACAGCCTTGTCGAGGCTCGACCTCGACTCACGGCCGACACGAAGTGCGTACCACAACAAGATGGCGAACATGGCCATACGCAAGGTCTTGCCCTGACCCTCGCGGTCATCGATTGCCCACATGAGGCTGAGGAGCATTGCGATCAGTAGAAGGATCGCAATGCCGAAGGTGGCGGAGCGCAGCCTCTCCACCTTCTTGGTCGATTCCAATATGGCGCTGAGTCCGATCACCAGGATCCAGGCACCGGCCAGTGGAACGGGAGCCTTGTAGAAGATCTGCGGGACGCACAGCACGGCCGCGATGACGAGCCTCGTTGACGGCTTCATTCGGGTGGCGGCTATGGCGAGGAGGAACGCGCCCAAGAGCCCGACCGGAAGAAGCAGGGAGTCCACGATTCCGAGCCTAGGTGACCGCGCGTACGTCCTTGTTACGAACGGTCAGAATGATCAGTGACGAGTCCCACGAGGGTTCAGGTACCCATTGCGCTCGGAGTGGCCAGCCCGCGCTGGTCACACGACTGACGGCGTGCCCTCCCGCTCGGCTCGCTTCGCAAGCTGGGGATCGGGGGATCTCGCGACGACCGCCACGCCCCAAAGCAGCCTCAAAGTGAGCCCGACGCAGTAACCAGCCATCGCGCCGGCTGCGCCGAACTCGAGGCCCAGGGCTGCGACCGCCGACACCCCCACAATCGTGCAGGCGAGGGTCGATCGATGCAGCGACTTCAATTGGCGCAAGGGCACCATCGCGGCGCGTCCGACGACGGCGTCCAGCAGGTAGAGGCTGCCGGCAAGACCGGTGAGTACGGCTTCGGCGAGAGTCGCCGAGACCTCCGCATTGGACAGCAGTCCGATGACGAAAGTTCCGAGCACTGCGTAGCCGGCGACGTGAAAGAGGGCGACGCCCGAGGTGATCGCGATTGCGCGCTGGGCACGGCGCTTGATGTCGCGGCCTGTCTTGGGCACCCAACCTTGGAAGACGCTCAAAATGGGTTGCATGGCAGTGACGCTCTGCTTGTTCAGTTTGTCGAGAACTGCGAACACCGCGACTGCCGAAGGGTTCACGTGGCTCACGATCACGACGGGCATGGTGGTGTACGCGGCGCCCACGAGCGACACCGTCGCGCTCTGCCGCTGGGATGCGATCAGCGGGATCAGCGGCTGTCGGATGTACGGGTCGTCGGGCGCTACCTTGCGCCGCACCCACATCACCTCAAGAAGGATCGCCACGAGCACTCCACCAACGATGCCGAGCAGGCTCGCTTCGGCAGGAAGGCTGAATGCCAACATCACGCCGGTTCCGACGATCGTCCCCATGATTCGCGGAAGTGTCTCGATGAAGAAGAGCACGCCGGCTTCGCCCGTGCCAGTGAAGTACCAGTTGCCGCAAAGCCCCGTGAGGGCAGTAGAGAGTAGGCCTAAGCAGGCCAGTACCGCGGAGGTCTGGGCCGAGGCGATGGCGATGAGAAGGAAGAGCGGAAGGGTCACCGAGGCGACGACCAGTCGCGCGAGGAGGGAGCTGATGAATTCTTGGCGTCTCACCGCGTCGCCAGCGCTGGCAACGGCCGCGGGGCCCGTCACCGCCCATCCCCACGTGATGATGGCGAAGCAGAAGCCACCGAGCCCCTGGCCGACAGCGATGTCAGCAAAGGCTGCCAGGCCACTGGCATGGATCTGTGCCGGAACCGCGAGGAGCGAGGAAACCCCGAGAAGGACGATTCCGAGCGCGAAGTAAGCAAGTCTGGACTTCATCGATGACCTTCGCCGCAGGGGGTGCTCGGAGCGGGCCAACCCGAAGGAACTGCCGACACTGCCTCGATGCGGAGCACGGCTCCAGCCGTGACTGCTGCTGGGACGGCACGTGGGCCCATGGCGAGTTGCTTCCACTCGGGGTTGTGCGGCGATCTGGGCTGAGCGCGTCGTTGCGCAGTCATTGAACCGCTGTCTCGTCGGCACCGGCGCTCCGCTGGGTGCCACCGCTGAGGTTAGGCGAAGTCGTCAGACTGCGGCGGCCTTTCCCGCTCGGAGTTTGCAACACCGCCGAGGAAGGACCGCAAGGGCAGGGTCCTGAGCGCCAGGCGGCGGCCTCAGCCGTTGATCATCCCCGCGCCGACGGTCACGCCAGTAGCTTCGTCGATGAGGATGAACGAGCCGGTGGTGCGGTTGCGCGAGTAGGCGTCGACGAGCAGGGGCACCGTCGTCCTCAGGGTGACGCGGCCGATCTCGTTGACGCCGAGCTCCTTGGTGGCCTGGTCGCGGTGCAGGGTGTTGACGTCGAGGCGGTAGGCGATGTCCTTCACCAGCGCACGGCCGGTTCGGGTGGTGTGCTTGATTGCTAGCTTCTGCCGGGGCTGCAGGGGAGTGGTGGTCATCCAGCACACCATCGCGTCGATGTCCTGCGTGGAGTTCGGGGCGTTGTTGACGCGGGCGATCATGTCGCCGCGCGAGACGTCCACGTCGTCCTCGAGGTGGAGGGTGACGCTCATCGGCGGGAAGGCCTCGGAGATCTCGGAGTCGAAGAGGTCGATCTTGGCGATCTTCGAGGTCATGCCCGAGGGCAGCACGACGACCTCGTCGCCGGGCTTGAACACACCGCCGGCCACCTGGCCGGCGTAGCCGCGGTAGTCGTGGAAGTCGTCGGACTTCGGGCGGATGACGTACTGCACCGGGAACCGGGCGTCGATGAGGTCGCGGTCGGAGGCCACGTGCACGTGCTCGAGGTGGTGCATGAGCGTGGGGCCGGAGTACCAGCTCATGTTCTCCGAGCGGGTCACCACGTTGTCGCCCTGCAGCGCCGAGATCGGGATGACCTCGAGGTCGGGCACGTTCAGCTTGGTGGCGAAGGAGGTGAACTCGGCCTGGATCTTGGCGTAGACCTCCTGGGAGTAGTCGACGAGATCCATCTTGTTGATCGCCAGCACCAGGTGCGGCACCCGCAGCAGCGACAGGATCACCGCGTGGCGGCGCGACTGCTCGGTGAGGCCGTGGCGCGCGTCGACGAGCACGAGGCCGAGGTCGGCGGTGGAGGCGCCGGTGACCATGTTGCGCGTGTACTGCACGTGGCCCGGGGTGTCGGCGATGATGAACTTGCGGTTCGGGGTCGCGAAGTAGCGGTAGGCCACGTCGATCGTGATGCCCTGCTCGCGCTCGGAGCGCAGGCCGTCGGTGAGCAGCGCGAGGTCGGTGTAGTCGTAGCCCTTGGCCTCGCTCGTGGCCTCCACGGCCTCGAGCTGGTCCTCGAAGATCGACTTGGAGTCGAGCAGCAGGCGACCGATGAGGGTCGACTTGCCGTCGTCCACGCTGCCGGCGGTGGCGAAGCGCAGGAGGTCCATCGGCTTGGTGTCGGTGCCCATCAGAAGTAGCCCTCCTTCTTGCGGTCCTCCATGGCTGCTTCGGAGAACCGGTCGTCGCCACGGGTGGCGCCGCGCTCGGTGACGCGGGCCACGGCGACCTCGTCGATGATCTGGTCGATGGTGGAGGCGGTGCTCTCCACGCATCCGGTGAGGGTGAGGTCGCCGACGGTGCGGAAGCGCACCGTGCGCTCCTCGACGCTCTCGCCGGCGCGCAGCGGGTTGTGCTCGCTCTCGCTGAGCAGCATGCCGTCGCGCTCGAAGACGCGGCGCTGGTGGCTGAAGTAGATGGTGGGGATCTCGATGCCCTCGCGCCCGATGTAGTCCCAGATGTCGAGCTCGGTCCAGTTCGAGATCGGGAAGATACGCATGTGCTCGCCCTCGTGGAGGCGGCCGTTGTAGAGGCTCCAGAGCTCGGGACGCTGGTTCTTCGGGTCCCACTGGCCGAACTCGTCGCGGTGGGAGTAGACGCGCTCCTTGGCGCGGGCCTTCTCCTCGTCGCGGCGGCCGCCACCGAAGGCGGCGGTGAAGCCGTTCTCCTCGATCGCGTTGAGCAGGGTGCCGATCTGCAGGCGGTTGCGCGAGGTCTTGCCGTCGTCGATCACGACGCCGTCGGCGATGGCCTGCTCCACGCTGGCCACGATGAGCTTCACGCCCAGGCGCTGCACCCAGTTGTCACGGGTGGCGAGCACCTCGGGGAAGTCGTAGCCGGTGTCGACCTGCAGCACCGGGAAGGGGATCTTGGCCGGGTAGAAGGCCTTCTCGGCCAGACGCATCATCACGATGGAGTCCTTGCCGCCCGAGAACATCAGCACCGGCTTCTCGAACTCGGCCGCGACCTCACGGAAGATGTGGATCGACTCGGCCTCGAGCTGGTCGAGCTGACTCAAGCGGTAGTCGCTGTGGGTCTGCGTCATAGGTGGCGGTTCTCCTCGGGATGTCGCGCTGCGCTGGGCTCGCCGCGGGGGTGCCGGCGGTGAGGCGCGCAAACCCGCTCATCGTGCCATGCAGGGCCTACCAGCACGAGATCGTCTCGATCGGTCTAGACAAATCTACGAGTTCGGCTCGCTTCGCGGGGTCGTCGCCGCCTAGGTTGGGTGGGTGGTCGACCTCGTCGCGCGCTTGTGCTCGCGCGGCTTCGACCCCGCCGACGTGCGAGGGCCGGACCTCGAGCAGTACGCCGCGCTGTTCGCCGGGCGCTCCGAGGAATCGATGGATGAGCTGCGTGCGCGGCTGCACGCCGCCGCCCGGCCGCTGCGCCGCGTCGACTCCGACCGGCTGCTGGCCGTGCTCACCGCCCTCGCGCGGCCGCCGACGGCCGAGCTCAACCAGGCGGCCGTCGCTGCCGCCGCCGGGGTGCCCGCCACCACGCTCCCGCCCTACCTCGACGTGCTCGCCGAGCTCGACCTCGTGCGGTGGTTGCCGGGGGCGCGCTCGGCCGTGGCCAACCGCGCGATCGCCCGGCCCCGCGTCGTCCACGAGGACGTCGGGTTGGCGCGACGGCTGGCCGGCGTGAGCGCCGACGAGCTCACCGACCTGCGGGGCCGACGCCACCTCCAGCCCCTGCTGCACGGGCTCGTGGCGCGCGAGCTGATGGGGGAGCAGGGCGCCGGTTCGGTGCCGCACCGCGTCGCGCACCTGCGCGAGCGCAACGGCCTCGCGGTCGACCTGCTCGTCGAGCTCGACGACGGCAGCGTGATCGGCATCGAGGTGCGCACCGCCGCCGCCTACCGCCCCCACCAGGTGATGCGGCTGCGCTCGCTCGCCGCTCGCGCCGGTGCACGGTTCCGACTCGGGGTGGTGCTCTCGACTGCTGCGCGCGGCCACTGGGTCGGCCCGGTCGACGGTCCGAGACTGTGCGTGCTGCCGATCGGTGCGGCGCTGGGTGCCCCGGGGGCGGCTCGGGCGTGACGCGCGCCACGCTCTGCGAAAACGTCAGGTGACGACTGACGGCAACCTGCGCCGAGGCCGCGTAAATCCGCCTAGGCTCGCGGCCATGAAGATCGCGGTGGTGGGCACGGGCTACGTGGGCCTGTCGAACTCCGTGGTGCTCGCCCAGCACCACGACGTCTGGGCGCTCGACGTCGATCAGCACCGCGTCGACCTCGTCAACAAGCGCGAGTCGCCGATCATCGACGTCGAGCTGCAGGATCACCTCGCCACCCGCGACCTCACCCTGCAGGCCACGACCGACCCGCAAGCCGCCTACGAAGGCGCCGAGTTCGTGGTGGTGGCCACGCCCACCGACTACGACCCGGTCACCAACTACTTCAACACCGCCACCGTGGAAGCCGTCACCGCGCAGGCGCTGGCGATCGCGCCCGAGGCCACGATCGTCATCAAGTCGACCGTGCCGGTGGGCTACACCCAGGGGCTGCGCGAGGCGCACCCCGGCGCCACGATCATCTTCAGCCCCGAGTTCCTGCGCGAGGGCCGCGCCCTCTACGACAACCTGCACCCCTCGCGCATCGTCGTCGGCTCCGACACCCCCGCCGGCCACCGCTTCGCCGAGCTCATGGTCGAGGGCGCCGAGGACGACGACGTGCCGGTGCTCTTCACCGGCTCCACCGAGGCCGAGGCGATCAAGCTCTTCGCCAACACCTACCTGGCGCTGCGGGTGGCCTACTTCAACGAGCTCGACACCTACGCCGCCACCCACGGGCTCAGCACGGCCGAGATCATCGAGGGCGTCGGCCTCGACCCGCGCATCGGCTCGCACTACAACAACCCCAGCTTCGGCTACGGCGGCTACTGCCTGCCGAAG
Organism: Nocardioides sp.; assembly: GCF_964229035.1. Classification (GTDB taxonomy): domain Bacteria; phylum Actinomycetota; class Actinomycetes; order Propionibacteriales; family Nocardioidaceae; genus Nocardioides. The sequence continues at coordinate 99,855 of NZ_CAXRAZ010000044.1, read as the reverse complement.
GACACCAAGCAGCTCCAGGCCAACTACCGCGACGTGCCGCAGAACCTCATCAGCGCGATCGTGGAGGCCAACACCACCCGGAAGGACTTCGTGGCCACCGACATCCTCGCCCGCAAGCCCGCCGTGGTCGGCGTCTACCGCCTGATCATGAAGGCCGGCAGCGACAACTTCCGCATGTCGTCGATCCAGGGCGTCATGAAGCGCATCAAGGCCAAGGGCGTGCCGGTGATCATCTACGAGCCCGAGCTCGTCGACGACACCTTCTTCAACTCCGAGGTCGTGCGCGACCTCGAGGAGTTCAAGCAGCGCGCCGACGTGATCATCGCCAACCGCCGCACCGACGTGCTCGAGGACGTCGCCGCGAAGGTCTACACCCGCGACATCTACGGCCGGGACTGATACGTGCGCGCCGCCCGGCTCGGCGGGTGCGACGATACGGCCATGACGGCTCCGCTCGCCCTCCGCCGCGTCCGCCTCGCCGCCATCGTGCTGGCCGCTCCGCTGCTGGTCGCCTGCAGCGGCTCGGACGACGAGCCCCCCGCGGCGAAGGCGCCCGCCAGCCCCTGCGTGCCGCCGAAGAGCGCGGGCACCTACGCCGAGCCCACCGGCACGGTCACCTACGCCACCGCGGACTTCGCGATCAACTACGCGACGTCGGCCGGCGCAGCCGAGTGCGAGGTCGCCGAGAAGGTCGTGGCCAAGGGCACCTTCGAGAAGGCCGGCCGCAACGTGCAGATCGGCCTCGACCTCGGCGACGGAGCCCTCGGCCTCAGCGTCGCCGTCATCGCCTTCACCGACGACGGCGACAAGCCGCTCGCCCTGGGCCAGGTCTCGGCCCCCATGGGCATCTCGATCAAGGACGAGTACTTCGACGACTCCATCGGCCAGGCTTGCAAGGTCGAGCTCACCGAGCTCACCGCCACCACCGTGGCCGGCAGCTTCGCCTGCGAGGACGTCGCGGGTGCCCTCGATCCGGTGAGCCCATTCAGCAGCGGCGGCGGTGTCACCTCCACCCGCCTCGTGCGCGCCACCGGGTGGTTCCGCGCCAGCGCCTGAAGCCGGCGCGCACGCGCGACGTGGGGCGGATCACGTCCCCACGGCGTCCGCATCGGAATCTGGGACTCCCCGTCCCGGGTGGCTAGCCGAGAAGATTTACTTCACACCAACCGAAGACACGGTCTGAACCGAACCCAGGGTGGCTACCGTGTGAACAGGTGAAAGGGAGGTGGGTCAGATGGACATCGGCGTCGGAATCGGCCTGGGCCTCGCAGCAACGTGGCTCCTCGCTGCAGGGACCCTCACCGTCGCGCTTGCGCGAACCGCTGCTAAGCAGCAGCCGTTCCGCATCGAGAACCGTCCGGGCGCGGCGCCCGGGGGAGCGCTCGCCGTCACGCGCTGAGCGAGCGGTCCCACTCGCGCTCACCGGGCGACGACGTCCCGCGTGCGCTGGCTAGGCTTCCATCGTGTCGACGCCGCCGGTTCCTCAGCACTGCCCTGATCCGCGCGAGCTCGACGACCTCGAGCTGCTGACCTCGGGCGCTGCAGGGCCGATCGTCGGCTTCAACGAGCCGGGCAGCCCCATCACCCTCGAGTTGCCCGACGCCCTGCGCCGGCACCTCGCCGACGGCGGGCAGGTCGAGCTGGTCGACCCCGAGGGCCTCCCGCTCGCCCGCCTCACCGAGGGCCTGCGAGGTCTGGACGTCGCCCCGCTCGCGCACGCCCAGTTCGGACCCTTCCGCCACCTGCACCTGCGCCCCGAGGTCGCGCGCGAGCGCTACGCCGGGCGCACCGTGGTGCCGGTCGTCGACCTCGTCACCGACACCCAGCTCGACCGGCTGCGCGAGCTCGGCCCGGTGCTGCTCGCCGCGCTCGTGGGCGCGGGCACGCCCGCGCTGAGCCCGGTCGGGCTCCTGCGCGGCACGCTGCGCGTGGCCGAGCTGATCGACGCCGAGGTGATCGCGGTGCCGCTCACCCACCACGACTCCCCGGGCGACGACGCGCTGCGCGCCGGCGTCCTCGCCTGGTACGCCGGGGCCGACCCCGTCGTCGAGCTGGAGCCCGGCGGCGCGGTGCTGCCCGCCCTCGCCGACATCGCCGCCCACGAGAATCCCGCGCCCGCCGACCAGGGGTTGGTGCTGTTCTTCACCGGCCTCTCCGGGAGCGGCAAGAGCACGCTGGCGCGCGCGCTCATCGACCGCGTGCTGGAGCAGGGCCGACGCCACGTCACCAGCCTCGACGGCGACGTCGTGCGTCGCCACCTGTCGGCGGGCCTCACGTTCTCGAAGGAGGACCGCGAGACCAACATCCGCCGCATCGGCTGGGTGGCGGCCGAGATCGCCCGCCACGGTGGGCTCGCCGTCTGCTCTCCCATCGCGCCGTTCGCCGAGACCCGCGCCCAGGTGCGCGCGATGGTCGAGCAGGCGGGCGGTCGGTTCTTCCTCGTCCACGTGGCCACGCCGCTGGAGGAGTGCGAGCGCCGCGACCGCAAGGGCCTCTACGCCAAGGCCCGGCGCGGCGAGATCCCCGAGTTCACGGGCATCTCGTCACCGTACGAGGAGCCCGACGACGCCGACGTGGTCGTCGACACCACCGGGCGCAGCATCGACGACGCGCTCCAGGACGTCGTCCGCGCCCTCGCCGCCAGCGGGCACCTCGATCTCGGTGGCGACTCCGCGCCGACGCCCGCCTCGCAGGCCCGCGCGCCGCAGCGTCGGACCCCGCGACCTGCTGCGGCCCCCGCGCCCACCCCGGTGGCCCCCACCCCGCCGCCGGCCGAGGCGGCGCCCCGGCCGACCCTCACCGTCGCCGATCCGCCCGGTCCGCTGCGGGTGCTCTTCGTCTGCACGGCCAACATCTGCCGCTCGCCCTACATGGAGCTGCGCGCCCGCGAGATCGCCGGCGAGCAGGATGCGGTGGAGTTCATCAGCGCGGGCACCCACGGCTTCCGCTCCCACCGCGTCGACACGACGATCGCCGAGGTCCTGCGCGAGCGCGGGGTCGCGGAGGCGTCGATCGAGTCGTTCGCGAGCCGCCGCCTCACCCGCGAGCTCATCGAGGACGCCGACCTCGTGCTCACCGCGGAAGCCGAGCACCGCGCCTACGTGCTCGAGGAGGTGCCCACCGCGTTCCGCAAGGCGTTCACCCTCGGGCAGTTCGCCGCCTCGGTGTCGCGGGTGGACGACGACGTCACCGGCGCCGCCCTGCTGCGCGCGGTCGGCCACCGCCGCGCGGGCGCCTCGCCGGAGCACGACGTGGCCGACCCCTACCGGCGCGGACGAGCCGCCGCGCAGGAGGCGGGCGATCAGATCGACGGCCTGCTGCAGGCGGTCCTGCCCCGGCTGGTGGGCGAGCGGTCGTAGCGCCGCGGCGCTCGGACGACGGCCGGCTCAGCCGGCGGCGAGGAGGCCGTGCTCGTCCAGCGCGGCCAGGAAGGTGCGGACGTCGGCTGCGATCTGCTCGCGGGCGACCGGGGTCGACACGGCGGCGGCGACGACATCGACGAGGCCGTCGAGGTCACGGGTGCCGTCGATGGAGCCCCAGACGAGGGAGCCGACCGCATTGAGCTCGATGACGGCGCGTCCGGCCGGGTCGACCAGCACAGCGGTGCCGTCGACCTCGCTCGCGAGCACGCCGGCAGCGCGGTCGATCACGGGGAACCGATGGTGCCGCCGCCCGGGTTGTTGGGATCGACCGGCGCGAGCCCGATGAGCGGCTGCCCGACAGGGGTCACGTTCGTGATGGCGGGCGGCTGGTAGTCCATGGCGGGTGCCTTCCTGGCGCGGGGCGGATGGGGAGAACGATAGGCGGGTCGGCCACCCACCGCAGACGATCAGCGCAACCTGGACACTCGGCGCCGGCCGGCGCGGGCGGCGTCAGCTGCCCGGATGCGGGCGGCGTCCCAGCGGCCGGGGACTCCCGTGGGCGGCAGGCCGACCTTGCGGAGGGTGGCGTTCGCCGCATGCGCCTCACCCAGCTGCGCGGTGACGTGCGAGCTCCAGCCGCAGGAGAGGGCCACCGACTCCTCGGTGCTGCGCACCCAGTGCAGGGCGTACGGCGGCAGGTAGAGAGCCTGGCCCGCCGTCAGCTCGATGCGCTCGCTGGCGGCCGGCATGTGACCGGCCCGCCGAGTGGGCCAGGTGGCCGCCAGGATGGCGGCGTGCTCCCGGGTGCCGGGGAGCGCGATGCCGATCTCCTTGGCGCCCCGGATCTGCACGAGCAGGTTGTGGTGCGCGTCGGCGTGGGCCGGCGTGGTGCCGTCGAGGGAGCTGATGAAGAAGCCGGCGTCGCGCGCCGTCCACGGCTCGGTGGGCGACCAGGCGGCCTCGAGCGGGCCGTAGACCGCATCGGTGAGCGCGCGGAAGCGCGGCGAGAGGTGCACGTGGTAGAGCCGGGTGACCGCGGGCCGGTCGACCTGGTGGGGCAGCACCGCGCCCAGCTCGCGACCGTACGGAGCGACCGCGGCGGGCGCGGAATCCATGCCGCGCACCCAGTGCTTCGGCAGCTCCGCGGCCAACCGCTCCTGCTCCGCGGGGCCGGGGATCACGTCGTCCGGCACGCGATGGTCGACCACGACGAACTCGTTCGCTGCCGCGGCGCGAGCCACGAGCTGGGCTGCCTCGGCAGTGAGCAGGTCGGGCATGGGCTCCTCGTCACCGTGTGTGCAGCCGTGCCATCCGACGGCGTCGGGGCCAGCCGAATAGTACGCTCGGCGCCGCGAAGAGGGGGTCCGAATGGCGCGGACGGTGGGGTTGGCCGGCGTGGCGGTGCAGCTGACGGGCGCCACTGCCGAGGCCGAGGCCGAGCTGGTCGCCTCGCTCGCCCGAGCCGTCGAGACCCGAGCCGCACCCGAGCTGGAGATCGCCCATCGCCCCGGCGCGCTCCGGGCGCCCGACCGTGAGCCCGACCGCGAGGTCCACCGCCATCGGATCTGGACACAGGGGAGCGGTGTGCTCATCGAAGGGCCCCGCGGTCTCGCGCACGTCGGGGCCGGCGTGGCCGTGCTCGATCCGCCCCCCGGCGTCGTGCGCGGTGTGCACTCGCTGCTGCTGCCCGCGCTGAGCGAGCTGCTGCCCGGCGTGGTGGTGCACGGCGGCGCGGTCGGGAGCGCCGACGGCGTCCTGCTGCTGCTCGGCCACAGCGGTGCCGGGAAGTCGACGGCCGTCGCCGGCCTGCTCGCCGCCGGCGGCACCGCGCTGGCCGACGACCTCGTCGCGCTCCGCCGACACGACGGCGAGGTGCAGGTCGCCGCCCTGCCGCTGCCCTTCGCCGTGCCGCCCACCGACGATCTGGCGGGCGTGCCGATCGAGGGCGATCCGCGTCGGCGGCTCCTCGTCGACGACGTGCCGTGCGCCAGCGAGTTCCGAACCCTCTCCGGCGTCGTCGTCATCAGCCACGGCGCAGCGGAGCGCAGCACCCTCGAGGCAGCCGAGGGGCGCGACGTCCTGCACCTCCTGCGGTGCAGCACGATGGACGGCGTCCACCCCGCCACGATCGGCGGCGTCTTCGCGGTCGCCGCGGCGGCGGCGCAGCTGCCCGCCTGGCGCCTGGCCCACGGCAGCGACGAGCGCACCCGGGGCGAGGACGCCGCCCGCCTCCTGGGCGGCCTGCTCACCGCTCGGGGCTGACCCCGCGGCCCACCCGCCGCAGGCGCAGCCACAGCGCCCACGCGACAGCGAGCGGCAGGCTCCGTGTGCGCACGCCGCCGAGGGCTCTCGGCGGCAGCGCTATCAGCGCGAGGTCGCGGACCACGTCGCCCAGCGAACCGGCTCCGGCGAGCCGCTGCGCCAGGTGCACCAGTTCGCCCACGCCGAGCGGGTAGCGCCGCGGCCAGTCGCGCTCGTGGTGACGCACCGCCCGCCGGACCGCGCGGCTCGGCGCTCGGCTCGGCCCTGAGGCGGGCTCCGGTTCCGGGGCGAGGAGGGCGCGCGCGACCTCGACCGTGCGCCGCGTGACCGGCCGCCGCGTCGTCCGCGTCGTCCGAGTGCCCCGGGTGAGGAGGTCGAGGCGGTGGACGTCGAGCAGGCTGCGCAGCCAGGCGTGGCCGTCCTTGGCCGCGTGGCGGCAGGAGTGGTCGAGGGCGTCGGCGAGCCCCAGCGTCGAGACGGTGCGGCCGAGGAGGTCGACCTCGATCCGCCGCTGCCACGCCTCCTCGAAGGAGGGCAGGCCGGCGCGGTTGTAGTCGAGGTGCCAGTGCAGGTCGACGGCCCACGCGGGAGCGATCAGAGGCGTCTCGTACATCGTGGCGATCATGAGCCGCCACGCGGCCGGCTCGGTCGGCACGGGATAGGCGGCCCGCGGCTGCAACCCGAGGGGGATCAGCGCCTCCTGGGCCCGCGCCACCGAGTTCGGTGCCACCCACACGTCGACGTCCCCACCGCCGCGCGCCAGGGGATCGCCCGTGGTCTGCGCCGCCAGCACCGGGCCCTTGATGAACAGTGCCGGCACGCCAGCGGCCTCGAGCGCCGCCTGCACCTGGTGCACCTGCGCGACCAGCCGCATCGCCGCCACCCGCTGCGCGCGGCTCGCCCGTGCGAGCGCCTCCACCTCGGCGTCCGCGCAGCCCAGCGTCGCCGCGTGCGGTGCCAGGGCGATCTCCACGCGGTGACGGCGCGCCGCGGCCAGCAGCTCGGCCGCGGGCACGTGCGGGTCGCGCGCCGCTGCCGGCGCAGCCCCCGCGTCGACGGTCAGGGCAGCCCGCAGGAGTCGGCGGAGCTCCTCGACCGCGGCCGAGGGCAGGGGGACGCCGGTCGCGGGCGCCACCGTCGACCTCACCACGGCGGCAGCCTAGGCCAGCACGCGTGTGGAGAGGGATTGCAAACAGGCTGCTAGCGGGTACGCAGTGCCGCTGACCTGCGGTTTGTGAAGGATTTCACCCCGTCGTCGGCTTGAGTGTGCTAACTCTTGCTAGCACAATGGGAACCATGGCGAAGGGAAAGGTCGGCAAGACGGTCGGCTCGCTCGGTGAGTACCTCAGGGAGCAGCGCGTGTCCGCGTCGCTGTCGCTGCGGCAGCTCGCCGTCGAGGCCGGTGTCTCCAACCCGTACCTCAGCCAGATCGAACGTGGGCTCCGCAAGCCGTCGGCTGAGGTGCTCCAGCAGATCGCCAAGGCTCTGCGGATCTCCGCCGAGCAGCTCTACATCCGGGCCGGGATCCTCAGCCCGGATGACGGCGTGGGGGGGTCGGTCGAGCTCGCCATCCTGAGCGATGCCGTCCTCACCGAGCGGCAGAAGCAGTCGCTCCTCGATGTCTACGCATCGTTCCTCGCGCTGAACGCGGCAGCAGCCGAGACCTCCGACTCCGATGAGCCCGGCGTCCACGACGACGTGGTCGCTGTCGTGGAGGAGGGGGTCGTGCGCGACGCCGTCGAGGCGGCGCAGGAGGACGCGCCGATGACCATCGCGACGGGCACCTCGCCCGTCGCTCACGAAGGGTGAACCACACTATGCCGAAGCTCGAGCTCCCCAAGATCGAGATCCCCTCGCTCGACCTCCCCAAGGTCGAGCTGCCCAAGGTCGAGATCCCGAAGGTCGACCTCTCCAAGGTCGAGATCCCCGAGATCCCGCCGGCCGCCGCCAAGCCGATCTACGCCGGTGTCGGCGCCACCGACCTCGCCGTCGAGAAGGTGCGCGAGTACGTCGCCGACGTGCAGGCGCGCGTCAACGCCCGCGTGGCCGGCGTGCAGAACCGCGTCGCCGAGGTGCAGAGCACCGTCACCTCCTTCGAGGTGCCGCAGCCCAAGGCGCTGCAGGAGAAGGCCGTCAGCGCCGTCGCCGACCGTCGCGCCAAGGCCGAGGCCCGCGTGGCCGAGCTCCAGGCCGACGCCAAGGCCACCTACGACGAGAGCCTCGCCACCGTGGTGGGCCTCTACGGCGACCTCGCCAAGCGCGGCGAGGGCGTCGTGGTGAAGTTCCGCTCCGGCGAGGCCCCCGCCCCGGCCGCCAAGCAGGCCGTCAAGAAGGCCGCCTCCGCTACCGCCGAGGCTGCCGACGAGGCCGCCACCACGGTGCGCAAGACCGCCGCCAAGAAGGCTCCTGCCAAGAAGGCGCCGGCGAAGAAGGCCCCGGCCAAGAAGACCACCGCGAAGAAGGCTCCTGCCAAGAAGGCGCCGGCGAAGAAGGCTCCGGCCGCCAAGAAGGCCCCGGCCAAGAAGGCTTCCGCCTGAGGCTCTCCGCCCCCGCAGCACGACGGCCCCGTCACCGCGAAGGTGACGGGGCCGTCGTCGTCCAGGAGCGGAGGTTCGCGGCCTCAGCTGGCGGGCTGGCCCATCCAGGCGGCCACCCGGTCGGCGAAGACCGCTGTTCCGAAGCTCTCCTCGGCTCGCGCCACCACCTCGGCCACCTGCTCGGGCGTTGACGTCGCGGCCCGGGCCCGCTCGAGCGCGCTCGTGCAGCCCGCGGCGTCCAGGGCGTCGAAGTCGAGCGTGGCGCCGCCGCCGGTGGCCTGCAGGCTCTCGGCGGCGCCGCCCTCCTCGTTGACGATCGCCGGGCAGCCGAGCAGCTGCGCCTCGACCGGGATGATGCCGAAGTCCTCCACGGGCGGGAAGACGAAGGCCTCGCCGTCGCGGATCAGTCGGGCCATCAGGTTGTCGGACGGTGAGATCACGAAGGTGACGTCCGTGCCCAGCTCGGCGGCCCGCTGGCGCAGGGCGTCCTCCTCGGGGCCCCGGCCGCAGAGGACGAGGGGCCGCTGCGCGTGGGTGGCGAACTCGAGGGCGAGGTCGAGACGCTTCTGCGGTGCGAAGCGCGACACTGCGACGACGTAGTCGGAGGGGAGGCCCGCGACGATCGCCGTCTCGGGCTCATCGAGGACGTCGGGGTCGCCCGGCCGGTCGACCGGCGGGTAGATGACCTCGGGCTCCACGCCCCAGGCCAGTCGGCAGCGCTCGGCGATGAAGCGGCTGTTGGCCACGTAGTGCGCGCTGGCGTCGACGCCGAGGCGGTCGATGCGTCGGAAGATGCCGGCCAGCAGCCGCCCGGCACGACCGCCGGCCCGCGGGTCCAGCTCGGGCGCCCACAGGTAGCGCGCCGGTGTGTGGACGTAGACGTACACGGGCACGCCGTGGCGCCGCCCGGCCTTGGCGATGTGGTGGGCGAAGGAGTGCGAGCTGACCAGGATCCAGTCGTAGCCGGCCACCTTCCAACGCCGCCAGATCAGCCACATCACGAGCACGGCGAGTCCCTTGTGTCGGCGCAGCGGCGTGCGCGCGAGCCACGACTCGCGGATCCGGCGTCCGGCGTAGCGCTCAGGGGCGTCGGCCCACAGGCAGCCGATCTCGGCATCGGGGTACATCTCGGCCCAGGCGTCGACGACGCGCTCGGCGCCGCCGGTCGCCTCGACCCACTCGTGGACGATCAGGCCGGGCACGGGGAGCACGCTATCCGCACGTCCGACCGGATCCGGCCGGGTGCTGCAGGTCGAGAAGAAATGGTGCGCGAACCTCTCAGATGCAGGTCCCCTCCGCCGATCGGGATCGGCAGAGGGGACCTGAAGCGGTGGTGAGCGGACGGGCCGGGGGTCAGTAGGCCCCGCGGCTGGCGAAGACCGCGCCGACGGTGCGGAAGAGGATCGCGAGGTCGGCGACCATCGACCAGTTGTCGACGTAGTAGAGGTCGAGGCGGATCGCCTCGTCCCAGGTGAGGTCGGAGCGACCCGACACCTGCCAGAGCCCGGTCATGCCGGGGCGCACGTGCAGACGGCGGGTGGCGTCGTTGTTGTACTGCGCGACCTCCGAGGGCAGCGGGGGGCGCGGGCCCACGAGGCTCATCTCGCTGCGCAGCACGTTGAACAACTGGGGCAGCTCGTCGAGCGAGAGCCGGCGCAGGAAGCGCCCCGGTCGCGTGACGCGAGGGTCGTCCTTCATCTTGAAGAGCATGCCGTCGACACCTGCGGCGGCCTTGAGCTCGGCCAGCCGCGCCTCGGCGTCGACCACCATGGTGCGGAACTTGAGGCAGGAGAAGGTCTCGCCGTGCAGTCCGGCACGCGCCTGGCGGAACAGGATCGGGCCGCCGTCGTGCAGCTTGATCCACAGCGCGATCGCGAGCATGACGGGCGACAGGGCGACGACCAGACCGAGGGCGAAGACGAAGTCGAAGGTGCGCTTGCCCCAGCGGGCGGCGTTGGTCCACGTGGGCGGCTCGATGTGCATCAGCGGCAGGCCGCCGACCGGGCGCACCGCGATGCGCTCGGTGGAGACCTCGCTGAGGCTCGGGGCGACGACCACGGAGACGGAGCGGGCCTCGAGCTCCCAGAACACGCGGCGCATCTGCTCGGAGGAGGCGATGGCCCCGCCGGCCACGAACAGCATGTCGGCGTCGTGGCGGATGACCGAGCGGGTGATGTCGTCGGTGTCGCCCAGCACCGGGATGCCCGAGGCGGTGGTCTCGCTCAGGTCGTAGGCGGGGGTGACGGCGCCGACCACGTTGTAGCCCAGCCAGTCCTCACGGCCCAGCACCATGGCGAGCTCGTCGACGTGGGCGCGGCTGCCGGCGATGAGCACGCGACGCTGGAGGAACCCGCGGCGGCGCGCCGAGTGCAGCTGCGCGCGCAGCACGCGTCGTCCGCCGAGCAGCATCGGAGCGCCGGTGGCGAAGAGCAGTACGAAGAAGCCGCGCGAGAGCTCGTACTGCGCCAGGTAGCAGCCGATGCCGGTGAGGGCCGCCGCGATCAGCGTCGCGTTGAGCACGCGGCGGTACTCGTCGGTGCCGGCGCCGAAGTTCTCCTGCTCGTAGGCGCTGGAGACGGCCAGCACGGCCAGCCATCCGAGCGCGATGAGCGGCGCGGCGATGGTGAGCGAGCCGGAGACGTCGGCCCAGGTGTCGAAGATCGGGAGGGCCCGGCGACCGGCGATCGCGACACCCATCGCAGCGAGGATGAGCACCAGGTCGAGCAGCAGAGCCGTCGCCGGCAGGTAGCGGAGCGCGCGGCTGCGCGCCACGGTGGCGGAGGAGCGGAACGCTCCGGCAGTCGTCGTCGCCGTCTGGCGGAAAACGTCAGCAGTGGTGGTCATTCAGGTGGCCGTTCCTGGGAGCTGGAGGGCCGGGGCAGCAGTGCGCCGGTGGGGGTGAGCCACCAATCTAAGGCTCGTCGGCAGGCCGCGATGACGCTTTAGCGAAACGCTCGGTAAAAACGACTGTGACCTCGGCCGCATCCGCTTAACCGGGGTGTCCGAGGTGTGTCGGACACGTTTCGGAGCGGCCCCGAGGACCGGATGGGAGAAGTTCGGCTCAGCGGCGGCGGAGGCTGGCGATCGCCGGGCGCACGTCGGCCAGGAACACGAAGGCGGCCACGATGAAGGCCAGGTTGATGATGCTGAGCAGCGGGAAGAACTGCAGCACCATGCCGATGCCGAGGATGGCGCACCAGGTGGCCTTGTTCTGCTTGCTCGCCGCCTCGTAGGCCTCGTTGGAGTAGGTGACCGCCGTGACGAAGGCGAAGATCTTCACCACGAGGAACACCCAGAACACGCTCATGTTGAACACCGCCTCGGCGATGTTGATGGCGGGTGCGAAGCCGGCTTCCATAGTGCTGCCGATCCTAGCGGGGTGACCGTAGCCGGGCCCCGGGGCGGTCGGCGCGCATCAGATCGGACGACGAGTGGCCGATCAGTGCGGCATGAGCGATCCCGAGACGACGCCCACCCGCTGCCCCTCGTGGTGCGTGACCCCGGCGGCCGAGCACGCCGGCGACGATCCCGACGCGCGCGTGCACGAGGGGCCGCGCTTCGGCCTGCTGCGCACCTACTGGGTCGAGCGCACGGGGGAGGGGGGAGTGCCCGCGGAGGAGGCCGACGGGGACGCCGGCTACTCGGCGTCCATCGCGGAGGACGCGACGACCGGCGGGTGGGCGGGAGACCTGGGCGCCGCCGAGCTGCGTCGCCTGGCCTCGGACGCCCTCGACGCCGCGACGTGGATCGAGCGCCAGGCCGCGGCCGGCCCGCGGGCCAACGGTCGCTCGGTCGTCGATCTCGTGCGCGAGGCGCACGCCCGGGCGCAGCGGGCCCACTCGGCGTGACCTGCGCCACCCGGGCGGTGCGTCCGAGCGGGACCGGCGCGTGAACAAAGGATTTCATTTTCTTGCGATTCGTCCGATCGGCCTCGTCGCCCCCCGGAACGTGCGATGCTTCGCGACGTAGCCGGGGATGGGGCCCCGGACACCGTCGGCAGCGAACCGCCCGCTGCCGGCTCCATCGTGAGGGGACCACATGAAGAAGATGGCACTGGCGCTCGTCGCCGCCGTCACCGTTCTGGCCGGCCTGACCGCCGTGCCCGCCGAGGCCGCTCCCGGCCCGTACCAGGGCTCCGTGCCCACCCGCACGGCCATCGTGGCCAAGCGGAACATCCCGTCGTCCGGCGTCGTCGTGCTGCGCGGCCGCGTCACCCAGCAGGCCGGCAACGGCCGCGTGACCGGCGGTGCCCTGCGCGTCGTGTGCCGCACCATCATCAAGGGCCGCACCGTCACCCGTGTCGGCCCCGGCGTCCGCTACACCACGGGCGTGCAGCGCGTGGCCGGCCCGACGCTCGTCACCCGCACCTTCTGGAGCTGCCGCATCCAGTACCGCGGCGGCGACACCGTGTTCGCCTCCAGCATCTCCAAGCCGGTGCGCGTCCGGGTCTACTGACCCGCCGGGCGACCGCGACCCCAGGGTCGCACTGCTTCGCCACGCAGGGCCTCGGGACGAACCTCCGAGGCCCTGCGTCCTTCCCGCGCGTCCTGATCCGCCCGGACCGGCCGCTTCGGCCCCGCGGCGACACCCGCGGGACACCCGGGTGACACTCGCAGCCACCACACTGCGTCCGCGCCACGTCCTCGTGCCCCCGTCCGCACGGCCCTCCCGCCGACCCTCGGTCGTCCGGGTGCGGTCCCGAACCGTCAGGCGAGACCACCATGCATCGCTTCCGCGTCCTCCGGCTCACGCTCGTCGGCCTCGCGGTCGTCGTCGTGCTCGGCGGTGCGTGGGCCGGCTGGCAGGCGTGGCAGGTCGTGCGCGACCTGCGAGAGGCCGTCGACCAGGGCCGCGCCCTGCAGGACGCCCTGGCCGGCGACGCCACGGTGAGCGCGGACGACCCGCGCATCGCGGCGCTGCGGGCGTCGTCCGCGGCTGCTGCCGAGCGCACCTCGACCCCCACCTGGAAGGTGCTCACCCACCTGCCCGTCGTGGGTGATGACGCCTCCGGCGTGCAGGCCACCAGCGCTGCCCTCGACGTGCTCGCCCGGCGCGGCGTCGGCCCGATGATCGAGACCGCCGGCCAGCTCGACGCCGTGCTGCCGAGCAAGGGCGGCGTCGACCTCGCGGTGGTGCAGCGCATCGCCGGCCCGGTGGCGCAGGCCGAGGAGGCCTTCGCCGAGGCCCGGGCGCTGCTCGACGGCGAGCAGCCCTCCGGCTACGTGGCGCAGCTGCAGAGCCAGTTCGTCGAGTTCCGCGACCGCGTGGACGACGCCGCCACCGGGCTGCGCTCGGCCGAGGTCGCCACCCGCGTGCTGCCCGCCATGCTGGGCGGCGACGGCACGCGCCACTACCTGCTCGTGTTCCAGAACAACGCGGAGGTGCGCGCCACCGGCGGCCTCCCCGGCTCCGTGTCGTACCTCCAGGCCGCCGACGGCCGGGTGAGTCTGCGCCAGCAGGTGAGCGGCGGCTCGTTCGGCGGCGTCGATCGTCCGGTGCTGCCGCTGAGCAGCGCCGAGCGGAGCCTCTACTCCGACATCGTGGGCCAGTACTTCCTCGACGCGAACATGACGCCCGACGTGCCGCGCGCGGCCGACCTCATGCGGGCCCGGTGGAACCAGCGCTTCCCCGCCAGCCCGGTCGACGGCGTCGTCCTCGTGGACGCCGTGGCGGTGTCGTACCTGCTCGACGCCACCGGCTCCATCACGGTCGACGACCTCCGCCTCACGGGCGACAACGTGGTCGACGAGCTGCTGCACCGCACCTACCTGCGACTGCCGCGCGCGGCCGACCAGGACGCCTTCTTCGCCCGGGTGGCCCAGCAGACCTTCGACCGCTTCAGCGCCGGTTTCGGCGATCCGAAGGCGGCGTTCTCCGCGCTCGGCCGTGCGGTGCGCGAGCGGCGGCTCGTCGTCCACTCCTTCGACGAGGCGACCGACGAGACCCTGGCCGCCTCCACCATCGGCGGCGACCCGATGACCGCGACCGCCGGCACGGGGCGCCCGCAGCTCGACCTCACCGTCAACGACACGACCGGCTCGAAGATGTCGTACTTCCTGCGCTTCGACGCCACCGCGCTGGCCACGTCGTGCCGCGACGACCGCCAGGCCTACACCGTGCGCGCCCGGGTGCGCTCGATCGCCCCGCGCGACGCCGCGCGGCTGCCGCGCTTCGTGACCGGCGGTGGCAACGACGGCGCGCCTCCGGGCGGCCAGATCGTGACGCTGCGCCTCTTCGGCCCGCAGGGCGGACGCATCTCCTCCTACTCGGTCGACGGCGTGGCCTCGGAGACCATCGACGTGCTGGACGACGGCCGCCCCGTGGCGATGTCGTACCTCACGCTCAGCCCCGGCCAGAGCATCGACCTCTCGTGGGCGGCGTTCTCCGGGCCCGGCCAGACCGCGCCGACCGACCTGCGCACGACGCCGTCGATCGAGCCGGGCGCCAGCGCCGACGTCCTGCCGTCGGTGTGCGGCCGCGGAGGCGAGTGAGCCGTGACCGAGCCGAGCACCGTCCCCCGCCCGCACCCGCCCGCCGAGCCGGTCGTCGGGCCGGTAGACGGGCTGGTCGACGGGTCGGTCGACGGCGTGGTGTCGGTCGTGGTGGGGCTCGAGGTCCCCGAGACGCGCGACGGCGGACTCAACCGCGTCGTGGCCGAGACGGCGCGCGAGCGGCACCGCCGCGGCCTGCCCGGCAGCGTGCTCGCCTGGGGCGAGCGCACCGACGTGGCAGGCCTGAGCCCGGTGCCCCCGGGCCGGGCCGCGCTGCCGCGGCGCCTGTGGGCGCTGCGCAGGCGGGCGCGTCGCGAGCTGCGGTCGGCGGCCGTCGTCCAGGTGCACTTCGCGCTCACCGCGCTGGCGGTGCTGGGGCGACGACGCCCGCCGATGGTGATGTTCTGGCACGGGCCGTGGGCCGGCGAGTCGTCGGTGCTCGGCCAGGCGACCCTGCGCGTGGCGGCCAAGAAGCGCGTGGAGGGCTACGTGCTGCGTCGCTGCCGCTCGATCATGGTGGCCAGCAGCGCGTTCGCCGAGCTGCTCGTGGCCGAGTACGGCGTGCACCCCGGTCGGGTGCAGGTGTGCCCCCTCGGCGTCGACCTCGACCGGTTCACCCCGGCTGAGGGCGGAGAGACGGCCGCAGCGGCCCGCCGGCGGGCCCGCGCCGCCCTCGGGCTCGACGACGCCGACCGGATCGTGGTGTGCGTGCGCCGGCTCGTGCGCCGGATGGGCCACGACGTGCTGCTCGACGCCTGGGCGAGTCTCGCGGACGACGACCCCCTCGGCCGTCGCCGGCTCCTCATCGTGGGCACCGGGCCGGAGGAGCCCGCGCTGCGGGCGCAGGTGGCGCGGCTGGGGCTCGACGACACCGTGACGTTCGCGGGCCGCCTCAGCGACGACGACCTCGTGCTGGCCTACCGCGCCGCCGACCTCAGCGTCGTGCCCACCACCGCGCTGGAGGGTTTCGGGCTCATCTCGCTGGAGTCCCTCGCCACCGGCACGCCCGTGGTGGCCTCCGAGCAGGGCGGGCTGGTCGACGCCCTCGAGGGCAGCGGAGCCCACGAGTTCGCCGCTCCGGGCGATCCGGCCTCGCTGGCGGCCGCCCTGCGTCGGATGCGGGCGCGCCTCGCTGCCGAGCCCTCGATCGGCACGCTCGCCCGCGCCCACGCGGAGACCTTCTCGTGGGCCGCCCACGTCGACGGCGCCGAGGAGCGGGCGGCCGCCGCCGCCGGCGACCGGGTCACCCAGGTCGTGGTGCTCAACCACAGCGCCAAGCCCTCGGGCGCCGAGATCGCCATGGAGCGGGTGATCGCCGAGGCCGCCGGCGAGGTGGCGATCCACCTGATCTGCGGCGAGGGCGGCCCGATGGTCGAGCGCTGGCGCGCGGCCGGCGCCACCGTCGAGATCCGCCCGCTGTCGGCCAGCACCGCCGGCATGACGCGCGCCGGCGGCGTGCGCGCCCTGCGCCACGTGGCCGTCGGCATGCTCGTCGACGTCGTCCGCCTGCGCGCCCGCCTGCGCGAGCTCGCGCCCGACGTGGTGCACGTGAACACCGCGAAGGCCTGGGTGTACGGCGGCCTCGCCGCCCGCGCCGCCGGGCTCCCCGCGATCTGGCACGCCCGCGACCGCATCGAGGAGTCCTACTTCTCCCGCCTCGGCGCCCGGCTCCTGCGCCTGCTCGCGTACGCCGTGCCGCAGGGCGTGGTGGCCAACAGCCACTCCACGCTCACCACCGTGCCCGGCCACCGGATGACGCGCACGGTGAGCTACTCGCCGATCCCCGCCCAGCCGCGGGCGATCGCCCCGGGGGCGCCGGTGATCGGCATGGCGGGACGCATCGCGGACTGGAAGGGCCACGCGGTGCTCCTGCGCGCGGTCGCCTCCCTCCTCGAGGACGACGCCCCGGGTCTGGCCGGCCTGCGCGTGCGGGTCGCCGGTGCGCCGCTCTTCAACGAGCAGCCCGTGCAGGACTCCCTCGAGGCGCTCGCCGCCGAGCTGGGCATCGCCGAGCGCATCGACTGGCTCGGCCACTGCGACGACCTCGGCGCCGAGCGCGCCACCTGGGGCGTGGCCGTGCACGCCTCCACGATCGCCGAGCCCTTCGGCATGGTCGTGGTCGAGGCGATGGCCGCGGGCCTGCCCGTGATCGCCACCGGCGCCGGCGGCCCGGCCGAGGTGATCACCGACGGCGTGGACGGCCTGCTCGTGCCACCCGGCGACGTCGAGGCGATGGCCGCGGCGCTGCGCCACGTGCTGGGCGACCCGGCGCTGGCGTCGGCCCTCGGCGCGCAGGCCCGCGAGCGCGCCGTCGACTTCAGCCCGGCCAGGGCGGTCGCCGCCCTGCGCAGCGCGTGGGACAGCGTCGGGAGGCTGCGGTGAGACTCACCATCGTGATGCCGACCGGGCGTCTCCTCGGCGGCGCCGAGCGCGCGCTGCTGGCGGCGTGCGAGTCGCCGGGGTTGCGCGCGGCGCTGGGGTGCGTCGTCCTGCTCGAGGACGGCGACCTCGCCGACCACCTGCGCGCCGCCGGGGTGCGGGTCGAGCTCGTGCCGCTCACCCGGGTGAGCGATGCCCGCAGCCTCGCCCGCGCCGTCGGCGGGCTCGCGCTGCTGCTGCGGCGCGAGCGCTCCGACGTGGTGCTGTCGTGGATGACCAAGGCGGCGTTCGTGGCCGGGCCGGCCGCGCGCCTCGCCGGCCTCGGGACGGCCCGCTCCCGGCACGGGGCGGGCGTGCGGCACGTCGTCTACCAGCACGGGCCCGCCGCCGGGCGCGGTGCGCGCAGCTTCGACGGCTGGGCCGCCCGCGTGCCGACCGACCTCGTGCTCGCCTGCAGCGAGTGGGTGGCGACGAGCTGCCGCGAGACCTGGCGCGGCGTGCCGGTGACCGTCGTGCCGCCGGCCCTGCCCGCCGCCTCGCTGACCCCGACGGCCGTCCCGACGGCTGCGGCGGAGGTGCGCGCCGAGCACCCCGGCCCCTGGGTGGTGCTCGTGTCGCGCTGGCAGGAGTGGAAGGGCGTGCACCTCGCGGTGGAGGCGGCCGCGAGCGAGAGGTGGCCGGCCGGGACGACGCTGGTGCTCGTCGGTGGGCCGGTGCCCACCGAGCCCGCCTACGCGGCCCGCGTGGAGGCGGCGATCGCCCGGTGCTCCGAGCCCGATCGCGTGCGCGTGGTCGGCCAGCAGCCCGACGGGGCGGCCTGGATGCGGGCAGCCGACGTGGTGCTCCACCTCAGCCGCGACGAGCCGTTCGGGCTCGTGCTGGTCGAGGCGGCCGCCGCCGGCGCGATCCTCGTGTCGGCCGGTGGCGGGGGCGCCGACGAGCTGCTCGCCCGACTCCCCGCGGGCCGGGTGCGGCGCGTCGTCCGCGAACCCGAGGCGGTGGCGGAGGCAGTGGCGGAGGCGGTGGCCGCCGAGGTGGCCGATCTGCTTGCGCCGGGGGCCTCACCGGTCGATGGGGGAGACGTGCCCGCCGACTCCTTCGACGCTGCGCCCTTCGGTGCCGACGCCTTCTGGCGCGCCCTCGGCGACGCGATCGGTCCCGGGGAGGGCCCGCGGGGTGATGCGCCGAGCACCGCGTCGACGAACGGGCCGGGAAGGCTGCACCTCCTCGCGCCGTGCGGAGCGACGAGTGCGCACGGCGTCGTCGACCAGGCGCGGCTGGTGGCCCGCGAGGCGGCCGGCCAGGGACGCGCGGTCGCGGTGGCGCCCCTGCGGGCGCCGGGGGCCGCCCGCCTCCGCCCCGCACCGCCGGCCCCCGGCGTCACGGAGACCGCGGCGCCGCTGCGTCGAGCCTTCGCCGCGGTGCGACCGGGCGACGACGTCGTCGTGAACTGGTCGGCCTACGGCCTGGCGCACCTGCGCCCGATCGGCGTGCCGCTGGTGTTCGCGCTGATGCTGCGCCGCGCCCGGAGGCGCATGGCGTCGCTGACGGTCGTCGTCCACGAGGGGTGGGACCAGCCCGCGCGTCGCCGCTCGCCGGCGGGGCTGCGGGCCTGGGCGCAGCGCGCGGTGCTGCGCCTGGCGCTGCGCGCCGCCGACCACGTCATCGTCAACTGCCGCCGCTGGCAGCAGGGCCTCCCCGGTGTGGACGCCGACCTCGTCCCCACGCCGTCCAACATCGTCAAGGTGCCCTCCGACGTGGCGCGCCGCGACGCGATCGCGGTGTTCGGTGCGGCCGCGCAGCGCACCGCCGTCATCAGCGCCCTGCTCGACCACGCCCCCGGCACCGAAGGCCTCGCGCCCGACACCCCCATCCTCGACCTCGGGGCGGGAGAGCTGGGGGGCGAGGCCCGCTCGTCGCGGGTGTGCTCGCTCGGCTACCTCGAGGCACCGGAGGTGAGCCGGTGGCTGCAGGCCTGCCGCTGGGGTGCGGTCGACATCCCCGCCGACGTGATGGACAAGTCGAGCGTCGTGGGCGCGATGCGCGAGCACGGGCTGGCGATCATCAACCTCGACGACGGCACGCGCGAGCCGCTGCCGGACACCTCGGACGGGTCGGACTCCGCGACGGCGGGCGACCTGGCCGACCTGACGGCCCGGCTGACCCGCGGGCGAGCGCCCTGACCGGATCGCGCCCGACCCCGCCCCCCGACCCCCTGCGGACGGTAGCCTGAGGCTCCGTCGCAGCGAACAGGAAAGTACTCGTGGACTACCGCCGAATTCTCCAGCTGCTTCGCCGCCACCTGCTGCGCGTGCTCGTGTGCATCGTGCTCGGCGTGGCCGTGTCGGTGCTGCTGACGCGCGCAGCCGTCAAGGAGTACTCGAGCACCTCGCAGATCTTCGTCTCGGCCTCCGACCGCACCGCCGACGCGGCCAACCCGCTGTCGTCCAACTCCAGCGTCGCGGGCCGGATGCTCTCCTACGTCGCGCTGACCACCTCGCAGGAGGTCTTCCGCCTGGTGCGCGCCGACCTCGGCCTGCCCGAGGGGGCGCCGGTGGCGCAGAGCGTGGAGGCGGCCATCGAGCCGGCGACCTTCCTGATCAACGTCACCGTCACCGACCCCGACGCGGACCTGGCCGCCGACGTGGCCAACTCGATCGCCCGCAACCTCGGCACGATCATCAACCGTCTCGAGGCGCTCGGCTCGGGCACCACGCTGCCGTCGGTCACCACCGCGGTCACGCGGGAGGCGGTGGCCTCGGGCAGCCCGGTGTCGCCGGTGCCGTCGCGCAACTACGCGCTCGGCTTCGGCTTCGGTCTGCTGCTGGGCCTGCTGGTCTCGGCGTTGCGCGAGGTCACCGACACCCGCTTCCGCAGCGTCACCGACGCCCGCGAGGGAGTCACGGCGCCGGTGCTCGGCATCATCCCGTTCGACGTCTCGATGGCCACCCAGCGACGTGTCGTCTCGCAGAGCCCGCAGTCCCTCAGCGCCGAGCGGATCCGCCAGGTGCGCGCCAGCCTGCGCTTCTCCGACCTCGACAACCCGCCGCAGGTCGTGGCGGTGACGAGCAGCGTGCCCGCCGAGGGCAAGACCTCGGTGGCCGTGAACCTCGCCGTCGCGCTGGGCAGCGAGGGCTCGCGAGTGCTCTACGTGGACGTCGACCTGCGTCGTCCGCGGGGCGCGCTGGCCTTCGAGGTGTCGGACCAGCCGGGCCTCACCGAGGTGCTCGTCGAGCCCGACCTGCTCGGCGCCACCCTGCACCGCGTCGACGGCATCGACGTGCTCGCCTCGGGTGGGCTCGTGCCCAACCCCAGCGAGCTGCTTGCCACCGAGCGCATGCAGATGCTGATCCAGCGCGCTCGCCAGGACTACGACTTCATCATCCTCGACTGCCCGCCGGTGCTGCCCGTCGCCGATGCGCTGACGCTGATCCAGAGCTCCGACGGCGCGCTGTTCGTGCTCGGCCTCGACCGCGTGGCGCGCGAGGCGGCCGTGCAGGCGCTCACGATGATCGACGACGTCGGCGGCCGTGTGCTGGGCGTCGTGCTCAACCGCGTGCGCAGCAAGCTCGCCGGCGCCGGCTACGGCTACGGCTACGGCCGCGGTCAGGGGTACGGGCAGGCCTACGGCGACGAGGCGGCGTCCACCGGTCGGGCCGGACGCCGGGCCCGCCGCATCGCCCGGGCACGGGCCAAGGAGGACGCCCGCAAGACGGGCGGCTCGAAGGCCGAGGAGCGGACCCGGACCCGCGCGGCGCGCAGCGGCCGCGACAATAGGAGCACGGATGCGCGCGGCCGGTCGGGTCGGCGTGATCGGCGGGGGGTCGCCGGTGCGGACGACGAGGTCCGTTCGGATGAAACTGGAGGGTCGGCCGCCGCCGAGGCGGTCGACGAGGCACGCACCCCGTAGAAGGATCCCCCGTGCGCAGTGACCAACTGCTCGTCGTCTGCCGGGCCAACCACACCCGCAGCCCTCTCGTGGCGAGCCTGCTCCGCCAGAACGTCCCCGGTCTGGTGGTCGGATCCGCCGGCACCCACGCGCTGCCCGCGCGCTCCGGCGCCGACCCCCAGCTCGTCGAGGTCGTCCGTCGACGCGGCATCGACGCGGTGGCCCGCGACCTGCGCGACCACCGCCCCCGAGCGGTGAAGCGTCGTCTGCTCGGCGCCGCGGACCTGATCCTCACCGCCACCCGCGACATCCGCGGCCAGATGGGCATCGTCGCCCCGGGCACCGACTCCCTCTCGTTCACCATCCACGAAGCCGTCGAGCTCGTCACCAGCTTCGGGGCCACGCCCATCGGTGGCCGCCCGCTGCGCGAGATCGCCGTGGAGTGGGGTGTGATCCGCCGCGATCGGTGGTCGCAGATCCAGGCGCGCGACCTGCACGACCCCACCGGAGGCCCGGTGGAGGAATACGAGGAGCTCGTCGACACCGCCCTCGAGGCGGTGGCCACGATGGCGGTCGGGCAGGTCGCGCGGTGAGGCCCGCGGGCGACAGGGGGAGGAGGTGAAGAGCGCTCCACCCCGTGCACGTCGGCTGTGGCGCGGCGACCTCGTCGGCATCCTCGGCGCGCCCGCGCTCACCGCGGTCGCGCTGACCAGCCCGCCGTCGGCCCGCTGGCTCATCGCGATGGGGATCATCGCGTTCATCGCCTTCCTCGCGCTGTGGCGGCCCGCGATCGGCATCGCCGTGTTCGCTCTCTACATCTGCGCGCAGGGTTTCCTGCGGCGCGTGCTGCCGCCCACCGACCTGCTCGCGCAGCTGGGCGACCCGCTGCTGTTCGTCTCGCCGGCCATCGCCGTCGTGCTCGCCCTCCACCGCCACTTCGTCGTCCGGCGCCCCTACACGCGCCTGGAGCGGCTGGTCCTCGTGCTGCAGGCACTGCTGCTCGTCAGCGCGCTGAACCCGCTCGGCGGCGGCCCGGTGGCCTCGCTGCGGCAGTTCCTGGTGGTGGCGCTGCCGATGACCTGGCTCTACGCCGCGGGCTCCCTCGGCTGGTGGACGCCGGCCCGGTTCCGCGGGCTGCTGTGGGGCCTCGTGGGTCTGGCCGCCGTCTCCGCCCTCTACGCCCGCTACCAGGTGGCCTTCGGCTTCCCGAGCTGGGACGAGCGCTTCATCCGAGAGTCGGGGCTGGCCTCGCTCGACATCGGCGGCTTCATCCGCCCGTTCTCCTCCTACACCGCCGCCTCCGACTACAGCGGCGTGCTGCTGCTCGGCACCACCGCGGCGATCGTGCTGGCCCTCTCGAGCGGTCACCCGCTCGTGCTGCGGCTGATCGCCCTGGTGTTCGCGGCGGGACTCTTCGAGCAGATCATCCTCGTCGGGTCGCGAGGACCGGTGGTCGCCGTGGTCGCCGCTCTGACGATGTGCTGCCTGAGCGCCGGCGGGCTCAAGGCGCGCTACGCCTACCCGCTGATGGTCGTCGCGGGTGCGGTGGCGCTGCGGTTCACCGCCCGGCTCGGCACCGTGGCCGAGGCCACCGACACCAACAGCGCCGCCGTCGCGCGCCAGATCCAGGGCTTCCAGGACCCCTTCGGCGAGGAGTCGACGCTGCCCGGCCACGTCGCCCGCCTCGTCAACGGCGTCACCGAGGCGCTGCTGAACCCGGTCGGCTCGGGCGTAGGCAGCATCGGCACCGCCGGCGGCACCGAGACCAGCTACGGCGACCTCGGCCTCGCCCTCGGCGTGCTCGGCCTGATCGCGGCCTTCGGCTTCGTGGCCCTCGTCGCGCACACCGCCTTCAGCCGATCGGCCTGGCCCGCGGGACGCTGGAGCGACCCGCGACGGTTGTGGCTCGTCTCGGTGGTGGCACTGCCGTTCGGTCCGCTCGTCACCGCCGGGAACTACGCGCAGATGGCGCTGTTCTACCTGGCGGTCGGTGCGGCGCTGCCCGCCGTCCTGCGGGCGGGCCCCTCCTCCGGCGACGAGGACGACGACGGCCCCGCCGAGCGCGCGCCGGAGTCGGCCCGCCCGTCGACGTCGTCCACGCTGCGGGGAGCCGCGCGGTGACCCAGGCCCCGGAGGAGGCGTCGGCGCAGGCCGGCACCCGCCGCGGGTCGGTGGCGAAGCTGGCGGCGTCCAGCTATCTCGGCACCGCGCTCGGGCTGCTGACCGGACCGCTGGTGGCGCGGGCGCTCGGCCCGGAGGGACGCGGCGAGTACGCGGCGGTGATGTCCTACTCCGCCCTGCTCGTGCTGGTGTTCGGCATCGGGTTCGGGCAGACGATGAACTACGCCCAGCTCACCTTGAAGTGGGACCGCGAGGTGGTGTTGGCCACGGCGGTGCGGTTCGCGCTGTGGCTCACGCCGTTCGCGCTGGTGGCCGCGGGCGTGGTGATGTGGCTCGGCCTGCTGCCGCCCGACGCCAACTGGGCGCTCGCGGTGTCGGCCCTGCTCATCCCGATGAGCATCCTCCAGCAGTGCTCCTTCAACCTGCTGGTGGGCATGGGCGACCTGAAGGCCGTCGCCCTGCTGCAGCTGAGCCCGGTGCTGTTCAGCGCCGTCGGCGTCGTGGTGCTCTTCCCGTTCGGGCTGCTCACCATCGCCAGCTTCCTGGCGCTCAGCGTGGTCGGCGGCGTGCTCAACTTCGCCCTGGCGCTGCGGCTGCTCGGCGTGCGTCCGCGCGGTGCTCGCAGTCCGCTGCAGCTCATGGGCTTCGGGTTGCGGGCCTTCCCCGGTGGTCTCTCGCACCTGGCGAACTCCCAGCTCGACCAGCTGCTGGTGGCACCGGTGCTGGGCACCCGCGACCTCGGCATCTACGCCGCCGCCGTCACGGTGGCGGGGATCCCGCTCGGTCTGGCGCAGGCGCTCGGTGCCCGCTCGGTGCGCGACAACGCCGCGCCCGAGGGAGGGCTCGATCCCCGGCGGACCGAGCTGTCGATCCGCCGGGTGGCGGTGGCCGTGGCGGCGCTCGCGGCGGGGCTGGCGTGCGTCGTCCCGTGGCTGGTGCCGCTGCTCTACGGCGAGCCGTTCCGGGATTCGGCCCCGCTCGCGATGGTCCTGCTGCTCGGCACCGTGGCCAACGGCATCTACGGCGTCGCCGGCGCCTCGCTGACCATCGCCGGGCGCCCGGGGGTGCAGTCGTGGGCGCAGATCGGCGGCGTGGTCGTCACGGGCGTCGGGCTGGTGGTCCTCCTCCCGACGATCGGCGTGATGGGTGCGGCGATCACCTCGGTCGTGGCGTACTGGACACGGCTGGCCCTGGTGATCGTCGCCCTGCGTCGGGAGGGGGTGCGTGACGTGCGTCCGCGCTGGGCGGACGTCGTCGGCTTCGTCCGACTGCTGCTCGACCGGCTGCGGCTGCGGGCGCTCGCCGACCGGCTGCGGCGCGGGTCGCGCACGAGCCCCGCGGCCGCCGACGACGAGGTCAGCGCGCGCGGCTGATCGCCGCGGCCACCGCGGCCACCGAGTGCTCCCAGTCGAAGCCGGCGGCAGCGGCCGCCACGGCCGACCGCTGCTCGCGCAGCAGGAGCGGATCGGCGAGCTCGTCGAGTGCCCGCGTGATCGCCGCGGGGTCGCCCGCGGCCACGAGCCGACCCGCGCTGTGCCCGTCGAGCAGGTCGGTGACGCCGTGCACCGGCGTGGTCACGGGCACGACGCCGAAGGCGGCGGCCTCGTAGACGACCATGCCGAAGGTCTCGTAGTGCGAGGGCAGCAGGAGCACGTCGGCGTCGCGGTAGAAGGTTGCGACGTCGTCCGATCGCCCGTGGAAGCGCACGCGGTCGCCGGCACCGAGGCGCGCCGCGTACTCCGGGCCCAGCGCGGCGGGGCCCTCGCCGACCACGTCGAGGCTCCAGCCGTCGGCGCCCAGCACGCCCTCGATGGCGGCGGCGAGACCCTTACGACCCCAGTCGCCGCCGACGAAGAGCGCGCGACGCGCGGGCCCAGACGTCTCGAGGGGGCGCACGGGGTCGCGGGGGAGGTCGACGCCGTTGGGCGTGAGGTCGATCGACGTCACGGGGAAGCGGGGGTAGTGCCGCGCGACCTCGTCGCGCAGCCCGCCCGACACCGCCAGGAGCCGCCCCGCCCGCGACGGGCGGTAGCTCCAGCGCTCCAGGGCGAGGCTGATCCGTCGTGACCACACGGCGTTGAGCCGTCGGATCCCGCGCACCCCCACGGCCCACCCGACCGACTCGACGTAGCCGGCGTGGCAGAAGTGCACCGACACCAGGTCGGCGCGCTGCAGCACGATGCCGCCGATCGCCCACACCAGCGGAGCCTCGCCGTCGCGTCGGCGGATCCGACGCCGGGTGCGCGCCACGGCCGCACTCCCGAGCAACCAGAAACCGAGCGTGCGCAGCCAGGCCGGGAACCGGGGGCCGCGCACGGGCACCCAGGCGACGACATCGCGCAGGGCGTCGTCCAGGGTGAAGGAGACCACCGTGATGTCGAAGCGTTCGGCGAGCGCGGGCAGCTGGCGCCGCAGCACGGTCTCCATGCCGCCGCCCCCGCGCAGGTCGTGCACCGCGAGGACGACGGCCGGTCGCCGCCCGCTCATCGCCGGTGCTCCACGACGGCGGCGAGGGAGTCGGCGAGGCGGTGCGCGATCGGCGCGGCGGCGTAGGTGCGGCGCACCTGCTCCCGGGTCGCCTGGTCGAGCCGGGGGCGCTCGGCGGCGACGGTGAGCAGGCGCGCGGTCCAGGCGTCGGCGTCGTCCTCGTCGATGACCCAGCCGAGACCGAGGCTCTCGATGACCCAGGGGATCTCGCCGCTCGCCGAGCCGACCACCGGCACCCCCGCCAGGGCGGCCTCGACGATCACGCGACCGAACTGCTCGACCCAGGTGTCGGTGGTGCGGCTGGGCACCACGAGCACGTCGAGACCGGCGTAGAAGTCGGCCATCTCGTGATGGGCCCAGATGCGCTGGTCCACGTCGACCGCATGGGGGGTGCCCGCGATCGCGCTCAACAGAGCGGATTCCGGGCCCTGGCCGGCCACCTTGAGCCGCACCGGCCGCTGCTCGGCGATGCGTCGCACGACGTCGGCGAGGAAGGCGATGCCCTTCTGCGGCACGAGGCGCCCGGCGTAGCCGATCGTGAAGGGGGTGTCGGGGCTGCGCGCGGGCACCGGGTGCGCCGCACGCTCGACCAGGGCATCGGGCAGGGCGTGCGGCACGAACGCGATCTCGGCGTCGGTGCCCCAGCGCCGCGTGAGGGCGGCGGCGCTCTCGCTGCGCGCCATCACCAGTGCCGCTGGCCGCAGCGCGGTGGCCATGAGGGGTCGCCACCAGCGGGGCACCCGGTGGTCGAGGTTCTCGGCGTTCTGCAGGGCGTAGGGGAGGTGGTGCCGGCGCGCCAGGAAGGCCCACTGCAGGCCGGCCAGCGAGAACGCCTCCTCCTCGACCACCACCACGTCGGGGCGCACCTGCCGCAGCAGCCGCAGGGCATCGCGGGTGCGGTAGACGTGGCGCTGGATGGCGCCGGCGGCGCGCACCGGGAGGCGGTGCAGCCGCCCGGCCCAGAAGGGGTGGTCGGGAGCGCTCGCGTCGTACTCGGTGGGCCAGTGCTCCGGGACGGCCAGGTGGACGTCGTGCCCCAGCCCGCCGAGCAGCCGGTAGACATCGCGGTTCGGCTCGATCGTGCAGGCGTGGGAGACCACCAGCACGCGCATCAGGCACGCCCTCGGGGGCCGGCGGAGAGCTGCTCGGCGACGATCGCGCTCCACGCGTCGCCCACGGTGGCGCGGCGACAGGTGCGCACCGCGGCGCGGGCGGCATCGCCCATCGCGGCGTCGTAGGGCGCGGCCATCACCTCGAGCAGGAGCCGCGTCGCCTCCTCCGCGGTGTCGTAGAGGTAGCCCGACACCCCGTGCTCGACGTAGTCCTCCGAGGCGGCCACCCGGCTGGCCACGGTGGGCAGGCCGCCGGCCAGCTTCTCGAGGATCATCTTGCCGAAACCCTCGAAGTAGCTGGTGACGAGGCCGGCGTGCGCGGTGGCGACGAGGTCGACCATCGTGCCGCGCTCGACCACGGGATGCACCTCGAGATTGCCCCGCAGGTGCGCGGGGAACGAGGCGATCACCTGCTGGGGGTCGGTCTTCACCCCGGCCAGCACGAAGCGCGTCGACGGGCGCTCGGCCACGACCGCGGCGACGATCTCGCGCAACCGGTCGAGGCCCTTGAACTCCGCCCACTGGCCGATCCACAGCACCCGGTCGGGGTCGCGGGGGAGGTCGCGGCGCTTGTGGAAGGCGTCCTCCACCGACTGCGGCAGCACATGCACCCTCGCCGGGTCGATGCCCCAGGTCGCGGTGACGAAGTCGCGCTGCCCCCGCGAGAGGACGACGCACGCATCGGCCCGCTGGAAGGCCACCCGCAGCAGGGGTTCGCGCACGTGGCGGTGCCCCCAGGTGAAGTGGTGCTGGCCGTAGCCGTGGGTGTCGGCGGCCTGGCGGGCGAGGTGCTCGATGCCGTTCGACATCGCGACGACGCGCGTGCGGTGCGGTAGCAGCGCGGCCACGGAGGAGTCGGCGCTGCTGACGATCGCGACGCGCGGCCGCTGCCGCTGCAGGGCGCCGGCCACCCGCGCGTACTCGCTCTGCCGCTTGAACCAGCCGAGGCGGCCCGAGGCGACGGGCCCGTAGCGTTCGGCGACCTCGTAGCCGCGCTCGCGCAGCAGTCGGGCGATGTTGGCGTAGCTGGCGGCCATGCCGCCGCGCGGGTCGAACGGCGCTCCGGAGGAGACGAGCACATCCGGGCCGTGTTGCCGCACGGTGGAACGCTAGCCGCTAAGGTCCGAAACCGTGGGTGAGTCCAGGGTTCTGCACTACGCCCCGTCGCTCGATCGGGCCGGTGGACTGCGCTCCTACGTGCTGACGATGGTGGCCGAGCAACGAGCGCGCGACGTCGACGTGGCGCTGGCCTCGCCCACCGATGCCGGTGCCCCCGAGGGCATGGTCGCGAGCCTGGCCCAGGCGGTGCGTGCGGTGCGCCCGGACGTCGTCCACCTGCACGGGGGGCACGTGCTGCCCGACCTCGACAGCGCTGATCTCGCCGGTGTGCCGGTGGTGAGCACCGTGCACGGGCACGGGCTCTACTGCCCGTCGGGCACGAAGTGGTCGCCCAGCTTGGGCCCGTGCTCCATCACGCCGTCGGCGGCGGCCTGCACGTGGCACATGCTGAAGGACCAGTGCGGGTCGCGTCGGCCGCAGAAGATCGCCGAGAACCTGCGCTCCTACCGCGACCTGCGGCGCCAGCGCGCCGCGCACCACCAGCACTGCGTGAGCCGGTGGGTCGAGGAGCGGCTGCACGCGAGCGGCCACGCGACCGGCCGCTCGAGCGTGATCTACGCGCCGGTGCCCGAGGTGGAGCCCCGCGAGAGCGACCACGGTCTCGGGCACTTCGACCTGCTCCTCGCCGGCCGGGCCCGCCCCAACAAGGGCATGGACGTCGCGATCCGCGCGCTCGCGGCCTCCACCCTGCAGCCGCGGATGGCGGTGCTGGGCGACGGCGAGGAGATGCGTGGGCTGCAGGATCTCGCCCGGTCGCTCGGTGTGGCCGACCGGGTGAGCTTCCTCGGCTGGCGCGATCGGTCGGTGGTGGAGGGTCTGCACACGCTGCGAACCGTGCTGCTCGTGCCGAGCCAGTGGCCCGAGCCGGCCGGTCTCGTGGCGATGGAGGCCGCCTCGCGCGGGCGGGTGGCGCTGGTGAGCGGCCGCGGCGGGCTGCCCGAGCTCGTGGCGGACGACGACCAGGTCGTGCCCGACGCTGCGGACCCCTCGGCCTGGGCTCGGGCCATCGACCGCGCGCTCGCGGCGCCGGCGTGGCTCGAGCAGCGCGGGGTCGAGGCGCGCGAGCTCTGGGCCGCTCGCTTCGCACCCGACGCGGTGATGCCGCGCTTCGCCGAGCTCTACGCAGAGGTCGCAGCGCGCTGACCCGGTCGGGGGCGTCGAGAGCGGATCAGCGCGCGAGGTGCTCGCGAATCGCCGTCAGGTGGGTGCGCAGCAGCTCGCGGGAGGCGAGGGCGCGCTCGCGGATCACCGGGTCGGCGCCGCCCCGGGCGGCGAGGCGCGCGACGGCCGCGCGGGCGTCGTCCGCGTCGGCCTCGCGCAGGTCGACCACGTCGCCATCGGCCACGCCGAGGTGGTGGGCGAAGTCGCGGTTCTTGTCGCGGTAGCCGAGCGCCAGCGTGGGAATGCCCCACATCCAGCCGACCGCCGCGGCGTGCAGGCGCATCGCGACGACGAGGTCGCTGCCGCGGGCGAAGTGCTCGACGTCGGCGCCGGTGCGCAGTCGCGTGCCCTGGCCGTCCCAGCCGCCGATCTCCTCGCCGATGCGCCGCAGCAGGGGAGCGTCGTCGCGGTGGACCTCGAGCGGTCGGCACTGCCACCCGTCGGCGCGCAGCTGCTCCACGACCGCGACACCCACCTCGATGGTGCGGGCAGCGGGGATGCCGGCGCGCTCCTCGCTCGCGGTGCCGCTGACGTTGAGGTGGGCCACCCGCCGCTCCGGCCGGCTGCTGCGGGGCTCGTCCGGCGTGTGGAGCAGCGCGAGGTCGCCCACCACCTGCGCCTGCGGCAGTCCGAGGCGCGCGTGGGAGAGCGGCCCGCGCAGGGTGATCGCCTCGAAGCGGGCCAGGTGCGGCAACCAGGCCGAGGGATCCGCCCGTTCCTCGCTGACACCGAACCCGGCACTGCCGACGCCCGTGCCCGTCGTCCACAGGGGGATGCCGCGCTGCAGGAGGGGCTCGACGCGGCCGAGGAAGTAGGGGTTGAGCAGCGTGCCGCCGCTGACGACGAGGCCGTCGAAGAAGCGCGGCCCGGAGAGGCCGACGCGCTCGAGGCGGGCCTCGGTGGCGGGCAGCTCGACCGGCACCAGCGTGCACGGGGCGAGACCCTCGGCCAGCGCCTCGGCCATCCACTCGTCGCCGAAGTTGTCGTCGCCGATGCCGGAGACGACGCCCACGATCGGGTGTGACCGCGCGGCCCGCCGGGCCGCGATCGCCGTGCGGCCGCTCGCGAGGCGGGCCTGGCGTCCGAGCCGGCGCGTGAGCGGTGCGTCGCTCACCACGCCTCCTTCGCGGCCGCGGTGGTGCTCACGTCGATGCGCCGACGCCTCGGCGGGCGCTGCGCACCCGTCGGGCGGTGGAGAGCAGCGAGTGCCGCACAGCGGCCGGTGCGTAGGCGTGTCGGGCGGATCGGTGGAACGGCCCCGCGGCTGGGATGCCGAACTCCGCGCGGACCGCTCGTGTGGCGGGGCGCGTGACCCCGAGCAGGGTGAAGCCAGCGTGGTTCTCGCCGGTCTCGACGTGGTAGACGGCGCCCGGGAAGGGGAGGGGCGACATCGCGAAGCCGTGCTCCACCAGCCACTCGCCGGCCTCCCGGTGAGCACCCATGATCCGCCGCAGGCGCTCGCCGAACGCGGCGCCGACCTCCTCCTGGGTCGCGTCCAGCCCGAGGTCGTCGGGCACCGCGAAGGCCTCCCACGGCACGATCGCGGAGGTGCCGCAGATCCGGTTGAGCCGATCGGTGCGACGTGAGACCCCGCGTCGTCCGGAGTAGATGAGGCCATCGGTGATCAGCCAGCCGAACGGCCCGGGACGGGCGTTGCTGAAGGCGGCCAGACGCGAGCTGACGAAGTCGTCGGCGTCGTAGACCATCACGCGGTCGGGCCGGTGCTCGCGAGCGGCGAGCAGGCCGATGCCGATCTTGGTGCCCTTGTCCCAGACGAAGGTCTCGATCGCGGCATGGGGGCCGTTGACCGCGGGCGGCGAGTCGAAGTCGACCGGCACGAAGTACGTCGACCGCGGCAGCTCGAAGGGAGGCGGCCGGTGCCCCACGACGATGGACACGAAGTCATCGGTGGTCTGCTGCGCCACCGAGTGCAAGGTGGCCTCGAGCAGCCGCTCCACCTCGGCGTAGGACGTCGAGTTGGCGGGATGCCGCAGGCACGTGATGAACGCCAGGGTCACGGTGGCTCCCGGTGAGATGGAGGAGGCAGCAGGAGCGTAGGCCCGCGGTGGTAGAGACCGGAGCCGAATGCCGAACTCCGCGGACGTGGCGGTGCTCACGGCGCCCGGGCCGGTTCAGCGCTGGTGACGACGCATCGCCTCGGCCAGCGCGGCACGGTCGCCCGCGGGCACGATCGCAGAGCCTGGGGCGGCGGCGCCGTCCGCGATGAGGTGAGCGGCTCCGACGTGGTCGGTGGTGACCACCGGCACGCCGCTCACCACCGCTTCGGCCACGGCGAAGGAGAAGCTGTCGGCGTGGGAGGGCACCACCACCAGGCGTGCGGTCGGCAGCTGCTGCCACGCCTGGCCGGGACCCCAGGTGATGCGTGGGTCGCGGCCGGCGGCGCGGGCGAGGTAGCGCCGCATGCCGGGCGAGCGCGGCCCGCCCATCAGCCTCAGCGACGCGTGGGCCGGGGCGGCGGCGCGGAAGGCGTGGAGGAGGTCGACGACGCCCTTCTCGACGGTGAGGCCGCCCACGTAGAGGACGTCGACGGCCGGGTCGGGCTCGGCCTGCGCGGGCCGCGCGGGCTGCTCGGGCAGGGTGATCGGTGCGAGCCGGAGCTTCGACTCCGCGATGCCGGCGTCGAGGAAGACCTCGTGGCACAGGGGGCTGTTGGTGAGGATCAGGTCGGCGAGCTCGTACTCCGCGCACATGCGGCGCACCAGCCGCCGCGATAGCCAGGACGCCTCGAGGGGTGTGCGGCGGATCGCCGCCATCGCCCAGCGCCGGTTCGTCGCGGCATGCAGATTGGTGGCCACGAGGATGCGGCGCGCGTGCGGGACGGCCTCGAAGAGGCGGCGGCTCGCGCCGGGGACGCCGACGACGGCACCGAGCGGCTGCTGCCGGGGGAGCCACTGCTCGGCGACCCAGGTGTCGTAGCTGTCGAGCCGCTCGTAGGGATCCGAGCCGGTGAGGCTGCGCCGGGCGGGTGCCGCCGGCAGCGCCTCGGCCGCACCCGGGGCCACGTGGACGTCGCGGCCTGCGGCCTCCAGTGCGACCGCGACCTGCGCGAGGTGCTGCCCCGTGCCGCCCGAGGCGCGGGTGGCGAACGGGGCGACGCCGACCGCGACGTCGCCGAGCTCGGCCGCGACGGCGGTGACCGCGGCTGTGGCGTCGTGCATCGTCATCTCCGGGGTGGGCGAGGGCGCCGTGGGTCGGGCGTCACCGGCGAGTGTCCCATCGGTCCCGATCCTCCCGGCGGGGTTCGACCGCCCGGCGACCCGTGACCGGCCATGATCCGCGTCACCGGCGGCGCAGGGCCCGGCTCGCGGCCCGCACGTCGTCGGTCAGCGCGGCGAGCGCCCGGCTCTCCAGGCGCCAGCGCTGCCAGTGGAGGGCGATCTCGTGGGGGCGGGTGCCGGGCATCGGCGCCAGCTGCCCCGCCGCCACGCCGGCGTCGAGGTGCGCTAGCGGCAGCAGCCCCCACCCCAGACCGGCGATCAGCGCGGCGCGGAAGTCCTCGGTGCTCGGCACCCGGTGGACGACGGGTGGTCGCGGCAGGCCGCGGGCGGCCAGCACGTCGTCCTGCAGGTGGTCGCGCTCGTTGAACACGACCATCGGCATCATGCGCCAGTCGACCCCGCGCCCGTGGCGGTGCCGCTCGATGAGGGCGGGCGCCGCGGCGGGGCGGTAGCGGAGCGTCCCGAGCGGCTCCACCGAGCAGCCCTGCACGGGGATGGGGGAGTCGGTGACGGCGGCCAGCACCTCCCCGCGACGCAGCAGGCCGTCGGTGTAGCCCTGGTCCTCGATGTGCAGGCGCAGCGCGACCTCCGGCCGCTGCGCGACCGCCGCGAGCACGGGCCGGAACCAGGTGGCGAGCGAGTCGGCGTTGACCGCCACCCCCAGCTCGGCGACGACCTGCTCGTCGCCGCCCAGCTCGGCGCGCGCCTCGAGCTCGAGGAGCCGCCACTGTCGGCCCAGTCGCACCAGCGGCTCACCGGCCGCGGTGAGGGTGGCGGGCGTCGTCCGCTGCACGACGACGCCGCCCACCACCCGCTCCAACGCCCTGATGCGCTGGCTGACCGCGCTGGGGGTGAGCGACAGTCGCCGCGCCGCAGCCTCGAAAGTGCCCTCCTCGGCGATCGCCACGAGGGCGGTCAGGTGATCGGGGTCGAACCTCATCGCGGCGGGTGTGCGGCAGTGAAGTGCTGCTTCATCATGTGCAGAAACTATCGCTGGCCTGCAGGCATGCCCAGCCGTAGCCTCGGCGCGTGCACAGTCTGCTCGTCGGCCTCGCCACCGGCCTCAGCCTGATCGTGGCCATCGGCGCGCAGAACGCCTTCGTGCTGCGCCAGGGCGTGCGCCGCTCGCACGTCGGCGCGGTCGTGGCGGTGTGCGCGCTCTCCGACGCCCTGCTGATCGCGGCCGGCGTGGGCGGCCTCGGCGTCGTCGTCGAGTCGGCCGGGTGGGTGCTGGACGTCGTCCGCTGGCTCGGGGTGGCCTTCCTCGTCGGGTACGCCGTGCTCGCCCTGCGCGGCGCGGCGCGCGGGGGCGGGCAGCTGCGCGAGGCCGAGGGAGCGGCGCAGGAGGGGCGGCGGGGCGTCGTCCTCAAGGCCGTGGCGCTGACCTGGCTCAACCCGCACGTCTACCTCGACACCGTGCTCCTGCTCGGCTCGATCGCCGCCACGCAGGGCGGGGCGGCTGACCGGTGGGCGTTCGGTGCGGGAGCGATGGCAGCGAGCCTGCTGTGGTTCACCGGGCTCGGATTCGGCGCCCGGTTGCTGGCGCCGCTGCTGGCGCGTCCCCGGGCGTGGCAGGTGCTCGACGTGTTCGTAGCGCTCACCATGCTCGCGGTGGCGGCGAAGCTCGCGCTCGGCTGAGGCGCGGCCGGGGGCGGACGTCTCGCGACGGACGGTTCGATTGGGACCGTTTCCTAGCCTGGGGGCATGGACCTCCGGCGTGCACTGACCAAGGCGACCGACGTCGTCCTCGACCGCTCGATCGTGCTCGGCTACACCAGCGTGGGCAGCAACCTGCGGGCGAAGTGGTGGCCCGCCGACCCCGCGCCGCGCTCGCTGGCCGGCAAGCGGGTGCTGGTCACCGGCGCGACGTCCGGGCTCGGCGAGGCGGCGGCCGAGGACTTCGCGCGGCTCGGCGCCACCGTGCACCTGCTCGGCCGCAACCCCGAGAAGGTCGAGAAGTCGGTGGCGGCACTGCGCTCGACGGTGCCGAGCGCCGAGGTCGTGGGGGAGGTCTGCGACGTCGGCGACCTGGACGACGTGCGCCGCTGGGCCGGCGACTTCACCTCACGCGTCAACTCGCTGCACGGCGTCCTGCACAACGCGGGCGTGATGCCGAAGCAGCGCGAGGAGAGCAAGCAGGGCCACGAGATGACCCTCGCCGTGCACGTGCTCGGGCCCCACCTGATGACCCAGCTGCTGCTCGAGCCGCTGCGCGCCGCGCAGGACGACGGCGGCGCGTCGGTCGTCTGGATGAGCTCCGGCGGCATGTACGGCGCGCGACTGCACGCCGACGACGCCGACGACATCGAGTTCCGCAACGGCGCCTACGACGGAGTGCAGGCCTACGCCCGCACCAAGCGGATGCAGGTGGTGATGGCCGACGCGTGGTCGGCCGCGCTGCAGGGCATCGGCGTGCGCGAGGTGCGCGTGGAGTCGATGCACCCCGGCTGGGCCGCCACCCCGGGCGTCACCGACTCGCTGCCCCGCTTCGAGAAGCTGCTGCGCCCGCTGCTGCGCACCCCCTCCGACGGCGTCGACACCGCCGTGTGGCTCATCGCCACCCGCCCCTCCAGCACCGCTCCGCACTTCTGGCACGACCGCGCCCAGCGTCCCGTCGTCTTCCCCGGCCAGCGCCCGCCCGCCCCCGCGGCGGTCGCCCGCCTGCTCGACCACGTCACCGAGGCCACCGGCGTCACCCTGCCCGCCTAGTCGCCGAGGGGGCGCGGTCCGGCTGCCGAGAGGGCGCGGTTCGGCTGCCGAGAGGGCGCGGCCCGGCTGCCGAGAGGGCGCGGCCCGGCCGGCTCAGTCGGCGAGCGGCGGCCAACGGTCGGCCCAGGGGCGGGCGACCTCGAGCTGCGCCGCGAGCCGCAGCAGGTCGACCTCGGCGCCGCGACGTCCCACCAGCTGCACCGCGGTGGGCAGCCCGTCGGCGGCGAAGCCGGCGGGCACCGAGGCAGCCGGGTGGCCGGTGACGTTCCACAGCGCCGTGTAGGCGATCGCCGGCAGCGAGCGCAGCATCGACGTCACCAGCCCTGCGCGCTCGAAGGCGCCCACCCGGCGCGGGCGGTGCGGCACGACCGGGGTGAGCAGCACGTCGCAGCCGTCGAAGACGCGTGCGTCGACGCGGTCGGCGAGGCGCTCGCCGCGGCGGATCGCGGCGTCCACGACCTTCGGGGTGGCCCAGAACCCGGCGGCGGCCAACCGGCGGGTGCGGGGCTCGAGGGCGGAGCGGTCCTCCACGAGATCGGCCTCGAAGCGGACGCCGCCCAGCATCTGCGGCACGAAGGCGGCCGTGGCGTCGGGGTAGCGGGGGTCGACCTCGACGACGTGGTGGCCGAGGTCGGTCAGCAGCGCCGCGGTCTCGCGGACGGCGGCCACGTGCTCCGCGCACGGCTTCACCCCGGGCGTGGGGGAGGCGGTCGACCAGCCGATGCGCAGGGGCGCCACGTCGCCGGCGGCGCCCGCGCGGGCGGCGTCCACGAAGTCGGTGGTGGGCGGGGCCACGAAGCGGTCGCCGGGCACGTTGCCGCGGATGACGTCGAAGACGATCGCGGAGTCGAGCACCGAGCGGCTCAGCGGGCCGACCACGCCGAGCCCGCCCCACAGGAACGGGTGCGGTGCGGTGGAGACGCGCCCACGGGTGGGCTTGAGGCCGAAGAGTCCGTTCAGCGCGGCGGGGATGCGGATCGAGCCGCCGCCGTCGCCGCCGATGCCCACCGGCACCATGCCCGTGGCCACTGCGATGGCCGTGCCGCCCGACGAGCCGCCGGGCGTGCGGTCGGTGCCCCACGGGTTGCGCGCGCAGCCGTAGCGCCGCGACTCGGTGAACGGGATCTGCCCGAACTCCGGCATCGTCGTCTTGCCGACGACGACCGCGCCCGCCTCCCGCAGGCGCGCGGTGACGTGGCCGTCGGCCGGGGCCGGCGTGCGATTGGCCGAGCCGCCGAAGGTGGTCACGGCGCCGCGGACGTCGTTCTCCTCCTTGATCGCCACCGGCACGGCGTGCAGCGGCCCCGGCGCGGCACCGCTGCTGCGGGCGGCGTCACGCTCGGCGGCCTCGGCGAGCGCCTCGTCGACGAGCACGTGCGAGAACGCGCCCAGCTTGCGGTCGAGGCGGCGGACGACGTCGAGCGAGGCCGCTGCGACGTCACCGGCCGACACGGCTCCGGAGGTCACGGCCTCGACGAGCGCGGGTATCCCGGCTCGTACGAGCCGGACAGCCTCGGGGTTCTGGGGAGCGGACCAGTCGATGCCTGCGGGCGGGTTCGTCACGGCGTCGAATCTACGTGGCACCCGTCTCACCCCGCATCGCTGCGCCGCGCGGTCGACCTGCGATCGAACGATCGTGCGGTTCCGGCACCACGGGTCCGTCGCTCGCCGCTTCCGCCCTGCGTCCGAGCACCGCGCGCAGACGGTGAGCCTGCCCGTCGTCCCGTAGGGCGGTGGGTGGCGGGCGGTGGGGGGTGGCGGTGGGGGTGCCGGTGGGGGTGTCGGGGCACTTGGCACGCGTTTCCTGCACTTGGCACGTGTTGCGACGCGTGCCAAGTGCAGGACACGCCGGTCGACCGGCGATTCCTGCACCCCGACCCCGCGACCCGCGACCGCCGCCCGTAACGACGATCACACCCGCCTCGTTGCCCCCGTGTGCCGGCAACGCTGTCGGCCGGAAGGACGGTCGGTCGGTGTCACGCATCCTCACCCCTCGCGGTTCCCGCACCCGCGCGCCGCGCGCGCTCGCTGCCGCGACCCTGCTCGGCACGGCCCTCGCGGGCACGCTCGGTGCCGGTCTCCCCATCGCGGACGCCGCACCCGCGCCGTCCGCAGCCCCGACCGCCGCCCCCACCGCCGCCCCCACCGGCAAGGGCGCCGCCCGCGCGGGCATCCGCAAGATCCCGCTGCACTTCAAGGTGAAGGTCGGCCCGCAGCGCGCCCAGGTGTGCGACATCGTCGGCGACCTCTACCTGCCGAGCACCGCGTCGAGCCGGCGCCGCGTGCCGGCGGTGCTCACCACTAACGGCTTCGGAGGGTCGAAGAACGACCAGGCG
This sequence comes from Nocardioides sp., assembly GCF_964229035.1. Taxonomy (GTDB): domain Bacteria; phylum Actinomycetota; class Actinomycetes; order Propionibacteriales; family Nocardioidaceae; genus Nocardioides. Next base: position 62,651 of record NZ_CAXRAZ010000044.1, on the reverse strand, counting down.
GACGCCGGCCGCGCACTCGCCGCGCGCGGGTACGCCGTCCTCTCCTACTCGGGCCTCGGGTTCGGCGGGTCGTCGTGCGCGATCACCCTCGACGACCCGCAGTTCGACGGCATCGCCGCCAGCCAGCTGGTCGGCTTCCTGGGTGGCGCCCGCGGCATCGCCTTCCGCGACGCCGCCCACACCCAGCCGGTGCCGCCGCTGACCGTCGTCCAGCGGGATCGCCGCGACCACCGCGGCACCGCCCGCGCGAACGACCCGCGTGTGGGCACCTACGGCTTCTCCTACGGCGGCGGGTTCCAGTTCGCGCTCGCCTCGGTCGACTCCCGCGTCGACGCGCTGATCCCGTTCATCACCTGGAACGACCTCAGCTACAGCCTCGCGCCCAACAACACCGGCCAGACGAGCGGCGTGACGAGCTCGACGCCCGGCGTCACCAAGCTGCTGTGGGCGGCCGGCTTCAGCGGCCTCGGCGTGGCCGCCGACCTGCGCAACAACCAGGTGCCCGACCTGCCCTGCCCGAACTTCGCCACCTTCGTGTGCCCGGCGCTCATCACGGCCGGCACCACCGGCTACCTGCAGCCCGGCGACCGCGCCGCCCTGCGCCGCGCCTCGGTGGCCAGCTACGTGAGCAAGGTGCGCGTGCCGACCCTGCTCATCCAGGGCCAGCGCGACACCCTGTTCAACCTCAACGAGGCCACCGCCACCTACCGCGCCCTACGCCGCCAGGGCACCGAGGCCCGGATGGTCTGGTACCAGGGCGGGCACAGCGGCCCCGCCGCTCCCGGCGAGTTCGACTGGACCAAGCCGACCGGCACCTACCTGCCCTCCCGGGTGCTCGCCTGGTTCGACCGCCACCTCAAGGACCGCAAGGTCGACGTCGGCCCCCGCTTCGCCTACTTCCGCGACTGGGTGCGCTACTCCGGCAACGCCCGCAAGGCCTACGCCACGTCCTCCATCTTCCCCGTGGGGACGACGCGCACCTGGCGCCTCAGCGGCACCAACGCGCTCACCACCGGCACCGCGAAGGCAGGCACCCAGAGCCTCCTCGTGCCCGGCGCCGGACTGCCCACCCGTCTCGACGAGTTCGACGTGCTCGGCAACTTCGTCGGCCCCGTGCCGAACATCGTCAGCGACCTGCCCGGCACCGCCGCCTCCTGGAGCACCGCGCCGCTAAGCGCGCCGCTGCGCGTGGCGGGCGCGCCCACCGTGCGACTGAAGGTCGATGCGCCGGCCGCTGTCGCCCAGGCCGCCGGTCCGGCCGGCCAGCTGGTGCTGTTCGTGAAGGTCGCCGACGTCGGCCCCGACGGCAAGGCCAAGCTCATCAATGGCCTCGAGGCCCCGGTGCGCGTGCCGGACGCCACCAAGCCTTTCACCGTGCGGCTGCCCGCGATCGTGCACGAGTTCGCCCGCGGGCACCGGTTGCAGCTCGTCGTGGCCGGCGGGTCGATCAACTACCGCGGCGGCGTCCTGCCCGGCCCGGTGACGATCGCCTCCGGCGCCGCGCAGACGCTGAGCCTGCCCGTCGTCCGCTGAGGGGCCTGGCCGGGTTCGGCTGATCGGTCCGGTCTGCTCGGTGGTGGCCGGTCGGCGGGCGGTGCTGATGCGTCGATTGGTGGCAAACCGCAGCTCGAAGCCCCCAAATGTTGTGGTTTGGCGCCAAACCGCAACCCTCGACGGCGCGTGCGCGAGCGGCGCCTCAGCCTGCGCTCTGGCTCATCCCCATCCGAGCGAGGACGACGTTCTCCGCCAGCTGCACGAGGTTGTAGAGCACGAGGGTGATGGCGGTGATGATCGCCACCGAGGCCCACAGGTCGTCGAACTGCGCGGCGGTGCTGAACTTCTGGATCGAGCCGCCGATGCCCTGGCCGGTGGAGAGCCACTCGGCCAGCAGGGCGCCGGTGACGGCGCCGGGCACCGACACTCGTGCAGCGGCGAACAGTGAGGGCAGTGCGCCGGGTAGGGCGACCTTGCGCAGCGCGGTGGCGTTCGAGCCGCCGTAGACGCGGATGAGGTCGAGGCTCTCCTTGCTCGCGCGACTGAGCCCGAACAGCGCGGAGGCCAGCGCGGGGAAGAGCACGACGATCGAGCCGATCACCGCCACTGAGGCGGTGGAACCGCGGCCGGTGATGAGGATGATGACCGGCGAGATCGACACCAGCGGCACGCTGCGCAGCAGCAGCGCGAGCGGCATGATGCCCGCCTCCACTGTGCGCGAGAGCGAGAAGAGGATCGCCAGCACCACGGCGATGCTCATGCCGACGGCGAACCCGAGACCGGCGTCCTGCAGGGTCTGCACGGTGAGCGGACGCATCGCGGCGCGGTTGTCGGCGGCCAGCTGGCCGGCGGCGGCGCCGGGCTCGTCGACGAAGAGGAACTTGTAGACGTCGACCGGCCCCTTCGCCACGTACGGCGAGACGCCGAGGAAGCTCACGACCGACTGCCACATCGCCAGCACGATCAGCAGCGTGACCACGGCGTTGAGCAGCGAGCGACCGACCGCCCGACCGATGGCGCGGCCGGTGGCGCCGCGCGAGCCGCTGCTGCCCGAGCCGGAGCTCGAGCCGCCGGAGGCGCGGCCCTTCGCCGCGGCGGGAGAGGGAGCGAGGGCGGTCATGCGGTTCCCCTTCCGGCCACCCAGGGCGTGACGAGGCGGGTGATGAGTCCGAACACGGCGTAGCCCAGCATCGCCACGAGCGCGCAGAGCAGGAAGACCGCCCACACGCGCACGGAGTCGAGCTGGCCCTGCAGGCGGATCAGCGTGATGCCGACACTGCGGTCGGTGGCGCCGAGGTACTCGCCCAGCACCGCGCCCAGCAGCGAGGTGGGCACGGCCACCTGCAGCGCGTTGAGCACCGCCGGCAGCGCGGCGATGAGCCGCACGGTGAAGAGCTGGCGCAGACGCCCGCCGCCGAACACGCGGACGACGTCCAGGCTGGCCTTGTCGGCCGCCTTGAAGCCCAGCAGCGCCCCGACCACGGTCGTGAAGAACACCGACAGCGCGGCCAGGAAGATCGCCGTGGACGACGGGTCGCCCGGCTCCTCCGCGCCGCCGAGCGCGACGATCGAGATGCCGCCCACCGCCACCAGCGGCAGGCAGTAGGTCACCACCGCCACCTGGACGACGACCGGCTCGATGCGCGGCACGAGCAGCACCGTGGCGGCCAGCAGCAGTGCGAGCGCGTTGCCCCACAGGAACCCGATGGCGGCCTCGTTGATGGTGACGGAGAAGAAGTCCCAGTAGGCCGAGAAGCCGTCGTCCACGATCTGGTTGAAGACCGCCAGCGGCGAGGGCACGGGGTCGTAGGTCTTGCCGGCGTCGGGGGTGAAGGCGAAGGTGGCGAACGCCCACCAGGCGGCCAGGAGGCCGAGGGTGCCGATGATCGGGGCGAACCAGCCCGGCAGGCGGCGGGTCACGACTCGGCGTCCGCGCGTCCGTCGGCGCCGAACAGCAGCTCGGAGGCCTGATCGACTAGGGCGTGGAACTCGGGGGTGCGCATCATGTCGGGGGTGCGCGGGCGCGGCAGGTCGACGTCGATGATCGCCTTGATGCGGCCCGGTCGCGGCGACATCACGGCCACCTGGTCGGAGAGGAAGATCGCCTCGGAGATGCCGTGGGTGACCAGCAGCGTGGTGGCGGGCTTCTCGGTCCAGATGCGCAGCAGCTCGAGGTTGAGGTTCTGCCGCGTCATGTCGTCGAGGGCGCCGAAGGGCTCGTCGAGCAGCAGCACCGAGGGCTTGAGCGCGAGGGCGCGGGCGATCGAGACGCGCTGGCGCATGCCGCCGGAGAGCTGGGCGGGGCGGGAGTCCTCGAAGCCGGTGAGGCCCACGAGGGCGATGAGCTCGTCGACGTAGGCCTTGTCGACGTCGCGCCCGGCCACCTCGAAGGGCAGCCGGATGTTCTTGGTGACCGAGCGCCACGGCAGCAGCGCGTGGTCCTGGAAGGCGATGCCCAGCTCGCTGTTCTTGCGCAGCTCGGCGGGCGTCTTGCCGTCGACGAGCGCCGTGCCCGCGGTCGGGTGCTCGAGGTCGGCCAGGATGCGCAGGATCGTGGACTTGCCGCAGCCCGAAGGGCCGAGCAGGGCCAGGAAGGATCCCTGCTCGGTGTGGAGCTCGGCGTCCTCGAGGGCGGTGACGGTGCGCCCGCGACCGACCTTGAAGGTCTTGGTGAGGCCGCTGACCTGGATGCCGGTGCCGCCCGTCGTCCCCGACCCGGAGGTGGGGGTGGAGGAGGTGCCGGGTGCCGTGGTGTCGTCGATCGACATGGGAGAAGGATCCCTCAGTTCTCGGCGCTCGGGCGAGCGGGCGCGGTCGGCGGATGGGTCACATGGTCGGGGCCGGACGGACCAGCGGCCCGCCGAGATCGCTCGGCGGGCCGCTGCGGGGCTCAGGGGAGGTACTTCTTGAGCTCCGGGTCGTCCTTGTAGATCTCGTCGATGATCGAGGTGTCGAACAGCTCGTCCACCGAGACCTTCCAGCCGGCCGCACCCAGCGAGTCGACCGTCTGCTGCTTCAGCGCGTCGCTGATGGTGAACAGGCCGTTGGCCTCGGTCTCCGGGGTGGAGATCAGCTTCGCCTGCGCCTCCAGGCCCAGGCCGGTCTTCTTCGGGTCGAGTGCGCCGAAGGTGTTCTCCAGGCCCTCGGCGTTGTCCGAGGCGGCCTTGTTGTAGTACTTGGTGACCAGATCGACCGTGGTCTCGGTCGGCTGCTTGAAGGTCTCGGTCCAGCCCTTGATCTCGGCGATCAGGAAGTCCTTGAGGAGCTCCCGGTTCTCGGCGAGGTACTGGTCGGTGACGGTGAAGGTCTCGGCCACGTAGGGCACGCCGTTCTCGGCGTAGGGCAGGTTGGTGATGTCGAAGCCGGCCAGCTGCACGGTGAGGGCCTCGTTGGTCAGGTAGGCCATGAAGCCGTCGACCTTCTTCTCCATCAGCGGGGTCGGGTCGAAGTCGACCGGCACGACCTTGACCTGCTTGGGGTCGATGTCGTTGGCGGCGAGGATGGCCTTGAAGACGTTGGCGTTGGAGTCCTGCACGCCGATGGTCTTGCCGATGAGGTCCTGCGGCGTCTGGATGTTCGCGCCGTCCTTCAGCGACAGGATCGTGAAGGGGTTCTTCTGGAAGGTCGCGCCGATGATCTTCAGCGGGGCCTTCTCGTTGGCGATCGCCGCACCCACGGACGCCGCGTCGCTCAGCGCCACCTGCACCTTGCCGCTGAGCAGCTTGGCGACACCGGTGTCGGGCCCGGAGATGCCGTTGACCTCGCTGAAGCCGGCGTCCTTGTAGTAGCCCTTCTCCTCGGCGTAGAACTCGCCGGCGAACTCCTCGTTCTTGATCCAGGAGTACTGGACGCTGATCTTGCCGTGCTTGCTGCCGCCGTCGCCGGAGGCCGAGGAGTCGTCGCTGCCGCAGGCCGCGAGGCCCAGCATGCCGACCGCCGCGATCATCGAGGCGGCGACGAGGCGGACGCCGCGGCGGCGGCGTGGCCGGGTGGGGGTGGTGGTCATGTGTGGTTCTCTCCTGCGGGGACTCGGCGACGGGTGCCGGTGGCTCGTCGCTGGGGCGTCGTGTCGGTGCTGTGGTGGTGCCGAGACGCAACAGCCGTTGCTGAGCGAGGACGTTATGAGACGAGCGTTTCAGTGTCGGGTCGTCTCGTAACCGGGCGGTTAATTCCGTCGTGCTCGCGGGTGAGGTAGGGCCGATCCGGCTTACGGTGACGGCGATGAGTACGACCCACCCCCCGCACCTCCCGGCCGACGAGCGCGCCGCCCCGACGCCGCCCCTCGGCGCGCTCGTGAACGGCGAGCACCGCTCCCTCGAGGACGCCGGCCCGCCGCTCACCGCCCTCGACTGGCTGCGCGGCCTCGGGCTCACCGGCGCCAAGGAGGGCTGCGCGGAGGGGGAGTGCGGTGCGTGCGCGGTGCTGGTGGTGCGGCCCGATCCTGCTGGTGCTGGTGCTGGTGCTGGTGCTGGTGCTGGTGGCGGGGGTGGTGGGTCGGCGTGGACGGCGGTCAACGCCTGCCTCGTGCCGGCGGCGGCGCTGGCGGGGCAGGAGGTGGTGACCGCGGAGGGTCTCGGCACGCCTGATGCGCTGCACCCGGTGCAGCACGAGCTCGCCGTCCGCGGGGGCTCGCAGTGCGGCTACTGCACCCCCGGCTTCGTCTGCTCGATGGCCGCGGAGTTCCACCGGCCCGGCCGCGAGTCCGGCTTCGACCACCACGCGCTCTCGGGCAACCTGTGCCGCTGCACCGGCTACCGCCCGATCCTCGAGGCGGCCGACGCGCTGGGTGCCTTGCCCGCCCCCGGCGTGGACGACGGCGACGTGGACGACGGCGGCGCGGCGGTCGACGTCCTCGCGGCCCGCGCCGCCGCGGCGCCGCCGCAACCGACCCCTTACCGCCGACCGGGCTTCGTGCGGCCCGCGACGCTCGACGAGGCGCTGGAGCTGCTCGGCGGAGGCGCTCCCGCCGGCGCGGTGGCGGTGTCGGGCGGGACCGACGTGGGCGTGGAGATGAACCTGCACGGACGACGCCCCGGGCTGCTCGTGGCGATCGACCGGCTCGAGGAGCTGAGGGTTCTGCGGCCGGTGCCGGGTTCCGAGGGGCGGGTGTTGGAGATCGGGGCCGCGCTCACCCTCACCGAGGTCGAGCGGCAGGCTGGCGCGCTGGTGCCGCTGCTGGCGCAGGTGCTGCCGCAGTTCGCCTCCCGGCTCATCCGCAACAGCGCCACCATCGGCGGCAACCTCGGCACCGGCTCGCCGATCGGCGACCTCGCCCCCGCCCTCCTCGCCCTCGACGCCGACCTGGTGCTCGCCTCGGTTCGCGGCACCCGCGTCGTCGCACTGCGCGACTACTTCACCGGTTACCGCGCGAGCGTGCGGGCGGTCGACGAGCTGATCGTGAGCGTCCGCGTGCCGGTGGCGGGCGTCGTCCACGGGGGCGGTGGTGGTGGGGCTGATGGCGGTGGGGCTGATGGGGCTGATGGGGCTGATGGGGTCGGCGAGGGGCGACTGGGACGAGAAATCCGGCGCTTGGACGACGGAGTTCCGTCGTCCGAGTTCCAGTTTCACCGGCCGGCCGGTGAATCCGGCCCCGCGGTGCCCCCGCTCTCCGCCGCCCACGAAGCAACTGGGGCCCATGCGGCTGGTGGGGCTGATGTGGTCGGCGAGGGCGGACTGGGACGAGAAAACCGGCACTTGGACGACGGAGTTCCGTCGTCCAAGTTCCAGTTTCACCGGCCGGCCGGTGAATCTGCCACCGCGCCACCCCCGCTCACCGCCTTCCACAAGATCGCCAAGCGCCGCTACGACGACATCTCCTCGGTGGCGGTGGCGTTCGCCGTCGAGGTCGTGGACGACGTGGTGCAGCGTGCGGCGATCGGGCTGGGCGGCGTCGCGGCGACGCCGATCCGGGCCCCCGCCGCAGAGGCGGCGCTGACCGGCGCCCGGTGGAGCGTCGACGGGGTCGCCGAGGCGGCGACGGCGCTCGCCGCCGAGGGCACGCCGCTCGACGACCATCGCGCGAGCGCCGCCTACCGCCGTGCGATGCTCGCGGGCGCGCTGCAGCGACTCGTCGCCGAGAACCCGGCGCCGGGCCTCAACAGGGGAGCCCTCGCATGACCCTCACCGACCCCGTCGTCCCGGCCCCCGCGAAGGCGACCGCGCCCCCCGAGGTCGGCCGTGCCCTGCCGCACGAGGCGGCCGTGCTCCACGTCACCGGCCGCGCGCTCTACACCGACGACGTGGCGATCGGGCTGCGCGGGGTGCTGCACGCGCATCCGGTGAGCTCGCCGCACGCCCACGCCCGCATCACGCGCCTCGAGGTCGCCCCCGCCTACGCCGTCGCGGGCGTCGTCCGCGTGCTCACGGCCGCGGACGTGCCGGGCGTCAACGACGCCGGCATCAAGCACGACGAGCCGCTGTTCCCCGAGGTCGCGATGTTCCACGGCCACGCGGTCGCGTGGGTGCTGGGCGAGAGTCTCGAGGCGGCCCGGCTCGGTGCGGCCGCGGTGGAGGTCGACTACGAGCCGCTGCCCGCCGTCGTCACCGTGCGCGAGGCGATCGAGCAGCAGAGCTTCCAGGGTGCGCGCCCGGTGCTGGAGCGCGGCGACGTCGCCGCCGGCCTCGCCACAAGCGCCCACGTGATCGAGGGCGAGTTCGAGTTCGCCGGCCAGGAGCACTTCTACCTCGAGACCCACGCCTCCTACGCCGTCGTCGAGGACGACGGCCAGGTGTTCGTGCAGTCGAGCACCCAGCACCCCACCGAGACCCAGGAGATCGTTGCCCACGTGCTGGGGCTGGCCTCCCACCAGGTCACCGTGCAGTGCCTGCGCATGGGCGGCGGGTTCGGCGGCAAGGAGATGCAGCCGCACGGGTTCGCCGCGATCGCCGCCCTCGGTGCCAGCCTCACCGGGCGCCCGGTGCGCGTGCGGCTGACTCGCCGGCAGGACATGACGATGACCGGCAAGCGTCACGGCTTCCACGCCTCCTGGCGCGTCGGCTTCGACGACGACGGTCGCCTCCAGGCGCTCGAGGCCACCCTCACCGCCGACGGCGGCTGGAGCCTCGACCTCTCCGAGCCCGTGCTCTCGCGCGCCCTGTGCCACATCGACAACGCCTACTGGCTGCCGCACCTGCGCGTCGACGGGCGCATCGCGCGCACCAACAAGACCTCGCAGACGGCGTTCCGCGGCTTCGGCGGCCCCCAGGGCATGATCGTGATCGAGGACATCCTCGGCCGCTGCGCCCCCGTGCTCGGCCTCGCGCCGGAGGAGCTGCGCCGGCGCAACCTCTACATCGAGGGCCAGGCCACCCCCTACGGCCAGCCCGTCCGGCACGCCGAGCGCCTCGCGCGCGCCTGGGAGCAGGTGCTCACCGGCAGCGGGTTCGCCGAGCGGCGCGCTGCCGTGGCGTCGTCCAATGCTCAGAACCCCCATCGCAAGCGGGGGCTGGCGATCACCCCGGTGAAGTTCGGCATCTCGTTCAACTTCACCGCCTTCAACCAGGCCGGCGCCCTCGTGCACGTCTACAAGGACGGCTCGGTGCTCATCAACCACGGTGGCACCGAGATGGGGCAGGGCCTCCACACCAAGATGCGCCAGGTCGCCGCCACCGCCCTCGGGCTGCCCTACGAGCGGGTGCGGCTCGCGCCCACGCGCACCGACAAGGTGCCCAACACCTCCGCCACCGCCGCCAGCTCGGGCGCCGACCTCAACGGCGCCGCAGTGAAGGACGCCTGCGAGCAGATCCTCGCCCGCCTCGTGCCTGTGCGCGCCCTCGCCGGACCCGACGCCTCGTGGGAGGAGGTCGTGCAGCGCGCCTACCTCGAGCGGGTGCAGCTGTGGGCGGCCGGCTACTACCGCACCGAGGGCCTCACCTGGGACGCCACCGCCATGCGCGGCACCCCCTTCAAGTACTTCGCCTACGGGGTGGCGGCCGCGGAGGTCGAGGTCGATGCGTTCACCGGCGCCTACCGGGTGTGCCGCGTCGACGTCGTCCACGACGTGGGCGACAGCCTCTCGCCGCTGATCGACCTCGGCCAGATCGAGGGCGGCCTCGTGCAGGGCATCGGCTGGCTGACGCTCGAGGACCTGCGCTGGGACGACGCCGACGGCCCCGCCCGCGGGCGCCTGCTCACCGCCGGAGCCTCCACCTACAAGGTGCCGAGCCTCTCCGAGCTGCCCGCCGAGCTCAACGTCGCCCTCCTCGAACGCGCTACCGAGGACGGCGTGGTGCACGGCTCGAAGGCCGTGGGCGAACCGCCGTTCATGCTCGCCTTCTGCGTGCGCGAGGCCCTGCGCGACGCGGTCGCCGCCTTCGCCCCGGCCGAGGACGGCGCCTCGCGGCGTCCGGTCGAGCTCGCCTCGCCCGCCACGCCGGAAGCCGTGTACTGGGCCGTGCAGGAGGTGCGCTCGTGGACTGGGTGAGCGCCCTCGCCGCCGCCCGCCAGCGCCGCGAGCCGGCCGTGCTGGTGACCGTCAGCGACGTGCGCGGCCATGCCCCGCGCGAGATCGGCGCAGCCATGGTCGTCACCGCCGACGCCGCCTGGGGCAGCATCGGCGGCGGCAACCTCGCGGAGGTCGCCCTGCGCCGCGCCCGCACCCTCATCGCGGACGGCGCCACCGCGGCCGTCGTCCACCGCTCGCAGCTCAGCGACCGCGGCCCCGCCGAGCACGGCGTGCAGTGCTGCGGCGGCGAGGTCACCGTGCTGCTGCAGCCGATGCCGGTGCGCCCGGCGATCGCGATCTTCGGTCTCGGCCACGTGGGCCTCGAGCTCGCCCTCGTGCTGGCGCGTCACGAGGTCGAGCTCCACCTCGTCGACTCCCGCGCCGAGGCCGTGGACGACGCCCGCCTCGCCGCCCTGCGCGAGGGACCGGCCGTCGTCCACGTTCACCGGTTGGCGCTGTTGCCCGAGCTGGCCGTCGCGTCCCTGCCGCGCGGCACGCAGGCGCTCGTGATGACCCACGACCACGCCGAGGACCTCGCCCTGCTCGACGCCCTGCTGCGCCACGACGCCGCCACCCCCGGCGCGATCGGCTCGATCGGCGTGATCGGCTCGCGCGCCAAGTGGGTGCGCTTCCGCGCCCGCCTGGGCGAGCTCGGCCACGCCGCCGCCGCCCTCGACCGCGTCCGCACGCCCATCGGCGACCCCGACCGCACGGGGCTGCAGGGCAAGCAGCCGGCTGTGATCGCGCTCAACGTGGCGGTCGAGCTGCTGGCTGGTGTCGGGCAGCGCCGTCCGCACGAGGCGCGCTGACCTCAGAAGCCGTGGGCGGTGAGGGGCGCGAGGGTGGCGTCGCGCAGGCCGTCGAGCACGAACCGCTCGTGGGGGACGACGGCCTCGGGGAGGTCGTCGAGGGCGAACCAGCGCAGGTCGGCGCACTTGGCGCCCTCCATGATCCGCGGCTCGCCGCGCCACGAGCGCGCGGTGAAGAAGAAGTCGACGCGCTCGTCGATCTCCAGGCCGCGCTGGGTGCGCTGCATCGAGGTGGCGAAGTCGAGCACGACGTCGTGGACGCCGATCTCCTCGGCCGCCTCGCGCGCGATCGCCTCCGCAGCGGTCTCCCACCTCTCGATGTGGCCGGCCGCGGCGGCGGCCCAGTGGTCGTCCATGAAGCCGGTGTTCTGCCGCAGCTGCAGCAGCACCTCGACGCCCGCGCCTCCGGGCGCCCCGATCTCCCCTCCGCGCAGCAGGTAGACGTAGGCGGCCGGGACGACGGAGAAGCGCACCTTTCCCGAGTGCGGGTCGGTGATGCTCACCGGCCGCCCGCGCCCTGCACGAGGACGACGCGCAGAGCCGCGGGCGCCAGGGTCACTTCAGGTCGTCCTTCTTGTTGTCCAGCTTGTCGAGGGCCTCCTTGGCCTTCACCTTGCCGGTGGCGATCTTGTCGTCGTACTTCCCGCCGGTCTTCTTCGAGGCCACGTCGGCGGCCTTGTCGATGCCGGTGGAGATCTTGTCGCCGTGCTTGTCGACGGCGTCGCCGAGCTTCTTCTTCGCGTCGTCCAGGAAACCCATGATCGGTCCTTTCGCCGGGAGGTCGGTCGGTGTGCGCCCGCGGCGAGCGGGCGTCGTCCTCAGCGTAGCCAGGGGACCCCTACCCGCACGTGGCACGTGTTTCCTGCACGTGGCACGTGTTGCAACGCGCGCCACGTGCAGGACTCGCCGGTCGACCGGGGCGATTCCTGCAGCCCCCGCCGACCCACCAGACTGACCCCGTGACCACCGCCCCACCGCAGAGCGCGCCGATCGCACCGATCGTGGCGATCGTCGGCCCGACGGCGAGCGGCAAGACGGCGCTGTCGCTGGACCTCGCCCAGGCACTCGGCGGCGAGATCGTCAACACCGACGCGATGCAGGTCTACCGGGGCATGGACGTCGGCACCGCGAAGCTGCCCCCGGCCGAGCGCCGCGGCATCGCGCACCACCTGCTCGACACCCTCGAGGTGCGCGACGCCGCCACCGTCGCGGAGTTCCAGGGCTGGGCGCGGACGACGATCGCCGACCTCCGCGCCCGCGGCGCGACCCCCGTCCTCGTCGGCGGCTCGGCGCTCTACACCCGAGCGATCCTCGACCGCTTCGAGTTCCCCGGCACCGACCCGGCGGTCCGCCACCGCCTCGAGCAGGAGGTGGAGCGCGAGGGACTGCCCGCTCTGCTCGCGCGTCTCACCGCGGTCGACCCCGAGGCCGCCGCGCGCATCGAGCCCGGCAACGCGCGGCGGGTGGTGCGTGCGCTGGAGGTCGTCGAGATCACCGGTCGCCCGTTCAGCGCCTCGCTGCCGGTGCAGGAGTACGTCGACGCCCGCACGGTGCAGATCGGCGTCGAGATCGAGCGCGAGGTGCTCGACGAGCGCATCGAGGCGCGGGTGCGCACCATGTTCGCGGGCGGCCTGCTCGAGGAGGTCGATCGCCTGCTGGGCGAGGGCCTCGCCGAGGGGCGCACGGCCTCGCTGGCCATCGGCTACCGCCAGGCGATGGCGGTGCTCGCCGGCGAGATGAGCGTGGACGACGCCATCGAGCGCACCGCGGCCGCCACCCGCCGCTTCGCCCGCCGCCAGCTGGCGTGGTGGCGCGACGACCCGCGCATCACCTGGGTCCGCCACGACGATCCCGACCGCGTCGGCCGGGCGCTGCACGCCGTCGGTGCGATCAAGGCCATCGGCGCGATCGAGACCCTCAGCGCACGACCGGGGTCGGCTGGGGCCGGGCGAGCTGACGCAGCGGCGGAGAGCTGATCCCGAGGCGTCGCAGCGCCGACTGCGCGGCCCGGTAGCCGCTCATGCCGTGCACGCCGCCGCCGGGCGGGGTGGCCGAGGAGCACAGGTACACGCCGTCCACCCCCAGGAAGTAGGGGTCGAGCGCGGGCCGCGGGCGGAAGGCGATCTGCAGCGCGTCGTTGGCGCCGGCGCCGATGTCGCCGCCCACGTAGTTGGCGTTGTACTCCTGCCACTGCGCCGGCGTGCGCGGCACGGCGGCGAGGATGCGGTCGCGGAAGCCGGGCGCGAAGCGCTCGATCTGCGCCGTCACCGCCTTGGTGGCATCGCCGGTGTAGCCGGCCGGCACGTGGGCGTAGGCGTAGACGGGGTTGGCCTTCGCGCTCGAGCGCTGTGGATCGCACAGGTACTGCTGGCCCATCAGCACGAACGGCCGCTCGGGCATCTCGCCGCGACCGGTCGCCGCCTCGACGGCTGCGATCTCGGCGGCCGAGCCGCCCAGGTGCAGCGTCCCGGCCCGCCGCGCCTCGGGGTTGGTCCAGGGGATGTCGCCCTCGATCGCGTAGTCGACCTTGTAGGCCGCCGGACCGTAGCGGTAGCGGGTGAACGCGCGCCGCACCCGCCCGGGCAGGGCGTCGCCCACGATCTCCAGGGCACCGGCCGGCGCCGTGTCGAGCAGGACGACGTCGGGCTTCGCGCTCAGCCCCGCGAGCTCGGGCAGCTCGGCCAGCGAGTGCACGTGGACGCCGCACACCACGCGACCGCCGAGCGACTCCAGCTCGGCCACCAGCGCCCGGCTGATCGACTCCGAGCCACCCTCGGCCACCGGCCACCCGACCGCGTGGGCGGCGCCGGTGAGCAGCATGCCGACCGAGGCGCCGAGCGGGGTGTCGAGGCGCCCGAACTTGTGCGCGGCCACGCCCATCAGCAGCGCCTTGGCGGGCTCGTCGCCGAAGCGCCGCACGCTCACGGTGGCGGGCAGCGCTGCCTGCAGGCCGAAGCGCGCCAGGGTGATCGGGTGCGAGGGCACGTGCACGACCGGCCCGAACACCTCGCCCACCAGGTCGTCGAAGTGGCGCACCACCGGCGCGAACAGCCGCCGCCAGCGCGCGGCGTCCACGCCGAGGGAGGCCTCGGTGCGGGCCATGTCGCGCGAGGCGACGCCGGCGCGGCCGTCGTCCAGGGGGTGGGCGAGGTCGACCTCGGGCCAGCGCCACACCAGGCCGTGGCGGGCGAGGTCGAGGGAGGAGAAGAAGGGCGAGGCCACGCCGGTGGGGTGGAAGCCGGCGCACACGTCGTGCAGCACGCCGGGCAGCGTGAGCTCCTCGGTGCGCGTGCCGCCGCCGGGTCGTTCGTAGGCCTCCAGCACCGTCACCTCGAGCCCGGCGCGAGCCAGGTGGATGGCGGCGGCGAGCCCGTTGGGCCCGCTGCCCACGACGACGGCGGTGGTCACGACACGGGATCCTTCCGGCGGGCGGGGTTGCCTCCTCGACGGTACCCGGGCGCCGTCCACCGAACCTCGAGCGGAATCGGGCCGTTCGGCAGCCAGGGCTGCTCGGCCACGCAGTCGCTGACGTTCCACGTGCCGCGCTCAACCACGCCCAGCGCCGCGTCGATGACGCGGTAGTGCTGCGGCGGGTTGCTCCACGGCGTCGCCTGGCTCTCGGCGTAGGCGACGATGAGGTCGCCCGGCTCCAGGCCCAACCGGCGCTGGACGGCGGCCACGAGCCGCTCGTCGTGCAGGTGGCCGTCGCCGAAGTTCCATCCCAGCATGATCGAGGCGATGAACTCGCCCTCGCGGACGACGCGACGCTCGATGTCGTCGATGTCGGGCACGTGCTCGAGCAGCACCGAGTAGAGGCCGCGCCCCTGGCTGTGCAGCGCCCGCCAGGCGGCGACCTTGGTGAGGGTCAGCTCGGCCTCGTCGCGCTCGTAGGGCATGGGCTGCATCCGCATCAGCTGGTCGCGCTGGTCCTCCACGAGCGGCAGCTCGGCGAGGCGGTCGCGCACCTCGGGGCGCATCACCCACACGCTGGTGGCCCAGTTGCCGGCGTACTGGCGCATCGAGGGCAGGAACGAGACCAGGTCGGGGCGGAAGTTGCCGAGCACGGGGCCGAAGAAGAGCAGCGCGAACATCGGGATCAGCAGCAGGGGAGAGGAGAAGTCCCAGATGTTGTAGGTGCTCGCCGAGAAGCCGTCGCCGAAGCCGCCCCACAGCACGATCGCGATGTAGCCGAAGTAGACGTTCCACTCCAGCGGCACGGCCAGCGGGAAGGTGGAGGTGATGAAGATGTGGAAGACCAGCATCGCGATCGCCCCGAGCATCGCCACCGTGTCGTTGGTGGTGAGCAGCAGGGTGACGGGGATGAGGATCTCCACCGTGGTGCCGCCCACGTGCGCCATGAACCACGCCAGGCGGCTGGGCCGCAGGTCGTGCGGGGCGTCGCGGTAGTGCAGCCTCTTGACGACGTTCAGCTGGCCCGGCGTGTTCGAGACCATCGGCGGCACGACGTTGATGAAGTGCTGGCCGAGCTTGGAGACGCCCGCGCCGATCCACACGACGCAGATGATCATCTTGAAAGCGACCACGAGGTCGACGAAGTTCTCCGGTGAGGCGGCATCGCTCAGCGCGATCGCGCCCAGGGTGGCCGAGAACAGCATGATCGGCAGGTACTGCTCCGAGCGCGCGGCCAGGAAGACCACCTTGTCGCGCAGGCCCATCAGCGGCATCAGCACGAGGATCGGCACGAACGCCCACGCCGGCACGAGCTCCTGCGGCCCGGTGCCGACAGGCACGTCGAGCACGCGATCGGCCGGGGTGGCGAGCGGGAGGACGAGGGCCGCCAGCACCCCGAGGTAGAGGACGACGTCACCCACCGTGCGCGTGTCGCCGTCGGTGAACGGCACCTTGCCCGCCCACGGCGCCATGCGGATCGTGCCCGGGCGCACCCAGAAGCGCACGTTGCCCAGCATCGGCGCGAAGTGCCCGCACAGCGGCCCGAACGCGCCGCCCAGGCCGAGCACCTCGAGCAGCATCAGCCACACCGCGAGCTTCTGGTAGACGACCACGTTGTCGAACCAGGTGCTTGGCTCGGTGAACGACACGAAGTCGGTGGTGGCCGAGGTGATCGCCAGACCGACGGCGAAGTAGAGGCCGAGCATCTTCAGCACGTAGACGATGTTCAGCACCCGCGGGGTGCCGAAGCCGTCGCTCACCCAGTGCTGGGTGAGCACCCGGATGCGCTCCATCAGCGGCAGGCGCAGGAAGTCGGCCGGCGGCATCGGCGGCGGGGACGGCGAGATGAAGCCCATGGGTCGACCTCCGGGCGGGCTGTGCGGGTGGGTGTTCGGGTGGGGCGGGCTGGCGAGGCGGCGGTGCCGCGTCGTGCCCTGCGACGGTAGGCGCGCGCCGTCCCCGGATTCTTGTGCTGTGAGCACGAAACCCAGGTCACACCTGGGGCTGTACGCCCCATGAGCAAGCGTGCGGCGCTACGGTGACGGTGGTCACGACTTGGGTCGATCGACCAATCGGTCGGGAGGGGTGCGGATGGGCGAGCCTGACGTCGAGGCGGCTGCCCGCGACGCCCTGCGCTCCTTCGCCACCGTCATGGGCCAACGGGCCGAGATGCTCACCGAGCTCCTCGTCGCCCGGTCCACCGAGCTGATCGCCGAGCTGCCGCACGACCCCGGTCTCGTCGACCTGCTCGCCGGCAGCGTCGGCTCCAACCTCGAGACGCTCACCCACCTGCTGCGCGGCCACGTCCCGGTGGACGACGTCCGCGCGCCCGCCGCGGCGGTGGAGTACGCCCGCCGCCTCGCCCAGCGCGGCACCCCGCCCGGCGCGCTCCTGCGCGCCTACCGGCTCGGCCAGCAGCTCGTGCTGGCGTGGGCGGGCGACGAGATCGCCGGCCGGGTGCGGGATCCGCGCACCGCGCTGCGCACCAGCCAGCTGCTCACCGAGACCTCCTTCGCCTACATCGACGCCGTCTCCGAGGACGTCATGGGCGCCTACCAGGGCGAGCGCGAGCGCTGGCTCGCCCACCGCAGCGCGACCCGCCGCGAGGTGGTGGAGGCCCTGCTGCGCGGTGAGCGCCGCGACGCCGCCCACGTCGAGGCCGCTCTCGGCTACCGGCTCGCCCAGCACCACCTCGGCCTCCTGCTCTGGGACGACGAGGCCACCGTCGCCGCCGCCGGGGCGCCGGAGGAGGCGATCGCCCGCATCGTCGCCCACCTCGGGGCGGGGACGCCGCTCGTCGTCCCGCACGACCGGGGCACGTGGTGGGCGTGGCTGCCGGTCGACGCGGGCGCCGACCCGCGCGGCCTGGACCTGCCCGCAGGCTCTTCGCTGCGCGTGGCCGCCGGCCGGGTGGCGCACGGTCTCGACGGGCTGCTCGCCACCCATCGCAGCGCGGTCGCGACCCAGCGGGTGGCGCAGGTGGGGCAGGTGCCGCCCGGTCGCCTGGTCTCGGCCGCCGACCCCACCGTGCGGGCCGCCGCCCTGCTGGTGGGCGACCTGCCCGCCACCCGCGCCCTCGTCGCCGACGCGCTCGGCCCGCTCGCCGCCGACGGCGACGCGGCGGCACGGCTACGCGAGACGCTGCTGGTGTTCGTGCAGGAGCGCGAGAGCCACGTCGCCACCGCGGCCCGCCTGCACCTGCACCGCAACACCGTGAAGTACCGCGTCGACCGCGCCGTCGCGCTGCGCGGTCGGCCGCTGGCCGAGGACCGCCTCGACCTCGAGCTCGCCCTCATCGCCTGCCGCCACCTCGCCCCCGCCGTCCTCACCTGACCGCCGAGATCGCGTGCCTGGTGCGTCGAGGTGGAGGGTTCGGCGCGCTGAGATGTCGGTGCTCGCCGCCAGAGTGAGTCCGTGAGCACGATCTTCTGCACCGCCACCACGCTCGACGGCTTCATCGCCGATCCCGAGCACCGTCTCGACTGGCTGCTTCGCCAGGACATCGACGAGGACGGCCCGCTCAACCACGGCGCCTTCATGGACGGCGTGGGCGCGCTCGCCATGGGTTCGGCCACCTACGAGTGGCTGCTGCGCCACGTCGTCGGCGCGGGCGAGCCGTGGCCCTACGCCCTGCCGACGTGGGTGCTCACCTCCCGCGAGCTGGCCGAGGTCCCGGGAGCCGACGTCCGCTTCGCCCGCGGCGACGTGCGCGTCGTCCACGAGGACGCCGTGGGCGCCGCGGGGGAGCGCGACGTCTGGGTGGTCGGTGGCGGCGACCTCGCCGGCCAGTTCGCCGATGCGGGCCTGCTCGACGAGGTGATCGTGTCGATCGCGCCGATCACCCTCGGCGCTGGCGCCCCGCTGCTGCCGCGACGCCTCGACCTGCGCCTGCTCGAGGCCGACCGCAACCGCGCGTTCGTCGTGGCGCGCTACGCCGTGGACGGCGTGCTGCTGGAGGACCGCTGACCACTCGCGGTCGTCGCCGGCCCCGGGCGCCCCGACGGGAGCCCACCGCCGCGCGCCAACCGCAGCACCGTTTCGACGCCCGGCATCGGGGCACCGGACCAGGGTCACCGCGTTCTCGGGAGGAACCATGCGGACTACCGTCCCCGCCCTGCTCGCCACCGGCCTCAGCGCCGCCCTCGCACTGGCCGCCCCACCCGCCGTCACCGGGCCAGCCGCTGCTGCGCCGACCGCGCCCACAGCCGACGCCGACCGGCCGTCGTCCCCACCCCGCAAGCAACCGGTCGCCACCGGCTACGGGGGAGCGGTGAGCTCGGTGGACGCCGACGCCAGCGCCGCCGGCATCGAGGTGCTGCGCCGCGGAGGCAACGCCGTGGACGCCGCCGTGGCCACCGCCGCGGCCCTGGGGGTCACCGAGCCCTACAGCGCGGGGGTCGGGGGAGGCGGCTACTTCGTCGTGTACGACGCCCGCTCGCGGCGCGTGCACACCATCGACGGCCGCGAGACCGCACCGGCCGGCGTGCGCCCCGACAGCTTCGTCGACCCCGCCACCGGCAAGCCGTACCCCTTCACGCCCGAGCTGGTCACCAGCGGCGTGAGCGTCGGCGTGCCCGGCACGCCCGCCACCTGGCAGACCGCGCTGCGCCGCTGGGGAACCCTCTCCCTCGGCCGCGCCCTCGCGCCCGCCACCCGGCTGGCCGAGCGCGGCTTCGTCGTCGACCCCACCTTCGCGCTCCAGACCCGCGAGAACGCCGAGCGCTTCCGCACCTTCACCAGCAGCACCGATCTCTTCCTGCGCGGCCCCGGCGGCACGGCCCCGGCCGTCGGCACCCGCTTCCGCAACCCCGACCTCGCGCGCACCTATCGCGAGCTCGCCCGCCGCGGCACCGACTGGCTCTACCGCGGGCACCTCGGGCGCGAGGTCGCCCGCACCGTGCAGGCCCCGCCGAAGAGCGCTGCCACCGATCTCCCTGTGCCGGTCGGCACGATGACCACCGCCGACCTCGCCCGCTACCGCGCGCTGGTGCAGCAGCCCACCCGCGTGCGCTACCGCGGCCACGACATCTACGGCATGGCCCCCTCGTCGTCCGGTGGGACGACGATCGGCGAGGCCCTCACCATCCTCGCGCGCAGCGACCTGCGTCGACTGCCCCGCGACCAGGCGCTGCACCGGTACCTCGAGGCGAGCGCCCTCGCCTTCGCCGACCGCGGTGCCTACGTGGGCGACCCGGCCTTCACCCCGGTGCCCACGGGCGCGCTGCTCGACCCGCGCTTCGGAGCCGAGCGCGCGTGCTCGATCGACCCGACCCGCGCGGCCAACAAGCCGGTGGCACCGGGCGACGTCCGCGGCTACGACGGTCGCTGCGCCACGCCGGCCGCCGCCACCGGTCGCGACGACGCCGACACCGAGAACATCTCCACCACCCACCTCACCACGGCCGACCGGTGGGGCAACGTCGTCTCTTACACGCTCACCATCGAGCAGACCGGAGGCTCGGGCATCGTCGTGCCCGGCCGCGGCTTCCTGCTCAACAACGAGCTCACCGACTTCACCACCGTCTACGACCCCGCCGACCCCAACCGCCTGCAGCCCGGCAAGCGGCCGCGCAGCTCGATGGCGCCCACCATCGTGCTCGACCCGACGACGCGCCGCCCGGTGCTCGCCATCGGCAGCCCCGGCGGGTCGACGATCATCACCACCGTGCTGCAGGTGCTGCTCAACCGCCTCGACCTCGGCATGAGCCTGCCCGCCGCGGTCGCCGCTCCGCGCGCCAGCCAGCGCAACACTGCCGCCGTCACCGCCGAGCAGGCGTTCATCGACCGCTACGGCACCGCGCTCGGCGCCTACGGCCACACCTTCACGCCCGCCGGTGCCCCCGGCACGAGCGCCGCCGAGATCGGCGCGGTCGCCGCCATCGAGCTCGGACGACGCGGTGCCCTCACCGCCGTCGCCGAGCCCACGCGTCGCGGTGGCGGCTCGGCCATGGTGGTGCGAATCGGGAGGCGCTGAGCGTCGTCCACGGCCTAGGTTCGGGGGCATGAGCCCCCGGGACGACTGGCACGAGATCACGGACGACGCCGCGCTCACCGCGCTGCTTGGTGAGCCCACCGCAGCGGCCCGCGACAAGGAGCGCTCCGCCCTCACCGAAACCGATCGCGACTGGCTGGCCGCCTCGCCGTTCTGCGTCATCGCCACCGCCGACGCGGCCGGCAACTGCGACGTCTCGCCGAAGGGCGATCCCGCCGGCTCGCTCGTGCACGTGGTCGACGAGCGCACCATCGCGATCGCCGAACGCCCCGGCAACCGCCGCGCCGACGGCTACCGCAACGTGCTCGCCAATCCCCACGTCGGCCTGGAGTTCCTCATCCCCGGCCGCGGCGACACGCTGCGCATCAACGGACGCGCCCGCCTCGTCAGCGGCGCGCCCTTCTTCGACGACCTCGTGGTGAAGGGGCACCGGCCGGTGCTCGCCCTCGTGGTCGAGATCGACACGATCTTCAGCCACTGCGCCAAGGCGTTCCTGCGCTCGCAGCTGTGGCAGCCCGAGACCTGGGACCCCGAGGGCACCGTGCCCCGGCGCGCGGTGCTCGCGAAGCTGCACGAGCGACCGGACGAGGATCTCGCCGCGCTCGACGAGTACTACGGGCCGGCGTACGCCGAGGGGCTGTACCGCTGAGCGCTGGACTGAATTCCTGACGGATTCGCGTCCTCGTGCCTGCCGGCCGTGATGGGATGGTGGCCGCGGGGCGCACTGACGCCCTCTCGGAGGGATCACCATGCTGCGTTTCGAGTCACTGACCGCCCGCGTGCTGCTGCTGGCGTGCATCGGAGGGCTAGTGGCCGTCGTCGGCGCGACCCCCGCGCAGGCGGCCACCTGTTCGAAGGTCCGGACGCTCTCGCTCTCACGGTCGACCGTCGAAGCCACCGGCACCGTCGCTGGCCGTGTGGTGCTGAACTGCGCGGTCCGCCGCGACGTCACCGTCCGGCTGACAGGCGGTGACGGAGTCGCGCTGCCGGCGACGGTGGTTGTGCCGCGGGGGCGCAGCCTCACCCGCTTCAACGTGACGACTGCACCACGCCCCCGATCCGGAGCCGTTCGGATCCAGGCCCGTTCGATCGGAGCGGGGCGGTCGGCACTGCTGAGGATCCACTCCGGATGTGCTTCGCGGCTCGAGTCGTTGGCCGTCCCGCCACTGATCCACGCTGGCGAGACCGCCTCGGCCACTGTGCGCCTCGCGTGCGCCCCCGGCAGTCCTGTGCGCGTCAACCTCGCCGCAGATCATCCCATGGTTCACGTCACGACCGTGACCGTTCCTGCCGGCAGCCGCGCGGCGCGTTTCCCGGTCCGCGTCGATGCGTCGAGGCTGCCCTTCGACCGTCCTCGCGCAACGACGATCAGTGCGACCTACGTCGGCCGGGCCAGGACGGAATCGGCGCAGCTCGACATCGGGATCGCGACGCTCACGTTCACCTCCTTCGGGGCCTCCTCCCCCCGCCTCAACCTGCAGCTGACCGAGTCGCCCGGGGAGCGTGGACCGATAGCGGTCGCCCTCGGCTCGGACAACCAGAACCTCCACCTCCAGCGGGAGAAGTCCTTCTCCGGCAGCGTTCGTGGCTCCGATCTCGACGTCGCGATGGATCCGGTCAGCAGCGACACGGTCGTCACCGTCGCCGCTCGGTTGGGCACGCAGGTCGTGACGGCACGGTCGTTGGTCCTGCGGCCCTACCGCCCGGGCGACCCGCTGAAACTGGTAACGAGCGAGCCCGGACCCCTGACCTTCGGAGGGCAGGTCGTCACGGCATCCTTCGGATCGATGAGGCCTCCGGGCACGGACGACGTCGACGCGCGCATCTCGCTGATCTACCCCGATGGCTCCGCGGTGGAGAACCCGGCGAACCCGACTCGCATCAGTGCTACCGGGGGCGTGAGCACTTTGTTCAGCATCGAGCTTCCGAGGGTCACTCGCACCACGACCCTGCGCGTCCGCGCCGTCGGCGCCGGGTTCGACCTCAGGACGCCGATCACCGTCCATCCGACGGCCTCGGTGGCCGTGCCCGCACAGGTGGAGGCTGGTGTTCCCTTCACCGTCACGATCACAGCCGACGGTCCCTCGTCGATCGACCAGCGGTTTCATCCTGTGAACGGCCTCTTCTCGGTCCCTGAGGAGGTCACGCTTGCGAAGGGCCGTACGTCAGTCACTTTCGAGGCCACAGCCGACGCGACGTTGAGCGGTACCTACTACCTGGAAGTGCTTCGTGAGCCGGAGCTCCTCAGCTCCAACCTCTTCGAGATCGCGAACGGCTCGTCGGCCGAGGCCCCGTAGGCTGGCCCCGTGACCGCGCCCTACCCGTTCCTCAAGGGTCACGGCACCGAGAACGACTTCGTGCTCCTGCCCGACCACGACGGCACGGTGCACGGTGACCTCGATGAGGCTCGCGTCCGCGCGCTCTGCGACCGGCGCGCGGGCATCGGCGGCGACGGCGTGCTGCGCGTCGTCCGCACGGCCGCGGCCGGGCCCGACGCCGAGGGTCAGGACGCCGAGTGGTTCATGGACTACCGCAACGCCGACGGCTCGATCTCGGAGATGTGCGGCAACGGCGTGCGGGTCTTCGGATGTCACCTCGCGCAGGAGGGCCTGGTCGATCCCGCGCAGCCGGTGCCGGTCGCCACCCGCGCGGGCATCACGGTGCTCACCTTCGAGGGCGGGGACGCCGACGGCGAGATCACCGTCGACATGGGGCGGCCCGGGGTCCACGGGGTCACCGAGGTGAGCATCGGGGGAGTGCACTTCGCCGCACGGCACGTCGACATGGGCAACCCGCACGCGGTGGCGCTGCTGCCCGAGGGCGTCGGCCTCGAGCCGACCGGCCCCGTCGGTCCGCTCCTCGACGCACCGCACCACGACCCCGCGGCCTACCCGCACGGCGTCAACGTCGAGTTCGTCGTGCGCCGCGGC
This sequence comes from Nocardioides sp., assembly GCF_964229035.1. GTDB lineage: Bacteria > Actinomycetota > Actinomycetes > Propionibacteriales > Nocardioidaceae > Nocardioides. Next base: position 39,571 of record NZ_CAXRAZ010000044.1, on the reverse strand, counting down.
CCACAGCACGTGGCGATGCGCGTGCACGAGCGCGGGTCGGGCGAGACGCGGTCGTGCGGCACCGGCGCCTGCGCCGTCATGGTCGCCGCCAGCCTCGAGGACGACGCACCGCGCGGCACCGAGTACGTCGTCGACCTCCCCGGCGGCACGCTGCGCATCACCTGGACCGATGCCGACCGCATCCTCATGACCGGGCCGGCCGTCGTCGTCGCGCGCGGCACGACCGACCTCTAGGACCCACTCCGCCGACGGGTCTTGCGACGTCGCCGACCCTCGCCCTCGGCCACCCGGGGGAGTCGCCGAGAACCCGTTCCACCGCCCGCTACGCTCCGCCCCATGGAACTCAACGGATCCTCCGCCATCGTCACCGGCGGCGCCTCGGGCATCGGCGCTGCCGCGGCCCGCCAGCTCGCCGCGCGCGGTGCCACCGTCGTCATCGCCGACCTGTCGGCTGAGAAGGGCGAGGCGCTCGCCGCCGAGATCGGCGGCGTGTTCGCCGCCGTCGACGTCACCAACACCGAGCAGATCGCCGGTGCCGTGAAGGCGGCCGCCGAGATCGCCCCGCTGCGCGCGGTCGTGAACTCCGCCGGCATCGGCTGGGCGCAGCGCACCATCGGTCGCGACGGCCAGCTCGAGTCGGCCCACTCGCTGGAGGCCTTCACGAAGGTCATCCACATCAACCTCATCGGCACCTTCGACGTCGTGCGCCAGGCCGCCACCGTGATGAGCCAGAACGAGCCCGACGCCGACGGCTGCCGCGGCGCGATCGTCAACCTCGCCAGCGTGGCCGCCTTCGACGGCCAGATCGGCCAGGCGTCGTACTCGGCGTCCAAGGGCGGCGTCGTCGGCATGACCCTGCCGGTGGCCCGCGACCTGTCGGCGGCCGGCATCCGCCTCAACACCGTGGCGCCGGGCCTCATCGACACCCCGATCTACGGCGAGGGCGAGGCGGCCGAGGAGTTTAAGGCCAACCTCGGCAAGAACGTCCTCTTCCCCAAGCGCCTCGGTGCTCCCGACGAGCTAGCCAGCATGGTCATCGAGTGCCTCACCAACGCCTACATGAACGGCGAGGTCATCCGCGTCGACGGCGGCATCCGGATGCCTCCCAAGTGATGAGAGAAGTGACCAGGGCCTGATCGAACCCGGCCCGACGGCCGGACTTCACCCGCGCGTCCACCGGCGCTCCACCGCCGGTCGACGCGCGGGTGTCGTCTGTGGGTCGTGACGCTCCGGCCCGAGCCCCGTCCGCCCGCTCCCGCTCCCGCACCTGCCGGTCCGGGGCGCCTGCGTCCCCAGGCCCCCGGCGACCTGCGGCTCCCGCGCCGCACCACCATCGTCGCCGGCCTCGCCGGCATCGCGGTGCCCGCCGTCGTCGGCTCCTCGGCCGGCCTCGGCCTCCCCGGCCTCCTCGGCGGCAGCCCCGCCTTCGTCGAGCGCCGCCGCGACCTCGTGGACGGCGCCCGCAGCGGTGAGGTCACCACGTCGTCCGCGCTCATCTGGTCGCGGGCGCCACAACCGGGGCGGATGATGCTGCGGGTGCGCAGCGGCGGGCGGGTGCTGCGCCGGGTGCGCGGCCCGTGGACCGACCCGCGCGTCGACCTCACCGCCCGCCACTACCTCACCGGCCTCGCCCCCGGCCGCGCCTACGAGGTGGACGTCTGGTTCGAGACGCCCGAGGGCGAGCGGTCGGCGCCGCACCTCGTGGAGTTCTCCACCGCGCCGGTGCACACCGCCGCGCAGAGCCTGGTGTGGTCGGGCGACACCTGCGGCCAGGGCTGGGGCATCGACACCGCTCGCGGCGGCCTCACCTCCTACCGCGCGGTGCTCGACCTGCGCCCCGACCTCTTCGTGCACGTGGGCGACACCATCTACGCCGATGAGCCGATGACCTCCACCGTGCACCTGGACGACGGCACCACCTGGGTCAACGACCTCACCGAGGACGTCCTCGTGGTCGCCCAGACGCTCGGCCAGTTCCGCGGCCGCCACCGCTACCCGCTGCGCGACGCCAACGTGCGCGCCTTCCACGCGGCCGTGCCCACGGTGTCGATGTGGGACGACCACGAGACGGCCAACAACTGGTACCCCGGCGAGACGATCGGCGACGACCGCTACACCGAGCGGCGCGCCGACGTCCTCGCTCGGCGCGGTCTGCGCGCGTGGCAGGAGTACCAGCCCGTCCCGCTGCGGCGAGTGGTCGGCGGCGATGGCGACGGTTTCGCAACCGCCCGCATGTACCGCCGCATCCCGCGTGGTCGTCACCTCGACGTCATCTGCCTCGACATGCGCAGCTGGCGCGGCCCGAACCCCGCCACCGATCCGCGCCGGGCCCGGCGTCAGGCCACCGACGGGCTGCTGGGCGCGGAGCAGGAGGAGTGGCTGATCCGCACGCTGCGCGAGTCGCGGGCCACGTGGAAGGTGGTGTGCGCCGACCTGCCGCTCTCGGCGCCCACCAACCGGGTCACCGACCTCGACGGCTACGCCAACAAGGACGACGGCCCGCCGCTCGGTCGCGAGCCCGAGCTCGCCCGCGTGCTCTCGACGCTTAAGCGCGACGGCGTGCGCAACGTCGTGTGGCTCAGCGGCGACGTCCACTACACCGCCGCCTACCGCTACGACCCGGCGCGCGCCACCTTCACCGACTTCGACCCGTTCTGGGAGTTCATCTCCGGCCCGCTCGCCGCCTCACCCTTCTGGCGCAAGGACGACGAGCTCGACGGCACCTTCGGCCCCCAGGTCGTCTTCTCGCAGGGCGAGTCGGAGAAGGGCCGCCTGGACGTCGCCCCGCGCCCCACCAACCAGTACCTCGGCCAGCTGCAGATCGCCGTGAGCGGTGAGCTCACCGTCAACCTGCGCGACGCGGCCGGCTCGGTGCTGTGGACGACGACGCTCGAGCCTGACGAGCAGCAGCCGAGGCGCTGACGCGCCGGCGTGATGAGCCGGCGACCGACAGCTCAGCCCTGGCACATGATGAGCCCGTAGGGCCCCTGGGTGGTGCGCTGGTCGCGCACCTTGCCGTCGACGGTGACGGTGCAGGTGATGCCGGCACCGGTGGGCCCGGCCTGCACGAACAGGCGGGCGTAGTCGGGCTTGCCGTACACGATCGTGGCGAGCGACCACTCGCGGCCGACGTCGCGCACGGTGCCGGTGGGCTTGTCGGTGCTCGTCGGCACCTGGTAGCCGACCACCGGGATGGGGGCGGAGGAGGAGACCCGCAGCACGAGGCGGTGCGGCACCGCGAACTTCGAGCCGCCCGTGCCACCGAGGCCGTCGGGGTCGTAGCCCGGCAGGTTCGCGAACGGGTTGTCGGCGGTACCGGCGCCGCGACCGCTCGTCGCGGTCGTCGAGCCGCTGGCGCCCGCCTGCGGGTCGTCGCGGATCACGTAGGGGTCGGTGATCGACCCCGATCCGGAGGGGTCGGGCAGGGGCTTCTGGTTGGCCGAGACATCGTCGTCGCCCGGCAGCACCACGAACGCGACCATCGCGGCGAGCAGCACCGCGGCCACAGCACCGACGGCGTAGAAGGGCCGGCGGTCGTGGCGCCAGCGGTGGGCCAGCACGTGGCGCCAGTGGCGGAAGGCGTTCGGGATCACATGGAGGTCAACGACGCCGCCCCGACAACGTCATGGCCGCGAGGCCGTGGGCGGCGCGATCTGAGCCACAGGTCCCGCAGGGTCCCGGGGCGTCGTCCAGCCGAAATCGGGAAGCATCACGCGGACCCCGTGGTTACCCTGAGGACGCTTATGACGAACCCTGCCGAACGACTCAGCCCCGACTACGACCTCGACCGCGACCCCCGCGAGGGCGCGGCACCGGTCGACCCCGACTTCACCCTCGAGGTCGCGCTGCGCTCCACCGAGGGGTGGGACGAGGTCGACGACCTCGCGCCCGACGCGATGGTGGCCGACGACTTCGAGTCCGGCTACGCCGACGAGCCCACCACCGGCGACCTCGACCTCGTCGAGCGCCACGAGCTGCGCCGCGTGGCCGGGCTGCGCACCGAGCTCGACGACATCACCGAGGTCGAGTACCGCCAGCTGCGGCTGGAGCGCGTCGTCCTCGTGGGGGTGTGGACCGAGGGCAAGGTCGCCGAGATCGAGAACGCCATGGCCGAGCTCGCGCTGCTCGCCGAGACGGCCGGCTCCGAGGTGCTCGAGGCCATCTACCAGCGCCGGTCCTCGCCCGACCCGGCCACCTACATCGGCCGCGGCAAGGTCGAGGCGCTGGCCGAGATCGTGCAGGCCACCGGCGCCGACACCGTGATCTGCGACGGCGAGCTCGCCCCCTCGCAGCTGCGCAACCTCGAGGACCGCGTGAAGGTCAAGGTCGTCGACCGCACCGCGCTGATCCTCGACATCTTCGCCCAGCACGCGAAGTCGAAGGAGGGCCAGGCGCAGGTCGAGCTGGCGCAGCTGAACTACATGAAGCAGCGTCTGCGCGGATGGGGTGGCAACCTCTCGCGCCAGGCCGGTGGACGCGCTGCCGGCGGTGACGGCATCGGTGGCCGCGGCCCCGGTGAGACCAAGATCGAGACCGACCGCCGCCGCATCAACGACCGCATCGCCAAGCTGCGCCGCGAGCTCAAGGAGATGCGCGGCACCCGCGAGACCAAGCGCCAGGGGCGCCGTCGCAACCAGGTCCCGTCGGTGGCGATCGCCGGCTACACCAACGCCGGCAAGTCGTCGCTGCTCAACCGCCTCACCGGCGCCGGCGTGCTCGTCGAGGACGCGCTGTTCGCCACCCTCGACCCCACCACCCGCCGCACCCAGACCCCCGACGGTCGCGTGTTCACGATGAGCGACACCGTGGGCTTCGTGCGCCACCTGCCCCACCAGCTGGTCGAGGCCTTCCGCTCCACCCTCGAGGAGGTCGCGGACGCCGACCTCATCGTGCACGTGGTCGACGGCTCGCACCCCGACCCCGAGGGGCAGCTCACCGCGGTGCGCGCGGTGCTGGCCGAGATCGACGCCGGCGACGTCCCCGAGCTCGTCGTCATCAACAAGGTCGACGCCGCCGACCCGCTCGTCGTCGACCGCCTGCGCCGTCGCGAGCCCCACTCGGTGGCCGTCTCCGCCCGCACCGGCGAGGGCATCGCCGAGGCGCTGGCCGCCATCGAGGCCGACCTCCCGCGCCCGCGCGTGGAGTTCACCGCCCTGGTGCCCTACGCCCGCGGCGACCTCATCGACCGCATCCACCGCGACGGCGAGATCGCCACCATCGAGCACACCGCCGACGGCACCCACGTCACCGGCCGCGCCTCCGAGGCGCTCGCCGGCGAGCTAGCCGCCTACGCGGTCTGAGCGGGCCGGTCGGCCCCCGGGGCCACCCCGACACGTCGGCTGGTGGGCTGCCCGCGGGTTCGATGAACGCCATGGCGATCCGTGGGTGATGATGTGCGCGTGACTCGGCACCACGCCCCCGCCGCGCGCCTCCCGCGCGCCCTGCCTCGTCCCCCCCACCCGCGTGGACGACGCACGCGCGTCGCCCTCCTGTGCGGCCTGCTCCTGGCCGGCGTGCTCTCCACGGTGCTGCTCGCCCGCGCCGGCGCCGGCACCGACCGGTGCACGTGGTTGGCCGAGCGCTCGGTGGCCCGCGCCAACCTGGTCACCGGCCCACGCGCCGGGGAGCAGGTGCTGGTGGTGGGCGACTCGTACTCGGTGGGAGCCTCGCTGCCGCCCGAGCGCAGCTGGCCCGTGCGACTGCCCGGGCGGGTGCACGTGGCGGGCTTCGGCGGCAGCGGCTTCACCCGCTACGCCAGCCCCTGCGGCGACCGCTCCTACGCCACGCGCCTCGCGCTGGCCCTGCGCGAGCACCCCCGACCCGCGCTCGTGGTGCTCGAGGGCGGCCTCAACGACACCGACCGCCCCGACGTGGAGCTGCGCCGCGGGTTCGCGCGCGTCGTCCGCGTGCTCGACGGGCGCCCCGCGCTCGTCGTCGGTCCTGCTCCGGCCCCGGCGCGCCCACGTGCCCAGGTGCGACGCGTCGATGCCACCCTCGCGCGCCTCGCCGCCGAGGCGGACCTGCCCTACGTCTCGATGCTGGGGCTGCGGCTGGGCTACCTGCCCGACCGGCTCCACCCCACCTCCGCGGGCCAGCGCCGGTTCGGCGACCGCGTCGCCGCGCGTGTCGAGGGCCTGCTGGCCGCGCGCTGACCCCGCTCGCCCCCGCTCGCCCCCGCTCGGATACGGGCGTGTGGTCGATGCCATGCCGCCGGGTCGGGGGTGTGGAGGGAGGTGCGGGCGGGCGTCGTCCACGCCGTAGGGTTTGCCGGTGACCACCGCCGAGCCCGTCGAGAGCCCGCCCGAGAAGACGACTGCGAGCGCCCCCGCGCGTCGTCCGAAGGCCGACGCCGCCGCGGTGAAGAAGCTGCTGGCACAGGCCGTCACCGCCCTCGGCGGCCAGCAGCGGGACGGCCAGGTGGCCATGGCCGAGGCGGTGGCCGACGCCTTCGGCAGGCGCCGCCACCTGCTCGTGCAGGCCGGCACCGGCACCGGCAAGTCGCTCGGCTACCTCGTGCCCGCGCTGCTCCACGATCGCCGCGTGGTGATCGCCACCGCCACCCTGGCCCTGCAGCACCAGCTGGTCGAGCGCGACCTCCCGCGCCTCGTGGACGCCGTGGGCACCACCCCGGGCGTCGACGCGAAGTTCGCGGTGCTCAAGGGGCGCTCCAACTACGCGTGCCTGCACCGCGTGCGCGAGGGTGCGCCCGACGACCAGGGCGAGCTGATCCAGGCCGAGGAGGCCCTCGGTGCGCTCGGGCGCAAGGTGCTCGAGCTGCGCGAATGGGCTGAGAGGTCGTCGGCCGACAAGGGCACCGGCGAGCGTGACGACGCGCCCCGCCACACCGAGCGCGAGTGGCGCCAGGTGAGCGTGTCGGCGCGCGAGTGCCTCGGCGCCACGCGCTGCCAGTTCGCCGAGGAGTGCTTCGCCGAGCGCGCCAAGGAGAAGGCGGCGAAGTCCCACCTTATCGTCACCAACCACTCGCTGCTGGCGATCGACGCCATCGAGGGGATCCCGATGATCCCCGACTACGACGCCGTGGTGATCGACGAGGCCCACGAGCTCGCCGCCCGCGTCACGCAGGCCGCCACCGACGAGCTGTGGGCCGCCGAGGTCGAGCGCGCCGCGCGCCGCAGCGTGCGCCACGTCGAGGGCAGCGAGGGCGACGACCTCGCCGACGCCGCCGACGCCCTGCGCGCGGCCGTGGCCGACGCCCCCGCCGGCCGCTTCGACCCGCTGCCCGAGGAGCTCGCCGACGCGCTGGCGCTGGTGCGTGACGCCGCTCGCGCCTGCCTGTCGGCGTTCCCCCGTGCCAAGCCGGGAGAGGCGGGTGAGGCCGACCCCGCCCTGGCCCAGGCGAAGGCCTCGCTGCAGGAGGTCTTCACCACCGCCGAGCGCATGGCGGCGGCCTCCGAGGGCGACGTCATCTGGCGCACCGAGGGCTCCGACCGGATGCCGCCCACGCTCTGCGTGGCGCCGCTCCAGGTGTGGGGGCCGATGCGCGACCGGCTGCTCGCCGACAAGACGGTCGTGATGACCTCGGCCACGCTCATGCTCGGCGGCGACTTCGACTCCGTGGCCACCTCGGTGGGCCTCAAGCCCTCCGAGCGGGTGGGGGAGGGGGCCCGCGAGCGCTCGTCCGGGCTCGGCGATCTTCCGGACGACGCCCAGCCCTGGCGCGGGCTCGACGTCGGCAGCCCGTTCGACTACCGCCGCCAGGGCATCCTCTACCTCGCCCGGCACCTCCCGCCGCCCGGGCGCGACGGCCTGGGGCCGGCCCAGCTGGCCGAGATCACCGAGCTCGTCGACGCCGCCGACGGCCGCACGCTCGGACTGTTCTCCAGTCGCCGCGCGGCTGAGGCGGCCGCCGAGCACGTCCGCACGGCGCTCCCGCACCTCACGACCCTCGCCCAGGGCGAGGCGCAGCTGCCCGAGCTCGCGCGCCAGTTCGTGAGCGACCCCCACACCTGCCTGTTCGGCACCCTCGGCCTGTGGCAGGGCCTCGACGTGCCCGGCGACACCTGCCAGCTGGTGCTCATCGACCGCATCCCGTTCCCGCGGCCCGACGACCCGCTCATGAGCGCGCGGCAGAAGGCCGCCGACCAGGCCGGCGGCAACGGCTTCCTGCAGGTGGCCGGCACCCACGCGGCGCTGCTGCTCGCGCAGGGCGCCGGCCGGCTGATCCGCACGACGAGCGACCGCGGCGTGGTCGCCGTCCTCGACCCGCGGTTGGCCACGGCCCGCTACGGCGGGTTCCTGCGCGCCAGCCTGCCGCCGATGTGGCCGACGAGCGACCCGGCCGTCGTCCGCGCGGCGCTCACGCGGCTGGCGGCCGGGTCGTCGTAGTCGGCGTCCAGCCGGGGTCAGCCCCGCACGGCGCGCACGATCACGCCCTGCTTGAGGCCGTTGTCCACGGGGACGCCCTGGCAGGTGGCGTCGGTGTTGGTGCCCAGGCTCCCGCAGCGCGCGAACCGGGTCGAGGCGTTGATGGCGTCGAGCTCGATCCAGTCGACCCGGCTGCCGAACGGCACGGCGAGCACGCCGTCGCCCGAGGCGTTGAGGGCCATCTTGCGCAGGTAGGGCGCCTTGCCCCGCGGCTTCACCGTGATGATCGCCGAACCGCCGGCGGCGATGCTGCTCATGTTGACGCGTACGCGCAGCGTCCAGGCCCCGCTCATGCTCGGCGTGTAGCGGAAGTGCTTGGCCGAGAGCTGCTCGAGGTCGAAGGTCGTGGTGCGCGACGCCGAGGCGCCGATGCGGTACGAGAGCCGCAGCGGGGCCGGGCGGTAGGAGGCGCCCTCGCTGTAGTACGTGCGGGGCTGGCGGTTCCACGCGGTGAAGTAGGAGAACTGCAGCGGCAGGTCGGTGCGCAGCTCGCGCAGCGCCAGCGCCACACCCTGCACCGAGTAGCGGCGCGCGCCCAGGAACTCCCAGATGCGGCGGATGATCACCGGCAGGCCGGCCTGCGCGCGGGGGAAGCGCTCGCTGAGGTAGCGGAAGAAGATCCACGAGCCGTAGGGCGTGATGCCGAAGGAGGAGTCCAGGCGCTGCTGCGGACGGCCGAGCGGGCCGAACGGCAGGTACTGCAGGTTGTCGTTGACGCTGTCGAAGAGCTGGTCCTCGGCCCAGGTCGCAGTGGCCTCCACGATCCAGGTGTCCTCGCCCACGTCGTAGGCGAACTGGATGGCGTGGAAGAACTCGTGGGCCGCGGTGACCGCGAGGTTCTCAGCCGGGCTGTTGGCCGTGCCGAACTGGCTCGCCGCGAAGTCGTTGTCGAGCGCGCAGTAGGCGGTCGAGGTGGTGTGCAGGGTGTTCTGCGTGGGCACCTCGGGGGCGCAGAAGCCGTAGAGCTGGCCGAGGTCGGGCACGTTGAGGTCGGCCAGGTAGACGTCGAAGCGACCGCTGGGGTTGCCAGCGGTGTCACCGGTGGTGCCGTCGGGCAGCGGACGACGGTAGCCCGCCGCCACGTACTGCGAGGCCACGCCCTCCATGCGGGTGAGCACCTGCTGGGCGTAGGTGAGCGTGGCGGCGTCCTTGGTGGTGGCCACGTAGTGCACGCAGATCGTGGGCCCGCACACGGGACGCTGCTCGGTGGTGGTGTAGCAGGCGATCTCGCCCTCGTCGGTGCAGTTGCCGTCGCCGGTGCCGTTGCGCGAGTCGGTGGGGCGCGCGAGCAGGCGCGCGGCAGTGCGCCGGTCGGCCGGGGCGAGGTCGGCCTTGCGCAGCGCGAGGTCGCGCAGCGCGAGCGTGAGGTCCTTGCCGCCCGCCGGTGCGGCCGTGGTGGACGGCGCCGGGGCGGGCGCGGGGACGGCGGGCGCGTCGTCCGGGGAGACGATCTGCTGCACCGCGGCGAGGGCCTGCTCGGCCAACTCGCGGGGGGTGTCGAGCACCGACAGGGCCGGCGACGACGGGTCGCTGGTCGCGGACGGCGTGGCCGGTGCTGCGGGCGCAGGCTCGTCGGCACGGGCGCCCGCGGCGCCGAGGGGTGCGAGGAGCAGGCCGGCGAGGAGCGCGACGCCGACGCGGGCGTGCAGGGGGGAGGGCCGAGAGGACCGAGATGACATGGGTGACCTTCGTTCGTCGGTGATGGCCCGACCCTACGTCACCTCGAGCGCAGCGAAGCGGTCGGCGACGGCTCGCGGGGAGCCGTCGCCGACCGCTTCGAGGTCGTGTCGGTGCAGGTGTGGCGATCAGACGCGACGCAGCACCGCGGTGACCTTGCCCAGGATCACCGCGTGGGTGCCGTCGATGGGCTGGTAGGCGTCGTTGTGCGGCAGCAGCCAGACCTGCCCGTCCTTGCGCTGGAAGGTCTTCACCGTGGCCTCCCCGTCGATCATGGCCGCGACGATCTCGCCGTTCTCAGCGGTGGGCTGCTGGCGGATGACGACGTAGTCGCCGTCGCAGATCGCAGCGTCGATCATCGACTCGCCGCGCACCTCGAGCAGGAAGAGCTGGCCGTCGCCGACGAGCTGGCGCGGCAGCGGGAAGACGTCCTCGATGCGCTCCTCGGCCAGGATCGGCCCGCCAGCCGCGATGCGCCCCACGACCGGGACGTTGGCCGGCGCCGGTGCGGCGTCGTTGATGCCGGTCTCGTCGATCCCGCTGTCGGGGTCGCCGACGTTGCCGATCGAACGCCGCGCCGCCATCACCTCGGGCAGGAAGACCTCGAGGGCGCGCGGACGGTTGGGGTCGCGCTTGAGGTAGCCCTTCTCCTCCAGCGTGCGCAGCTGGTGGGCCACGCTCGAGGTGCTGGTCAGGCCCACCGCCTGGCCGATCTCGCGCATGCTGGGCGGGTAGCCGCGCTTCTCGATGCTGTCCTTGATGTGGGCGAGCACCCGCTGCTGGCGCGGGGTCAGGCCGGTCGCGTCCGGCGGTCCGTCGGGGAGCTCGCTCACCCGCGGACGCCGCGCGCTGGTGCCGCTGCCGGCGTCTCGTGGCGTGCCGCTGTGCTGGTCGGCCATGTGCTGCCCCTCTGACTCGCTGGTGACTCGGTGGTGAATCGGTGGCGCCCGGGTGGTGCGTCGGCGTCCTGCGCTGACGGTAGTCATCGACGCCCCCCGGTTTCAAACACCTGTTCGAACGGCGTGTCGCGAGGGTGCGCGCTGCTCGGCCCCTCGGTGGCGGGCGGGCTGCGGGCGGTGCTGCGGGCGGTGCTGCGGGCGAGCGCTGCGGGTGAGGGCGACACGCCGTTCGAACATCCGATCGATCGAATGCTGGATTTGTTCGAACAGGTGATCTAGTCTCGTACACATGTTCGATCGAACCTCTGATCGAACGACCCGGCGTTCGGGCCCCGCGCCCGGCTCCCACGGACTTGTGTCGGACCCCTCCGCCACGCTCCTCCTCGCCGGGCCGCACCGCCCGCACCGCCCGCACCACCCACTCCGTCCCTTCCCCCGGAGGTCCCCATGAGCACGCTGACCCTGGTTCCCCAGGCCGCCCCTCGCACGTCGGCCCACCGCACCGCCGCCCGTCGTGTCGCCGTCTCGCGCACGCAGGTCGTGGCGAGCCCGGTCCGTCGCGGCGAGGTGCGCCTGACGCGGCGCGGTCGGCTCGTCGTCCTCGTGCTGGCGTGCGCGGTCGTGGCCGCGATCGCGGTGATGGTGGCCGCCGGTTCGGCGGCCACGGACTCCACCGGCGGCGCGGCCCGGGTCGACGTCGTCACCGTGGCCCCGGGCGACACGCTCTGGGGTATCGCCGGCGACGTCGCGGCCGACCTCGACATCGATCTGCGCGAGGCGGTCCAGCGCGTCGAGCAGCTCAACGTGATCGACGGCGGTGTGGTCTACGCCGGGCAGGAGCTCCGCGTCCCGACGCGATGAGCCACCGCGTCACCCCCATGGTCCCTCCGCCGACTCGACCCCGGCGGAGCCTCGCAGACGGGCCGTCCGCTGTCTCAGCGGGCGGCCCGTTTGCCCCCCTTGGGGGCGTTCGGGTCGCGCTTGGGGCGCGGAGGGGCGGGCTCGCCCACCAGGCCGAGTGCTCGGGCGATGCGCACGGCGAGCATGAAGGCCAGGAAAAGGCAGAGGACCGCGCCGAGCGCGGCCACCGCGAGGAAGAGCCACGCGCTCGCCTTGCCGTCGTGGCGGGCGGTTGCACCGAAGTCGATGGCGGCGAGCACGAGGTAGCCCCAGGCCACGATTGCGAGCGTGACGCCGGCGGCGAGACCGAGCAGGTCGAGGCGCAGGCGGGGCCTGCGCCCCGAGGATCCTGCTCGCCTACCCGTCACGCGCGCCATTGTTGCCGATGGTGGGCCCGCCGCGGAGGCGGACCCGCCGCGGCGACGGGGCCGACCTGCCGGCGTGGTTGCGGTGACAGCTCAGTTCGTGGGCGACACGGCATAGGTGAGACTCGCCCCGCCGTCGGCGTCCGCCGCGGTCAGCACCACGTCGAAGCCGTTGCCGGTGGCGTTGGCGTAGGTGCCCTGCGAGAGGTTGCCCAGGGTGAAGCCCTTCGTCGTCAGGGCCTCGGTCGCCTGGGCGAAGGCGTCGGCGGCCGCAGCGTCCACCGAGGTGGTCACCGTCCAGCCGGGATCGCCGGCCGACGTGGTGGCCTTGTTCGCGAAGGTCGGGGTCCCGATCACGCTCACCTGCTGCGGGAAGTCGTCCGGCAGGTCGACGGGCACGCCCGAGGCGCCGGCGCCCACGTCGCTGGCCGGGCCGGAGGACGCGGCGGCGTCGCCCCCGAGGTCAGCCTTCTTGGTCTCGGTGCCGCACCCGGCGGCAGCGATGCCCAGCGCGGCGGTCGAGGCGAGCACGGCGAGAGTGGTGCGGGCCGCGCGGCGCCGAGGCGCAGGGCGGCTGGGTGCCGTCGAGAGCTGCGAGGCGGTGTCGGGTGCGGTGTGGGGCGCGGTGGGGGATGCGGTGTGGAGTGCGGTGTGGAGGGAGCGATCCATGGGCCCAGCCTGCCGTCTGGGTGTGCCCCCGCGCGAGAGGTTGGCGCGGATCGGCGCCCGTCACCGCTCGTCGCCGATCGGCGTCGACGCGCTCTTGCGCGCTGGGGGAGAGGGGCGTACGGTTACCACTACATCTAGTAGTTACAACGATGTAGTTCTCCACATCTAGTCCACAGCGGCCGGGGTGGAGGTCCACAGATTCGGACTACTTGTGCACAGATCAGCGTTCTACCTGTGTACGAAGGTGGGCTTCGACGTGCGCCGTCACGACGTCGCTCGCTCCCGCTACGCCACCGTCACGCCCCGCTCGGAGAGGAGGACCACCCGTGCACTGCCCCTACTGCAAGCACAGCGACACCAAGGTCCTCGACTCCCGCGTGGCCGATGACGGCTGCTCGATCCGCCGCCGCCGGGTGTGCCTCTCGCCGGAGTGCGAGAAGCGGTTCACCACCGTCGAGGCCATGCAGCTCACCGTGCTCAAGCGCTCGGGTGCCACCGAGCCGTTCCACCGCGAGAAGGCCATCGCCGGCGTCCGCAAGGCCTGCAAGGGCCGCGGCGTCCACGAGGACGACCTGGCCCGCCTCGGCCAGGAGGTCGAGGACCAGCTCCGCCTGGCGGGCAGCCCGGAGATCGCGGCCCACGAGGTGGGCCTGGCGATCCTGGCGCCCCTGCGGCGCCTCGACGAGGTCGCCTACCTCCGCTTCGCCTCCGTCTACCGCGGCTTCGAGTCCGCCGCGGACTTCGAGAGCGAGATCGCCCTGCTGCGCGCCGAGCGCCAGCTGCAGAGCGAGCACGCTCAACCGGCCCCCACGGGCTGACCACGATCGCCCGGCAGGTAGTGGGGAAGCTGCCTGCCGGGCACACCAACGCCCTTCCCCGACCCCGCCCCGACCTCCGCCTTCCCCGATGTGCGAGCCGCGGACCGCGCACCTTCTGAGCAGCAGCTCAGCACCAGCACCACCACGCCGCAGCAGTTCCCCCAACCAGGAGATCCAGGAGAGTCATGACCGAGACGGCCAACCCGACCACGGCAGAGGTGTCGGGCTTCCACAAGCGCGGCCTGAAGATCGAGCGGGTCTTCAGCACCGCCGGCGTCCACCCCTACGACGAGATCACCTGGGAGCGTCGCGACGTCGTCCAGACCAACTGGAAGACCGGCGAGACCGTCTTCGAGCAGAAGGGCGTGGAGTTCCCCGACTTCTGGTCGCTCAACGCCTCCACGATCGTCACCACCAAGTACTTCCGCGGCGCCGTGGGCACCCCGGAGCGCGAGACCGGTCTGCGCCAGCTCATCGACCGCGTCGTGCACACCTACACCAAGGCCGGCATCGAGCACGGCTACTTCGCGTCCGCGGCGGATGCCGAGACCTTCGAGCACGAGCTGACCTGGCTGCTCGTGCACCAGTACTTCTCCTTCAACTCCCCGGTCTGGTTCAACGTCGGCACCAAGTCGCCCCAGCAGGTCTCGGCCTGCTTCATCCTCTCGGTCGACGACTCCATGGACTCGATCCTGAACTGGTACAAGGAGGAGGGCTTCATCTTCAAGGGCGGCTCCGGCGCCGGCCTGAACCTCTCCCGCATCCGCTCCTCCAAGGAACTCCTCTCCTCCGGCGGCACCGCCTCGGGCCCCGTGTCCTTCATGCGCGGCGCCGACGCCTCGGCCGGCACCATCAAGTCGGGCGGCGCCACGCGTCGCGCGGCCAAGATGGTCGTGCTCGACGTCGACCACCCCGACATCGAGGAGTTCGTCGAGACCAAGTGGCGCGAGGAGGACAAGATCCGCGCCCTGCGCGACGCCGGCTACGACATGGACCTCGGCGGCAAGGACATCACCTCCGTCCAGTACCAGAACGCCAACAACTCGGTGCGCGTCAACGACGAGTTCATGCGTGCGGTCGAGGAGGGTCGCGAGTTCGGCCTGCGCGCCCGCAAGGACGGCTCGGTCATCGAGACCGTCGACGCCCGCTCGCTGTTCCGCAAGATCAGCGAGGCCGCCTGGGCCTGCGCCGACCCCGGCCTGCAGTACGACGACACCATCAACGCCTGGCACACCAACCCCGAGACCGGTCGCATCACCGCCTCGAACCCGTGCTCGGAGTACATGTCGCTCGACAACTCCTCGTGCAACCTGGCGTCGCTGAACCTCATGAAGTTCCTCAAGGACGACGACACCTTCGACGCCCCGCTGTTCGCCAAGGCCGTCGAGCTGATCATCACCGCGATGGACATCTCCATCTGCTTCGCCGACTTCCCGACCGAGCCGATCGGCCAGACCACCCGCGACTACCGCCAGCTCGGCATCGGCTACGCCAACCTCGGCGCGCTGCTCATGGCCATGGGCCTGGGCTACGACTCCGACGGCGGTCGCTCGATGGCGGCCACCATCACCTCGCTGATGACCGGCACCTCCTACCGCCGCTCGGCCGAGCTCGCCGGCATCGTCGGCGCCTACGCCGGCTACGCCCGCAACGCCGAGGCCCACCAGCGCGTGATGCGCAAGCACCAGGCGGCCAACGACGACGTCCGCCCGCTGCACATCGCCGACGCCGAGACCCTCAAGCTCGCCACCGCGGAGTGGGCCAAGGTCATCGAGCTCGGCAAGAAGTTCGGCTACCGCAACGCGCAGGCCTCCGTGCTCGCGCCCACCGGCACCATCGGCTTCATGATGGACTGCGACACCACCGGCATCGAGCCCGACTTCTCCCTGGTGAAGTTCAAGAAGCTCGTCGGCGGCGGCTCGATGCAGATCGTCAACCAGACCATCCCGCGCGCGCTGAAGAAGCTCGGCTACCAGCCCGAGCAGATCGAGGCGATCGTCGACTACATCGGCGAGCACGGCCACGTGGTCGACGCCCCCGGCCTGCGCACCGAGCACTACGAGGTCTTCGACACCGCCATGGGTGAGCGCGCGCTCAAGCCCATGGGCCACGTCAAAATGATGGCCGCCTGCCAGCCGTTCCTGTCGGGCGCCATCTCCAAGACCGTCAACCTGCCGGAGTCGGCGACGGTCGAGGAGATCGAGCAGATCTACATGGAGTCGTGGCGCCTCGGCCTCAAGGCCACCGCGATCTACCGCGACAACTGCAAGGTCGGCCAGCCCCTGGCCGACGGTGGCGGCAAGGCCAAGAAGGACGCCGCCGCGGCCGAGGCCGCCGGTGCCGAGGCCCAGGTCGTCGAGAAGGTCGTGGAGAAGGTCGTCTACGCCCCCACCCGCAAGCGCCTGCCGAAGTCGCGCCAGGCACGCACCACCTCGTTCTCGGTGGCCGGTGCCGAGGGCTACATGACCTCGGGCGCCCACGACGACGGCACGCTCGGCGAGATCTTCCTCAAGCTCGGCAAGCAGGGCTCGACCCTGGCCGGTGTGATGGACGCCTTCTCGATCGCCGTCTCGATCGGCCTGCAGTACGGCGTCCCGCTGGAGACCTACGTCTCGAAGTTCACCAACCTGCGCTTCGAGCCCGCCGGCCTCACCGACGACCCCGACGTGCGGATGTCGCAGTCGATCATGGACTACGTCTTCCGCCGCCTGGCGCTCGACTACCTGCCCTTCGAGGAGCGTGCCGCGCTCGGCATCTACTCCGCCGACGAGCGTCAGCGCCACCTCGAGACCGGCTCGTACGAGCCCATCGAGGAGACCGGCTCGGCCTCCGAGCTCGTCGAGTCGGCCCCGATCGCCAAGGCCGCGCCGGTCGAGTCGGCCGAGACCGCCGAGGTCGTCGACGAGGACCCCCTCGCCGGCGCCCCCGAGGTCAAGGTCGCCAAGACCACCGCCGAGCTGCTCGAGAAGCTCACCGGCACCGCCGTCGACTCGCCCCTGTGCATGACCTGCGGCACCAAGATGCGTCCCGCCGGCTCCTGCTACGTCTGCGAGGGCTGCGGCTCCACCAGCGGCTGCAGCTGATCGGCTCGACCTGTCAGCCCTGAGCTGACTTGAACGCCCCCAGGCGCCTCATCTGCGAGGCGGCCGGGGGCGTTCGTCGTCCACGGGGTGGGCGGTGGTCGCCGTGGTGTCGCGCGCACCAACGATTTTTGTCGGGTTTCGGGTCGAGGGGCGACAAAGATCGTTGGTGCGTCGGCAGGGCGCGCTCGGCGTCGGCCTCGGGGGCTCTAGTAGACGAAGATGTTGCGGCCGTCCCTTCGCTGGATGAACTCGGCCCCCAGCGGTTCGTCGATCATGTGGATCGCCACGACCAGCGCGATCGACCGCAACGGAATCCGCCGCAGAGGCTCGCCTCGGTGGACGGGCGCCCACACGGAGCTGCTGGCGATCGCGTCCGGCGACAGGCGAATCTCGTACGAGAGGGTCTCGCCGCTCAGCTTCTTGCTGACCATGACGCTGACTCCACCGCCGTCGGGAACGAGCGAGAGGCCGATCCTCTCGTCTCCAGCGAGGGCAGACGGCGACAGGAACCGCCACGCGCCGCTCTCATCCATCCGGTGGACGCGCTTCAGGTGCTCGAGAAGCTGCTCTGCCCACGCCTTATCGGCACTCGTCGCTTGATCAGTCACAAGCGACACACCGTGCCTGTTTGCGCTTGCTGGCCACGTCTTCCCTCCGCCTCTCAGCTGCGCGCGGTCGGCCCGGTGTGCGCGTAGCCGACCGGCTCGCGCGGGGTGTAGGCCGCCTCGAGCTCGGCGGCGTCGTCCTCGCTGAGGTGGACGTCGAACGCGGCCACGGCGTCGGTGAGGTGGTGGGCCTTGGTGGCACCGACGATCGGGGAGTCGACCACCGGGTTGCGCAGCACCCACGCGAGGGCTACCGCGGCCATCGAGGCCTCGTGCCGCTCGGCCACCGCGGCCACCGCGGCGACGATGCGGGCGTCGTCCGGCTGGTAGAGGGTCTTGCCGAACTCGTCGGTGGCGACCCGGTCGGTGGTGGCGTCCCAGGGGCGGGCGAGGCGACCGCGGGCCAGCGGGCTCCACGGGATCGAGCCGACGCCCTGGTGGGCGAGCAGCGGGAACATCTCGCGCTCCTCCTCGCGCATCAGCAGGTTGTAGTGGTCCTGCATGGAGACGAAGCGGGTCCAGCCGCCGAGGTCGGCGGCGTGCTGCATCGTGGCGAACTGCCAAGCGGCCATGGAGGAGGCGCCGAGGTAGCGCACCTTGCCCGCGCGGACGACGTCGTGCAGCGCCTCCATCGTCTCCTCCACCGGCGTGGCCGGATCGAAGCGGTGGATCTGGTAGAGGTCGATGTAGTCGGTGCCGAGGCGCGTGAGCGAGGCGTCGACCTGCTCGAGCACCGCGCGGCGCGAGAGCCCGGACCCGCCCGGCCCGTCGTGCATGCGCCCGTGCAGCTTGGTGGCGAGGACGACGTCCTCACGACGGGAGAAGCGGGTGATCGCGCGCCCGACGAACTCCTCCGAGGAGCCGGCGCTGTAGACGTTCGCGGTGTCCCAGAAGGTGATGCCGAGCTCGACGGCCTGGCGGAAGAACGTCGCTGCGGCGTCCTCGTCGAGCACCCACGGGTGTCCGCCGCGGCTGGCGTCGCCGTAGCTCATGCAGCCGAGTGCGAGCCTGCTGACGGTGAGTCCGGTCGAGCCGAGTCTCGTGTACTGCACGGTTCCTCCCAGGGGCGGGGTGGCGGTGGGCGGGCGCCGTCCGCGCCGCCTTCTCGAACCTACTCCGCGCGGATGGTGGGCGATCAGGTGTCGTAGTCCAGACCGTCCCAGGGGGCGTAGTAGACGATGAAGTCGCCCGGCCTGATGCCGATGTAGTAGCCGCCGCCGTCGGCCTCGTCGTAGCGGCCGACCTCCCAGCCGAAGGTGGCGCCGTCGACGACGGTGGTGAAGGGCTCCACGGTGATCGGCTCGAGGGTGTAGTCGCCGAGTTCGCGCAGTCGTCGCTCGACCAGATCGCCCGCCGCTGCGCTCACGGCTTGCCCCGGCGGCCCGTCGCCCTTGGCGACGGGGTCGACCCGCACCTCGTCGAAGGTGCCGTCCGCATTCCACAGGAAGAGGCCGACGAAGCCGGTCGTGGGCTCGGAGGAAGGGTCGAAGAGCTCGTCGGTGAGGAAGAACCTCCGTCCGTCCTCGGCCGTGCCGGCGTAGGGCACGTGGTAGTCGTCGGGAGCGATCGTGAAGCGGGTCGGACGCACGTCGGCCGGCTCGGCGGCGTCCTGCTGCTGGGGTGCGCAGCCCGAAGCGAGCAGGCTGGCGATCACAGCGGGGACGGCGAGACGGCGGCGGAACACGGGGGCATCGTGTCAGGGCAGGCGCACGCACCAACGAAATTCGTCCTTCCTGACGCGAAAAGCGACAAAATCCGTTGGTGAACCGCACACCACGGCGACCACCGACTCCCACAGCCACCCACGCGGCTGGTTCGATACCTACATGAGCGACTTGGTCGAGTCCGACTACCTCGTGGTGGGGGCGGGGGCGTCCGCGATGGCGTTCGTCGACACCCTCGTGGACCACAGCGATGCCACGGTGACGATCGTCGACCGGCGCGAGGCGCCGGGCGGGCACTGGCTCAGCGCCTACCCGTTCGTGCAGCTGCACCAGGCCGCCTGCTTCTACGGGGTCGCCTCCGAGGTGCTCGGCGGGGGGCAGCTGCAGACCGACGGGCCGGAGGCCGGGTTGCAGGTGCGCTCGAACGCTGCCGAGATCACCGCCTACTACGCGCGCGTGCTCGACCGGTTGGAGGCCACCGGTCGCGTGCGCTTCCTCGGCGCCCACGAGCTCGAGCAGGTGGACGACGCGGGGCGCGTGCGCCGCCTCGCCGACGGCACGACGCTGCCGGTGGCGCCCGGCACGAGGGTCGTCGACGCGACCTACCTCTCGCCGCTCATCCCGAGCCAGGTGCCGCCGCCGTTCGAGGTCGCCCCCGGCGCGCGGGTGGTGGCGGTCAACGACCTGCCGGACGCCGGCGCCGCCCGCCGCTACGCCGTGATCGGCTCGGGCAAGACCGCCACGGACGCCTGCGTGTGGCTGCTGCGCAACGGCGTCGACCCCGACGCCATCACCTGGGTGCGCCCGCGCGAGCCGTGGATGCTCGACCGTGCGCAGATCCAGCCCGTGCCCGAGACCTACCAGGGCATGTTCGCCGAGATCGTCGAGGGCGCCGCGAGCTCGGCCACGCTCGACGACCTCTTCGGCCACCTCGAGGACGCCGGCGTGATGCTACGCATCGACCGCACCGTGCGCCCCACGATGGCGAAGGCGCCGACCCTCGGCCGCTGGGAGCTCGACCTGCTGCGCTCGATCACCCACGTGGTGCGGCTCGGGCACGTGCGTCGCGCGGAGGAGGGGCGTTTGGTGTGCGACGACGGCGAGGTCGACCTCGGGCCGGACGCGCTCGTCGTCCACTGTGCGGCCGACGGTCTGCGCAACCCGCCGCTGGTGCCGGTGTGGGGCCCGCAGCGGATCAGCCTGCAGCCGGTGCGCGCCGGGTTCCCGTGCTTCGGCGCCGCCCTCATCGGCTACGTCCAGGCCACCCGCGCGGACGACGCGACGAAGAACGCGCTGTGCCACCCGGCGCCCTTCGGCGACCGCCTCGAGGACTGGGCCGACATGAACGCGCGCGGGCTGCGCTCGGCGGCCTCGTGGGGTGCCGAGGCCGACATCCGCGCGTGGGCGGCGGGCGTGGCGATCAACCCCGGCCGCATCCCGGACGACGCCCGCTCGCCCGAGCTGGAGAGCGCGATCGATCGCATCGCCCGCCACCGCGACGCCGCGATCACCAACCTCACCCGCTGGGCCGCCGGCGCCTGAGCCCGGTCGATCCGCGAGGGCGATCCGCGGGGTCGAGCCGCGGTGTCGAACGCCCACCATCGGACCCCGGTGGCAGCATGCGCGTCATGCCGCGGTGCTTCCCCGAGAACCCCACCTTCACCACCACCTCCGAGGAGGAGGTCTGGCGACTGCTGCGCGAGCACCTCGGCCCGGACGACGTGCTCATCGCCAACCAGCGCCTCACCACCGGCGAGCGCGACCACGAGATCGACCTGCTCGTGGTGCTGCCCGGCTTCGGTGCGCTGACGCTGGAGGTCAAGGGCTCCTCGGTCTGGTACGACGGCGGCTGGATCCAGACCCGCGGCGGGGAGGCCCACTGGATCCACCCCGTCGACCAGGCGCGCGACGGCAAGTACGCCCTGCGCACCTACGTCGAGGAGCACCCGGCGTGGGGGAGTCGCACCCGGGTGCGGTGGGCGCACGGCGTCGTCACGCCCTACTCGCGTTTCCCCGCCGACTTCCGCGTGCCCGAGCTGCCCCGCACGTCGCTGCACGACGCCGACGACCTCGCGCGCACGTCGTCCCTGCTCACCCGGCTGCGCGCCAACGCCTCGACCGGCGACACCCAGCGCCCGCCCGAGCCCGACGACGTGGAGGCGATCGTCGACGCGCTCACCGGCCGCCTCGACGCCACCGCGTGGGACGTCAACGCCGAGGCCGCCGAGCGCGAGGCCGCCGCCGACCGGCTCACCGAGCAGCAGGCCACGATCCTCGCGGTCACCCGGCTGCTGCGCCGTGTCGAGGTGCGCGGCGGTGCGGGGTCGGGCAAGACCGTGCTGGCGCTGCAGCAGGCCAAGGACCTCAGCCGCGGGAGCCACGGTCGCCCCGCCCAGCGGGTGGCGCTGCTCTGCTACTCCCTCGGCCTGGCCGCCCACCTCAAGCGCGTGGTGGCCACCTGGCCGCGGCGGCACCAGCCCGCCTTCGTCGGCACCTTCCACGACTTCGGTCGCCAGTGGGGCGCACCCGAGGGCGACCGGGCCGACAGCGAGTTCTGGGAGGTCGAGCTGCCTCGGCTCATGGGGGAGCTCGCCGCCGACCTGCCCGACGGCAAGCGCTACGACGCCGTGGTGGTTGACGAGGCGCAGGACTTCGCCGAGTCGTGGTGGCGCCCGGTGCTGAAGTCCCTGCGCGACGAGGAGGAGGGCGGGCTCTACGTCTTCTCCGACGAGCACCAGCGGGTGTTCGGGCGCTTCGGTGCGCCACCGGTCACCCTGGTGCCGCTCGTGCTCGACCACTGCCTGCGCAACACGCGCGAGATCCACGGCGCCTTCGCCCCGCTCGCCCCCACCCGCATGCAGGCGCGCGGCGGCCACGGCCCCGAGGTGCGCTTCGTGCCGGCGTCGGCCGAGCAGGCCGTCGAGGTCGCCGACGACGAGGTCGTGCGCCTGCTGGACGACGAGGGCTGGGCGCCCGGCCGCGTCGCCCTCATCACCACCGGCCGCCGCCACGACAGTCACCGCGACCAGGCCGAGCGCCACGGCCAAGAGGCCTACTGGCAGAGCTTCTGGGACGCCGAGGAGGTCTTCTACGGTCACGTGCTCGGCTGCAAGGGGCTCGAGCGGGCGGCCGTCGTCCTCTGCCTCAACGAGGAGTCGGCGGGCGACCGCGCGCGCGAACGCCTCTACGTCGGCATGTCGCGGGCCACCGACCGCCTCGTCGTGGTCGGCGACCCCGACTGGGTGCGCGCGGCCGGCGGCCCGGAGGTGGCGAAGCGTCTCGGGCTCACCTGACCATCCGTGCCGACCATCAGCCGCCCGCGGTGCACTGGTGGGCCGATGCGTACCGCCGCGCCTGCGGCACCGGGCCGGTCGGCGACGTCCACCCGCACCCCTGGCAGCAGGCCAGCGCCTCGGCGGGCTCCTCGCCCCAGCCGCGCTGCTCCGGGCCGATCGCGACGACCACCGTGGCGGCCGGCTCCCAGCGTCGCTGGTCGAGGTGCCCGGTGGCCTCGGTGAGGGCGAGCCCCGCGGGAACGATCAGCCCGCAGGAGCAGACCGAGTCGTCGCCGTCGCGGGTGCCCGAGAGCTCGTGGACGTCGCGCGCCTGCGCGAGCACGATCTCGTGCGCCTCCAGCGCGGCGAGCCCGGCGAGACCCGGATCCTGCCCCGCGGACAGCGCACAGTCGGCGCTGCTGCGGGCGGCGAGCCACTCGAAGGCGGCACCCGGCATCCGGACGTCGTAGCGGTGCCCGCGCCAGGCGAGCGGTGTGAGTGAAGGCCCCATGAGGTGCCCCTTCCGTCGTTGACCAACTGATGAGTGATGGCCCAGGTCTTCTGCGGGAGGCACCGTGTCGGAACGCGGTTGCCGGTCGACCCGTCCGCAGGCGTGCGGTCGACACTCGTGACCCAGTCGCCGGGCGCCTGGCCCGACGGCGACGATCCTCGCGCAGGGGTCCGACACAACCTCGGCCGGTCGTTGGCGGGGCGCGGAGATGTCAGCGCAGCGGCTCGTCCACCGGGCCGTAGAGCGCGTGCGAGGCGCCGGTGAGCAGCGCCCAGTAGCGGTCGCCGTAGCTCCAGTGCCACCACTCGGTCGGGTAGTTCACCAGGCCAGCGCCGCTGAGCGCGGCGCCGAGGATCGCCCGGTTGCGCCGGGCCTCGGCCGAGATGTTCGCGGCGGCGGTGTAGCAGGCGCGGTCGCTGTCCTCCGGGCTCGCGTCGATCACGGTGCCGAGGTCGAGCTGGCGTCCGTCGGCGTCGACGAGGGTGAGGTCGACCGCTGCGCCCGCCACGTGCGGGGCGATCGCGGGCGGTGAGATGAAGGCGCTGGCCCGCAGGTGCGACTCGTCGTGCGGGAGGGTCGGGTCGTCGTCCAGGAGGCGGCGGCGGTGGCCCTCGAACGCGGCGACCTGCCGGTCATAGGGGCGGTAACCCTCGGCGACCAGCAGGCGCAGACCGTCGGGCAGGGCGCTCTGCGCCGCCACCAGCCGTTCGGCCAGACCGCGGCGCAGCCAGGCGTAGAAGGGGTTGCCGGGGTTCTGCTCGGGGGTGCTCGCCACGGCGCCGTCGACGCGCAGGTCGACCAGCGGCTCGCCGCACTCCTGCACACCGATCGACGCGATCAGCGGGTCGGCCATCAGCACCGGCTCGGCGCGACCGGCGACCGTGAGCAGGCGCACCGCCGGCACGTCGGCCGGCGCCCATGTCAGGTCGGCGTGCTCGAGCAGCTCGGACGACGCCACCCACCGCGCGTCGTCGTGCTCGCGCAGCCGCGGCTCGCCCTCGGTGAGGGTGCAGCGGTAGGTGGTGAGCTCGATGGTGCCGAAGGTGTAGGCGTGCGCGGTGGTGGCCACCTCGGCGTGGACGGCGATGCGGCACCCCAGCTCCTCGGCGATCTCGCGCTGCAGGGCCGCGCGCGGGTCCTCGCCCCGCTCCACCTTGCCGCCGGGGAGCTCCCAGAGGCCCCCGGTCTCGCCGCCCGGCGCACGCCGCACACACAGCACGCGGCCGTCGCGCTCGATCGCCGCGGCCACCACGGGGATGGTCGGCGGGTCGCCTCGGCGGTCGGGAGCGGTCACCGGGCGAGCCTAGTGACGCCGGCCGGTGCCGTTCCGCGAGGGCCGGCGCGTGTCGGGAGCAGGCCTGTGGATGAGCGCCGACGCCGCCGGTCGATCCGTCGCAGGGTAGGGGCATGACCCAGCACGAGAGCCGCCCCGACCCCTTCGACACCCACGGCACCCCCTTCCCCGACGCGCTCGTTCCGCCCGACCGGATGCCCGCGATCCGCACTGCCCACGACCTCGAGCGCACCTGGTGCCTGCTGATGGGCGAGCTCGGCTTCGCCGCGCCGCAGCTGTGGCTGCTGCTGATCCTCGACGGTCGGCCGGGGCCGATCATGAAGCTCGAGGTCCCGCTGCGACCGCACGAGGACGACCTCGAGTCGCTGCCGGGCGCGATCGCCGAGATCGTCGCGGTGGCGCCCGGCGCCGAAGCCGCCTTCCTCTACGCCCGCCCCGGCGGCGCGATGCGCACGCCCGCCGACCTCGCCTGGGCGCGGGTGCTCGCCGACCTCAGCCCCTGGCCGGTGCACCTGGCCAACGACCTCGAGCTGCGCGTGGCCACCCTTGACGACCTCGGGGCGACGGGCTGAGAGCGGCAGGGGCTCTTGCGTCGAAAACCGCGCCCGCCGTCCTCACGGGCCTGCCGCGCGACTCGGTCGTGAACGTCACCGCACTGGTGACGCTCGACCGCGCCGCGCTCGACCCGATCCCCGCCGGCCACCTGCCGGCCGACCTCATGGCCGCGGTGGACGCCGGGCTGCGCGGCGTCCTCGCCCTGTGAGGCCGGCCGGCGGGTGCGGCGGGCTCAGCTCAGCTTGCCGAGCCAGTCGGTGGCGTTGAGGGCCCACTCGGCGTTGGTGCCGGCGGGGTCGTTCCACCCGTCGTAGAGGGTGTTGCCCGACTGGCCGGTGCCGTCGTCGGCGGGGGAGGAGTCGCCCCAGAGCGCGACCCGACCGGTCCCGAAGGTCGACACGGCGAAGAAGCAGCCGGTAGAGCCGGTGTTCGACACCGAGGCGCGGTACAGCAGGCACTTCGCGTTGGCGTTCGCCGTCTTGTCGAGGGTGAAGGTGGTCGCGCCGCGCAGGATCGACTTCGTCGCCGTGCCCCACGCGCCGTTCACCACCGGGTGGGTGGACGCGCCGGAGCCGAGGTTGGCGGTGTTCTCGTTGCTGATGTTCTGGTAGGCCACGGTCATGCCGAACGGGTCGGTGTTGTCGACCCCGTTGCTGTTGAACAGCTGGTTGGCGATGTCGACCGAGTCGACGCCGTCGTTGTTGCGGTCGGACTGGTCGTGGTCGACGATCAGGAACAGCCCGCCGCCGTTCTTGACGAAGGTCATGATCGCCGTGCGCTCGGCGGCGGTGAACGCGGTGTTGGGCTCGGGGATCACGAGCACGTCGTACTTGGTGAGGTCCTGGGCGTTCGAGGTGTTGCCGTAGGTGAGTGCCCGCCCGCTGGGGTTGGTGGCCAGGGTGTACTCCGCCGGGTACTGCGCGAGCGCGACGCCCCATGCCGAGATCGCCCCGGTCCAGTCGGTCTCCACGGTGGGGGCGGACTTCTGGTTGTAGGGGCTCGGCTGCGAGGTCGAGATGATCCAGTCGGCGTTGCCCGCCGTTTCGGCGTGGGCGTTGTCGAACAGCACGCGCGCGGAGGTCGCCACAGCGGCCGAGCTCGTCGTCGCGTTCGCGCCCACGGTGGACGACGCGCTGCCCGGTGCGGCGGTGGCGGCGAGGGCCGCAAATGCCAGTGCGGCGGCGGCGAGCACCGACTGCGCGGTGCGGGAGGAACGGGAGGGCAGGCGCATGGGAGCACCCTTTCGATCGGGGCCGCCCCGAGTGGCGACCCGGCCGTCGTCCATCCTGGCCCGCGGCGCGGTCCCTCGGTGCGCGCGACGCGTGTCGGCTCGCCGAACTTCGGATGAACGCCCTCGGGGCCGCGTCGCGTGCGATCCTCGCCCTCGTGTCCTCGCTCCCTCGCATCCCGCGCGACCGCTCCGACGACTACTCCGAGGGCGCGGTCGCTGCGCGCCAGCAGCTCGTGCGCGAGCACACCGGCAGCGCGCTCGAGCACGTGGCGTCGTACTCGCTCGACCCCGGCACGCTCCCGGGCAACATCGAGAACTTCCTCGGCGTGGCCCAGGTGCCGATCGGTCTCGCCGGGCCGCTCCTGGTGGACGGCGAGCACGCCCGCGGCGAGTTCTACGTGCCGCTCGCCACCACCGAGGGCACGCTCGTGGCGTCCTACAGCCGGGGCATGAAGCTGTGTGCCGCGGCCGGTGGCATCCGCACCACGGTCGTCGACGACCGGATGCAGCGCGCTCCCGTCTTCCTTTTCCCGAGCGCCCGGGAGGCCCGCGACTTCGGCCGGTGGCTCACCGAGCACCACGACGACGTCGCCGCGGCCGCCGAGGCGACCACCCGTTCGGGCCGGCTGCTCGACATCCAGCAGTTCTCGGCCGCACGGATGATCTACACGCGCTTCAACTTCGCCACCGGCGACGCCGCGGGGCAGAACATGACCGGCAAGGCCACCTTCGCGGCCTGCGCGTGGATCAAGCAGAACTACCCTGGCGAGCTCAACTTCTACCTCGAGGGCCAGTTCGCGACGGACAAGAAGTCCTCGATGGTCAACATGCTCCACACCCGCGGCAAGCGCGTCGTGGCCGAGGTGACGCTGCCCGCCGCGCTGGTGGAGGAGCAGATGCACGTCAGCACCGACAAGCTCTTCCGCGCCCGACTCGTCGGCAACCTCGGCGGCTTCATGGCCGGCGTCAACAACAACGGCCTGCACTCGGCCAACGGCATCACGGCCCTCTTCATCGCCACCGGGCAGGACGTCGCCAACGTCGCGGAGTCCTCGGCCGCCTACGGCTTCTCCGAGCTGCTGCCCAACGGCGACTACTACGCCGCCATCACCCTGCCCTCGCTCATCGTCGCCACCTACGGTGGCGGCACCGGGCTGGCCACCCAGCGCGAGTGCCTCGAGGTGCTCGGCTGCTACGGCACCGGCGGTGTGCTCAAGCTCGCCGAGATCATCGCGGCCACCGTGCTCGCCGGCGAGCTCTCCCTCGGCTCGGCCGTGGTGGCGGAGGAGTGGGTGCAGGCCCACGACGACCTCGGTCGCAACCGGCCCTGACCGCTCGGCGTCCGCGGCCGCCGGTCGTGCCGCCCGGTCGCTACGCTCTGCGCCCGTGAGCAGCTACGAGAACGTCACCCTCGACACCACGCCCAACGTCTACTTCGACGGGGCCTGCGTGAGCCACACCTTCTACCTCGCCAACGGTGAGAAGAAGTCGGCCGGCGTGATCTTCCCGGCCTCGCTCACCTTCGGCACGGCCGCCCCCGAGGTCATGGAGCTCACCGCCGGCGCCTGCCGCATCCGCCTCGCCGGCTCCGAGGAGTGGACCTCCTACGCCGCCGGCGAGTCCTTCAGCGTGCCCGGCGACTCCTCCTTCGACATCGAGGTCACCGAGACCCTCGGCTACGTCTGCCACTACGGCTGATCCAGCCGGCCTCACTCGCCGCGGTGGGCAACGCGGGAACTGGCTTGTCCACAGGGTTCTGCGGCTTGTTCGGGTTGTGTCGGGGGTTCGTGCCACCATCTTCATATGACTCTCGGGGATGGCTTCGACGACGTGAACGGTGGCGTGGACGACGGCCCGCACGCGCCGTTCGACGGCGTCTCCTCGTCGGTGCTGCTGGATGTGTTGGTGGGTGAGGAGCAGGCTCGTCAGGCCTCCGAGATCCGCACCTGGCAGGGCATCGTCGCGTGGGCAGAGCGCAACCTCCACGACGAGGCGGAGAAGCCAGTCGAAGACGTGGTCGCCGCGCTCGACACCGGCGTGCGCCTGGCGGGTGACGGTGCCCCGTTGGTGGCGGAGTTCGCCCTCATGGAGCTCGTGGCGGTGCTGGGCCGCACGCCGGAGGGTGGACGCCGCTACGTCGCACGGATCCTGGAATGCGCCTGGCGGCTCCCGCACGTCTACGCCGCCGTGCTTGCGGGCCGGTTGGCGCCGTGGCGAGCCGCGAAGATCGCCGAACGCACCATCGACCTCAACGCTGATGCGGCCGGGTTCGTGGACCGGCAGTTGTTCGCCGCCCACAAGGTGTCGTGGGCCCAGCTGGACCGGCTGATCGATGAGGCGATCAAACGCTTCGCCCCCGAGTTGGCTGAGGCGCAGCGTCAGCGTGAGTGCGAGCAGCTGGGCGTGCGGTTCTCCGACCCGACGCCGGACGGCATCGCCTACCTCGATGCCACCCTCGACGCCGGTGATGCCGCCGATTTGGAGGCCGCCGCCCGACGCCGTGCCGCGACGCGGGCGCAGTTCGGCGACGAGTCGACACAGGAGGTGCGAATGGCACGCTCGTTGGGGGACATGGCGCGCAACGATCTCGAGCTCGACCTCACCCAGGTTGACGAGACGACCGGCGAGGTCGTCACCGCCTCCGTGGGCAGGAAGGCGGAGGTCGTCGTCCACGTCACCCCCGAATCCTTCACCGGTGAGAACCCGGTGGGCCGTTGCAACAACCGACCTGTCGCCACGGCGCAGATCCGGGAGTGGTTGCAGCAGGCCAGTCACATCGCCGTGCGACCGGTCGTCGACCTTGCCGACTGCGACCACGTCGATGCCTACGAGATCCCCGACCGCCTGCGCCGCCACACCACCTGGCGCGACCACACCTGCCGCTTCCCTGGCTGCACCATCCCCGCGACCAGTTGCGACCTCGACCACCGCGACCCCTACGCCGCCGGCGGAGCGACCTGCCCCTGCAACCTCACACCACTCTGCCGGCGCCACCACCGCGCGAAGACCCACAGCCGCTGGCGCTACACCGCACTCGCACCCGGCATCTACCGGTGGACCAGCCCCCTAGGCAGGCGGTTCCTCGTCACCCCCACCGGCACCTACCCCCAGCGCGAATAGCCGCCTGCCCCGCGGTTCCCCCTCACCTCACCCAGGCGTCGTGAAGGCGCTGGCGCGCCTCCGCGCGCACCTTGGTCGGCGCAGCCGCCCTCAGCCGCAGTTGTCGCAGATGCCGGTGGCGGGGAGTGCCATGAAGCAGGTGGGGCAGACCGCGACCACCGGCTCGGGCTTCACCGGCTTGGCGGGCGCTGCAGTGCGCGATCGCGCCGACGCCGAGCGCTCGCCGGCCGGCTTCGCCGTGGGAACGGTCGAGCGCCGGACCGGCGGCACCTCCGCGACGGGCTCCTCCACCACCGGCGGCACCCAGCCCGGCGGAGGGGGGTCGGTGATGCCGAAGCGCGCGATCACCTCGCGGGCGGCGTCCGTGGGCTGGTGCTTGGGACGGGTGACGATGTCGAAGGGCGACGAGGCGCCCTCGAGGAAGGTCTGCGCGTCGGGGCGCAGGGTGGTGGGGAGCTGGCGGTGGCGCCAGCGCTGCGGCGCGGTGCCCTTGACGGTGACGGTGACGAGCTCGGGACGGTCCCACGCCACGAGGGCCCAGTCGTCGTGGTGGCTGGTGGCCCACACGGCCAGCGCCACGTCGCCGGCGTCGGCCGCGGCCTTGAGCGCGATGCGCTCGGGGTTGGAGAAGCGTCCGGTCACGTGCAGCACGCCCGGCAGGGGCTGGCTGACCTCGTACTGCTCGAGGCGCAGGTCGTCGACCAGGTCGGAGAGATCCGGCCCCTCGCCGACGTCCGAGCCCTGGGCAGCGGCCTCGAGATCGGCCTCGGGTTCGGCCTCGGTGGGGATCGCGGGCGTGGGGTGGGTGCCGGGGTCGCTCACTCACCCGAGCCTAGTCGAGGTCGGGCGCCCCGAGGTGACCGGCAGGAGTCCGGACCCCGACGCCCGAGTGCACCCCGCTCGCCCTCCGGCAGGGCTCGCGGACCCGTGACGCCGACGTCACCCGCCGGTCACGCCCGACTGGCAGACTCGGGCCCGTGAGCGACGCCCCCCTGATCGTGCTCGTCTCGGGCGACGAGCTGCCCACCCTGCAGGCGCAGTTCGCCCGCTACGAGCGCGAGTACGACGTCCGGGGCGCCGGCACCGCGGCGGAGGCCACCGCCGTGCTGCGCGACGCCGCGGCATCGCGTCGTCCGGTGGCACTGGTGGTGAGCGACTCGGTGCTGCCGGACGCACCCATGCACGAGGCGCTCCACGACTGGCGGGCCGCGGTGCCCACCGCCCGGCGCGTGATCACCGTGCCGATCGCCCGCTTCGGCGAGGAGACGCCCTGGCTGCGCGGGGCCGCGCAGAAGGGCAAGATCGACACCTACGTGGTGCTGCCGCAGGGCGTGCGCGACGAGGAGTTCCACCACGCGATCACCGACCTGCTCGGCGACTGGGGAGCCACCGTCGCGACGTCCGAGGTCGCGACGGTGCGGATCATCACGCCCGACGCCTCCCGGCTCGCGCTCGCGGTGCGCGACTTCCTCGACCGCACCGGCTTCCCGCACCGCACCTACGCGCCCGACTCGCCCGAGGGTCTCGAGGCCCACGCCCTGCTCGAGGACGGCGCGGAGCCCAGCTACCCGCTCATCCACCTGACCACCGGCCCCTTCGCGTCCACCCCGCTCGTGCAGCCGAGGTCGGTGCGCGACCTGGCGGCGATCGTCTACGGCCGCCCCTCCGACATCGAGCTCGACTCGGTGGTCGACCTGGTCGTGGTCGGCGCCGGCCCGGCGGGCCTCGCCGCGGCCGTCTACGGCGCCTCCGAGGGTCTCTCCACCGTGGTGCTCGAGTCGGAGGTCGTGGGCGGGCAGGCCGGCACGAGCTCGATGATCCGCAACTACCTGGGCTTCCCGCGCGGCATCTCCGGCATGCGCCTCGGCCAGCGCGCCCGCATCCAGGCGGTGCGCTTCGGCGCCCGCTTCTTCACCGGCTGGCCGGTCACCGAGCTCGTTCCCGGCGTGGACGGCGCCCCGCACGTCGTCCGCACCGAGGGGGGCGAGGTGCGCGCACGGGCGGTGCTCGTGGCCTCGGGCGTCGACTACCGCCGCCTCGGCGTCGAGCCGCTGGAGGAGCTCGTCGGCGCCGGCGTCCACTACGGCGCGGCGATGACGGCCGCGCGCGAGATGGAGGACCGCGACGTCTTCGTGGTGGGCGGCGGCAACTCGGCCGGCCAGGCGGCCGTGCACCTCTCGCGCTTCGCGCGCTCGGTCACCATCCTGGTGCGCCGCCCCGACCTCGCCAGCACGATGTCGCGCTACCTGATCGACGAGATCGAGTGGAACCCGCGCATCAGCGTGCGCCCCTGCACCCAGATCGTGGACGGCGGCGCGACCGACGGCCAGCTCGGCTGGCTCACCCTGCGCGACGTGCGCGACGGCTCCACCGAGCAGGTGGGCGCCGGCGGGCTGTTCCTGCTGCTCGGCGCGGAGCCGCACTGCGACTGGCTGCCCGAGGCGGTCCGCCGCGACGACCACGGCTTCGTGCTCACCGGCCGCGACGTGCCCACCGAGTGCTGGGTCGACGGCCGGCCGCCCGAGAACCTCGCGACCTGCGTGCCCGGGGTCTTCGCCGCCGGCGACATCCGCTCGGGCTCGATGAAGCGGGTGGCCTCGGCCAGCGGCGAGGGCGCCTCCGCCGTGTCGCTGGTGCACGGGTGGCTGGAGGCCCAGGCGCGGGTCTGAGGACGCCCCGGGGGCGGGGTTAGCATCGCGGCCATGGCTCGGCGCTCCCGTTCGAAGACGCTCGCGTGGTCGGACGCCGATCCGCCCACGCCCTCCCCGCCGCAGCGGTGGCGCCGCTACCGGCGTCCGAGCAAGCCCCGCACCGAGGACGGCGGGGGCCCGTCCGCCGCAACCCCTTCGGACGACGATCGGCCGGCAGCCAAGCCCGCACGCAGGCCGACCCGCACACCCGCCGGCAGACCCACGCGCACACGCACCCGCAAGCCCGCGGCGGCCGAGTCGGGCGCCCGCGGGACCACCGGCCGTCGCCGCCGCCGAGGACTCGGGGCGGTCGGGGCCATCGGAGTCGTGGGCCTGGCCGTCGTGCTCGGGATCGCCGTCGGCGGTGGGGAGGACGACGCGGACCCGGTCGACACCAGCACCCTCGACACCGCCTTCCTCACCGGCGCACTCACCGCGGCCGAGCGCGAGACGGGTGGGCGCGCACTGGAGGTAAGCATCAGCGACTACTCCCTCGTCGTCCGCTCGGCACCGCTGCCGGTCGGCTCGGTCGGATCGATCGGCTCGGTCGGATCGGTCGGCGCAGCGCCCTCGGCGGAGCCCCCCGCCCAGCCCTCCGCTGAGCCATCGGAGGCGGCCCCGGACGCACCGCGGGTCGTCCGGGAGTTCAGCGTCGGTCCGGGGGACCCCGGCTACCGGGTCTACGTCTCGCCGGTGGGCGACTACGTGCCACCGGCGCTGGAGCTCGACGACCTCGACCTCGATCGCATCGTGCGCGAGGTGCGGGCCGGTCTGCGCGCCGTCGACGGGGTCGAGTACTTCACCGCCAGGGTCGCGCTGGAGTTCGACAGCGCCGACGCCAGCGTCCGGCAGCTCGAGCTCACCACCATCGTGCGCGGCAGCGACGAGCGACTCGAGCGCACGCTGGTGCTCACCGGCCCGAACGCCGGCGAGCGCTCGCAGGAGCGGTCCGAGGTGGACTGACGCGGTCTCGAGCAACCCGTCCGACCGGACGGCAAGGGGGCGCCACGATTCCGGAACGGGCGGGTACCCGCCCGTGTCACCGACCGTTTCAACGGTCGCCCACGGGCGGCCGGTAGTCCGGGGCCGCAGCGCGGCCCCGCTCGGGAGTACATCCAAGGATCAGCACGCCACCGGCAGCGCCGCCGACGACCCGGCCCCCTCAGGGCCGAGTCCGTCCGAGCCGCCCGAGCTGTTCCTCGGAGCCCCCGAGGTCGAGCGCCGTCGCCAGCGAGCGGTCGAGGCGCTCAACATCCTCGACACCGGTCGGGAGGAGCGCTTCGACCGGATCACGAAGCTGGCGCGCACCGTCTTCGGCGTGCCGATCGCCACCATCACGCTGCTCGACCAGGACCGTGCGTGGTTCAAGTCGTGCGTCGGTCTCGATCTCACCGAGCTCCCGCGCTCGGAGACCTTCTGCGACGTCGCCGTGACCACCGGTCGCGTCACCGTGGTCGAGGACGCCCGGCTCGACCCGCGCTTCGCGGGCCTGCCCAGCGTGGCCGGCGCGCCGCACCTGCGCTTCTACGCCGGCTTCCCGGTGCGCGACCAGCAGGGCACGACCATCGGCACGCTGTGCCTCTACGACTTCACGCCGCGCCGGCTCGACGACCACGCCCGCGTCGTCGCCGCCGAGCTCGCCTCCTGGGTCGAGGCCGAGCTGGCGGCCTCCCGCGAGGTGCGCCGGGCCCGGGCCGTGCAAGCGGCTCTGCTGCCGCAGCAGGCGCCCGACCTGCCCGGTTACTCCGCAGCCGCCCTGTGCCGACCGGCCACCACCGTCGCCGGCGACTTCTTCGACCACCTCGGCTTCGATGATCGCCATGCCTTCGTCGTGGCCGACGTGATGGGCAAGGGCATCGGCGCCGCGATCCTGATGTCGACCGTGCGGGCTGTGCTGCGCGCCGAGCTCCGCTCGCTGGCGCTCGGCCGCTTCGACACCCGCGACCGGCAGGGCGACGTGGCCGACGTCGTCCGCGCGGTGAACGACGCGGTGCTGGAGGACCTCGGCTCCACCCGCGCCTTCGTCACCGCCTTCATCGGGTGGGCCGACCCGGCCAGCGGCCGCATCGACTACGTGGACGCCGGGCACGGCCTCACCGTCGTCCTGCGCGCCGAGGGGCGGGCGGAACGGCTGACCTCGGAGAACCTCCCGCTGGGCATCACCGACGCCTTCGGCTGGCACCTCGGAACCGTGCACCTCGAGCCCGGCGACCACCTGGTGTGCTTCAGCGACGGCCTGCTCGACCTCGTCGCCAGCGACGGCGAGGACGAGATGGCCGTGCTCGCGGGGCTGGCCGCGCGCGACGTGACGCCTCAGGAACTCGTGGACCGCGTCGATGGGCTGCTCCGGACGCCGCTCGCCGACGACGTCACGGTGCTGGCGATCCGGCAACCTCACCTGGATCATCGGCGCGGTCGTGCTGGCGCTCGTGCTCTACCTCGGCTCCGGCCTCGCGAGCCGGCTCGCGCCGAGCTGGCGTTACCCGCGCGAGAACGACCCGCGCGACAACCGGCTCGACTTCCTGCGCGGCTGGATCATCGTCGCGGTCGTCATCACCCACATCGAGCTGGCCGGGCCGTACTCCTCCATCACGCTCAACAGCATCGGCGGCATCACGGGCGCCGAGCTGTTCGTGCTGCTCTCGGGCATCGTGCTCGGCATGGTGCACCCGGTCGTGGTGGCCAAGCTGGGGGAGTGGGCCGCCGCGGTGACGGCGTTCCGCCGCGCGCGCAAGCAGTACGTCACCGCGCTGGCGGTCGTCGTCCTCGTGTACCTCGTGGGGCTGCTGCCCCTCGTGTCGGCCTCCAGCGTCACGACCTTCACCGACCGCGGCACGGGCGAGAACGGCCAGGCCGCCGCCGGGCAGGTCTACGACCTGTACGCCAACGTCGACCGCCTGCTCGACTACCCGCCGCCGTGGTACGCCGTGCGCTCGCTGCTGCTGCTCGAGATGGGGCCGTGGGTCTTCAACATCATGGGCCTGTTCGTCGTGCTCGCGCTGCTGCTGCCGGCCCTGATGTGGCTGATCCGCCGCGGGCTGTGGTGGCTGGTGCTGGCGGCGAGCTGGGGCCTCTACGTGCTCGACACCACCCAGCACCTGCGGGTGCTGCCCTCGCAGTTCGAGGACGTCTTCCCGCTGCTCACCTGGCAGATCGCCTTCACCCACGGGCTCGTGATCGGCTACTACCGCACGCCGCTGATCCGCGCGCTCACCGCACGCACCGGGAAGATCGTGATCGGTGCCGTGCTCGGCGTCTACGCCGTCCTCATGGCCTGGGTGTGGGCGGCCCACACCTTCGCCTCCTTCCCCCGCGTGCCCGGGGTGCCGACCGCGGCGGGCGACCCGTACCCCTGGGTCTACACCCACCTGTTCCAGCGCACCGACCTGCAGCCCGGACGCCTGCTCGACCTCGTGCTGGTGGTCGTGGTGGCCTACGCGCTGCTCACCTGCTGCTGGAAGCCGCTCGACCGGGCGTTCGGCTGGTTCTACCTGCCGCTCGGCAAGGTCAGCCTCTACGTGTTCATCGTGCACGTCTTCTTCGTGGTGGCGGTGGCGAACATCCCGGGGCTCGACCGGATGAGCTGGTGGCAGGGGCTGGCGATCCACACTGCCGTGCTGGCGCTCATCTGGGTCATGGTGAAGAAGCGCTTCCTGTTCAAGGTCGTGCCGACCTGAACCACGCGGCTCCTGAAGGAAATTGAGGAAGTCAAGCGTCGGCGCGGACTTTCTCGACCGACTCCACGGATTCCGGGTGCAGCACCGGGTACGGCCACTACGCTCGGCGCGTTCGAGGGTCTTCCCCCGAGTCTCGGGCACGTCAACGGGCCGGCTGGCGAAGCGGCCCACGTCCCACGGGCCCCTGCGCCCACCTCGGGGGGAGAGATGGACAACCGCGCTGCGAGCACCCGGCTGGCTGCCGCGCCGACCCCAGGGCGTGCGGCCGCCGGCGACGCCTCACTGCGGCGCCGCTCGCTGCCCGCGCTGAACATCCTCGACACCGGTCGCGAGGAGCGCTTCGACCGCATCACCGAGCTCGCCCGCACGATCTTCGGGGTGCCGATCGCCGCGGTGACGCTGCTCGACCAGGACTACTCGTGGTTCAAGTCCTGCGTGGGGGCCGACGTCACGGTCAACCCGCGATCGGAGTCCTTCTGCGACGTCGCCGTGACGACCGGTCGGATCACAGTGGTCGAGGACGCGCTGCTCGATCCGCGCTTCTCCCACCTGCCGACGGTCACCGGGGAGCCGAACCTGCGCTTCTACGCGGGCTTCCCGGTGCGTGACCACCACGGCGTCACCTTCGGCACGCTCTGCCTCTACGACGTCGAACCCCGCTCGCTCGACGAGCACCAGCTGACGGTCGCCACGCAGCTCGCCACCTGGGTGGAGTCGGAGCTGCTCACCTCGCGGGAGGTCGCCCACGCGCGGTCGGTGCAGCAGGGCCTGCTGCCCCGGGAGGTCCCGGACGTGTCCGGGTACTCGGCGGCCGCCGTCTGCCTGCCCGCCGCAGCGGTGGCCGGCGACTTCTACGACCACCTGCCCGTGGGGGAGCGCCACGCCTTCGTGGTGGCCGATGTCATGGGCAAGGGCATGGGCGCGGCGATCCTGATGTCGAACGTGCGATCGGTGCTGCGCGCCGAGCTGCGCTCGCTTGCTTCCGGCCGCTACGACGCGGCCGAGCGGCGGGGCAGCGTCGCCGACGTCGTCCGCGCCGTGAACGAGGCGGTGCTCGACGACCTCGGGTCGAGCCAGGCCTTCGTCACCGCCTTCGTCGGATGGGCCGACCCGGTGACCGGCCGCATCGACTACGTGGACGCCGGCCACGGGCTCACCGTCGTGCTGCGCGCCGACGGCACCACCGAGCGCCTCGCCTCCGAGGAGGTGCCGCTCGGGATCCTCGACACCTACCCGTGGCAGGCCGGCACCGTGCACCTGGAGCCGGGCGACACGATCGTGTGCTTCAGCGACGGCCTGCTCGAGCTCGTCGACGTCCACGCCGACCCCGACGACATCGCCCCCCTCGTCGCGCTCGCCGCCGGCGCGGGCAGCCCGCGGTCCCTGATCGCCGAGGTGCGCTCCCTCGGATCCAGCGCGCCGCTGGCCGACGACGTCACCGTGCTGGCCATCCGTCGCGACCCGCGCCCCTAGGGTTGGGGCGTGGCCACGACGACCTCACCCCGCGGCACGCGCGGGCAGCGCTTCTTCGCCCGCTGGTACCCCGGCGTGATGGACCGGGCCGAGCGGGCCGGCCAGGCCGAGATCCGGGCCCGTCACCTCGCCGCCGCCCGGGGGCGCACCCTCGACATCGGCACCGGCAACGGATTCTCCGTGGCCCACTACCCGAGCAGCGTCACCGAGTTGGTGATGCTCGAGCCCAACCCGGCGCTGCGGGCCCAGCTGCAGCGCCGCACCCAGGGCATCCGTGCCGCGGCCTGGCAGATCGTCGACGGCGACGCCGCCCACCTGCCCTTCGGCGACGACGCCTTCGACACCGTGGCCGCCTCCCTCCTCTTCTGCTCGCTGCCCGACCCGGCCGCTGCCCTGAGCGAGGTCGCCCGCGTGCGGCGCCCCGGCGGCACCTTCCTGTTCCACGAGCACGTGCGCGGCGAGGGTCTGCGTCGCGTGCTGCAGGAGGTCGCCGCTCCCGTGCAGCGTCGACTCGCCGACGGCTGCCGGCCCAACCGCGACTTCCTCGCCCTGCTCTCCGCCGCACCCTTCGAGGTCGTCGAGGTCGAGCACCGGCCCATGCCCGGCGGCGCCGCCACCGTCGTCCCGATGGTCGTGGGGCGCGCCCGCCCCGCCTGACGCCGAGGGGGCGCCTCAACCCTCCCCGTGGACGACGCCCGCCGCCACCGCCACCTCGCGATAGGCCGCCGCCAGGCTGGCGACGGTCTCGTGCGCGTTGAGCCCGCTGGGGTTCGGCACCACCCACAGCTCGCCCGGCAGGTCGTCGTCCAGGTGCTCGGGCTGGCGGCCCGGCACCGCTTTCTGGCGGCCGAAGGCGGTGCGGAAGGCGGTGATGCCCGCGACCGCGACGACCGCCGGACGCTCGCGGCGCACCAGCTCGACGAGCTGCCGGCCACCGACCCGCAGCTCGTCGGCGCTGAGCTCGGAGGCCTTCGCGGTGGCGCGACGGGCGAGGTTGGTGATGCCGATGCCGCGCTCGCGCAGCACGTCGCGCTGGGCGTCGTCCATGCCCTCGGCCGGGTGGACGGGCTCGGTGATCACCCCGCCCTGCAGCAGCGCGGGGTAGAAGCGGTTGCCGGGGTGGGCGAAGTGGGTGCCGGTGGCCGCCGTCCACAGCCCGGGGTTGATGCCGACGAAGAGCAGGCGCAGGGCCTGCCCGGGGCGTGGCAGCAGGTCGGGCACCTCGGCATCGCGGAAGGACTCCAGCTCGGCCCGGGTGAAACGGCGACTCGACACGCCCCGAGCCTGCCACGCACACCTCCCGCGCGGCGCCGCGGGATCGGGCAGGATCGCGGCGTGGGCGAGGTCGGCGGCGCAGGCAGTGCGGGGGTGTGGAACACCTTCGCGGAGGGCGACAACCTCGACGTCCTCGCCGCTGAGCCGGAGGCCTCCTACGACCTCGCCTACCTCGACCCGCCCTACAACACCGGCTCGGGGCTGGCCTACCACGACGACTTCAAGGGACGCCGCGGCTCGGGCGCTGCGGGACGCCACGCGGCCTGGGTCGCCTACCAGCGGCCCCGGCTGGAGGAGGTGCGGCGCGTGCTGACCCCGGGGGGCGCGGTCGCGGTGAGCATCGACGACCACGAGGTCGCGCACCTGCGCCTGCTGATGGACGAGGTCTTCGGCGAGGAGGCGTTCCTCGCGCAGGTGGTGGTGAACCTCAACCCCAAGGGGCGCCAGCTCGGCCGCGGCTTCGCGACCTCGCACGAGTACCTCCTCGTCTACGCGCGCGATCCCGCCCGGTGCGTGCTCGACGCCTCCACCGAGAGCAGCGTCGTGGACGCCGACTTCCCCCTCCTCACCGACGACGGTCGCCGCTACCGGCGCCTACCGCTGCGCAACACGAACAAGAGGTTCGACCCCGTCAGCGCGCCGACCCTGCACTTCGAGGTCTGGGGCGACCCGACCACCGGCCGCGTCGCCACCGTGCCGTTCGACGGTGCGGTGGCCATCACGCCGGTCTTCGGCGACGGCGCGCCCGCGGTGTGGCGCTGGTCGCGCCCCCGCATCGACGAGCGCGGCGACGACCTCGAGTGCCGCGTCGTGCGCGGAGTGGGCGGCGATCGCGTCGACGTCTTCCAGCGCGACTGGCGCCACCCACCGGGCGGACGACGCAAGAAGCTGCGCACCGTGTGGCTCGCCGCCGAGATCGGCTCCACCGACACCGCCGTCGCCGAGCTGAAGGAGCTCGTCGGCCCCGTCTTCGACTCGCCCAAACCCACCGGGCTGCTGCTCCGGCTGCTGGCGACCATGCCCGCCGACGCCCGCGTGCTCGACCCCTACGCCGGCAGCGGCACGACCGGCCACGCCGTCGCCCTCGCCAACCTCGCGGACGACGGCACCCGCACCTGTCTCTCGATCAACGCCGCCGAGCCCACGCGCGCCGGCTCGCGCGCCGAGCGCGCCGGGTTCGCCACGGTCTCGGCGATCACCCGCGCGCGGCTGCGGGCGGTGGCGGCGCGGATCGGCGGCGGTTTCGAGGAGCGTGAGTCCTCGCCGCGCGGCTGATTCGGTGGTCGGGGCTCGACCGCTGATCGAGGGGCCGCTCGGCGTGAGCCCGCCGGCGGGAGCCCGTCGGCGTGAGCCCGCCGGCGGGAGCCCGTCGATTGGTGGGAAACTGCAACCGATCGCCCGGAAA